>NZ_JBYSWZ010000008.1:167939-268968 GCF_058781685.1 Burkholderia sp. FW306-1C-G01B
TATTCCCCGATAGCTCAGTCGGTAGAGCGCCGGACTGTTAATCCGTAGGTCCCTGGTTCGAGCCCAGGTCGGGGAGCCAGACAGCGAAAGGCCCGTCATTCGACGGGCCTTTCGCTTTTCCGGCCGCCCTTTCGCGTTTTCGTGGCCCGGTCCCGCGCATGCTAGAGTCTCTGTCCCGCATTCGCATCCGGTTCCGTCGATGAAGCACCTCCTCCTGCGCGCCGCACCCTTCGCCCTCCTGCTCTCCGCATTCGCCATCGCGCCGCTCGCGCACGCGGAGGAAGTCGGCAGCGTCAATACCCACTTCCGCGTAACGGGCTCCGACCGCGTCGTCGTCGAGGCGTACGACGATCCGGTCGTGAACGGCGTGACCTGCTACGTGTCGCGCGCCCGCACGGGCGGCATCAAGGGCACGCTCGGCGTCGCCGAGGATCCGAGCGAGGCGTCGATCGCGTGCCGGCAGGTCGGCCCCATCACTTTCAAGGAACCGCTCAAGCAGCAGACCGACGTGTTCAGCGAACGCATGTCGTTCATTTTCAAGACGCTGCACGTCGTGCGCGTGGTCGACAAGAAGCGCAACACGATCGTCTACCTGACCTACAGCGACCGCATCGTCAGCGGCAGCCCGAAGAACGCCGTCACCGCGGTGCCGATGCCGGCCGGCACGACGATTCCGGTCAAGTAAGGCCCGCACCTGACGGGCGCGCGAGCGATACACTGTCGGTTCGACCGATCCCGCGCCCGATCATGTCCGCCACCCGCCTCCCAGACTCCGCACGCTACTGGCGCACGCCGCTGCTGCCGGACGCGGATCTCGTCACGGCCACCTATCGCGACCACACGTTCGCACCCCACTGGCACGACGCGTACACGATTCCCGTGATCCTCGAAGGCGCGGAACGCTTCACCTATCGCGGCAGCGGCCATGTCGCCGAAACGGGCACCGTGCCCGTGATCAATCCCGGCGAAGTACATACGGGCTCGCGCGCGGCCGACGAAGGCTGGTGCTATCGCGTCAGCTACATACCGGTCGAATTCATCCGCGAACTCACCAGCGCGATAGCCGGCTGCCCGCAGGACGCACCGTGGTTTGCCCCCGACGTGATTCGCGACGCCGACCTCGCGGCCCGGCTCGCGCTGGCGCACCGGATGATGGAAGCCGGCAGCGAGCGCGCGCTGTCCTCCCATGCGCACGGGCAGCCGGCCGACGATCCGGCGGCCGGCGATCCGGCGGCCGGCGATCCAGCCTCCGGCGCACCGCGCATCTATGATCCGCTCGCCGCCGAAACGGCCATGCTCGACGCGCTGTCGACGCTGATCGTGCGCCATGCCGACGCGCAGCCACGACCGGCGCCGCTCGCGGCGGACGAGCCGCGCGTCGATGCGATGCGCGAGCGGCTCGCCGCCGATCTCACGTGCACGGTGACGCTCGACGAAGTCGCGCAGGCGGCCGGCCTGTCGCCGTTCCACGCGGCGCGCCTGTTCACGCGTACGACCGGCATGCCGCCGCATGCCTGGCGCAACCAGCTGCGCTTGCAGCGCGCGCTGGCGCCGCTGCGGGCGGGCGTGCCCGTCGCCGACGTCGCGGCGGCCAGCGGCTTCGTCGACCAGAGCCACTTCACGCGGCATTTCAAACGGATGTTCGGCGTGCCGCCCGGGCGCTGGCAGGCGAGCTGACGCGCGGCTTCCCGCATCCGGCCGCTCGCTTGCCGCTGCGCCGACAAACGCCCGGGCAGCCACCCCGCCCGCGACCGCAAGAACATACAAGCCCGAAAACCACCAGCCCGCTATCCTCCAGCGCATGGAGGAGCACGCTTTGAACCCGACACCCGCATCGCCCCGTCGCCGCCCGCTCAACGAATGGCTCGACGGCGCGCGCGACACGATCCCGATGATGATCGGCGCGGCGCCGTTCGGCGTGATTTTCGGCACGCTCGTCGGCGGCGGCCCGCTTGCCGCATGGCACGGCGTGCTGATGTCGCTCGCCGTGTTCGCGGGCTCCGCGCAGTTCATCGCGCTCGGCCTGATCGCGGGCAGCGCGAGCTTCGTCGTCGTACTCGCGACGACGCTGATCGTGAACCTGCGCCACCTGCTGTACAGCGCGACGCTCGCGCCCTATGTCGCGCACCTGCCGCTGCGCTGGCGCGCCACGCTCGGCGCGCTGATGACCGACGAGGTGTTCGCGGTCGCCTATGCGCACTACCGGCACTTCCCGCCCGGCACGATCGGCCCGCACTACTTTTTCGGCTCCGGGCTCGCGATGTACCTGAACTGGCAGGTCTGGACGCTCGCGGGCATCGGCTTCGGCGCGGCATTCCCGGGCCTGCAGTCGCTCGGCCTCGATTTCGCGATGGCGGCGACCTTCATCGCGATCGTCGTCCCGCAGCTCGGCACGCTGCGCTATTTCGCGGCGGCCGCGACGGCCGGCACGCTCGCGTACTTCTGGCAGGGCTGGCCGTACAAGCTCGGGCTGCTCGGCGCGGTTGCCGCCGGCGTCGCGATCGGCGTCGCGCTGACACTGCGGCACGAGCGCTCGCGCGCGCGGTCACGCACGGAGGCCGCATCGTGAGCTACGCGCTGCTGATCCTCGGGATGGCCGTCATCACCTACGCAATCCGCACGACGCTGTTCCTGTTCGGCGAGCGGCTGACCTTCCCGCCGCTCGTGCGGACCGCGCTCGGCTTCGTGCCCGTCACCGTGCTGACCGCGATCATCGTGCCGATGACCGTCTCGCCGCATGGCGGCACGGCCGAACTGACCTGGCGCAATCCGCAGCTCGTCGGCGCGCTCGCCGCCGTGCTCGTGTCGGCGGCGACCCGCCGCCCGCTCGTGACGATCGCGGCGGGGCTCGCGGTGTTCTTTTTCTGGCAAGGGATCGTGCTGCCGCACTGGCTGCCCGCCTGAGCGGACACTCCACCACGCGCGCTCAAGTTTCCGCGCGGCGCGCCGATATAGGAAATGAAAACCCGCCACCGGCCTCGGCGCGCACCGGTCAGTCGACGCTGCGCCCGCACCGGTGCGCCGTGCCGACCGCCGGCCTGCGCGGGCCGCCATCGAGACGATTCATGGGCCAGATCACCCTTTCCCTCAAGGACGACACGCTCGAGTCCCTGCGCAAGGACTACGACGCGTTCGTCCGCGTGTCGCTGAAACTCGACCCGCAGTTCGCGACACCGTCGTTCGAGGATTTCCTGCGCGCGAAGCTGCTCGACAACATGGTTCCGCTGACCGAGCACGCGGTGCAGCGCATGCTGCAGGGCGGCCAGTACGCGTGGGCAAAGCGCACGCTAGACAAGGAATTTCCGGACGTCGTCGCGATCCTGATGCGGCAGGCCGGCGAATTCGGCTTCGGCTTCGCGTCGCGCTCCGAATGGACACCCGACGAACTCGCGAGGGCATGCCGCGACTGGGCGAAGGCGATCGTCGCCGAGGCGCAGGGCGACCCGGCGCAGATCGACCCGCTCGCGTCGCAGATCAAGGGCGCGGCTCAGGACATCCAGGCGCTCGAAGAACTGATGCAAACGCCCGCATGGCGGCTCGCGGAATCGCTGCGGCAACGGATTTACGAGGCCAAGCTCGCATGCGAGATGAGCGTCGGCAGCACCGCGCGCGACAAGCTCGGCGAACTGCGCGGATTGCTGCGGCTCGGGCTCGCACATGGCTCGTTCCAGAAACAGGAAGCGCAGCAGATCATGGAATACCTGCGGCTGCTGAAACCGGAGATCTTCGTCGAAGAGCCGTACGACGTCTTCGCGCGGCTCGCTGCGTGGCTGCGCAGCGTATTCACGCCGGCTGCCGCGCGCCCCGCGCAGGGACAAGGCCAGGGACAGCGTCGGCCGTGACCGCACGCCCGCGCTGCTGAAAGCATGAACACATGAAAACGGCCCGGTTCGCGCGAAGCGAACCGGGCCGCCGGACGGCCGCCGTCGCGACGCGCCGTCCAGGGCGAGCGTCGCGCGGCGCCAGGCACCGCTTACTGCGTGGCGCCCTGGGCCGATGCACCGCCCTCCGCGCCGACCGATGCACCGCCTTCGGTCGCTTCGCCGGCCTTCGCCTTGGCCGAGCCAACATGGCTCTTGGCCGACTTCGCGGTGTGCTTCGCGTGCTTCTTGGCCGAGTGGACGGCCGACGACGCCGTATCCTTCGCGCCGTCGGCTGCCGCGCCGACCGCATCGGTTGCGCCGCCGACCGCATTGCCCGACGCGTTCGCGCCGGCGCTGCCCTGCACGCCCGCGCCGACACCCGCTGCCGGGGTCTGCGCCTGCACGCCGGCACCTGCCGCGCCCTGCGCCGCCGTGCCCGTCTGGGCAAACGCGGCCGAAGTGGCGAACGCCGTCAGCGCGGCACCGATCAGCATCGTACGAATCTTGGACATGACAATCCTCCTCAAGAAGTTGTGGGCGCGAACCGCAGCGATGCGGTCCGTCGCGTCCCCCGCCGCAACACGCAGCAGGTACGACAAAAGACCCGCGGCCCGCACGGCAGGTTCTCGAATCTCTCAGACTGTTACCCACCGTTTCATTTGCTGACGAATCGCTCACAGTCCTTAACATCTGCGTGCCGCGACCGCCCGCGCTCGCGCGCCGGCCCGCGGTGCCGTATGATGCGAGGCGATTCCTTCCGCGCATTGCGCACCTTCTTCGTCATGCCCAACCTGGATTTCACGCTGACCGGCGAATACGTCGAGCTGCACAACCTTCTGAAGATCACCGGCCTCGCGGACAGCGGCGGTACCGCGAAGCTGATCGTCGCGTCCGGTGCGGTGAAAGTCGACGGCGCGGTCGAGCTTCGCAAGACCTGCAAGATCCGCGCGGGCCAGGTCGTGCTGCTCGGCGACACGCGCATCGCGGTGCGCGAGGCTTAGGGCCTGTTCCCCCTGTCCGCGACATGGCCATCGGCGCGCGCGTTCGACACGGTACGAATAAAGCCGTAAGCTAGCCGTCTCTCAAAATAAATACAGACAGCGCGGGCCCGCACCCGCGCGAGCGCCCATTCCATGTCGCACTCCGGTCTCACGCGGACGGCCTCCGCGCCGCCGTCGCTGTCCAGTCACGCTGCCGATACCGCGCGCCTCGCCGCACCGCTCGCGATCGCGCAACTTTCACAAATGGCGATGAGCGTCACCGACACGGTGCTGCTCGGTTCGCTCGGCCCCGATTCGCTCGCGGCCGGCGGTCTCGGCGCGAACTTCTTCTTCGTCATCGTCACCATTCTGCAAGGCGTGCTGTCGTCGGTCAGCGTGAGCGTCGCACATGCGCGCGGCGCCCAGGCCGAGGACCGCGTGCCGCACATCTACTGGACCGGGTTCGCGCTGTCCGTGCTGCTCGCGATTCCGGCAATCGTCGCGCTGTCGCTGGCCGAACCGATCCTGCTGATGTTCCACGAGCCGCCGCTGCTCGCGCATCACGTCGGCGAATACACGGGCATCCTGCGCTTCGCGGCGCTCGGCAGCCTGATCGGCGTCGGGCTGATGCGCGCATTCCTGCCGGCGATCGGCGCCGCGCGGCGGCTGCTGTGGGTGTCGATCGGCGGCGTCGGCGTCAACGGCGTGCTGAACTACGGGCTGATCCACGGCGCATTCGGGCTGCCGCGCCTCGGCTTTCTCGGGTCGGCGGTCGCGACGACGATCACGATCTGGCTCACCGCGCTCGCGCTGATCTGGCTGCTGCACGGCCGGCAGCGCTTCCGCCATTTCGTGACCGCGGCGCGCCCGAAGCTGCCCGTGATGGGCGAGCTGATCGGCATCGGCTGGCCCGTTGCGATCACGTACGGGGTCGAATCGACGCTGTTCCTCGGCACCGGCCTCACGGTCGGCGTACTCGGCGCGACGTCGCTCGCCGCGCACCAGATCGCGCTGAACGTCGCGTCGGTATCGTTCATGGTGCCGCTCGCGATCGGCCAGGCCGCCAACGTCCGGGTCGGCTACTGGGTCGGCGCGGGCTCGCCCGTCGCCGCACGGCATGCGGGCTTCGTCGCACTCGCGCTCGGCGTCGCGTTCATGTCGCTGTCGGGCGTCGTGATGATCGTCGCGCCGCACACGATCGTCGGCCTGTATCTTCATCTCGACGACCCGGCCAATGCGGCCACGGTGTCGCTCGCGGCATCGCTGCTCGGCATCGCCGCGGTGTTCCAGATCGTCGACGGGATGCAGACCGTCGCGTCGGGCGCGCTGCGCGGCTTGAAGGACACGCGCATCCCGATGCTCGCCGCGACCTTCGGCTACTGGGGCATCGGCTTCCCGACCGGCTACTGGTTCGCGTTCCATGCGGGCCTCGGCGCGCGCGGCCTGTGGTGGGGGCTCGCGGCCGGCCTCGCGAGCGTCGCGGCGCTGATGGCATGGCGCTTTCATCTGAAGACCGCGTCGCTCATCGCGGCGCGGCATTGAGCGCGACACGACACGAAATCGCGGCCGACGCTATGCTTGTCGGCTGAAGACCCGAAGTCCCGAAGACGCCGCGCGAGCGGCGCGACTGCCTCACGATACGCCCGGCGCCGCGCATTGCGCGGCCTTTCCCCTTTCCAAGAGGAGTGCATCATGAACGAAGCAGTTCGGATGGAACGCGACACGTTCGGCGAGATCGCCGTGCCGGCCGACCGGCTCTGGGGCGCGCAGACCGAGCGCTCGCTGCAGAATTTCCGGATCTCGACGGAGAAGCAGTCGCCCGAGCTGATCCACGCGCTGGCGATCGTCAAGCGTGCCGCGGCGGCCGTGAACCAGTCGCTCGGCGTGCTGGCCGACGACAAGGCGCGCGCAATCATCGACGCGGCCGACGAGATCATCGCCGGCAAGCATCCGCGCGAATTCCCGCTCGCGGTCTGGCAGACGGGCTCCGGCACGCAGACCAACATGAACCTCAACGAGGTGATCGCGAACCGCGCGAGCGAGCTGATGGGCGGCGAGCGCGGCGAAGCGCGCAAGGTTCATCCGAACGACGACGTGAACCGCGGCCAGTCGTCGAACGACGTGTTCCCGACCGCGATGCACGTCGCGGCCGCGTACGCGATCGTCAATCACCTGCTGCCGGCGCTGCGCACGCTGCGCACGACGCTCGACGCAAAATCGAAGGCGTTCGCCGACATCGTGAAGATCGGCCGCACGCACCTGCAGGACGCGACACCGCTCACGCTCGGCCAGGAGTTTTCCGGCTATGTCGCGCAGCTCGACCAGGGCATCCGTCACGTCGAATCGGCGCTGCCGCACCTGTACGAACTCGCACTCGGCGGCACCGCGGTCGGCACGGGGCTGAACGCGCATCCGGAGTTCGCGGTGCGCGTCGCCGACGAAATCGGCCGCCTGGCGAAGCTGCCGTTCGTGACGGCGCCGAGCAAGTTCGAGGTGATGGCGGCGGCCGACGCGCTGGTGTTCGCGCACGGCGCGCTGAAGACCGTCGCGGCCGGCCTGATGAAGATCGCGAACGACGTCCGCTGGCTCGCGAGCGGGCCGCGCTGCGGGCTCGGCGAGCTGTCGATTCCGGAGAACGAGCCGGGCAGCTCGATCATGCCTGGCAAGGTGAACCCGACACAGTCGGAGGCCGTGACGATGCTGTGCTGCCAGGTGTTCGGCAACGACGTCGCGGTCAACGTCGGCGGCGCGAGCGGCAATTTCGAGCTGAACGTGTTCCGGCCGATGATCGCGCACAACGTACTGCAATCGGTGCGGCTGCTCGCCGACGGCGCGCAGAGCTTCAACGACCACTGCGCGGTGGGCATCGAGCCGAATCGCGCTCGCATCGACCTGCTGCTGAACGAATCGCTGATGCTCGTGACGGCGCTCAATCCGCATATCGGCTACGACAAGTCCGCGCAGATCGCGAAGAAGGCGCACAAGGAAGGCACGACGCTGAAGGCCGCCGCGCTCGCGCTCGGCTATCTGACCGAGGCGGAATTCGATGCGTGGGTGCGACCCGAGCAGATGATCGGCTCTCGGTAACGGCGGAACGACGGGCGCGGTGCAAACGGCGCGGCGCCCGCGACGGTCAGACCGCGCCTTTCGCGACCTCTTCCGGCTTCATCTCGACAATCTTGTCGAGCGCGGCCCGCACATCGGCCGCATATTTCGCGAGCACCTTCTGTTCGTCGGTCTCGGGCACGAACGGCGGCACCGGCACCGGGTTGCCGTTCTCGTCGACCGCGACGAACACGACCAGGCAATCGGTCGTCTGGCGCAACACGCCGCCCTTCGGATCGCCGGCGTGCACGGATACATGGATGTGCATGCTGGTGCGCCCCGTCGCGACGACGCGCGCCTTCAGCTCGACGAGATTGCCGACCAGGATCGGGCGCTGGAAACGGATGTTGCCGACACTGACCGTCACGCAATAGCGGCTCGACCAGACGGCCGCGCACGCATACGCGACCTCGTCGATCCACTTCATCAGCGCGCCGCCATGCACCTTGCCGCCGAAGTTCACGGACGACGGCTCGGCGAGGAAGCGGAATACGGTTTCGGTGCGGTCGAGGGCGGCCGGTACGGGGGACGGTTGGGGCATCTTGTTGGCTCCGGGCGGCAGGGGCGCTGTGATCGGGCCATTATACGTTGCACTGCGGCAACGCGTCGCGGGGCGCCCCGTATGGCGCGGCGGCGCCGACGTGCCCGAAACGCACACGGATCGGCGCCCGTCAGCGGCGTATCGTGATGCCCTGGTCGATCGTCCCGTACATCTCGAGGCTGCCGCCCCGCGCGCCGGCAGCGCCCGCGCCGCCCTGCGCACAGGCCGAGCAGACGAGCACGGCCGCCAACAGGCAGAAAATCGTCTTCATCATTGCATCGTGTCACGTGCGGCGGCCCGCTGCCGCCGCGTCCGGCCATTCTACGCGTGCCCCGCACGGCGCCGCAGTCCGGTCTTCCGCAGGGTCGGTGCCCGCGCCGGTACCGCTATTCGACATTTCAGCCGGATCCGAAACATCGAATGCCCGCACCCACTACACTGCAAGTCACCCCGCCTGACGAGACACGACGATGACCGATCACGACGACCACCACTTTCCGGGCCTGAGCCGCATCGGCGCGCTGATCGCCGACCCGGGGCGCGCCGCGATGCTGTGGGTGCTGATGGACGGCAGCGCCCGACCGGCCGGCGAACTGACGATGATCGCGGGGCTGTCGCCGTCCGCGGCAAGCGCGCATCTCGCGCGGCTGACCGAAGGCGGCCTGCTCGCGCTCGAAGTGCGCGGCCGGCACCGCTATTACCGGATCGCATCGTCCGACATCGCGGCATCGCTCGAGGCGCTCGCGAACGTCGCCCGCGCGGCCGCGCCGCACCGCCCGGTTCCGCCGCCGTCGCGCACGGTGCCGGCCGAACTGCGCTACGCACGCACCTGCTACGACCACATGGCCGGCGAACTCGCAGTGCGCATCTTCGACGGGCTCACCGCGCGCGGCTGGCTGCTCGCCAACGGCGATGAGATCGAGACCACCGAACTCGGCACCCGGGCGCTCGCGCAATGGGGCATCGACGTCGCCCAGCAGCGCGCGCGCCGGCGCCGCTTCGCGTGTGGCTGTCTCGACTGGAGCGAGCGGCGCTCGCATCTCGGCGGCGCGCTCGGCGCCGCACTGCTCGAGAGCTTCTGTGCGCACGGCTGGATCGAGCGCTCCGCACGACCGCGCGTGCTGCGCGTCACCGTGCCCGGACAGCAGGTTTTCGACGGGTGGCTTACGTCCGCTTGACGCCAGCATTGCAGCTGCACGACAACGGCTCGCGATGGACAGGTTTTGTTACATGGCGTGCCATCCGGCTTACAAAACACCGAGCACTGAAACAGACCGAGCGGATATTGTGAACTCAACGGCACGAATCGACGCGCCGCGATAACGACGAAGACGCTCACCATGGCTCCCCTGTTCACGCTCAAGCGATCCGCCCGCTATACGCTGCTCGCGTTCGTCGCGCTTGCGACGCTGCCCCCCGCATTCGCACAATCGGCCGATGCCCCGCCGTATGCGGCCGCGGCCCGGCAGCCGGGCGGCGATCCGCCGGGCCGCGTCGCGCGGCTCAATTACCTGTCGGGCGCCGTGACGACCGAACCGGCCGGCACCGATACATGGTCGTATGCCGCCGTGAACCGGCCGCTGACGACCGGCGACCAGCTCTGGAACGATGCCGGCGCGCGCTCGGAACTGCACATCGGCTCGACCGCAGTGCGGCTCGGCAATTCAACGAGCCTGTCGGTGCTGAACCTCGACGACACGACGACGCAACTGAAGGTCGGCCTCGGCACCGTATCGACGCACGTGCGCCAGCTGCCGGCCGGCGGATCGTACGAAATCGACACGCCGAACCTCGCGCTCGGCATCACGGGCCCCGGCGACTACCGCGTCGATGTCGCGCCGAACGGAGCGAGCACGACGGTCACGGTGCGCAGCGGCAGCGCGACCGTCTACGGCAGCAACGGACAATACCCGCTGTCACCCGGACAGCAGGTCGTGTTCACGGGCACCGACCTGCAGGTTGCGCAGCAATCGCCCGCGCCGGGCCCCGATGCGCTCGACCAGTGGGCCGCCAGCCGCGACGCGGCCGAGGAGCGCTCGGTATCGGCCCGCTATGTGTCCCGCGACGTTCCCGGCTACCAGGATCTCGACGCGAACGGCACGTGGCGCGAAACCCCGAATTACGGCTCGGTATGGGTGCCGAACGACACGCCGGCCGACTGGGCGCCGTATCACGACGGCCACTGGATCTGGCAGGCACCGTGGGGCTGGACGTGGGTCGACGATGCACCGTGGGGCTTCGCTCCGTATCACTACGGCCGCTGGGCGTACGTGGACGATAGCTGGGCATGGGTGCCCGGCCCGATGGTCGTCAGCCAGCCGCCCGTCTATGCGCCGGCGCTCGTCGCGTTCGTCGGTGGCGGCGGCGGTCCCGACTGGAGCGTCGCGCTCACCGTCGGTGGCGTCGCCGCGGCCGGCTGCGCATGGTTCGCGCTCGGCCCGGGTGAGCCGTGGCACCCCGGCTGGGGCGGCTGGAGCCCGCACTACTACGATCGCGTGAACCGCAACATCGTGGTGAACAACGTCAACGTGAACAAGACCGTGAACGTGACGAACATCACCAATATCACCAACATCAACAAGACGTACGTGAACTTCCACGCGCCGCACGCGATCACGGCCGTGCCGGCCTCCGCGTTCGTGCACGGCCAGCCTGTTGCGCATTTCTCGCAGCATGTCGATCCGCAGCAATGGCGCAATGCGCACGTGACACCGGGTACGCCCGGTATCGCGCCGGTGCGCCAGAGCTTTACCGGCGGGCTGCGCAATGCCGGCTACCGTCCGCCGGAGGCGATCGCGCAGCACCCGTACGTCGCGACGCGCAATCCTGCCGTGCCGGCCGCGTATCGCGACCAGGCCGCCGCCCACCTTGCACAGCAAGGCGCACGCGTACCGGGCGCCGGCGCCCCCGTCGTGAAGACGAACGTGCCGGCCGACTACTCGGCTCGCCCGGTTCGCGTTCCGGGCAACCCGAACGGCGGCGCATGGGCAATGCACAACGTGCAGCTCGTGAATCCGCACGGCCCCGTCGTGCAACCTTCACGCGCGCCGCGCGAAGGCCAGCCGCCAGCCGCGCAGGCCGGACGGCCGGGCGCACCGGTGCCGGTGCCGGGCGCGCCGACTATCGCGCGGCCGGCGAACGGCGAGAACCCCAATGCGCCGCGCTTCGCCAACGGCGGCATGCCGCAGGCACCGGGCAACCCGGCGCCGCGCCAGGCGTTCGGGCCCGGAAACGGTGTCCCGCACCCGCCGGTGGCCGGCAATTTCCCGTCGGGCAACGGCAACGCACACGCAGCCGAAGCGTCGTCACCGGCGTGGATGCAGCCGCACACGCCGATGGAGCGTCAGCGCCCCGCCCCGCCGGCCGCGCTGCACGCGGCAGGACAGAATGCGCTGCCGCCCGTGCGCAGCGCGGTGCCGGTGCCGCATCCGGACGGCGCGCCGGCTCCGCAGGGCGCACAGCCCGGCGGCCGGAACGAAGCGCCGCGCGCGCTGCCGCAGCCGAGGTTCGACAATACGGCGCAAATCCCGCAGCCGCGTCCGCGCCCCGAATTCCCGACGCCGGCCCAGCATGGGCAGCCGCAACCGGAACGGGCCGCCCCCGCGCCGCAACCGCGCCCCGAATTCGCGCAACCGGCGCCACGCCGCGAAGTCGCGCCGCCGCGCGTGAACGAGTACCGTCCGCCGGCCCCCGCCGCACATGAAATGCCGCGCCCTCAGCCGCAGGCGCCGCGCATGGAGCCACGGCCGTCGATGCCCGCACCGCATGTGGAACCGCGCCCGTCGATGCCCGCGCCCCGGATGGAACCGCGGCCGCAACCGGCACCGCACGTCGAGGCGCCGCGCCCGAGCAACCCGCCGCCGCAAGGCGGTCACGAAGAGCGGCACCGCCAGTAAGTGCCTCAAACGTGAAGCAAAAAGGCCCGACCGGCTGATGCCGGTCAGGCCTTCTTTCTGCGGGGGCCGCGCGATCAGACCGCCATCGGCGCGGTCAGCGGCTCATGGTGGCGATAGCCGACGAGCGAGAAATCGGACGGCTCGATCTGCTCGAGCCACTCGGGCGCGTAGACGCCCGTCTTCGCGTATTCAGGCACGCGCTCGGCGATCTCGAGCCGCGGGCTTTCGTACGGCTCGCGTGTGAGCTGCTGCTGCAGCATGTCGAGCTGGTTCTCGTAGATGTGCGCGTCGCCGATGAAATACGTGAACCAGCGCGGCGTATAGCCCGTCAGCCGGCCGACGAGCGACAGCAGTGCGGCCCCTTCCGTCAGGTTGAACGGCGTGCCGAGCCCGACGTCGTTGCTGCGGATGTACAGGCACAGCGAGATCTCGCGCTTCGTCGCATTCGGCAGGAACTGGTACAGCAGATGGCATGCGGGCAGCGCGATCTGGTCGAGCACGGCCGGATTCCACGCGTGAAACAGGATACGACGGTCGGCCGGATTCTCCATGATCGTGTCCAGGCACTGGCGCAACTGGTCGATCGCCTTGTACAGCAGCACCTTCGGTGCGCCGTCTTCGTCGAAACGCGTGACGATCCGGAAGCCGCGACGCGTCGCGTCGGCGATCTGCGCATCGGCGCCCGCATCGAGCACCTTGTAGCCCGGCCACTGGCGCCATTGCACGCCGTACACGTCGCCGAGATCGTCGACGCCCTGGCGGTACGGGTTCGCGAGCCACTGCGCGTTCTCGTTCGCATTCGCGTCCCACACCTTGCAGCCGAGCGCGCGGAAATCGGCCGCGCTGCGCGACGCGCGCAGGAAGCCGACCAGTTCGCCGACCGCGGACTTGAACGCGAGCTTCTTGGTCGTGACGGCCGGGAAGCCTTGCTGCAGGTCAAAGCGCAGCATCGCGCCCGGCATGCTGATGGTGCGGATCCCCGTGCGGTTCTCCTGCCAGGTGCCGGTATCGAGAATGGTACGAACGAGGTCGAGATACTGTTTCATGCGGGTTCCTTCGGCCGCGAGGGCGGCCGTACCCGCCAATTTTAGCAAGCGTGATGCGGAAACTCCGGCAACGACGCAGGAAACCCTGCCAGCGCGTCGCCGCGATCGCGCATTCCGTGCGCGCACATCAGCCGGTAGAGCGTGACGCGCGACACGCCGAGTTCGCGCGCGGCATCCGCGAAACGGCCGCGATGGCGCAGCAGCGCCTGCTCGATCGCCTGCCGTTCGGCCGCCTCGCGCGCCTCCAGCAGCGACACGGGCGCGAGCGTCGCGTAGTCGTTCAGCTCGAGATCGGCCGCGGTGATCATCCGGCCCTCCGACATCACGATCGCGCGGCGCACGCGATTGATCAGCTCACGCACGTTGCCCGGCCACGAATAGCCGTACAGCGAGGCCACCGCATCAGGGGAAAAGCCGCGCAGGCGGCGATGCGCATCGCCCTTGAAACGCTCGAGCATGTGGCGCGCGATCACCTCGATGTCCTTGCCCCGCGCGCGCAGCGGCGGCTCCTCGATCTTCAGCACGCACAGGCGATGGAACAGGTCCTCGCGGAACCGCCCTTCGCGCAGCGCCGCTTCCATGTCCACGTGCGTCGCGCAGATCACCCGCACATCGACCGGCACCGACACGTGCGCACCGAGCCGCTCGATCTTGCCTTCCTGCAGGAAGCGCAACAGGCTCGCCTGGCTTTCGAGCGGCAGGTCGCCGATCTCGTCGAGAAACAGCGTGCCGCTGTTGGCGGCCTCGACGCGGCCGATCTTGCGCTGGTTCGCACCGGTGAACGCGCCGCGCTCATAGCCGAACAGCTCGGCCTGCAGCAGCGTCGACGGGATCGCACCGCAATTGATCGCGATGAACGGCGCCTGCGCACGCGACGAGCGCTCGTGAATCGCGACCGCCGTCAATTCCTTGCCCGTGCCCGATTCGCCGGAGATGAACACCGGCGCATCGGTCGCCGCGACGCGACGGATTGTCCTGAAGAGTCCGAGCATCGCATCGCAGGTGCCGACCATCTCGCCTTCGCTGCGGCCCGCACCGGCAAGCGGCGCAACGGGCTCGGTCAGCGCGACCATGCCATGCGCATGACCGACGGTCTCGACGATCCGCGACATCTCGTACGGCATTGTCACGTAGTCGAAGCAATAGTCGCGAATGAGATGGCGCAGCGTGGCGTCCTGCAACTGGCCGCGCCGCGTCGCCGCGATCCAGCCGATGTGCTGGATGCTCAGGCAGGATTCGAGTTCGCGCAGGTCCGAGGGCTTGAAGCCCGGCGAGAAATCGAGCAGGCCGGCCGTTGCAACGCCGTGCTGCACGACGCGCCGTACGTCGCGCACGGTCTCCGCGAGATCGACGCGCCAACCGCATTCGTCGAAATGGCCGCGCAACGCATCGTTCGGTTCGCGCGAGTAATAGATCACGTGCCGCTGATCGGCTCCCATAGCCCACCCCGTTCATCAACCATCTAACGATTGCCGCGCACGCCAAGTCGCGTGCGAAAGGATCGAATCGGGTCAGCCCAAGATGGCTCGATTCGCCATGCCGATGCGCGGCAACGACAAAGCCTCGCATGATGGCGCTTATCTCGCGTCCGTTTTTTTGATCAACACAGCTTAGTTATAGGCACTGAATGCGACAACCCGATTTCAGCGCCTCGGGCGATGCGGTCAAATCGCTCGGGAAGTCGACGCTTGTCAATCATCTGCACATAGCACCTGCGCAGCGCAATGCTCTTGCATCGACACACGCGTCGATTTTCATCCTTGTAGCGTATCGATTGAATCCGCAGTATTCCCAAGCCCCCTCGTTTCAGGCCTGAAACACTTTGAGGCGTTTTTCGCCGCAATTGTCAACGCGTGTGCGCGAATCGCAGTCGTGACAAGGGTCCCGGCGCGATGGCATGTATTTCGCTGCATAGGAATACATCGGAGACAGCGACCATGCGAAAACATCTGTTACTTTCCTTCGTGCCGATGGCGATTTCGCTCTCGGCCGCCGGCCCGCCCGCGCCGGCGCACGCGGATGAAAACGTGAAGCTGGATCGCGCGATGCTGCTCGCCGAAAACGCGCCAGGCATGCAGCCCGGCAACGGGTTCGGCATCGTGACCGTGTCGGCACCGCAACCGCTGCCGGCCGGCAAGGCTTCAGTGACGCTGTGGGACGAGATCCCGCCTCCGCCCCTGTTGCCGACACCGCTCCCGGTACCGCAGCCACGCGACGTGCAGCACGCGATGGAAAAAAACGCACAAGGCACCACGCATCAGTGATGCATGCGCCAATCCATTCGATGAGGATTCCATATCTATTCGAATCTGCCGGACAGCATCGATCGCGCCCCCCTCACTGCCCCGCGACACGAAACGGTTTTTGTGCTCCGTCCCCCGGCGGGCACTCTTTTTACTCAGTCCGTCGCCGCGCCGCATTGCATCGCGCATCGCGGCGCGCAACACCGGAAAGCCGATGCACGTGCGAGGAATCCGGCAGGTACCGCCGTTCCGGTAGAATCGGCGCCATTCCGGCTTTCCTCTTCTCCGACCTTCATGACGACGTTGACCCTGATCGTCGCGCGTGCCCGCAACGGCATCATCGGCCGCGACAACCAGTTGCCCTGGAAACTTCCCGAGGATCTCGCGTTCTTCAAGCGTACGACAATGGGCGCGCCGATCGTGATGGGCCGCAAGACCCACGAGTCGATCGGCCGGCCGCTGCCGGGCCGCCGCAACATCGTCGTCACGCGCGACGCAACGCGCCGCTTCGATGGCTGCGACACGGTCACGTCGCTCGCCGACGCGCTGGCGCTCGTCACGCGCGACGGCGTGCCCGAAGCATTCCTGATCGGCGGTGCGCAACTCTACGCGGAAGGCCTCGTGCTCGCGGATAAACTGATCGTCACCGAGATCGATGCCGACTTCGACGGCGATGCATCGTTCCCTGCGCCCGACGCCGCGCACTGGCAGGAAGTTTCGCGCGATGCACACCAGGCCGCCGCGCCGAACACGTTCGGTTATGCGTTCGTCGTCTACGAACGCAAGCGCGTCTGACGCGTCACGCACAATGAGCAAAGCCCGACCGGCTCGCGCCGGTCGGGCTTTTTCGTTTCGTGGCGGCCTGCGCCGCGCGCGGCTTACTGCCCTGCGATCGTCATCTGCTCGATCAGCACCGAGCCCGTTTCCTTCGTACCGCGGACGATCGAATCCGCGCCGATCGCGACGATATGCCGGAACATCTCCTGCAGCGTGCTCGCGACGGTGATTTCCTCGACCGGATACTGGATCACGCCGTTCTCAACCCAGAAACCTGCCGCGCCGCGCGAATAGTCGCCCGTCACATAGTTCACGCCCTGCCCCATCAGCTCGGTCAGCAGCAGGCCCGTACCGAGCTTCTTCAGCATCGCGTCGAAATCGTCGCCCGGCTGCGTGTTCGAGCTGCGCAGCGCGAGGTTGTGCGAGCCGCCCGCGTTGCCGGTGGTCTGCGTGCCGAGCTTGCGTGCCGAATAGGTCGACAGGAAGTAGCCTTCGACGACGCCGTCCTTGACGACGCTGCGCGCGCGCGTACGTACGCCTTCCTCGTCGAACGGCGCGCTGCCCATCGCGCGCGGCACGTGCGGATCCTCGACGACCTGGATGTGCGGCGCAAACACCGGCTTGCCGAGGCTGTCGACGAGGAACGACGTCTTGCGGTACAGCGCGCCGCCGCTCACGGCCTGTACGAATGCGCCGAGCAGGCCGGCCGCGAGCGGCGCCTCGAACAGCACGGGCACCTTGCGGGTGTCGAGACGGCGCGCGCCCATCCGCGCGAGCGCACGCTCGGCCGCATAACGGCCCACCGCTTCGGGTGCCGCGAGATCGATCGCGCTGCGCTTCGACGAATACCAGTCGTCGCGCTGCATTTGACGGCCGCTGCCCGCGATCGGCGCGCAGGCGATGTAGTGGCGCGAGTACGGATAGCCGGACAGGAAGCCGCGCGACGTCGCGAGCACGAACTGCGAATGCTGCGCCGACACGCTCGCGCCTTCCGAATTGCGGATCTGCGGGCTGACCGCGAATGCGGCGTCTTCCGCGCGGCGGGCAAGTTCGACGGCCTCGTCGGCCGTCAGCGCCCACGGATGATAGAGATCGAGGTCGCGCGGGTCGGTTTCGAGCAGCTCGGCCTCGGCGAGGCCGGCCGCTTCGTCCTCGGCCGTGAAACGTGCGATGTTGTAGGCGGCGGCGACGGTATCCTTGATCGCGGCCGGTGAAAAATCGGACGTGCTCGCGTTGCCGCGCTTCTTGCCGATGAACACGGTCACGCCGACCATCTTGTCGCGGTTGTGCTCGATCGTTTCGACTTCGCCGCGGCGCACCGACACCGACAGGCCGTCGCCCTCGGAGATTTCGGTCGCGGCGTCCGTCGCGCCGAGTGCCTTCGCATGGCGAAGGATGTCCGACGCGATTTCTTTGAGCTGGTCCTGCGTGTGCGGGAAATAGCGCGCTTGTACGTCGAGATTGGCTGCCATCGTCTTGGTATCCGGTGGCGGGCGGGCGCCCGCATGTTCAAAATGTTGCGTATCCCGCGATCATAGCAAGGTCCGGGGACGGACACAGACAAGCTTGGGGTGTCCGCGCCGCGATACAATGCCGCCCATGACACGCAAAACCCGAATTCAGCCGATCGAGCATGCCGTCGAAGACGACGACAACGGCTACGATCGCCCCAGCAAATCCCAACTCAAGCGCGAGATGCACGAGCTGCAGGTGCTCGGCCAGGCGCTCGTCGACCTGCCGAAGGACGCGCTCAAGCGCATGCCGATGCCGGAAGCCCTCGCGGACGCCGTTCGCGAGGCGCGCCGGATCACCGATCACGAAGGCAAGCGCCGCCAGCTCCAGTACGTGGGCCGCGTGATGCGCTCGCTGGCCGACGACGAGACGGCCGCGCTGCGCACCGCGCTCGACGCGCAGCGCGGCGTGAACAAGGCCGCGACGGCCCGCCTGCATTGGATCGAGCGCACGCGCGAACAGTTGCTCGCCAGCGACGACGCACTGACCGAATTCCTGCGCCGGCACCCCGACGCCGACATCCAGGAAGGCCGCACGCTGATCCGCAACGCGCGCAAGGAAGCGCAGCAAGGCAAGCCGCCGCGCTATTTCCGCGAACTGTTCCAGTGGGTCAAGACCGCGAGCGGCACCCCCGGCGGGGATGATGAAGCGGCCGACGACGCCGGAGACGACCATGACGACGACGAAGCGTAACCACCCGGACGAGCTCGTCGTCGGTCTCGTATCGATCAGCGACCGTGCCAGCACGGGTGTCTACGAAGACAAGGGCATTCCGGCGCTACAAGAGTGGCTCGCGGGCGCGCTGGTCTCGCCGTGGCGCGCCGAAACCCGGCTGATCCAGGACGACGCGCCGACGATCTCCGCGACCCTCGCCGAGCTCGTCGACGTCGCCGGCTGCGACCTCGTGCTGACGACGGGCGGCACGGGCCCCGCGCGCCGCGACGTGACGCCCGAGGCCACGCTGGCCGTGGCGACGAAGGAAATGCCGGGATTCGGCGAACAGATGCGGCAGATCAGCCTGAATTTCGTGCCGACCGCGATCCTGTCGCGGCAGGTCGCGGTGATTCGCGAGACGGCCGACCATGCGGCGCTGATCATCAACCTGCCCGGCCAGCCGAAGTCGATCCGGGAAACGCTCGAAGGGCTGCGCGACGCCGACGGCAAGTCGACCGTGCCCGGCATCTTCGCAGCGGTGCCCTACTGCATCGACCTGATCGGCGGCCCGTACATCGAGACCGACGCCGCGGTGGTCGCGGCGTTCCGGCCGAAAAGCGCGCGGCGCTGAGCGTTTGTCGAGCGCTGAGCGCGTGCCGGCCCGCTCAGGCGGCCGGCGCGGACTCGCCTGCCGACGCCGGCGCGGCCGGAATCAGGAAATGCTCGCGGTAGTACTTCAGCTCGTCGATCGACTCGTGGATGTCAGCGAGCGCCGTGTGCATCGCGCGTTTCTGGAAGCCCTTGTAGATCGCGGGCTGCCAGCGGCGGCACAGCTCCTTCAGCGTGCTGACGTCGAGATTGCGGTAGTGGAAGAATTTCTCGAATTCGGGCATCCAGCGCGCCATGAAACGGCGGTCCTGGCAGATCGAGTTGCCGCACATCGGCGACTTGCCGGGCGACACGTACTGCGCGAGGAACGCCTGCAGTTGCGCGGCGGCTTCCGCCTCGGTCACGGTCGACGCGCGCACGCGGTCGATCAGGCCCGAGCGGCCGTGCGTCGACTTGTTCCAGTCGTCCATCTTCGCGAGCGTTTCGTCGCTCTGGTGGATCGCGAACACGGGGCCTTCGACGGCAACGTCGAGCGTGGAATTGGTCACGACGACCGCGATCTCGATGATGCGGTCGTTATCCGGGTCGAGGCCCGTCATCTCCATGTCGAGCCAGACGAGGTTCAACTCGTTGCGCACGAGCGCGGGCTGGCTGGCGGAAGCGGCGGTATCGGTCATGAGTCATCCTGGAAAATGGCGGACGGCGCGCGACGCCGCCCGGGCGGCCGGCAACGCATCAGCGGGCCCGGTCCGCAAGAACATATAATTCTCGCATAGAACCCTTTGGCGCCTTCGATGTCACCCTTTTCGTTCACCCTGCTGTTCGCGCTCGCCGTGCTCGCGATGGTCGTCACCAAGCTGTGGCTCGCGTCGCGGCAGATCCGCTTCGTCGCCGCGCACCGCAACGGCGTACCGGCGCAGTTCAGCGCAACCATCCCGCTGACCGCCCACCAGCGCGCGGCCGACTATACGGTCGAGCGCACCCGGCTGACGATGCTCGAGATCGTCGTCAGCGCGGCCGTGCTGGTCGGCCTCACGCTGCTCGGCGGCGTCGGCGCGCTCGACACGCTGCTGACCGGCTGGCTCGGCCGCGGTTACGGGCAGCAGGTTGCGCTCGTCGCCGCGGTGCTCGTGATCACGAGCGTGATCGACATCCCGTTCGAGTATTACCGCCAGTTCGGGATCGAGCAGCGTTTCGGCTTCAACCGGATGACGAAGCGGCTGTTCTTCACCGACATGCTGAAGAACACGCTGATCGGCGCCGCGCTCGGCCTGCCGCTGCTGTTCGCCGTGCTGTGGCTGATGAACCAGGCCGGCAGCCTGTGGTGGCTGTGGGCATGGGTCGTGCTGGTCGTCTACCTGATGTTCGTGCAGTTGATCTTCCCGACCTTCATCGCGCCGATCTTCAACAAATTCGAGCCGCTCAACGATGACGCGCTGCGCTCGCGCATCGAATCGCTGATGAAGCGCTGCGGCTTCGCGGCGAAGGGCCTGTTCGTGATGGACGGCAGCCGCCGCTCCGCGCACGGCAATGCGTATTTCACGGGCTTCGGTGCGTCGAAGCGGATCGTGTTCTTCGACACGCTGCTCGCGCGCCTGTCCGGCCAGGAAATCGAAGCCGTGCTCGCGCACGAACTCGGCCATTTCAAGCGCCGCCACGTGATGAAGGGAATGCTCGTGTCGTTCCTGCTGAGCCTCGTGCTGCTCGCGCTGCTCGGCTGGCTGGCGCAACGCACGTGGTTCTACACGGGGCTCGGCGTCACGCCGTCGCTCGACACGAGCAACGCGGGCGCCGCGCTCGTGCTGTTCTTCCTCGCGATTCCGGTGTTCCTGTTCTTCGCTACGCCGTTCAGCAGCCTCACGTCGCGCAAGCACGAATTCGAGGCCGACGCGTTCGCGGCCAGCCAGACCGACGCGCAGGATCTCGTCAGCGCGCTCGTGAAGCTCTACGAGGACAACGCGTCGACGCTGACGCCCGACCCCGTCTACACGGCCTTCTATTACTCGCATCCGCCCGCATCGCAGCGGATCGACCGCCTGCTGCAGCACGCATGAGCCGGCCGACTCCCCGCAAGCCGGCCCCGCGCGCGTCGGGCGCGCAACGTGTCGAAGGCCGCGTGATCGCGGCGCACGGCCGCCACTACATCGTCGCGCCCGACGACGGCGGCCCGATGCTGCAGTGCTTCCCGCGCGGCAAGAAGAGCGACATCGCGGTCGGCGACCGCGTCGTGTACGAACACGCGTCGGCCGACCAGGGCGTGATCGTCGAGATCGGCGAACGGCGCAACCTGCTGTACCGTTCCGACCAGTTCAAGTCGAAGCTCTTCGCGGCCAACCTCGACCAGTTGCTGATCGTGCTCGCGACCGAGCCCTATTTCAGCGAAGACCTGCTCGGCCGCGCGCTGATCGCCGCCGACGCGAACGAGCTGAAGCCGCTCGTCGTGCTGAACAAGATCGACGTCGAGGCTGCGCTGCCGGTCGCGCGCGAGCGCCTCGCGCCGTACCGCGCGCTCGGCTACGACGTGCTCGAGCTGTCGGTGAAGGGCTCGCCCGACGACGCGCGCGCGCAACTGATGCCGCACCTCGCCGGCCATTCGACGATCCTGCTCGGCCAGTCCGGGATGGGCAAGTCGACGCTCGTGAACCTGCTCGTTCCCGATGCCGAAGCCGCGACGCGCGAAATCTCGGCCGCGCTCAACAGCGGCCGCCACACGACGACGTTCACGCGCCTCTACCCGCTGGAGGGCGGCGGCGCGCTGATCGATTCGCCGGGCTTCCAGGAATTCGGCCTCTACCATCTGACGGAAGGCCGTCTCGAGCGCGCGTTTCCGGAGTTCCGGCCGTTGCTCGCGGACTGCCGTTTCTATAATTGTCATCATCTGCACGAGCCCGGCTGCGCGATTCTCGAAGCGGTCGCCGACGGCCGCATCGCGCCGTCGCGGCACGCGCTGTATGCGCAGCTCGTGCACGAGGCGAGCCAGATCGTCCGCTGATCGCGCGACAGGCGCGCGGCGGCCGATGCCGTTCGGGCCGGCCTTCATCGACAGGAGCCGCCATGCGTTTCAAGGCACCCGATCTTGCGACGGCGCAGCATTGGGCCAACGTGCTTCAGGTGGCCGGCATCGGTTGCGAGCTGCATAACTGCTACGCGACCGGCGCACTCGGCGGCCTGCCCGCCGACGCGTGCACGCCCGAGCTGTGGCTCGACGACGAACGCGACGACGCGCTCGCTCGCCGGCTGCTCGATGCCGCGTCGCACGGCCCGTCGGCCGGCGCCGCGCCGTGGCGCTGCCGACAGTGCGGCGAAGCGCTCGAGGCCCAGTTCACGGCGTGCTGGCAATGCGGCGCCGTGCGCGATCCGCTCGACGACTGACCCACAGCAAAAAGGCCGGCATCAAGCCGGCCTTTGCCTTTCATCGGGCGCTGCGCGGCCCCGTCACGACACCCACACGGCGAGCGTCAGCATCAGCAGCAGGATCATCCACAGGATCACCGCACGCCAGACGAGGCCGACCGCCGACTGCAGCGTACGCGGCGTGCAATCATCACCGACCGTCAGCGGACCGCTGTCGCCGACCGCCAGCGCATCGAGGCTCGACGGTTCCGCGAGCGGCCCCGCGAGACGCGCGCCGAGCGCCCCGCTGCCGGCTGCCAGCAGCACGCCGTCGTTCGGGTCGGGCCACTGGCGCGTGTGGTTGCGCCACGCGTAGATCGCATCCTCGAAATTGCCGACGATCGCGAAGCCAAGTGCGGTCAGTCGCGCGGGGATCCAGTCGATCACGAAGAACGCGCGTTGCGCGAACGTCGAGAAGGCGGCCGTGCGCTCGTCGCCCGGCGTCGACCAGCTGCGCGCGAGGTATTCGGAAATCCGGTACAGCACGGCGCCGGCCGGCCCGATCGGCAGCACATACCAGAAGAACACGCCGAACACGTGACGATGCGATGCGACAACCGCGTGAATCAGCGTATGGCGGACGATTTCGCCGACCGGCATGTCGACCGTGTCGATGCCCGTCCACTCGCGCAGGATTTCACGCGCACGCGGCACGTCGTCGTTGTTGAGCGCGAGATGGATGTCGGTGAAGTAATGGCTGAACTGTCGGAAGCCAAGCGTGAAATACACGACGACCACGTTCCACAGGAACGCGAGCACGAAGCTCACCTTGTACAGCAGGAAATAGATCAGTGCGACGACCAGCACCCACGGCAGCACGACCGCGAGCCACGCGAGGATGCCGTGCTTCTGCTTGCCGGCGTCGAGGCCATGCGCGACGGTTTCCGCATGAAACTGGAACAGCGCGAACACCGGATTGTTCGGCGACAACGCGCGGACCTGTTCGATGATGAGGGCAAGGAGAACCGAAAAGAAAGTCATGCGTGGCGCCGTCTTCGGAGTTATGTCATTTTTTGCATAACGATAGCACAGCGTAAGCCGAGCATGGCTGCCGGCGCAGCCGCCCGGCGGCCGGCCGCGCGCGTGAGCCGGTGTGCGCGCCTATGCAGCGGCCAAGAAGCGGTACAGATTGCGAAACATGGCGGCAGTTGCGCCCCAGATGAAGTAATGCCCGCCCGGTTCGCCGTTCGGATAGGGCATCGCAAAAAAACGACGCTCGCCGCCTTCCCAACGGAACACGCGGACCTGATGGTTCGCGGGATTCATCAGGAACGCGAGCGGCACCTCAAAGATTTCGGCGACTTCGAACGTGTCGGCCTGCACGGTGAACGGCGGATGCACGAGGCCGACCACCGGCGCCACGCAGAAGCCGGTGCCGGTCAGGTAGTCGGGCAACGCGCCGAGGATCTCGACGCGTTCGGCAGCCAGCCCGATCTCTTCCTTCGCTTCGCGCAACGCGGTGGCGGTCGCGTCGCGATCGAACGGTTCGCGACGGCCGCCGGGAAAGCTGATCTGCCCGGCGTGGTCGTTCAGGTGGTCGGCGCGCTGGGTCAGCAGCACGGTGAGGCCCGACTCGCGGGTGACGAGCGGCACGAGGACGGCCGCGCTGCGCGGATCGACGCCTTCCTGGAGCCTCGCCTCTCCGGGCTCGACGTTCCAGTCGAGCGTGCGCGCGAAACGGTCGCGCAAGCCGGACGGCGTCATCAGGCGGGAATCGATGGCGGGCAGGCCAGCGCCGGTGCCTTCGACCGGCAATACTTCGGGATCGATGATGGGGCGGCGGTTCAATGGGGCTCTCGGGTTCGTGTCGTATCGAGCATATTGTCGCGCCAGAATGAAAAAAGCACCCGGGTGGGTGCTTTTTCCTTACAGCTCTTACTCTTGGGAAGCTGCTGCGGTGCGATCCTTCGACACCAGCTTTTCCTTGATACGAGCCGACTTGCCCGAACGCTCGCGCAGGTAGTACAGCTTCGCGCGACGCACATCACCGCGGCGCTTCACGACGATGCTTGCCAGCAGCGGCGAGTACGTCTGGAACGTACGCTCGACGCCTTCGCCCGACGAGATCTTGCGGACGATGAAGTTCGAGTTCAGGCCACGGTTGCGAATCGCGATCACGACGCCTTCGTAAGCCTGAACGCGCTTGCGGTTACCTTCAACCACGTTCACGTTCACGATCACCGTGTCGCCCGGGGCGAATTCGGGGATCGTCTTGCCGGCGAGCGCGCGCTCGATTTCTTCCTGCTCAAGTTTTGCGATGAGGTTCATCACTGACTCCTATTGCCATCGTGTCGGCGTTTGCACCTGCCTGCTCCCAGGCCGGCCCCGATAGAGGATGGATTCACATCAGGCACCGCGCACGCATGCACGGCACCGCCAATTCCCGCCCGCGACGCCGCCTCAGGAGGCGTCCTTCGCTTCGCGTGCGAGGTTCGCAAGCCATGCCTCGTCGGCACGGCTCAACAACTTTTCGCGACGCGCCCGAACGATCAGGTCCGGCCGCTTCCGCAACGTATTCCGCAATGCTTCCTGACGCCGCCACCGCTCGATCTCGGCATGATGCCCGCCGAGCAGCACGTCCGGCACGCGCACGCCGTCATATTCCTCGGGGCGCGTGTAATGCGGACAATCGAGCAGGCCGTCGACGAAACTGTCCTGCACGGCCGACTGCGAATCGTTCAGCACACCGGGCAGCAGCCGCACGACCGCATCCATCATCGCCATCGCCGGCAGTTCCCCGCCCGACAGCACGAAATCCCCGAGGCTGATTTCCTCGTCGACGCAACGGTCGAGCAGGCGCTGGTCGATCGCTTCATAGCGGCCGCACAACACGACGACACCCGGCTCCTGCGCCATCCGCACCGCTCGCTCGTGCGTGAGCGGCGCGCCCTGCGGCGACATCATCACGACGCGCGTGCTCGCGATGCCCTGCTCCGCCTGCGCCGCTTTCGCGGCGCCGATCGCGGCTTCGAGCGGCCTGGCCAGCATCACCATGCCCGGACCGCCGCCGTACGGACGATCGTCGACCGTGCGGTAGTTGTCCGTCGTGAAATCACGCGGGTTCCAGGTGCGCAGCCCGAAGCGCCCTTGCTTGACGGCCCGGCTGGTGATTCCCCAGTCGGTCAGTGCGCGGAACATCTCGGGAAAGAGCGTGACGACGTCGAACTGCACCGCGCTCTCGGTAACCTGGTTCATTTCAGTAATCGGCTTCCCAGTCGACGACGATGCGACGCGCCGCCTGATCCACCGTTTTGACGTATACGCCGACAAACGGAATCAACCGTTCGTCGGTGGTCGGCTGACCGTCTTTGCCGGTCGCCGGATACTCGACACGCATGATCGAATGCACGCCGTTGTCGATCATCCCGCTCACCTTCCCGAGCGCCACCGATTGCTCGTTGACGACATCGAGACCGATCAGGTCGACCCAATAGAATTCGTCCGCGGCCAATGCCGGGAAATCCTCCCGGCGCACGAACACGCGAAAGCCGCGCATGGCCAGCGCGGCATCGCGGTCGCTGACGCCCGCGGGTTGCGCAACGACGGTGTCGCTGTGCGTCTTCGACTGCATGATGCGGACGGAAAGCCGCTCCGCACCGCGTTCCAGCCACCAGCGGCGCGCGTTGAGCAGCGCGTCGCCGCCGCGACCGGCGTCGGCATGCGTCGCCACCTTGATCCAGCCCTTAAGGCCGTAGGCGTCGACCACCGCCCCGACCTCGACAGCATCGTCGGGCCAGGCTTGCGTCGCTTCGAGGCTACCCTGTTCGGCAGCCTGACCGGCGTTCGCGACAACGTCGCGCTCGACCGGCTTGCGGACGAATGCGCCGAATGACGCACGCCCGCGCCTTGCATTACCGGAATCGTGACCCGCCATCAATGCACCTCACAGCCGGCACGACCGGCACACCGTGCCATGTTAGGCAGCCGGTTGCGCCTTTTGCGCTTCCTTCACGAGACGCTGGACGGTCGGCGACAGTTGCGCGCCAACACCTTGCCAGTACGTCAGACGGTCCTGAGCGATACGCAGCGATTCGCCCTTCGTAGCAACCGGGTTGTAGAAACCGACGCGCTCGATGAAGCGGCCGTCACGACGGTTGCGCGAATCGGTAGCAACGATGTTGTAGAACGGGCGCTTCTTCGAGCCGCCACGAGCCAGACGGATGATAACCATATGATGTCCTTCGGAAAACCGGGTTCGAAACTACTGAAACACGCGATTATAGCCGGAAACCAGAGGCACAACAAACACTTACGCGCAAAAAATCCACGGACGGCCCGTCCGCCGGGCATACAATCGTCGTGTCCAGGACGCTCCCGACCGTCATGCCGCTCCTTCGCGCCGCCCCGACGCGCCGCGCGCAGCACCGTTTCATCGCGCTGCTTGCCGGCCTTGCCTGCCTCGCGTCCGCAACCGCGTTCGCCGCGCCGTTGCCGGTCGATGAACTGGTCGTGCCGCCCGGCTTCCACGTGGAAGTGCTGACCGACGCGGTACCGACCGCACGCGAAATGGCGTGGTCGCCGCGCGGCATCCTGTATGTCGGCACGCAGGAAGGCCGCGTGCATGCGTTCGAGATGCACGAGGGCCGGATCAGCGCGCGCCACGTGATCGCGTCCGGACTCGACATGCCTGTCGGCGTAGCCTACCGCGATGGTGCGCTCTATATATCAGCCGTGTCGCGCATCCTGCGCCTCGATCGCATCGACGACCGGCTCGCCAAGCCACCGCCCCCTGCCGTCGTGACCGACGCGCTGCCGACCGACCACCATCACGGCTGGAAATTCATCGCGTTCGGCCCCGACGGCAAGCTTTACGTGCCGACCGGTGCACCGTGCAACGTCTGTCTCGCCGATCGCAGCCGCTACGCGATCATTGCGCGCATGAAGGCCGACGGCAGCGGACGCGAGGTCGTCGCCCGCGGCGTGCGCAATACGGTCGGCTTCGCATGGCACCCCGATTCGGGAGAGCTCTGGTTTACCGACAACGGGCGCGACATGATGGGCGACGACGTGCCCGACGACAAGCTGAACCGCGCGCCGCGCGCCGGCCTCGACTTCGGCTTTCCGTACTGCCATGGCGGCGATACGCCCGACCCTGAATTCGGCAGCGCCGACGTATGCCGCCGTTATGTGCCGCCCGTATTGAAACTCGGCGCACACGTCGCGGCGCTGGGCATGCGCTTCTATACCGGGCCGATGTTTCCGGCGTCGTATCGCAATAGCGTGTTCATCGCCGAACACGGTTCGTGGAACCGCAGCACGAAGGTCGGCTACCGCGTGATGCGCGTCGTCGTATCGGCGGACGGCAGCCAGGCGCGCCAGACCCCATTCGTCACGGGCTGGCTGCGGCCCGACGGCACGGTGTGGGGACGCCCGGCCGACGTGCTGCCGCTGCCGGACGGTTCGCTGCTCGTCAGCGACGACTACGCAGGTGCAATCTACCGCGTGACCTATGCGGCACCTTGACGCAGGCCGGGGGTGACCGGGCCCGACCGGGCATCGTAGAATGCGTGCCGGGCCGCGCGCCCGCGCCGGCCCGCCGGCCGCCCATGCCAACGACAATACGCCGCCATCCATGTCCAGCAGCACCGCACCGTCCCGCCGCTTCCGTTCCAAGACGCTCACCGCCGCCCTCGCATTCCTGTTCGGATCGCTCGGCGCGCACCGCTTCTATCTGTACGGCTTTCGCGACGTGTACGGCTGGGCACACCTGCTCGCGACGATCGTCGGCATCCCGGGCTTCCTCCTGCTCGCGGCGACCCAGCGCAGCGCCGGCCTCGGCTGGTGGCTCGCGGTACCTGGCGCGATCTCGCTGCTGGCGGCGTTCCTCGCCGCACTCGTCTACGGGCTGCGCCCCGACGAAAAGTGGGACGCGCAATTCAACGCGGAGACCGGCAAGCACAGCCGGTCGGGCTGGACCGTGATCTTTGTCGTGATCTTCTCGCTGCTGATCGGTGCATTCCTGCTGATGACCGCGCTCGCGCTGTCGTTCCAGACGTATTTCGAATCGCAGGTCGAAGCAGCGAAGCAGATTTCGCAGTAAGCGCAACGAGCGCGACACACCGGCGCCGACGAGCACCGATATTGCGCGCCAGTCAGAACAGGTTCAACTGCATGTCGTCGCGCGACTTCGCGCCGGCCGCGCGCACTGCCATGCGCGGCGCAGGCACTGCGGCGGCCGGCGCGCCGCGAAACTGCGACAGATCGAGGATGCCGTTCGTGCGCTCGTTCAGCCCGAGCCGCTTGACGGCCTGGCGGAAACGCTGCCGCAACAGGTCGGCCCAGATCCCCTCGCCCTTCATCCGTTTCGAGAAATCCGAGTCGTAGTCTTTCCCGCCGCGCATGTCGCGCACGCGGTTCATCACGCGCTCCGCACGATCGGGAAAATGCGCGGCGAGCCAGCTCTTGAACAGCGGCGCGACCTCCCACGGCAACCGCAGGATGATGTAGCTCGCATGCGTCGCGCCCGCTTCCGCGCACGCTTCGAGCACGCGCTCCATGTCGGGCTCGGTGACGAACGGGATCACCGGCGCAATGCTCACGCCGACCGGCACGCCTGCATCGCGCAGCGCGCGGATCGTGCGCAACCGGCGCGCCGGCGTCGCCGCCCGCGGCTCGAGCGTGCGCGAGAGATCGGCATCGAGCGTCGTGATCGTGACTGCCGCCATCACCTGCCCGCGCTCCGCCATCGGTGCAAGCAGGTCGAGATCGCGCTCGATCAGCGACGACTTCGTGATCGCGGCGAACGGCAACCCGCGATCGTGCATCACCTGGATCACGCTGCGCGTGATGCGCAGGTCGCGCTCGACCGGCTGATAGGCGTCGGTATTGACGCCGAGCGCGATCGGCTCAGGCACGTAGCGCTTGCGCGAAATCTCGCGCTCGAGCAGTTCGGCCGCATTGACCTTCGCGTAGATCCGGCTTTCGAAATCGAGCCCCGGCGACAGGCCGAGATAGCTGTGCGTCGGCCGCGCGAAGCAGTAGATGCAGCCGTGCTCGCAACCGCGATACGGATTGAGCGATACGCTGAACGGAATATCGGGCGACTGGTTGTGCGTCAGGATGCTCTTCGCACGCTCCTCGAACACCTGCGTGCGCAGCGGCGCGGGGAAGTCGGCATCGTCCGACTCGTGCGTCCAGCCGTCGTCGACCGCTTCGCGCTGCGCGAGCTCGTACCGCCCCTGCAGGTTGTCGACCGCACCGCGCCCCTTGAGGGGCACGGGCGGCGCTACCGGAAATTCGTTGTCGGATCGATCGTCCATTTGCCCACCCATTCGCCTGCGCCCAATACTGTACATTTATACAGTATTGGGCGCAGCATGCCAAGGGCGGGATAAGGGGCCCGGTAACGGGCCGCCGGCGCGTCACTCGCCGACCGCGATCGTCAGCGTTTCCTTGATTTCCTCCATCACGACATAGCTCTTCGACTGTACGGCGCCGGGCAACTGCAGCAGGATGTCGCCGAGCAGCTTCCGGTAGTCGGCCATCTCGCCGATCCGCGCCTTGATCAGATAGTCGAAATCGCCGGATACGAGGTGGCATTCGAGCACCTCGTCGATCTTCATCACTTCCCGACGGAATTGCTCGAACATGTTGCCGCCCTTGTGGCCGAGCGTGATCTCGACGAACACCAGCAGCGCGGCACCCAGCTGGCCCGGGTCGACCCGCGCGTGATAGCCGGTGATCACGCCGTCCCGCTCCATGCGCCGCACGCGCTCGATGCACGGCGTGACAGTCAGGCCGACCTGTTCCGCGAGGTCTTTCATCGCCATCCGGCCGTCGTCCTGGAGCAGTTTGAGGATGCGCCGGTCGAGCTTGTCGAGCGAGCGTACGGGCTGACGTTGCGTTCTCATTTGTTTATGCTGAAAACCTGAAAAATACGATAACAAAACCTGCACATTCGACAATACCATAGCTCAAAAAACTAGATCAGCTAGAGGTTACACGGAACCGCGGGTGCGTCCGGCCTCGATCTGGTCCCTTCCATCTGGAGCAGCTATGCGAGTCGTCATTCTGGGCAGCGGTGTGGTGGGCGTGGCAAGCGCGTATTACCTCGCGCGCGCCGGTCATGAGGTCACTGTGATCGACCGGGAAGCCGGCCCTGCGCTCGAGACGAGCTTCGCGAACGCGGGCCAGATCTCCCCCGGCTATGCCGCGCCTTGGGCCGCGCCCGGCGTGCCGCTGAAGGCCGTCAAATGGATGTTCGAAAAGCATGCGCCGCTCGCGATCCGTCTCGACGGCACGCGCTTCCAGCTCCAGTGGATGTGGCAGATGCTGCGCAACTGCACGACCGAGCGCTATGCAGTCAACAAGGGCCGCATGGTCCGCCTCGCCGAATACAGCCGCGACTGCCTGCAGGCGCTGCGCGCCGACACCGGCATCCAGTACGAAGGGCGCACGGGCGGCACGCTGCAGCTGTTCCGCACGCAGCAGCAACTCGACGGCGCGGCGAAGGACATCGCCGTGCTGCAGGAAGCGAACGTGCCGTTCGAACTGCTGTCGCCGGCCGACCTGAAGAATGCCGAACCGGCACTCGCCGCGGTGTCGCACAAGCTGACGGGCGGCCTGCGCCTGCCGGGCGACGAAACGGGCGATTGCCAGCTGTTCACGACGCGCCTCGCGGCGCTCGCCGAATCGCTCGGCGTCAAGTTCCGCTACAACACGCCGATCGACGCGCTCGCGATTGCCGGCGGCAAGATCGCCGGCGTGCAATGCGGCAGCGAGACGGTGCGCGCGGACGCGTACGTCGTCGCGCTCGGCTCGTACTCGACCAGCTTCATCTCGAACCTGATGAAGATCCCGGTCTATCCGCTGAAGGGCTATTCGATCACCGCGCCGATCGTCAACGAAGCGGCCGCGCCCGTGTCGACCGTGCTCGACGAGACCTACAAGATCGCGATCACGCGTTTCGACCAGCGCATCCGCGTCGGCGGCATGGCGGAAATCGTCGGCTTCGACAAGAACCTGCGCGCCGCGCGCCGCGAAACGCTCGAGATGTGCGTGAACGACCTGTTCCCGGGCGGCGGCGATACGTCGAAGGCGACGTTCTGGACGGGCCTGCGCCCGATGACGCCGGACGGCACGCCGATCGTCGGCCGCACGCCGGTGTCGAACCTGTTCCTGAACACCGGCCACGGCACGCTCGGCTGGACGATGTCGTGCGGTTCGGGCCAGCTGCTCGCAGACCTGATCTCGGGCAAGAAGCCGGCGATCCAGGCCGACGACCTGTCGGTGCACCGTTACCTGAAGGAAGTGGCCGGCCAGACGCGCCCGGCATACGCATAAGCCGGGATGGCTCGCCGTAGCGCGGGCCGGTCGGCATCGAACGAGACAGGCGCCTCGACGGCGCCTTTCTTCGTTTCAGCGATTACGTTGCCGATGGGAACTGCGCAACGGTGTCGATGACCGCGCGTTCCTTCAGCGCGAAAAGCCTGTCTGTCCGTGACGGCATCGCAACCGCTCGCGGCGCTCGCACTGCTTTTGCTTAGGGCGAAAAAAGGGGCGCTCATCGCGCCCCTCGTCCTCATGCTTGACGCTGAAGCGTCACGCCGCGTCAGCCGAGCTCGGCCACGAGCTCCGGCACGAGCGTGAACAGATCGCCGACGAGGCCGTAGTCGGCCACGCTGAAGATCGGCGCTTCCGGATCCTTGTTGATCGCGACGATCACCTTCGAATCCTTCATGCCTGCCAGATGCTGGATCGCACCCGAGATGCCCACCGCGATGTACAGCTGCGGCGCGACGATCTTGCCGGTCTGGCCGACCTGGTAGTCGTTCGGCACGTAGCCGGCGTCGACTGCCGCGCGCGATGCGCCCAGTGCGGCCGACAGCTTGTCCGCCAGCGGCTCGAGCACCTTCGTGTAGTTTTCACCGCTGCCCAGACCGCGGCCGCCCGACACGATGATGCTTGCCGACGTCAGTTCCGGACGGTCCAGCTTCGTCACTTCACGGCTCACGAACTGCGACTTGCCTGCGTCGGCTGCCGCTTCGATCTTCTCGACCGAAGCGCTGCCGCCTTCGGCCGCCACCGGATCGAAACCCGTCGCACGCACCGTGATGACCTTGATCGGGTCGCCCGACTGCACCGTCGCGATTGCGTTGCCTGCGTAGATCGGGCGCTCGAACGTATCGGCCGAATCGACCGCCGTGATGTCCGAAATCTGCGCGACGTCCAGCTTCGCGGCGATGCGCGGCGCGATGTTCTTGCCGTAGGCGGTCGCCGGCGCGAGGATGTGCGAGTAGTCCTTCGCGATGTTCAGCGCGGTCGCTTCGACGTTTTCCGCGAGGCCCGCTTCGAGCTGCGGCGCGTCGGCCAGCAGCACCTTCGAAACACCTGCGATCTTCGCTGCTGCGTCTGCAGCCGCTTGCGCATTGTGGCCCGCGACCAGCACGTGAATGTCACCGCCGATCTTCGCCGCCGCTGCCACCGTGTTCAGCGTCGCGGCCTTGATCGACGCGTTGTCGTGTTCTGCAATCACCAGAATCGTCATTTCTTTGCGCTCCCTCTTACAGCACCTTGGCTTCGGTCTTCAGCTTCTCGACCAGCGTCTTCACGTCCGGCACCTTCACGCCGGCCGCGCGCTTCGGCGGCTCGACCACCTTCAGCGTCTTCAGACGCGGCGCGACGTCCACGCCCAGGTCTTCCGGCTTCACGATTTCCAGCGGCTTCTTCTTCGCCTTCATGATGTTCGGCAGCGTCACATAGCGCGGCTCGTTCAGGCGCAGGTCGGTCGTGATCACCGCCGGCAGCGTCAGCGACAGCGTTTCCGCGCCGCCGTCGACTTCGCGCGCAACCGTGGCCTTGCCGTCCGCGACCGTCACCTTCGACGCGAACGTCGCCTGCGGCAGGCCGGCCAGCGCAGCCAGCATCTGGCCCGTCTGGTTCGAATCGTCGTCGATTGCCTGCTTGCCGAGGATCACCAGCTGCGGCTGCTCCTTGTCGACCAGCGCCTTCAGGATCTTCGCGACGGCCAGCGGCTCGACGCTGTCGTTCGACTCGACGAGGATCGCGCGATCCGCACCGATCGCCAGCGCCGTGCGCAGCGTTTCCTGCGCCTGCGTGACGCCCACCGACACCGCGATCACTTCGGTCGCGACGCCCGCTTCCTTCAGGCGCACCGCTTCTTCAACGGCGATTTCGTCGAACGGGTTCATCGACATCTTCACGTTCGCGATGTCGACGCCCGTGTTGTCCGACTTCACGCGGACCTTCACGTTGTAATCGACCACTCTTTTCACTGGCACCAGGATTTTCATGCACACGCTCCAAAGTTACGAATACGACCAGAGGCCATTCTATAGCGAGGCCTCATGACTGCGCGGCCAAGCGGACCCATCCATCGTGGCTGTCGAGGATACCGCTTCTTGGCGACGCGCCAATGATAGCGAACGGTCGTTCTATTTTAAAAGAGAAAAAACCCGGACGCAAAGCCCGGGTTTTCGATCATCAACTCTAATCCCGCCGGGCACCCCGCACTCTGCCCGTTACCAGGCGGCAATGACCGCGCCGCCGAACTTGCCTTCGATGAACTGCTTCACGTCGGCCGAATGATAGGCCGCAATCAGTTTCGCGACCCACGGCTTGTTCCGGTCCGCGTCGCGAATCGCGAGGATGTTCGCGTACGGGCCGTTCGGCCCCTCGATCGCGATCGCGTCCTGTTTCGGTTTCAACCCTGCTTCCATCGCGTAGTTGGTATTGATCGCGGCCGCGTCGACGTCGCCGAGCGAGCGCGGAATCTGCGCCGCATCGAGTTCGACGATCTTCAGCTTGCGCGGATTGTCGACGATATCGAGCGGCGTCGCCTTCAGCCCCGCATCCGCGCGCAGTTTCAGGAGGCCCTGCTTTTGCAGCAACAGCAGCGCACGGCCGCCGTTGGTCGGATCGTTCGGGACCGCGATGCGCGCGCCGGGCTTCAGTTCGGTCAGCGACTTCACGCGCTTCGAATAGATGCCCATCGGGAACGTGACAGTATCCGCGACCTTGATCAGCTTGTAGCCGCGATCCTTCACCTGCGCCTGCAGATACGGATCGTGCTGGTAGCTGTTCGCGTCGAGGTCGCCCGACGCGAGCGCCGCGTTCGGCTGCACGTAATCGGAGAATTCGACGATGCGGATCTCGAGGCCGCTCTTCGCCGCGACCTTCTTCACCGCTTCCATGATCTGCGCGTGCGGCCCGCCCGTCACGCCCACCTTGATGGTTTCGGCCTGTGCGTGCGCACCCGCGAACAGCGCGGCTGCGCCGAGTGCCGCCGCGAATTTCAGCATGAAGCGTCGTTGCATCGTCTCTCCCCTAATGGATGATCAATTTCGTCTTATTTGTGGCTCAGCCGGCGGACGAGCCAGTCGCCGAACGACTGCACGATCTGCACGAACACGATCAGGATCGCGACGACCGTCCACATCACTTCCGGCAGATAGCGCTGGTAGCCGTAGCGAATCCCGAGATCGCCGAGCCCGCCGCCGCCGATCGCGCCCGCCATCGCCGAATAGCCGACCAGCGACACGAACGTGATCGTCAGGCCCGCCACGACGCCCGGCAGCGATTCGGGCAACAGCACCTTGAATACGATCTGCGATGTGGTCGCGCCCATCGACTGCGCGGCTTCGATCAGCCCGCGGTCGACTTCGCGCAGCGCAGTCTCGACGAGACGCGCGATGAACGGCGCGGCCGCCAGCGTCAGCGGCACGACCGCCGCGGCCGTGCCGATCGACGAGCCCGTGACGAGCCGCGTAAACGGAATCACTGCGACCAGCAGGATGATGAACGGCGTCGAGCGGACCGCGTTCACGATGCCGCCGAGCACGCGATTCACCGCGAGGTTCTGCAGCACGCCCTGGCGATCGGTCAGGTAGAGCAGCACGCCGAGCGGCAGGCCGACGAGCGCGCCGACCGCCCCGGAGATGCCGACCATGATCAGCGTCTCCCAGAACGACTGCACGAACATATCGAACATCTCACTCAACATACGAAAGCTCCTCTACCACCACGCCTTGCTCGCGCAGGAACGCGAGCGCCTGCCCGACCTTGCCCGGCTCGCCGCCCGCGAGCACCGCGAGCGAACCGAATGCCTGCCCCTGGATCTCGTCGATCTGGCCGTGCAGGATGTTGAAATCGAGTTCGTAACGGCGGATCGTCTCCGACAGGATCGGCTGGTCGACACCCGAGCCCGTGAACGCGAGCCGCAGCAGATGCCCGCTGCCCGTCTTCAGCCGCTCGGCCACGCGCACCTTCAGCGCGGGCGGCAGTTCCTGCGCGATCACGTCGCCGATCAGCGCGCGCGTCACTTCGTGATGCGGCTGCAGGAACACGTCGATCACGCGGCCTTCCTCGACCACCCGCCCCGCATCGAGCACCGCGACGCGATCGCACACCTGCTTGATCACTTCCATCTGGTGCGTGATCAGCACGATCGTCAGGCCGAGTTCGCGGTTGATACGCTTGAGCAGGTCGAGGATCGAACGTGTGGTCTCGGGATCGAGCGCGGACGTCGCTTCGTCCGACAACAGCACCTTCGGCTGGCTCGCGAGCGCGCGTGCGATGCCGACGCGCTGCTTCTGTCCGCCGCTGATCTGCGCCGGGTAACGATCCTTCTGTGCGGACAGCCCGACGAGGTCGAGCAGCGGCAGCACGGCGGCCTCGATGTCGGCACGGCTTGCGCCGGCCAGCTCCAGCGGCAGCGCGACGTTGTCGAACACCGTGCGCGACGACAGCAGGTTGAAGTGCTGGAAGATCATGCCGATCTCGCGGCGCGCCTCGCGCAGCGCGCCGGCCGGCAGCAGCGTGAGATCGCGCCCGCCGACGACGACATTGCCTTCGGTCGGCCGCGTGAGCAGGTTGATGGTGCGCACGAGCGTGCTCTTGCCGGCGCCGCTTCGGCCGATGATGCCGAACACCTCGCCCTGCGGAATCGTCAGGTTGACGTTGTGCAGCGCCTCGACCCAGCCGCTCGGCCCGGGGAAACGCTGCGAAAGATTGCGTAATTCGATCATGTAAACAAAACGGCGGCCGGCCGGCGAGCAGGCCCGCCAGTCGGCCACCGATGCATCTGGAATAGCCGGCGATTTTACCGCAAACCCCTCATTCCCCTTAATAATCGATTTCGATCTTTTCATAACCTCACGAAATTAGAGGGGCACCGCTGGCCCGCCGCGGGAGTGTCGCGACTATGATCCGGAACACGCATGCCAACGAACAGGGGACCCGCCAGATGACCGCCACCACCACGCCGGCCGCCACACCTGCCATCGCCGGATCGGCGCCTGCGTCGCCGCCGGCGTCGAAAATGGGCCGGCTCACCGCGGACGGGCTCGAACTGGCGTCGTACCGCTGGCCGGCCGGCAGCGGCACCGCGCCGCCGCGTGCGACGATCGCGCTCGTGCACGGCCTCGCCGAACACGCGGGCCGTTATGCCGCGCTCGCCGGCCGGCTGAACGCGGCCGGCATCGACGTGCTCGCGATCGATCTGCGCGGGCACGGCCAGTCGCCCGGCAAGCGAGCCTGGGTCGAGCGTTTCGACGATTACCTTAACGATGCGGATGCGCTGGTCGCCGAAGCAGCGCGCGGCAATGCGCCGCTGTTCCTGATGGGACACAGCATGGGCGGCGCGGTCGCCGCGCTGTACGCGATAGAACGCGCGCCGGCCAGCGGCCATGCGCTGACGGGCCTCGTGCTGTCGAGCCCGGCGCTCGCACCGGGGCGCGACGTGCCGCGCTGGATGCTCGCGGTAAGCCGCGTCATCAGCCGCGCGTGGCCGACCTTTCCCGCGATCCGGATCGACGCGGCGCTGCTGTCGCGCGATCCGGCCATCGTCGCGGCCAATCGCGCCGATCCGCTCGTGCATCACGGCGCGGTGCCCGCGCGCACCGGCGCGGAGATTCTCGACGCGATGGCGCGTATCGAACGCGGCCGCGGCGCGCTGCGCGTCCCGGTGCTCGTCTATCACGGCACCGAGGACAAGCTGACCGAACCCGACGGCAGCCGTGCGTTCGGCGCGCGAGTCGGCTCGCCCGATCGCACGCTGACGCTATACGAAGGTGGTTTCCACGAAACGATGAACGATCTCGAACGCGATCGCGTGATCGACGCGCTGATCGCGTGGATTCACGCGCGCGTGCCGGCGCGCTGATCAAGCGCACATGCCGGCGGCGGCCCGCCGGTCAGATGCCGGCCAGCACGCGCAGGTGCGCGACGACACTGCGCCCGAGCGCGGACAGGTTGTAGCCGCCCTCGAGACAGCTCACGATGCGGCCCTGCGCATGACGACGTGCAACGTCGACGATCTGCGCGGTCAGCCATTCGAAGTCGGCCTCGACGAGGCCGAGATTGCCGATGTCGTCCTCGCGATGCGCATCGAAGCCCGCCGACACGAACAGCATCTGCGGCTTGAACGCGTCGAGACGCGGCAGCCAGAACATGTCGACGGCTTCGCGGATCGCCATCCCGTTGCTGCGCGCGGGCATCGGCAGGTTGACCATGTTCGGCGCCTGGTGATCGACGCCCGAGAACGGGTACAGCGGATGCTGGAAGAAACTGCACATCAGCACGCGCTCGTCGTTGGCAAACGCAGCCTCGGTGCCGTTGCCGTGGTGCACGTCGAAATCGATGATCGCCACACGCTCGAGACCGTGCACGTCGAGCGCATGCCGCGCGGCGATTGCGACGTTGTTGAAGAAGCAAAAACCCATCGCGCGCGCGGGCTCCGCATGGTGGCCGGGCGGCCGGACGCCGCAGAACGCATTCGCATAGCGGCCTTCGATCACCGCGTCGGTCGCCGCGATCGCAGCACCGGCTGCACGCAGCGCCGCGCGCCACGTGTCGCGGTTCATCAGCGTATCGGGATCGATCTCGACGTAGCCGTCGACCGGCGTCATGCTCCGGATGTAGTCGATGTGCGCCTGCGTATGCACACGACCCAGCGCCACCTCGCTCGCGAACGGCGCGGTTTCGTGCACGATCAGGTCGTCGATGCGGCTCGCGATCAGTTGATCCTGGATCGCCGACAATCGGGCCGGGCATTCCGGATGCCATTCCCCCATCTCGTGCAGCATGCAGTCGGGGTGCGTATAGAAAGCGGTTGCCATAAGCTGTCTTCCGCAGCGCGCGGTGCGCCGCAGGTCTCCATCAATGATGTCCATCGTCTGCCGCGAATTCGCCGCTAACTTACCACAACGGGGCCCCGTTTCGCCCCGGCGCGCCGGATGCGTCGGGTATACTGCGCCGAACCCAATCGCCCCGTCCGCCCGCTTCGACATGAATTCCAGCAAGCCTGCCGCCCTTCTCCCCGCGCTGCTCCGTGTTCGCGCCCCGCTCGTCGTTGCCGCCGTCGCCGCAGCCCTCGGCGCCGCGCCTGCCGGCGCGCAGACGCAGCCTGCGAAGCCTGCCGGTACGCGCGTCGCACAGGCCCAGCCCCAGCAGCCGGCGCCGCAAGGCCAGACCTTCGAAGAGGAAATCGTTCCGCAGCGTTACGCGAGCAACGCGAAGGTCGACGCGTTCATCGACGAGATGGTGAGCCGCAACGGCTTCGACTCCGCGAGCCTGCATGCGCTGTTCTCGCGCATCAGCTATTCGGCGACGGCGGTCAAGCTCGTGAAGCCCGCCGCGTCGCCGACGGTCAAGAACTGGAACGTCTATCGCTCGCGCTTCATCGAGCCGATCCGCATCAACGCAGGCGTGAAGTTCTGGAAGGCCAACCAGGCGACGCTGCAGCGCGCATCCCAGGAGTTCGGCGTGCCGCCCGAGGTGATCGTCGGCATCATCGGCGTCGAGACGATCTATGGCCGCTACATGGGCAATTTCCGCGTGCTCGACGCGCTGACGACGCTCACGTTCGACTATCCGGACACGCCGAATCGCGACAGCCGCCAGGCAACGTTCCGCAAGAACCTCGAGGATTTCCTGGTCTGGACCCGCGACAACCAGCTCGACCCGACCACCGTGCTCGGCTCGTATACAGGGGCAATCGGGATTCCGCAGTTTCTGCCGAGCAGCATCCGCGAATATGCGGTCGACTTCGACGGCACGGGCCACGTCGATCTGCGCAGCAGTCCTGTCGACGCGATCGGCAGCGTCGCGAACTACCTGAAGCAGCACGGCTGGGAAACCGACCGCCCGGTGGTCTGGCAGATCACGCCCGATACCGGCAGCCTGGGGATCGCACAGGCCGCCGCCGACGGCCAGCCCGAACCGCACTGGGCGCTGTCGCAACTGATGCGCGCGGGCATGACGCTGAACGAACCGGCGGTCAACATCACCACCGAAGCCGCCACGCCGGTGACCGTGATCGACCTGCCGTCGCCGGGGCGCGCAACCGAATACATGCTCGGGCTCAAGAATTTCTACGTGCTGACGCGCTACAACCGCAGCTTCTTCTACGCACTTACCGTGTACCAGCTCGGCGAGGCCGTGAAGGCGCAGATGGAAGCGAGCGGCGCACTGAAGCCGGCCAACGCAGACGAGCAAGCGCAGTAGGCAACGCACCCGCCCAAACAAAAAACGCCGCAACTGCGGCGTTTTTTTATCGCGTGCGGGACGGGCTCAGGCCGGGAACACGCCCGTGGACAGGTAGCGGTCGCCGCGATCGCAAACGATGAACACGATCGTCGCGTTCTCGACCTGACGCGCGATGCGCATCGCGACTTCGCATGCGCCGCCCGACGAAATGCCCGCGAAGATGCCTTCGACAGCCGCCAGCCGGCGCGCCATCGTTTCGGAGGCGGCCTGGCTCACGTTCTCGACGCGGTCGACGCGGCTGCGATCGAAGATCGTCGGCAGATAGGCTTCCGGCCACTTGCGGATGCCCGGAATGCGCGAACCTTCTTCCGGCTGCGCACCGACGATCTCGATCGCGGGATTCTGCTCCTTCAGATACTGCGACACGCCCATGATCGTGCCGGTCGTGCCCATCGCCGACACGAAGTGCGTCACGCGTCCGTCGGTGTCGCGCCAGATCTCCGGACCGGTCGCCTCGTAGTGCGCGACCGGGTTGTCGGGGTTGGCGAACTGATCGAGGATCACGCCCTTGCCTTCGCGCTGCATCTGGTCAGCGAGGTCGCGCGCCAGTTCCATCCCGCCCTTCACGGGCGTCAGGATGATTTCGGCGCCGTAAGCGGCCATGCTCTGGCGGCGCTCGACCGACAGGTCCTCCGGCATGATCAGCACCATCTTGTAGCCGCGGATCGCCGCTGCCATCGCGAGCGCGATGCCCGTGTTGCCGCTCGTCGCCTCGATCAGCGTATCGCCCGGCTTGATGCGCCCGCGCGCCTCGGCCTTGCTGATCATCGACAGCGCCGGGCGATCCTTCACGGAACCGGCCGGATTGTTGCCCTCGAGCTTCGCGAGCACCACGTTGTTGCGCGCGCGAATCTCGTCGTCCGGCAAGCGGACCAGTTGCACGAGCGGCGTATTGCCGATCGTGTCTTCGATAGTTTTGTAAGCCATGGGTATACCGTGAGTACGAGGCCGATCAATCGATCGATTGTAAACCAGCACCGCCGCTCGCGCCGGCAACCCCTTTGCGACGATGGAATACGCATGCCGCGCGATTCGCGATCGCCGCGCACGCAGCGCGCACGCAAAAAACCCGCGGCATGCCGCGGGAAGCCGTCGCAATGACGGCGACTGAAGGAGCTCTTTGTCGGTCGCGCGCGACGCGTTACTTCTGCGCGGTGCGGGCAGGTGCCGCGGCGGGCTTTGCTGCTGCCGCCTTGCCCGCGACCGGCGCGGCTGCAGTGCCCGAGCCGGCCGCGCCTGCGCCGGCCGCACCTATCGTCAGCCCTTCCTGCTGAAGTCGCTCGACGGTATGGCCGCCCATGCCTTTCACGCGTGACGCGAGATCGTCCGCACTCCTGAACGGACCGCGCGCGCCGCGTTCGTCCAGAATCGCCTTCGCCCGCGCCGGGCCGATGCCCTTGATGCCGACGAGCGCATCCTCGTTCGCGGTGTTGACGTCGACGGCCGCCCAGGCCGACGCGACTGCGCCGAGCATGACCGCTGCGGCAAACCATTTTCTGATCATGTGCTGGATCTCCGATGAAAACGGCCGGCGGCTGCCGACCGTGAGACCCAGTCTATCGGTGCAACGCTTCCGTTTAAACCTGGCCGGACAGCCAACGAACGTAGCGGTCGACGCCTTCCTGCACGGTCAGGAACGGTGCGTCGTAGCCGGCCGCGCGCAGTTTCGTCTGGTCGGCCTGCGTGAAGCACTGGTACTTGCCGCGCAACGCATCGGGGAACGGCACGTATTCGATCAGCCCCTGCTCGACCTGCTGCGCGAGCGTCAGCGGCGGCAGGTTGTCGAGCGCACGCAGCGTGTTCACGACCGTCGACGCGATATCGTTGAACGGCTGCGCACGGCCTGTGCCGAGGTTGAAGATGCCCGACTTCTCCGGATGATCGAAGAAGAACAGGTTCACCTTCGCGACGTCCTCGACCGACACGAAATCGCGCGTCTGCTCGCCCGGTGCATAGCCGTTGTACTCGCCGAACAGCTTCACCTTGCCTTCCGCGCGGAACTGGTTGAAGTTGTGGAACGCAACCGACGCCATGCGGCCCTTGTGCGTTTCGCGCGCGCCGTACACGTTGAAATAGCGGAAGCCGGCGATCTGGCTCTTCGCGGTCGGCAGCACGCGACGGATCACCTGGTCGAACAGGAACTTCGAATAGCCGTACACGTTCAGCGGCGCCTCGACGTCGCGCTCCTCGACGAAACGCGTCGAGCCGCCGTAGATCGCGGCCGACGACGCGTACAGGAACTGCGCGCCCTGTGCGAGGCACGCGTCGAGCACTGCGCGGCTGTAGCGGAAGTTGTTGTCCATCATGTAGCGGCCGTCGGTTTCCATCGTGTCCGAACAGGCGCCTTCGTGGAACACCGCGCGCACCTTGCCGAAATCGCCGCGCGCAAAGCGTTCGACGAATTCCGTCTTGTCGAGATAGTCGTCGATCTCGCAATCGACGAGATTGCGGAACTTGTCCGCGCGCGTCAGGTTGTCGACCGCGATGATGCGCGTCTCGCCGCGCTCGTTGAGCGCCTTGACGATATTCGCGCCGATAAAACCGGCTGCGCCGGTGACGATGAGGGTCATGATCGTCCTGCCTGAAAAGTGCGAGCCACTCGTGCGGCGCGCTCGTCGCGCCGCCGAATGCGCTCAGTGAAACAGTTCGTCGTAGTCCACCGTGGCCGTGCCGAGCTTGCCGACCACGATGCCTGCCGCGCGATTCGCGAGCACGACCGCGTCGACGAGCGGCACGCCTGCGCCGAGCATCGTCGCGACCGTCGCGATCACGGTATCGCCCGCGCCCGACACGTCGAACACCTCGCGCGCGAGCGCCGGTGCGTGCAGTTCGCCGGTGGCGGAAAAGAGCGTCATGCCCTCTTCCGAACGCGTGAGCAGCAGCGCGTCGATGCCGAGTTCCGCACGCAGATTCGCGACACGCGCGCGCAGATCGTCTTCCGATTTCCACTGCCCGACCACTTCGCGCAACTCCGCGCGATTCGGCGTGATCAGCGATGCGCCGCGGTAGCGCGCCCAGTCGTCGCCCTTCGGGTCGACGAGAACGGCCTTGCCGGCCGCACGCGCTTTCTCGATCATCGTCGTGACGTGCGTCAGGCCGCCCTTCGCGTAATCCGACATCAGCACGACGTCGTGCTGCGGCAGCAGCGCGTCGAAGCGCGCGAGCCCCGCGAGCAGCACCTCGTGCGTCGGCATCGCCTCGAAGTCGACGCGCAGCAGTTGCTGCTGGCGTGCGAGCACGCGCAGCTTGATCGTGGTCGGCAGCGTCGGGTCGCGCTCGAGATACGGCGTCACGCCGCTGCTGCCGAGCAGCTCGACGATCCGCTCGCCGGGTTCGTCGCAACCGACGACGCACAGCAATCCGGCCTGGCCGCCGAGCGTCACGGCATTGCGCGCGACGTTGGCCGCACCGCCGAGCCGCTCTTCCTGACGCTGCACGTGTACGACCGGCACGGGCGCTTCCGGCGAAATGCGATCGACGTTGCCGAACCAGTAACGATCGAGCATCACGTCGCCGACGACAAGCACACGCGAGCGCGCGAGCTGCGCGCGCGGCACCGGAACGACTTCGCGGAGAGTATTCATCGTGTGATCAGCCACGGGAAAACGACTGGGGATCGACATACGGCCGGCCGATCGCGTAGTAGTCGATGCCCAGCTCGGCCATCGCGTCCGGCTCGTACAGGTTGCGCCCGTCGAAAATCACCGGCGCCTTCAGTTCGACCTTCAGGCGCGTGAAATCGGGGCTCCGGAATTCCTTCCATTCGGTCACGATCACGAGCGCGTCCGCACCCGTCACGGCGACGTCCTGCGTATCGACGAGCTGCAGCCGCGCAAGCGCGTCCGCATCGTCGCCGAAATCCAGCGCGAACACGCGCCGCGCCTCGTCGACCGCGACCGGATCGTACGCGCGCACGATCGCGCCGCGCTCGAGCAGCGCGGCGATCAGGCGGCGGCTCGGCGCCTCGCGCATGTCGTCGGTGTTCGGCTTGAACGCCAGGCCCCAGACCGCGAACTCGCGGCCGGTCAGGTCGGCGCCGAAGCGCTGCTCGATCTTGCCGATCAGCACGTCCTTCTGCGCATGGTTGGCCGCCTCGACGGCTTCCAGGATGCGCAGCGGCTGGCCGTTCTCGCCCGCGGTGCGAATCAGCGCCTGGACGTCCTTCGGGAAGCACGAGCCGCCGTAGCCGACGCCCGCGTACAGGAAGTGATAGCCGATACGCGGATCGGAACCGATCCCGCGGCGCACGGCCTCGATGTCGGCACCGACCTTGTCGGCAAGATTCGACATTTCGTTCATGAACGAGATACGCGTCGCGAGCATCGCATTCGCCGCATATTTCGCGAATTCGGCCGAACGAACGTCCATGTAGATCGTCCGCTCGTGGTTGCGGTTGAACGGTGCGTAAAGCTTCTTCATCTTCTCGCGCGCGATCGTGCCCGTCTCGTCGCCGTCGACACCGATGATGATCCGGTCAGGGCGCATGAAGTCCTCGACCGCGGCGCCTTCCTTCAGGAATTCCGGGTTCGACACGACCGAGAAGCGATGCGCGACGCTGCCCCCGAGCCCGCGCGCGGCAAGCGCCTCGTCGACCACGCCGCGCACGCGCTGCGCGGTGCCGACCGGCACCGTCGACTTGTCGACGATCACCTTGAAGCCCGTCATGTGGCGGCCGATGTTGCGCGCGGCCTCGAGCACGTATTGCAGGTCGGCCGAGCCGTCCTCGTCGGGCGGCGTACCGACCGCAATGAACTGGATCTCGCCGTGCGCGACGCTCGCCTCGAGGTCGGTCGAAAAGCGCAGGCGCCCCGCCGCGCGGTTGCGCGCGATGATGTCCAGCAGCCCCGGTTCGTGAATCGGCATCCCGCCGTTATTCAGGATGTCGATCTTGCGCGAATCGACGTCGAGACAGAAGACGTCGTGACCGATCTCCGCGAGGCATGCGCCCGTGACGAGGCCGACATAGCCGGTGCCGATGATGGTGATTTTCATAGATGTTCCGGTACTTCCCGGTAATGGACTAACTTGGCCGCCGGGCCGAACCCGGCGACAACCGCTGCGCGTTGGCTCCGCGTGCCGGGATCAGCTCGACATCGCAGGTTCGACGCGGCGCGGCGCATAGGTTTCCCAGCCGCTGCATCCGGGGCACTGCCAGTAGAAGAGCCGCGCCCGGAAACCGCAATTCTGGCACGTATACCGTGGCAGATTTTTCGTGCGCTGCTTGATCAGCGCACGCATCATTTCAAGTTCCTTACGACGCGGTTCGTCGGCCGCCGCGATCTGCGCATCGAGCAGGTGCAGCATCCCCGACAGGTTCGGCGACTTCTCCATCTGCGCGCGCGCGAGCGTGTGCGCCGCGTCCTGGCCGCGCAACCCCGCGATGTGCTGATAGGCAATGTCGAGCAGGTCGTTCGACGGATAGCGGTCGACATACTCCATCAGCAGCTCCGCGCCGTCGACGTTCTTGCCAAGCGCGACATAGGCCTTCATCAGCTTGTCGGCGACGAGCGGCAGATACGCCGGGTTCTGCGCTTCGACTCGCTTCCAGTGCTCGATCGCGGCCGCGTGATTGCCCTCCGCCTCCGCGGCATCGCCGGACAGGATCGTCGCGCGAACGTTCTGCGGGTTCACGGTCAGCGCGAGCCGCAGTTGCTCGGCTGCCGCGGCCGCGTTCTTGCGCTGCAGCGCATCCTGCGCGAGTTCGCAGTGAAACTGCGCGATTTCGGCGCCGAGCGGTTTGTCGCTCATCGACTCGATGCGCTTCGCGGTATCGATCGACTTGTTCCAGTCCTTCTCGATCTCGTAGATCGTCAGCAGCGCCCGCTGTGCGCCAAGCGCGTAGTCGCCGTCGGCGAGCTTGTGAAACGCCTCCTCGGCGCGATCGAGCAGGCCGGCCTTGAGGAAATCCTGGCCGAGCTCGTACAGCGCATGGTCGCGCTCGTTGACCGGCAGGTCCGTACGGCTCAGCAGGTTCTGGTGCACGCGGATTGCACGGTCGGTTTCGCCGCGACGGCGGAACAGGTTGCCGAGCGCGAAGTGCAGCTCAACCGTCTCGGGGTCGAGCTTGGCGACCTCGATGAACGCGTCGATCGCCTTGTCGGGTTGTTCGTTCAACAGAAAATTCAGGCCGCGAAAATACGATCGCGGCAGGTTGGCACTCTCCGACAGGAGATTCTTCAGGTCATAGCGTGACGCCGCCCAACCGAGCGCGAACGCAACCGGAATCGCGAGCAACCACCAAAAATCCAGATCCATGCGAAATATCGAAGCAGAGACGAAAACCGCGCGATTATCGCGCGGCGTCCGTGTTAAATGACGGGCGGCATCGGCGGCTGGTCGATGACGGCAGGCGTTTCGCGCGCCGCGCGCAGATCGCGCTTCAGGCGCCCGTTCTCGAGACGCAGACGGAAGATCGAAGGCAGCGCGGACAGCAGGCCGGCCAGCAGCCCCACGACGAAGAACGCGAGGCCGATCAGGATCAGCGGCGCTTGCCATGCATAGCCGGCAACAAAATTCAGCGTCGCGGTTTGCGTATTGGCCAGCGCGAGCACCAGCAGCAGCACGAACACCAATACCCGGATCAGCCAGACGATAAACTTCATGAAGCCCTCTCTTTGTTGAGGTTTGCCGCGGCGCGCGACTCCCCTTCGTCGCACCGAATCGACCCGTATTGTAAAGGAAGCGTTTCCGCGGCTGCGCAGATCCTGCGCGCCCCATTGCGCCACACGATCGCCGGAAATGAAAAAAGCGCCCGCTAGGGGCGCTTTTTTCTTCAGCCTTCGCCGGTCAGGTTCCGGGCAAACCGAACGACGCTCAACGCTCGTCGTCCGGATCGTCAGCCTTCAGCGGCTCACCGGCGCGGCCGTCGACGCGTTCACGCAATTCCTTGCCAGGCTTGAAGTGCGGCACGAACTTCTCGGGCACCTGCACTTTCTCCCCCGACTTCGGGTTGCGTCCGACACGCGCCGGGCGACGGTTGAGGCCGAAGCTGCCGAAACCCCGAATTTCGATGCGATGCCCTTTCGCCAGGGCTTCAGACATTGCATCGAGCATCGTTTTCACCGCGAAATCCGCATCCTTGAGGACAAGTTGCGGAAATCGCGATGCCAGCTGCGCGACCAACTCGGATTTGGTCATACTTCAGCAGACCTCGTGAGGCTTACTGGTTCTGGCCGTCGAGCTTCGCCTTCAGCAGCGCGCCGAGGTTGGTCGTACCGGTCGCAGCAGCGCTGGAGTCCGATTGCAGGCCGCGGATCGCTTCCTGTTGTTCGGCCGAATCCTTCGCCTTGATCGACAGGTTGATGCCGCGCGACTTGCGATCGATGTTGATCACCATCGCGTTGACCTTGTCGCCTTCCTTCAGCACGTTGCGTGCGTCTTCGACGCGATCCTGCGAGATTTCCGATGCGCGCAGGTAGCCTTCGATGTCGCCCGTCAGCGTGATGACCGCACCCTTCGCATCGACCGTCTTCACAACGCCGTCGACGATCGAGCCCTTGTCGTTCATTGCAACGTAGTTGCTGAACGGGTCGCCTTCGAGTTGCTTGATGCCGAGCGAAATACGCTCCTTCTCGACGTCGATACCGAGCACGATTGCTTCGACTTCGTCGCCCTTCTTGTACTTGCGAACAGCTTCTTCGCCGGCTTCGCTCCACGACAGGTCCGACAGGTGGACCAGGCCGTCGATGCCGCCCGGCAGACCGATGAACACGCCGAAGTCGGTGATCGACTTGATTGCGCCCGTGATCTTGTCGCCCTTCTTGAAGTTGCGGCTGAAGTCATCCCACGGATTCGGCTTGCACTGCTTCATGCCGAGGCTGATACGACGACGGTCTTCGTCGATCTCGAGGACCATGACTTCGACTTCGTCGCCAAGCTGGACAACCTTCGACGGAGCAACGTTCTTGTTGGTCCAGTCCATTTCCGACACGTGGACGAGGCCTTCGATGCCCGATTCCACTTCGACGAATGCGCCGTAGTCGGTGATGTTCGTGACCTTGCCGAACAGGCGCGTGCCCGACGGGTAACGGCGCGAGATGCCTTCCCACGGATCGTCGCCCAGTTGCTTGATGCCCAGCGAGACGCGGTTCTTCTCTTGGTCGAACTTGAGGATCTTCGCCGTGACTTCCTGGCCAACCGACAGGACTTCGCTCGGGTGACGCACACGACGCCATGCGATGTCGGTGATGTGCAGCAGGCCGTCGATGCCGCCGAGGTCGACGAACGCACCGTAGTCGGTGATGTTCTTGACCACGCCGTTGACGATCGCGCCTTCCTTCAGCGTCTCGAGCAGCTTCGCGCGCTCTTCGCCTTGGGTCGCTTCGATCACTGCACGACGCGACAGCACGACGTTGTTACGCTTGCGATCGAGCTTGATCACGCGGAACTCGAGCGTCTTGCCTTCGTACGGGGTCGTGTCCTTGACCGGACGCGTGTCGACCAGCGAACCCGGCAGGAACGCGCGGATGCCGTTGACCATCACGGTCATGCCGCCCTTCACCTTGCCGGTGATCGTGCCGGTGACGAGTTCGTTGTTGTCGAGGGCCTTTTCCAGCGACAGCCACGATGCAAGGCGCTTCGCCTTGTCGCGCGACAGGATCGTGTCGCCGTAGCCGTTTTCGAGTGCGTCGATCGCGACGGACACGAAATCGCCCGACTGCACCTCAACCTCGCCCTGATCGTTCAGGAATTCCTCGATCGGAATGTAAGCCTCGGACTTCAGGCCTGCATTGACGACCACGAAGTTGTGGTCGACGCGCACGACTTCGGCGGAAATCACTTCGCCGGCGCGCATGTCTTGGCGGGTCAGCGACTCTTCGAACAGAGCCGCAAAGGATTCGGTATTCGGGGTGGAGGTTTGCAGGTCGGACATAAAAATCTGATTGTGCATGGCTCGCTGTGCCACGCCGGCCGGAATGGCAGGCTGAAAGGGCCAGATCGAAGACCACACGGGGTTAAGGGTTCGAAACACGCTCCGCGCTTGCGACGCGGGGCACCTACCGCTGCCCGCCTTCTCAGGCGGGCTGACCGAGCGCCCGGTACCACTGCAGCACCTGGTCGACTGCTTCATCGACCGAAAGTGCCGACGTATCCAGCAGCTCGGCATCTGCCGCGGGCTTCAGCGGTGCGGCCGCGCGATTGCTGTCGCGCGCGTCACGTTCACGAAGATCCCGGAGCAAGTCATCTATATTAGCAGAAAAACCTTTTTGCATCAATTGCTTATGCCGTCTGGCCGCGCGCGCCTCGGCGCTGGCCGTCAGGAACACCTTCAGCACGGCGTCCGGGAAGATCACCGTACCCATGTCGCGGCCGTCGGCAACGAGGCCCGGCGTCTTGCGGAACGCGCGCTGGCGCGCGACCAGCGCGGTGCGCACGGGCCCGTGCACGGCAATGGCCGACGCGCGGTTGCCGACCGCTTCGGCGCGGATGTCGTTCGACACGTCGACGCCGTCGAGCTGCGCGCAGCCTTCGCGGAACGTGATGTGGAGATCGTCGATCAGTTTCACCAGTGCGTCGATGTCCTCCGCCGCGATGCCGTAGCGCACGCTTGCGAGCGCCGCGAGACGGTACAGCGCACCGCTGTCGAGCAGGTGGAAGCCAAGGTGCGCGGCGACGAGCGCCGCGACGGTGCCCTTGCCGGAAGCGGTCGGGCCGTCGATCGTGATGACGGGAGTCGGGTGAAAGGGTCGGGTCGATTTCATCGGAACAGTCGGGTCAGGCTTTGGCGAGCGCGGCGAAGCGGTCGAAATAGTCGGGGAACGTCTTGCCGACGCACTTCGGATCGTTGATCCGCACGGGCACGCCGCCCAGGCTGACGAGCGAGAAGCACATCGCCATCCGGTGATCGTCGTACGTGTCGATCGCCGCGTTCGGCGTGAGCTTTTCCGGCGGCGTGACGACGAGATAGTCGGGACCTTCCTCGACGATCGCGCCGACCTTGCGCAGTTCGGTCGCCATCGCGGCGATGCGGTCGGTCTCCTTCACGCGCCAGCTCGCGATGTTGCGCAGCGTGCTCGTGCCGCTCGCGAACAGCGCCGCAACCGCGATGGTCATCGCCGCATCGGGGATCAGGTTGAAGTCCATGTCGATCGGCTCGAGCTTGCCGTGGTCGTGGCCGATGCCTCGCACGTCGATCCAGTCGTCGCCCATCGTCACGTTCGCGCCCATCTGCATCAGCGCGTTCGCGAAGCCGACGTCGCCCTGGATGCTCGCACGCCCCACGCCCTCGACACGCAGCGGGCCGCCGCCAAGCGCGCCGGCCGCGAGGAAGTACGATGCGGACGACGCATCGCCCTCGACCATGATCCGCCCCGGCGAGCGGTAGCGGACGCCGGCCGGCACGACGAAGCGCTGCCAGCCGTCGCGCTCGACGACCACGCCGAAACGCTCCATCAGCCGGATCGTGATGTCGATGTACGGCTTCGAGATCAGTTCGCCGTCGACCTCGACGACGATCTTGCCGTCCTTCGCCTTCACGAGCGGCAGCGTCATCAGCAGCGCCGTGAGGAACTGGCTCGACACGTCGCCGCGCACGCGGATCGGCGCATCGACCGAAATCGTCGCGGGCCTGATCCGCAGCGGCGGGTAGCCTTCGTTCAGTTCGTAGTCGATCCGCGCGCCGATCTGCCGCAGGCCGTCGACGAGATCGCCGATCGGCCGCTCGTGCATGCGCGGCACGCCGTGCACGCGGTAGTCGCCGCCGTTCACCGCGAGCGCCGCGGTCAGCGGCCGCACGGCCGTGCCCGCGTTGCCGAGGAACAGGTCGGCCGTCTTCGCGGTGAACGCGCCGCGCGTGCCCGTGACGACGCAGGTGTCGCCGTCGCGCGCGAGCTTCACGCCGAGCTTGCCGAGTGCATCGAGCATCACGCGCGTGTCGTCGGAGTCGAGCAGATTGGTGATCGTCGTTTCGCCTTCGGCAAGCGCCGCGAGCAGCAGCACGCGGTTCGAGATGCTCTTCGAGCCGGGCAGGCGCACGGTGCCCGATGCGCTGGAGTACGGGCCGAGATCGAGATAGTCCATGGGAATCGTCCTGTTATTTCTTGACCGGTTCGGCAGCGGGCGTGCCGCCACGCTCCTGCCATGCCTTGCGTGCGGCGCGCGAGCGCGTGAACACGGCTTCGAGCGCCGCGCCGTCGCCGGCGTCGATCGCCTCGCGCAGCCGCGCGAGCACGCGCGTGTAGCCGTCGAGTTCGTCGAGCAGCGCCGCGCGGTTCGCGACGCACACGTCGCGCCACATCTCCGGGCTCGACGCCGCGATGCGCGTGAAATCGCGGAAGCCGCCCGCCGCGTACGAGAATTTGAGTTCCGCGTCCGTCTCGCCGAGGATCTGTTCGACGAGCGCAAACGACAGCACGTGCGGCAGATGGCTGATCGACGCAAACACGCGGTCGTGCTGCCCGGTGCTCATCGTGCGCACGTCGGCGCCGGTCGCGCGCCACATCGCGTCGATCCGCGCGACCGATTCGGGCGCGTTCTCCGGCAGCGGGCACAGCACGACGTTGCGGCCGACGTACAGGTCCGGCAACGCGGCCTCGACGCCGCTCGACTCGCGGCCGGCGATCGGATGCCCCGGCACGAACTGTGCGATCCGCGCGCCGAGCGCTTCGCGCGCGGCGGCGGCGACGTCGGATTTGGTGCTGCCCGCATCGGTGACGATCGTCGCATCGGCGAGCCACGGCGCGATGCGCGCGAGCAGCGGGCCCGTCTGCGCGACGGGTGCGGCCAGCAGCACGAGATCGGCGCCCGCCAGCGCATCGCGCAACTGCGCGTCGTCGTCGAGCGCCGCCGCGCGGTCGATCACGCCGAGCGACAGCGCACGCTCGACCGATGCGCGCGAACGGCCCACGCCGACGATCTCGCCCGCGTCGCCCGGCGCGCGCTCACGCAGCGCGCGGGCCAGCGATCCGCCGATCAGGCCGACACCGAAAATGACCAGTTTGTTGAATGCAAAGCCTGACACGACAAGAGCCAAGTTACGCGCGCGGAACAACGCCCCGCACACGGAATTCCAGATTCCGGGCAACGGGCCCGCACCCGGCGCGACCTGCACCGGTGCCGCCCGAACCCGCCTTCGGCAGCGCCGATCGGCCTGCCCTGCCCGCCTGGCCGCCACGCCTGCGCGAGCAGGCGCCGGACCGCCACGCGTCAGCGTGCGCTCGGATACGAACCGAGTATCTTCAGGAACGCAGCCTTCTGGCCGAGTTCCGCAAGCGCGGCCGCGACCGACGCATCATCGCGGTGCCCTTCGATGTCGATGTAGAAGTAGTACTCCCACGTGCCGACGCGCGCCGGACGCGACTCGAAGCGCGTCATCGACACACCGTGCCGCGCGAGCGGTTCGAGCAGCTTGAACACGGCGCCAGGCTCGTTCTTCACCGACACGATCAGCGACGTCTGGTCGTGACCGCTTTGCCCGGCCGGCTGCTTGCCGATGATCACGAAACGCGTGCGGTTGTGCGGATCGTCCTGGATCAGCGCGAACGCGATCTGCAAGCCGTAGTGCGCGGCCGCGCGGTCGCCCGCGATCGCCGCGACGGTCGGATCGGCCGCCGCGAGACGCGCGGCCTCCGCGTTGCTCGCCACGGCCTGCCGCTCGAGCTGCGGCGCATTCGCGGCGAGCCACTGCTGGCATTGCGCCAGCGCCTGCGCATGCGCGCAAACGCGCTTCACGCCGTCGAGCGTGCCGCTCTGCGTGAGCAGGTTGTGATGGATGGGCAGCGCGAGCTCGCCGCTGATCAGCAGTTGCGTCTGCAGCAGCAGGTCGAGCGTGCGCGACACGGCCCCTTCGGTCGAATTCTCGACCGGCGCGATGCCGAATGCGGACGCACCGGCCTCGACCGAACGGAACACCTCGTCGATCGACGGGCACGGCAGCCCTTCGATCGACTGGCCGAAATACTCGAACATCGCCTGTTCGCTATACGTGCCGACCGGCCCGAGGAACGCGACGTGGATCGTCTGCTCAAGCGCGCGGCTCGCCGCCATGATCTCGCGCCAGATTGCGCCGATGTGCTCGCTCTCGAGCGGCCCCGCGCTCATGTCCTGCAGCCGCGCGATCACCTGCAGCTCGCGCTCCGGCCGGAACACCGGCGCGTTGAAATGCTTCTTGACCTCGCCCACCTCCAGCGCCACCGCGGCGCGCTGGTTCAGGAGCGCGATCAGCTGCGCGTCGATCGCGTCGATGCGATCGCGCAGCGGTTTCAGGCGGGAATTCAGTTCGTCGTCCATGCGTTTTGCCGTGCTGTTTGAACAGCGTCGCCGTCAGGCGCCGCGCTGCTCGAAGTCCTTCATGTACTCGACGAGCGCCTTCACGCCCTCGAGCGGCACCGCGTTGTAGATCGACGCCCGCATGCCGCCGACGGACTTGTGGCCCTTCAGCTGCAGCAGCCCGCGCGCCTTTGCGCCGGCAAGGAAGTCTTCGTTGCGCGTTTCGTCGGCCAGGAAAAACGGCACGTTCATCCGCGAACGCGCTGCCGGCTCGACCTTGTTCAGATAGAAGCCGCTCGCATCGATCGTGTCGTAGAGCAGCTTCGATTTTTCGATATTGCGGGCCTCGATCGCTTCGAGCCCCCCCTGCCGCTTCAGCCACTGGAACACGAGGCCCGCGATGTAGATCGCATAGGTGGGCGGCGTGTTGTACAGCGAGTTGTTCGCGGCGACGGTCTTCCACTCGAACGCGGACGGGCAGATCGACAGCGCGCGATCGAGCAGATCCTCGCGCACGATCACGACCGTCACGCCGGCCATCCCGATATTCTTCTGCGCGCCGCCGTACAGCACGCCGTATTTCGCGACGTCCATCGGGCGCGACAGGATGTGCGACGAGACATCCGCGACCAGCGGCACGTCGCCGAGATCGGGAATCTCGAACGTCTCGACGCCGTCGATCGTCTCGTTGGTGCACAGATGCACGTAGGCCGGATCGTCCGACAGTTGCCATTCGGCGCGCGCCGGCGCACGCGTGTAGCCGTCTTCCGTCTTGCCGGTTGCGGCGAGATGCGGCGTGCAGAACTTCTTCGCCTCGCCGAACGATTTCTGCGACCACGAGCCCGTCACGACGAAGTCGGCGGTGTTGCGCGACCCGAGCAGGTTCATCGGCACGATCGCGTTTTCCGCGATGCCGCCGCCCTGCAGGAACAGGATCCGGTGGCTTGCCGGCACGCCGAGCAAGTCGCGCAGGTCGGTCAGCGCGGCCTCGTGAATCGACATGAATTCCTTGCCGCGATGGCTCATCTCCATCACGCTCATGCCGCTGCCGTGCCAGTCGAGCATTTCGTCGGCGGCCTGCCGCAGCACTTCCTCGGGCATCGCCGCAGGACCGGCGGAGAAATTAAAGACGCGCATCGTGAAAACCTCGGGAGGGACGCGACCGGCGGCTTGCCGCCGCATGTCAGTTGCAAATGAGCCGCGCCAGAAAAAGAATGGCCGCTTGCGCTCGCGCGCAAACGGCCATTATCGCACTGTCGGAAGGCTCCCGCCAAACCCGGCCGAACGGCCGGGGGGCGTGCCCGGACGGCTTACTTGCCCGGCTTGACTGCTGCGACTTCCTTGTCAGCCTGCGTGCGCGTTGCCTGGATCGCTTGCGGCATGTACTTCTGCATCAGGCCGTTGACCACGTCGCGACCGACCTGATCCTGAACCTGGATGAACTTGCGGCCCGTCGGGCTCTTGTAGAACGTCGTCAGATCCTTGATCTCCGACGTGCTGTAGTACTTCGCGTATGCGTCGTACTGAGCCGACATTGCGTCGTTCTGGAACTGCTGCGTGCCGAACACCTTGCCCGCGCCGTCGACCAGCTTCGGCACCGCGTTCTTCTGCAGCGTCGGAACGGCAGCCTGCTTCTGCTTGTCGTTCAGCGTCTTGTTTTCCGACAGCGCGTCCGACAGGATCGCCGGCACGAGCTGCTTGGCCTGCATTTCGGCGCTGTTGCCGATTGCCGACACGAGCTTCGGCGCGTCGATCGCGTCGAGCAGATCCTTGATCGCGGCCTTCTTGTCGGCGTCGATCGGCGCAGCTGCCGCGGCGGGCGCCGGTGCGGAATTCGACAGCGCTTGCGCCATCGCGAACGTCGGCACCAGTGCAGCCAGCAGGACCAGTTGCTTGAATTGCTTTTGCATCATCACTCCCTTTTGGAAATATGAATGGTTGCTCGCCGGCCGCGGCGCTTCACGCCCGCGGCGGCCAGAGTCTCATCCGTTCTTCAGGCTTCGCCGTCCGACGCCTCGTCGGCCTCGCCATCGCCCTCCTCGGCCTCCGCAATCTGCTGCAGGCCAGAGAGCTTGGTACCCTCATCGAGACTGATGAGTGTAACACCTTGCGTGGCGCGCCCCATCTCGCGAATCTCGGAAACACGGGTGCGAATCAACACGCCGGCCGTCGTGATCAGCATGATCTGATCCTCGGCGTCGACGAGCGTCGCGGCCACGACCTTGCCGTTGCGCTCGGACGTCTGGATCGCGATCATACCCTTCGTACCGCGGCCGTGACGCGTGTATTCGGTGATCGGCGTGCGCTTGCCGTAGCCGTTCTCGGTCGCGGTGAGCACGGTCTGCTCCTCGCTGCCCGCAACCAGCATCGCGATGACCTGCTGCCCGTCCTCGAGCTGCATGCCGCGCACGCCGCGCGCCTCGCGCCCCATCGGACGCACGTCGTTCTCGTCGAAGCGCACGGCCTTGCCGGCGTCGGAGAACAGCATCACGTCGTGCGCGCCGTCGGTGATCGACGCACCGATTAGGAAGTCGCCGTCGTCGAGGCCGACCGCGATGATGCCCTTCTTCATCGGACGGCTGAACGCTTCGAGCGGCGTCTTCTTCACGGTGCCGAGCGACGTCGCCATGAAGATGAACTTGTCGGCCGAGAATTCCTTCACCGGCAGCACGACGTTGATCTTCTCGCCATCCTGCAGCGGGAACATGTTGACGATCGGGCGGCCGCGCGAGTTGCGCGAGCCCTGCGGCACTTCATAGACCTTGACCCAGTACACGCGGCCGCGGTTCGAGAAGCACAGGATGTAATCGTGCGTGTTCGCGATGAACAGCGTCTCGATCCAGTCGTCTTCCTTCATCTGCGTCGCCTGCTTGCCGCGACCACCGCGCTTCTGCGCGCGGTACTCGGACAGCGGCTGCGACTTCACGTAGCCCGCGTGCGACATCGTGACGACCATGTCCTGCGGCGTGATCAGATCCTCGGTGTTCAGCTCGGTCGCGTTCAGCTCGATCTTCGAGCGGCGCGCGTCGCCGAATTCGGCCTTCACCGACGTGAGTTCCTCGCCGATCATCGTCGTGATCCGCTCGGGGCGCGCGAGGATGTCCAGCAGGTCGGCGATCTGCGCCATCACTTCGCGGTACTCGCCGATGATCTTGTCCTGCTCGAGGCCGGTCAGGCGCTGCAGGCGCATCTGCAGGATTTCCTGGGCCTGCGTGTCGGACAGACGGTACAGCCCGTCGCCCTGCATGCCGAAAGCCGGGTTCAGGCCTTCCGGGCGGTACGCGGAGCGCCCGCCGGCCGTCGCGTTCTCGCTCTCGGCGCGCGTCAGCATCTCGCGCACGAGCGACGAATCCCACGGCTTCGCCATCAGTTCCTGCTTCGCGATCGGCGGCGTCGGCGCGGCCTTGATGATCGCGATGAACTCGTCGATGTTCGCGAGCGCGACCGCGAGACCTTCGAGCACGTGGCCGCGTTCGCGGGCCTTGCGCAGTTCGTAGATCGTCCGGCGCGTCAGCACTTCGCGTCGATGCGACAGGAAGCACTGCAGGATTTCCTTCAGGTTCAGCAGCTTCGGCTGGCCGTCGACGAGCGCGACCATGTTCATGCCGAACGTGTCCTGGAGCTGCGTCGCCTTGTACAGGTTGTTCAGCACCACTTCGGGCACTTCACCGCGCTTGAGCTCGATCACGACACGCATGCCGCTCTTGTCGGACTCGTCGCGGATGTCGGAGATGCCTTCGAGCTTCTTCTCGTTGACGAGCTCGGCGATCCGCTCGAGCAGCGAGCGCTTGTTCACCTGGTACGGCAGCTCGTCGACGATGATCGCCATCCGCTGGCCGCGGTCGATCTCCTCGAAGTGCGTGGCCGCGCGCATCACGACGCGGCCGCGCCCGGTGCGGTAGCCGTCGCGCACGCCAGCGACGCCGTAGATGATGCCGGCGGTCGGGAAGTCCGGCGCCGGGATGATCTCGATCAGCTCGTCGATCGTCGCTTCCGGGGTGTTCAGCAGGTGCTGGCACGCGTCGACGACTTCGTTCAGGTTGTGCGGCGGGATGTTGGTCGCCATGCCGACCGCGATGCCCGACGAGCCGTTGATCAGCAGGTTCGGGATGCGCGACGGCAGGACCGACGGCTGCATTTCGTTGCCGTCGTAGTTCGGCTCGAAATCGACCGTTTCCTTGTCGATGTCGGCGAGCAGCTCGTGACCGATCTTCGCCATGCGAATTTCGGTGTAACGCATCGCCGCGGCATTGTCGCCGTCGATCGAGCCGAAGTTGCCCTGCCCGTCGATCAGCATGTAGCGCAGCGAGAAGTCCTGCGCCATCCGCACGATCGTGTCGTAGACCGCGGTGTCGCCGTGAGGGTGGTACTTACCGATCACGTCACCGACGATACGCGCCGACTTCTTGTACGCGCGGTTCCAGTCGTTGTTCAGTTCGTGCATCGCGAACAACACGCGCCGGTGCACGGGCTTCAGGCCATCGCGGACATCCGGGAGGGCACGTCCGACGATCACGCTCATCGCGTAATCGAGATACGAACGGCGCATTTCCTCCTCTAGGGAGGTGGGCAGGGTCTCTTTGGCGAATTGATCCATGTATCCGTATCGTTTCGGAGCGAAGACGGCGAACGCCTTTCGCGTGGGCGCTGCATGCGCAACGCAACGCGAGATTCTAACATGCGCCCATCAGCCGCAAATTCGCCTCCCCCGCTATATATAAATAGCGAAAATCGCGGCGGCGGCGAACCGACCGGAATCGCACGCGACTCGACGTCACCGTTGATCGCGCCCGGTTTACCGGCGATCGCGCCCGGGTTGTTTCACGCGCACGAGTAAACAGATACACGCATCCGCGCAATTTCGCCGGCACGCCCTTGACAATCTCTAAAAGTTGCGGCAGGCCGGTGTTGCGCATGCACCACAAAGTTGAGGGGATCTTAGGGTGGGGAGGATTTTTTTTCGTAGGAAGGGAACGATATGGCAAAATGCCAACGCACTGAAAGTTAGACGCTGCTCGAAGTCTACACAGAGCGGTGCCGCGTTTTTTGTGCCGCACCAATGTTATACTTCGAGCAATGTATGACTTGTCACCGTCAACAGGCTCGCAGTAAACCTGCGGTAATCTCAATTTCGAGAGGAGAAATATGAATAAACTTTCAAAGCTCGCGTTCATTGCAGCTACCGCAGTTATGGCTGCATCCGCTTCGGCACAGTCGGTGCCGGCGTCGCGTCAAGCCGTCAATGACAACTGGGTGAACGGCACGGGCGAATGGGTGTGGATGAACGGCACGAACGAGCTCTGCTGGCGCGATGCGTTCTGGACGCCGGCCACCGCCAACGCGAAGTGCGATGGCGCACTGGTCGCCCAGGCACCGCAGCCGCCGGTCGCTCCGGTCGCTCCGGCCATCACGAGCCAGAAGATCACGTATCAAGCTGACGCCCTGTTCGACTTCGACAAGGCAACGCTCAAGCCGCTGGGCAAGCAGAAGCTGGACGAACTGGCTTCGAAGATCCAGGGCATGAACACGGAAGTGGTCGTCGCAACGGGCTACACGGACCGCATCGGTTCGGACAAGTACAACGACCGTCTGTCGCTGCGCCGTGCGCAGGCCGTGAAGTCGTACCTGGTCAGCAAGGGTGTGCCGGCCAACAAGATCTACACGGAAGGCAAGGGCAAGCGCAACCCGGTTACGACTGGCTGCAACCAGAAGAACCGCAAGCAGCTGATCGCCTGCCTCGCACCGGACCGCCGCGTGGAAGTCGAAGTGGTTGGTACGCAAGAAGTCCAGAAGACGACCGTTCCGGCGCAGTAAGCCGCGGTTTTCGACTGCTTCAAAGCCCCGCCCCGGCGGGGCTTTTTCTTTGATGCCCGTCCGGGCGCTCGCTGGCCTCGCCGTCCGCCCGCTTATATACTCGGGGCTGACGAACCGCAGCACCGCCCTCCTTCCGTAGCCCGTTTGCCGCCATGACCAACGCCGATCCGCACGAACTCCAGAAATTCAGCGACCTCGCCCATCGGTGGTGGGATCCGAATGCCGAATTCAAGCCGCTGCACGACCTGAACCCGGTCCGGCTCGGCTGGATCGACGCACATGCGCACCTGGCCGGCAAGCGCGCACTCGACATCGGCTGCGGCGGCGGCATCCTGTCCGAATCGATGGCCGGGCTCGGCGCCCAGGTGAAAGGCATCGACCTGTCGACCGAAGCGCTTGGCGTCGCCGACCTGCACAGCCTCGAAAGCGGCATCGCGGTCGACTACGAGGCGATCGCCGCCGAAGCGATCGCCGCGCGCGAGCCAGGCTCCTACGACGTCGTCACGTGTATGGAGATGCTCGAGCACGTGCCGTCGCCCGGCGATATCGTCGCCGCGTGCGCGACGCTCGTGAAGCCGGGCGGCTGGGTGTTCTTCTCGACGCTGAACCGGAATCTGAAGTCCTACCTGTTCGCGGTAATCGGCGCTGAGTACATCGCGCAAATGCTGCCGAAGGGCACGCACGACTACGCGCGCTTCATCCGCCCGTCGGAACTGGCCGGCTTCGTGCGTGCGACGGATCTGCACATCGTGGAGATCAAGGGCATCACGTATCATCCGATCGGCAAGCGCTTCGCGCTGTCGAACGACACCGACATCAACTACCTCGTCGCGTGCCGCCGCGGCGCGTGACCCTCCGACCGGCATGACGACTCCCCTTTCGACCGCGCGGGCCGCACTCGACGAACCGCGCCTGCTGCACTGCGCTGCCGTGCTATTCGACCTGGACGGCACGCTTGCCGACACGGCGCCCGATCTCGCCGCCGCCGTCAATAAGATGCAGCGCGCGCGCGGCCTGCCCGAAACGCCGCTCGACGTGCTGCGGCCGCTGGCTTCGGCCGGCGCGCGCGGCCTGCTCGGCGGCGCGTTCGGCATCGACCCGCACATGCCCGGCTACGAAGCGATGCGCGATGAGTTCCTGGCCAACTACGCGACGGATATCTGCGTGCATACGACGCTGTTCTCCGGCATCGGCGACGTGCTCGACGAACTCGATGCGCGCGGCGTGCGCTGGGGCATCGTCACGAACAAGGCGATGCGGCTCACGGCGCCGCTCATCGACCTGCTCGGTCTTGCACCGCGCGCGGCCTGCGTCGTCGGGGGCGACACAACGCCGCACTCGAAGCCGCACCCTGCTCCGCTGCTGCACGCGGCCGACCAGCTGACGCTCGCGCCGGCGCGCATCGTCTACGTCGGCGACGATCTGCGCGACATTCAGGCCGGCAGCGCTGCCGGCATGGCGACGGTCGCGGCCGCGTACGGTTACTGCGGCGACGGCGCCGCGCCGGCCGACTGGCAGGCCCAGCATCTCGTCGACACGACGCAGGAACTGCGCGAACTGCTGCGCGATGTTGGGCTATAATGATCGATCTGATCCGCGGGGGCGACCTGGTTTCGACAGGGGTTGTGAAGCGGCTAGGGCATGTCGAGGACCCGTCACCTCGTTAATCAATGGGAAAATCGTAACTGCAAACGACGATACGTTCGCACTGGCAGCCTAACGGCCGCCGTCCTCTGCCTAGTTCACTGACGGGCTAGTGTCGCAAGACCGGTAGCAATACCGCCAGAGGTCATTTACGTCAGTTAAGCCCTGTCGGCGTCGCGACGCCAGGGTCGAAAACCTAGCGAATCGCCGTAGTGCAGCGTGTTCGTCCGCGTCGCTGCGGTTAAATCAAATGACTGAACTAAACATGTAGAACTAGTCGTGGAGCGCTTCTGGACGCGGGTTCGATTCCCGCCGCCTCCACCAAATTCCGCGCTCGCCGCACGAACCCCGCATGACGCAAGTCTGCGGGGTTTTTTGTTGCCAGCGAAACGCATGCGCCCCCTCTCCTTCCGAAAAAGCGCCCAGCCACGGACGGGCCGGGCGGAATGCCGCCGGTATTCCGGCGACAGGAGGTGACGGATATTCCGCCGCGCCCGCGCAAGCGTCGGTCGCAATGGGCTGCGGCCAGCGCGGTTGCCGGTGCGCAGGGCGTTGCCGATGCGCAGGGCAATACACGACTTAGCTGCCGCGATACAGCGACTTCATTTCTTCAGCGCTGGCCGGGCGCACGCCCATGGCATGCGAACCCGATGCCGATGCGCCCTGTGCCTGCGCACCGTACCCGCTGGCGTCGGCGCCTTGCGCTTGCGCCAGTGCGCTGCGCTGCTGCTCGGCAACACGCGCCGTGGCGGCCTGGACCGCTTCCGGATAGTGCGGATCTTCGCCGCGGGCGGAGTTGTAACCGGCTTGCTGGAGCTGAACCAGCTCGGCACGGACCTGCGCGCGGGTGATCGTCGAACCCGACTGGGCAAACGACACGACCGGGGCAACGAGAGCGGCAGCAACGACAACTGCTTGAACGAGTGACTTCATGATGACCTACCTCCAGATTTGTCTGTTTTCGCGGTGAACACCTTGTTCAGCGCCGACAAACCGAAGTTTATGTAGGCGGATGCTTAAGAATAAGGCAGGTTTCGGGAAGACATCCTTCCTGATTCGCGGGTTAACCCTAGATCATCCGCGGGGCCGGCGATTCGCGAACGCTGCTTCATCCGGCATCGCGTCGCCTGACGACTCGCCTGAAAGCACAAGCCCCGCGAAGCGACAACGCTTCGCGGGGCTCGAATGGTGTTGCACGGGATTCGTGCAGTCGCGCCGCTCAGACGGTCAAGCCGATATGCGCGTGCACATCACCCGCCTGCCGAATCAACACCGCACGACGACGGCGCAAACACGCCTGTCCGCGCGTTACTGGCTATCCATCGGGCACTTCAGGTTGCAGCCGTTCGGGTCACCCAGGTCGCCCTTGCGACGCAAGGCCGACTTCTTGCTGCCCTGGTATTTCTGCGACGGCGCCGACGCCGCGAACGGCATCTGCGGATGCTCGTTCAGGCGAAACTGTTCGCTCAGGATACCGCCGGGCACGCCCGGGGAATTCTGCGCAAGCGCAAACGGCGAAGCCGCGACCAGAAGCCCCGCGGTCAACGCTGCCGCGGCGAGGGAAACGGAAAATTTCATGGCGGGATGACGCCTGAACGGCGTGCTTGTTGGAACGTTGATCAAGCGTCAAGCGTAGCGCAAATCCCCCGCTGCTGCAGCGCGGTTCGACCGCGTCCCCGTTACCGGGAATGGCCGTCCGGCGCGCTCGTGCCGTCGCTGCCGGCCAGCCCCGTCGCGATGCTCGTCAGCGTCCCGCATGCGGCCGGATCGTAGCCGTCGAGATGTGCGACGCGCTCGACGAAGCGCGCGTCGCGCAGCAGCGCCAGCACGCCGGCGAGCGGCCGCGCGTCGAGCCGTGCGCGTTCGCACGCGAAGTAATAGTCCTCGTCGACGACCGGGATGAAATCGAGCCCGAAATGACGGGCGGCCGGCTCGACACCGAAGCCGAGATCGGCCATCCCGCTCGCGACGAACGCCGCAATCGCCGAATGCGTGAGCTCGGCCGACGCATAACCGTCGATGCGCTCGGGATCGATGCCGATCGCACGCAGCGCGAGATCCAGCAGCATGCGCGTACCCGATCCCGGCTGCCGATTGACGAAGCGGATATCGTTGCGCGCGAGGTCCGCGAGCCCGCGGACCTGCTTCGGGTTGCCGCGAGACACGAACAGCCCCTGCTGGCGGCGCGTCAGGTGAATCAGCACGTGGCGCGTGTCGTCGAGCCACGGCCGATAGATCTGCGCGCACTGCGCGCGAAACAAGCCGCGCGGCAGATGGAAACCGGCCAGGTCGCATTCGCCGCGTGCGAGCGCCTGCACGGCCTCGACGCTCTCGCGATACTTGATGTCGACGGCCGCCTGCGTATCGACGAGCGCGGACACGAGCGTCGCGACCGCGTAACCGTGCGACGCGTGGATACGCACGGCACCGTCGCGCTGCGCAAGCCGCCGGTTCAGGTCGCTGGCCACCTCGGCCGCCAGCGTGCGCAGGTTCCCGTCGAGGCGGCTGCGCGCGAGGCGCTGCGCGTCGACGACCGCCTGCCCGAGCTCCGACAGCGTCGATCCCTTGCCCCGCGCGGTTTCGATCAACTCCCCGCCGATGCACGCTTCCAGCGCGCGCAGCATGCCCCACGCGTGCCGGTACGACAGCCCTTTTGCCTGGGCAGCCTGCGCGATGCTGCCCGTGTCGGCCACGAGTTCCAGCAATGGCGCGACGTCGGACAGGCTGGCCGTACGGCCTTCGATGTCGCGTACGGTCAGATACGCGTCGCATTCGATTCGAATCAATTATGCACTCCGATTTCCTATTGCGACCACGAAATCTTCCGCTTATCGTTGGCCTAAATCAATCAGAACGAAGTCACGATGCGCACTATATGAATTTCGAGCGCATATGAGACTTTGGAGGAGCATAACCGATGTCCCCGAATTCCCATGCGCCCGACGCGCTCGTCGAGCGCCATGCGCGCGCCGGCCGGTCGCTGGTCGCGATCCTGCATGCGATCCAGGACGACGCGGGCTACGTGCCGCCGGGCTGCGTCGCGCCGCTCGCCAGGGCGCTGAACCTGTCGCGCGCGGAAGTGCACGGCGTACTGACCTACTATCACCACTTCCGCACCGCGCCGCCCGCGCACGTGACGATCCAGATGTGCCGCGCCGAAGCGTGCCGCAGCATGGGCTGCGAAACGCTCGCCGCGCACGCCGAAGCCCGCACGGGCTGCCGGTTCGACGCAGCGCACGGCGATGCCGCGGATGCGCACGCGCCGGACGCCGTCGCGCTCGAATCGGTCTACTGTCTCGGACTGTGCGCGCAGTCGCCGTCGCTGACGGTCAACGGCGTGCTGCATGCGAAGGTCACGCCGGAGAAATTCGACGCGCTGCTGGCCGATGCTCTCGCCCACACGCCGGAGGCCGCATGACGACCCGCATCTACGTCCCGCGCGATTCGTCCGCGCTGGCCCTCGGCGCCGACGCGCTCGCCGCCGCGATCGTCGCGGAAGCCGAACGGCGCGGCGTCGCGATCGAACTGGTCCGCAACGGCTCGCGCGGGCTGCTGTGGCTCGAGCCGCTCGTCGAGGTCGGTACGGCCGCCGGACGCATCGGCTATGCGAACCTGTCGGCCGCCGACGTGCCGGCCCTGTTCGATGCAAACTGGCTCGAAGGCGGTGCGCATCCGAGCGGCGTCGGCATCGTCGACGCGCACCCCTATCTCGCGCGCCAGCAGCGCCTCACGTTCGCGCGCATCGGCCTGACCGATCCGCTGTCGATCGACGACTACCTGCAGCATGAAGGCCTCGCCGGCCTGAAGAACGCACTCGCGCTCGACGGCGATGCCGCGTGCGAAACGCTGATCGAATCGGGGCTGCGCGGCCGCGGCGGCGCGGCGTTCCCGGCCGGCATCAAGTGGCGCACGGTCCGGCACGCGAGCGCCACGCAGAAGTACATCGTCTGCAATGCGGACGAAGGTGATTCGGGCACGTTCTCCGACCGCCTGATGATGGAATGCGATCCGTACTGCCTGATCGAAGGGATGATCATCGCGGGCATCGCAACGGGCGCGACGGTCGGCTACATCTACGTGCGCAGCGAATACCCGCACGCGATCGCGACGCTCGAAGCCGCGATCGTCCGCGCGCGCGAGGCCGGCTGGCTCGGCGAACGCGTGCTCGGCTCCGCGCATGCATTCGAGCTGCACGTCGCGAAAGGCGCGGGCTCGTACGTGTGCGGCGAGGAAACGGCGCTGCTCGAATCGCTCGAGGGCAAGCGCGGCGTCGTGCGCGCGAAGCCGCCGCTGCCAGCGCTCGCCGGCCTGTTCGGTCAGCCGACCGTGATCAACAACGTGATCACGCTCGCGACGGCACCCGTGATCTTCGCGCGCGGCGCCGCGTTCTATCGCGATTTCGGCATGGGCCGCTCGCGCGGCACGCTGCCGTTCCAGCTGGCCGGCAACCTCCGTCACGGCGGCCTCGTCGAACTCGCGTTCGGCGTCACGCTGCGCGAGCTGCTGTTCGACTTCGGCGGCGGCACGGCAAGCGGTCGGCCGGCACGCGCCGCGCAGGTCGGCGGCCCGCTCGGCACCTACCTGCCCGACCATCAGTGGGATGTGCCGCTCGATTACGAGGCGTATACGGCGATCGGCGCGGTGGTCGGCCACGGCGGCATCGTGCTGCACGACGACACGTCGAACCTCGCCGAGCTTGCCGAATATGCGATGAAGTTCTGTGCGATCGAATCGTGCGGCAAGTGCACGCCGTGCCGGATCGGTTCGACGCGCGGCGTCGAGACGATCGCGCGCATCCGCCACGGCGACACGTCGGAGCGGCAGGTCACGCTGCTGCGCGATCTGTGCGACACGATGCTGGCCGGTTCGCTGTGCGCGATGGGCGGGATGACGCCCTACCCGGTGCTGTCCGCGCTCGACCATTTCCCCGAAGATTTCGGGCTCGCTGGCGGCAAGGATGCCGCGTCGAGCCCGGTCAAGGCTGCGGCCTGACCCAGAAGGAGCCCTGCATGTCCCTCGACACGAACAACGTCCGCCAAGGCGGCTGCGGCTCGGGCCAATGCGCGTGCAAGAGCGCCGCACAGGCGCGCGCCCGCGACCCGTTCGACGATACCGACTACGGCACGCCGCAACGCCATGCTGATACCGACGTCACGCTCGAAATCGACGGCCAGCCGGTGACGGTACCGGCCGGCACGTCGGTGATGCGCGCGGCGATCGAAGCCGGCGTCAACGTCCCGAAGCTCTGCGCGACCGATTCGCTCGAGCCGTTCGGCTCGTGCCGGCTGTGCCTCGTCGAGATCGAAGGCCGGCGCGGTTATCCGGCCTCGTGCACGACGCCGGCCGAAGCGGGCATGAAGGTGCGCACGCAGTCGGACCGGCTGCAGTCGCTGCGCCGCAACGTGATGGAGCTGTACATCTCCGACCATCCGCTCGACTGCCTCACCTGCCCCGCCAACGGCGACTGCGAGCTGCAGGACATGGCGGGGGTCGTCGGGCTGCGCGAAGTGCGCTACGGCTTCGATGGCGCGAATCACCTCAACGACCGCAAGGACGAATCGAACCCCTACTTCACGTACGACCCGTCGAAGTGCATTGTCTGCAACCGCTGCGTGCGCGCGTGCGAGGAAACCCAGGGCACGTTCGCGCTGACGATCGCCGCGCGCGGCTTCGAATCGCGCGTCGCCGCCGGCGAAAGCGAATCGTTCATGGCGTCGGAATGCGTGTCGTGCGGCGCCTGCGTCGCCGCATGCCCGACGGCCACGCTGCAGGAGAAATCCGTCGTGCAGCTCGGGCAAGCCGAACACTCGGTCGTCACGACCTGCGCGTACTGCGGCGTCGGCTGCTCGTTCAAGGCCGAGATGAAGGGCACGCAGGTCGTGCGCATGACGCCGAACAAGAACGGCCTCGCGAACGAGGGCCACGCGTGCGTGAAGGGACGCTTCGCGTGGGGCTACGCGACGCACAAGGACCGCATCACGAAGCCGATGATCCGCGAGAAGATCACCGACCCGTGGCGCGAAGTAAGCTGGGACGAAGCGCTCACCTACGCGGCGACGCAATTCCGCAAGCTGCAGCAGAAATACGGCCGCGATTCGATCGGCGGCATCACGTCGTCGCGCTGCACGAACGAGGAAACCTACCTCGTGCAGAAGCTCGTGCGTGCCGCGTTCGGCAACAACAACGTCGACACCTGCGCGCGCGTGTGCCATTCGCCGACCGGCTATGGCCTCAAGACGACGCTCGGCGAATCGGCCGGCACGCAGACGTTCGCATCGGTCGACCAGGCCGACGTGATCGTCGTGATGGGTGCGAACCCGACCGACGGCCACCCGGTGTTCGGCTCGCGGCTGAAGCGGCGCGTTCGCGACGGCGCGAAGCTGATCGTGATCGACCCGCGCCGCATCGATGTCGTCGACGGCCCGCACGTGAAGGCCACGCATCACCTGCAACTGCGCCCCGGCACCAACGTCGCGATCGTCAACGCGCTCGCGCACGTGATCGTCACCGAAGGGCTTGTTGCCGACGCATTCGTCGCCGAGCGCTGCGAGACGCGCGCGTTCGAGCAATGGCGCGACTTCGTGTCGCGCCCCGACAATTCGCCCGAGGCAACCGCCGACGTGACCGGCGTGCCGGCCGAGCTGGTACGCGCCGCCGCGCGCCTCTACGCAACGGGCGGCAATGCCGCGATCTATTACGGGCTGGGCGTGACCGAACACGCGCAGGGCTCGACGACGGTGATGGGCATCGCGAACCTCGCGATGGCGACCGGCAACATCGGCCGCGAAGGCGTCGGCGTCAATCCGCTGCGCGGCCAGAACAACGTGCAGGGTTCGTGCGACATGGGCTCGTTCCCGCACGAACTGCCCGGCTACCGGCACATCAGTGACGAGATCGTGCGCACGCAGTTCGAACAGGCGTGGTCGGCCAAGCTGCAGCCGGAACCGGGGCTGCGCATCCCGAACATGTTCGACGCGGCGCTCGACGGCAGTTTCAAGGGGCTCTACTGCCAGGGCGAGGACATCGTCCAGTCGGACCCGAACACGCAGCACGTGTCGGCCGCGCTGTCGGCAATGGAGTGCATCGTCGTGCAGGACATCTTCCTCAACGAGACCGCGAAATATGCGCACGTGCTGCTGCCGGGCTCGACGTTCCTCGAGAAGGACGGCACGTTCACGAACGCGGAGCGCCGCATCTCGCGCGTGCGCAAGGTGATGCCGCCGCTCGCGGGCTACGCTGACTGGGAAGTGACGCTGCTGCTGTCGCAGGCGCTCGGTTACGACATGCATTACACGCATCCGTCGGAAATCATGGACGAGATCGCGCGGCTCACGCCGACCTTCTCCGGCGTATCGTACGAGAAGCTCGACGCGCTCGGCAGCATCCAGTGGCCGTGCAACGAGCACGCGCCGGAAGGCACGCCGACGATGCACATAGACGAATTCGTACGCGGCAAGGGCCGGTTCGTGATCACCAAGTTCATTCCGACGCCGGAAAAGGTCACGCAGCGCTATCCGCTGATCCTGACGACGGGCCGCATCCTGTCGCAATACAACGTCGGCGCGCAGACGCGCCGGACCGAAAACGTCCGGTGGCATGAAGAGGATCGCCTCGAGATCCACCCGCACGACGCGCAGGATCGCGGCATCCGGACCGGCGACTGGGTCGGCATCGAATCGCGTGCCGGGCAGACGGTGCTGCGCGCGCTCGTGACGGAACGCATGCAGCCGGGCGTCGTGTACACGACATTCCACTTCCCCGAATCGGGCGCGAACGTGATCACGACGGAAAGCTCCGACTGGGCGACGAACTGCCCTGAATACAAGGTGACGGCCGTGCAGGTGCTGCCGGTTGCGCAGCCGTCCGAATGGCAGCGTGCATACGCGCGCTTCAACGCGGAGCAGATCGACCTGCTCGAGCGCCGCGCGAGCACGCCCGACACCGTGACGACAGGCAAGTGAGGCTTCGATGGACAACGACCACCTGATCGACATGGCCAACCAGATCGGCGCATTCTTCGAATCGATGCCCGATCGCGACGAAGCGCTGACCGGTATCGCCGAGCATATCCGGCGCTTCTGGGAGCCGCGGATGCGCCGCGCGTTGCTCGCCGCGCTCGACGATCCGTCGGGCGAAGGCGCGCAACGCGCGGCACCGATCGTGCGCGATGCGATCGCCGCGCACCGCGCGTCGCTCGTTCCTGCTCCCGCGACCGCCTGAACGCACCGCTACCCGGACACCGACATGCCCGCGAACCAGTTTTCGCAGTGGCGCAGCAGCCCGTTCGCGTCGGTCGCCGTGCGCCCGCGCGCGGCGACATACCCGTCGGGCCGCAGCAGGTAGAACGACGGCCGCGAGCGGCCGTATTCCTGTGCCAGCCCGGCGGCACCGTCGCCTTCGATATCGGTGACCCGCCACACGCGCACAGCGCCCGGCATGATCCGTTCGAGCCCCTGCACGAGCGCCTGCGCATCGGCCGCCATCGGCGGCGCAGCGCCGGTGTCTGCATTCACCGGCTCTTCGAGCAGTAGCAGCGTGAAGCTCGCCGGATCGTGCAGATCGTATAGCCGCGCCGTTCCGGGCGCCTGACCGAGCGGGCCGTCGAGCACGTGCACGAATGCGTCGGGCGCCCGCTCGCCCGCACGCGGACCGCCGTCGAGCACACGCTCCAGCGTAAGCGGACTCTTCCGGTACTGCACGCCGAGCTCGCTGACCGTGCGCCGCACCGCGTCGCGCATCGGCCCGAACGACACCAGCAGCGGCACGACATGATCGCGCAGCAGCTTCATCGCGCCGCGATCCGCCTCGACGATCTGCGTAATGAAGCCGGTCTGCCGCAACACGTCGCGCTCGATCGGATGGCGCTCGGCGTGATACGTGTCGAGCAGCCGTTCGGGCGTGCCCGCACCGAGCACGCGCGCAAGCTTCCAGCCGAGATTGAACGCTTCCTGGATGCCGGTGTTCATGCCCTGCGCGCCGGCCGGGCTGTGGACGTGCGCTGCGTCGCCCGCGAAGAATACGCGGCCGTGACGCAGCCGGTCGACCATGCGGCTCTGCAGGTGGAAATAGGACGACCACGCGAGATCGCTCGGCGAGATCGACGCGCCAACGCGTGCGCGCACGATCGCCTCGCATTCCGCGAGCGACGGGGTCGGCGCATCGGGCGACGCATCGCTGCCGGGCGGCCGGTCGGCAACGAGCCGGTAACGGCCGCCGCCCATCGGAAACAGGCCCGCCATGCCTTCGGGCGTCGTGAACAGGTGGATCTCTTCGTCCGGCCAGTCGGGTATCGCCGCGAAATCGGCGAGCAGGAAAGTCTGTTCGAACGCCTGCCCGGTGAAGCCCAGGCCGAGCAGATGCCTGACCGTGCTGTGCGCACCGTCGGCAGCGATCAGGTACGACGGCGCGAACGATTCGTCGCGGCCGTCGGCGCAACGGATCGTCACGTCGAGCGACGTGCCGCCTGCGTCGCACGCGGTCAGCGTCGCGCCACGCTCGACCGTCACGCCGAACCCGGCCAGGTGCTCGGCGAGCAGCCGCTCGGTAATGCTCTGGTCGAGAAACAGCAGATACGGGTAGCGCGTTTGCAGCGGATCGAAATCGAGCCGCGCGATCACGCGGCCGCCGGCATGCAGCGCGGCCGCATGCGCGCGATGGCCGAGCGCGAGAAACGGCTCGACCGCGCGATGCTGCTCCAGCAGTTCGAGCGTGCGTGCCTGGATGCCGATCGCGCGCGAATACGGCGCGGGCGCGGCGAGGCGGTCGATGATGCGCACCGGCACGCGGGCCCGCGCGAGGCTCATCGCCGCGGCAAGGCCGGTCGGCCCCGCGCCGACGATCAGCACGGGCGGGATATCGGGCAGTGTGTCAGCCATGAGAACCTCGATGACACGCGACCCTGCAAGTCTACGCCGCTCCGCGTGACGGGGCCATATGCCGACCGGTCGACACGCGGCACCCATGCGCGGTGTGGGAAAATACGCGCTTTCCGCCAGTTTTCGCGTCATGGATTCCGCATTCGACCGAGCGTATGCAGCACACCGCGCGGGCCGCCTCGCCGAGGCTGAGCACGGCTATCGCGCCGCGCTCGCCACCAACCCCGCCGACGCAGACGCGCTGCATCTGTTCGGCGTGCTGCGGCACCAGCAGGGCCAGCACGCCGAGGCGGCCGATCTCGTCGGCCGCGCCGTCGCGCTGCGTCCGGACGATGCCGCGCTGCAGCTCAATCTCGGCAACGCGCTGAAAGCGCTCGGCCGGCTCGACGAAGCGATCGACCGCTTTCGCAACGCGCTGACGCTCGCGCCCGAATTTCCGCTCGCGCACTACAACCTCGGCAACGCGTATGCGGCACTGCAGCGCCACGAGGATGCGATCGACGCGTTCGGCCGCGCGCTCCGGCTCACGCCCGACGACGCATCGATCCACAACAATCTCGGCAACGCGCTGAACGCGCTCGGCCGCCACGACGACGCGCTCGCAGCGTTCCGGCGCGCGCTCGAGCTGCGGCCCGGGCATGCGGGCGCACACAACAACCTCGCGATGGCGCTGAACGCGATGGGCCGCGCCGACGACGCGATCGCGCACTTCCAGGCCGCGATCGCCGCGCAGCCGCGCTTCGTCGCCGCGCATTTCAATCTCGGCAACACGTTCGATGCGGTCGGCCGGCATGCCGAGGCGGCCGCCGCGTTCGAAGCCGCGCTCGCGCTGCATCCGCCGTTTCCGCTCGCGCTGTTCGGGCTCGCGAACGCACTGTGCGCGCAGGCACGCCACCGCGACGCACTGCCCTACTACGAGCGCGCCGTCGGTCTCGATCCGTCGTTCAGCCTGGCGTGGCTGAACCTCGGCAACGCGCATCACGCGCTCTGCGCGCACGAGATGGCGCTGCGCGCATTCGACCAGGCGTTGCGCGTAGAACCCGATCTCACGCTCGCGCGGCTGCACCGCGCAGTCACGCTGCTGACGCTCGGCGACTTCACGCGCGGCCTGCCCGCGTACGAAGCGCGCCACGAGACGCCGGGCGCGATCCCGCTCGGCACGCTGCCGCGCTGGCAGGGCGAGCCGATTGCGTCGCGCACGCTGCTGATCCGCGCGGAACAGGGGTTCGGCGACACGCTGCAGTTCGTCCGCTTCGTGCCGCTTGCCCGCGCACGCTGCGCGTGCGTCGTGCTCGAAGTCCAGCCGGAACTCGTGCCGCTGCTGGCGCCTGCCGCATCGCGCTGGCGCGTGACGCTCATCGCGCAAAGCGCCGCGAAACCGCCGGCTGCGGACGTCGCCTGCACGCTGATGAGCCTGCCGTTCCTGCTCGGGCTTCAGCCGGCGGACATCGTCGGCGGCTCGCGCTACCTCGACGCGCCCGAAAGCGCTCGCCGGCGGTTTCGCGGCTCGCTCGGCGGGCAGTCGAAACGCAAGTTCGGCCTCGCGTGGTCGGGGCGCCGCCAGGCACAGGAAAACCGTTCGATGCCGTTCGACGCGCTCGCGCCGCTGCTCGCGCTGCCGGACATCGACTGGATCGTGCTGCAGCCCGCGCTCGACGACGACGAACGTGCGCGCATCGACGCGCATCCGCGCGTGCATCGCCTCGACGGACGGCTGAACGACTTCGCCGATACGGCCGCGCTGATCGAGCGGCTCGACGGCGTCGTCACGATCGATACGGCTGTCGCGCACCTCGCGGGCGCGCTCGGCAAGCCGCTGTGGGTCATGCTGCCGTTCGCACCCGACTGGCGCTGGTTCACCGGCGACGACTGCCCGTGGTATCCGCAGGCCAGGATCGCCCGCCAGCCCGCGCCGGGAGCGTGGCTCGACGTGGCGGCCATGGTCGCCGACAAGCTGCGCGACGCCTGAACGAAGACGAAAAAAGGAGCGTGCTGCGCTCCCTTTTTTTCGATGCAATGCATGCGGCCGGCGCCGCGCGATGTGCAATGTACGAGCGCCTGTCAGGCCGCCTTGTACTGATTGCGCGCGTCGGGCGTGCGGTACAGCACGAGCGTTGCAATCAGCCCGCAAATCGCGGCCACGCTCAGCCACAGCCCCGGCGCCGCCTTGTTGCCCGTCTGGTGGATCAGCAGCGTCGAGATCGCCGGCGTGAAGCCGCCGATCGTCGTCGCCAGGCTGTACGCGAGCGAGAAGCCGGCCGTGCGCACGTCGGCCGGCATCACTTCGGTCAGCGCGACGACCATCGCACCGTTGTACGACGCGTACAGGAACGACAGCCACAGCTCGACCGCAAGCAGCCGCAGGAACGACGGATCGCCGACGAGCCACAGCACGGCCGGGTAAGCCGACAGCAGCGTCAGCACCGTGAACGCGATCAGCACCGGGCGGCGGCCGATACGGTCGGACAGCGCGCCGGACAACGGCAGCCACACGAGGTTCGAGATGCCGACGCAGACAGTCACGACGAGCGCGTCGAGCGACGACAGGTGCAGCACTTCCTTGCCGAAGGTCGGCGTGTACGCGGTGATCATGTAGAACGACACCGTCGTCATGATCACCATCCCCATGCCGGCAACCACGACGCCCCAGTTGTCGAGCATCGAGCGCATGATCTCGCCCATCGACGGGCGGTGGCGCTTCGCGAGAAACTCGTCCGTTTCCTTCAGCGAACGACGGATCAGGAACAGGAACGGCACGATCAGGCAGCCGATCAGGAACGGAATGCGCCAGCCCCACGCGGTCATCTCGTCGACCGGCAGCGCGCGATTCAGCAGCACGCCGACGAACGCGGCGAACACGACGGCCACCTGCTGGCTGCCCGACTGCCACGACGTATAGAACCCCTTGTGGCCCTTCGTCGCGATCTCCGACAGGTAGACCGACACGCCGCCGAGTTCGACGCCCGCCGAGAAACCCTGCAGCAGCCGGCCGAGCAGCACGAGCACCGGCGCGAGCACGCCGATCGTCGCGTAGCCAGGTATCGAGGCCACCGTGAGCGTACCGAGCGCCATCAGCCCGAGCGTCAGGATCAGCCCCTTGCGGCGGCCGTGATGGTCGATGTACGCGCCGAGCACGATCGCACCGACCGGCCGCATCAGGAAGCCCGCGCCGAATACCGACAGCGACAGCATCAGCGACGCGAATGCGTTGCCGCTCGGGAAGTAGGTTTTCGCGATGGCCGACGCGTAATACCCGTAGACCATGAAGTCGTACATTTCCAGGAAGTTGCCGCTGACGACCCGGAACACGGTGCGGAATTTCGATTCCTGCGCGATGGCGTGTGACGCTGTGGACATGTTTTTCTCGCTCGGCTCGGATGGCGCGAATCCGCGCCGCATGGATCAGACGACGCCCGCGGCGCCGGACCGGCGCCCACGGGCATCGCTGCCCGCCGGCGGCGCGCCGCACGACGACGCGCGCACCGGCATGGTCCGCGAATGATGCCACGCCAAGCCGACATTTGCCTTGTGTCGCCCCTGCTGCCGCCGTCGCGGCATTCGACTCGTACGAGTCGCCCCGAAACGGGCGCGAAAATCAGACTGATCTGATCGACCGGCTCTCGCCAGCCGACCACAATGTCACGATTTGCGACGAGATTTCCGCGCCGCGGCCGGCACGGTTGCCTGTGTCGCACGGCGCACCGCCCTCATGACTCCATCGCCCCTCGTCCCCGTCGAAGGCGCGCTCGCCCGCCCTCGCATCGCTCCGCTCGATCACGTACCGCCGTTCGGCCGCGAATGGACCTTTCGCGGCGCGCCCGGTGCACGGCCCGGCAAGCACTGCCTCGCCACACTGACGACGTCCTGCATCGACGTCGACCGGCCTCACCGCGCGTGCCGCTGGCAGCCATGGCCCGTGGCGGCGTCAGCACCGAATCCGGCAGGGGCGCCGGTCGCGCCGGCTGCAGTTGCCGGCAGACGCTCCCGACGCACCGTCCAAGGCTCTCGCGACCGACGTGCGATGTACGCAATCTGCTGGAGCATCGGCGCGTTCGGCATCATCGGCTGGCTGATCGCCGCGCACGAACCGTCCACGGGCTTCGAGCCTGCGCCCACGATCCAGATGGCCGGCATTGCGCCGGACCACACCACGTCATCGACCGGTACCGTGCGAGTTGCCGCAGTTCAGTCCGGTACGTCGACAAACACGTCACCACGGCGCACGGTGGCGACACCCGTCACGAAGACTGCAGAATCGCCACCGGCCACGCACCATGCCGCGCCTCGTCCTGCGTCGCTTCGCACAAAGGCAACGTCCGACATGCAGCGCGCCGCCACTGCATCGCCGCGTCGAACAAACGGCACGCGCACGACGGCGGCACCGGCCCGGATACCGACCGTGCCGCAACTGGCTGCACGTCCGCCAGTCCTGAGCAATGCAGCCAGCACTCGCGCCCGCGATCGACTCGCCCCGCCGCCGCGCTCGACGGACACACGCGATGCACGCGACACACTCTACGATCCGCTCACGCTGATCGCGATGGCAAATACGCTGCGCGCCGCGCAGCCTGCCCGTGCGGCGCATGCGCCGGCCGCCGGCTTCGACTGGACGTCGCAACTGTCCCATCGTCGCGTCACCGACACACCGGACGCGTTCGCGCACTGACGGCCGCTCAATAAAAAACCCGGCGAAGATCGCTTCGCCGGGTTTTGCTCGTCTCTCCGTCCGTTTGACGACTCGTTACTTGTGCGAGGGCAGCCCCGTCTCGGTCTGCCTCTCGAGTTGCCGCACCTGCTCCTGCAGATCGCGCAACTGCATCTGCGCGGCCCGCTTCTCGACCTGCAGCGCCAGCGTCTGCTCCTGGGCCGACTTTTGCCGCTGTACGACTTCGGCCTGCTGGCTGCGCGCGACGCTCAGATCGGCCTGCAACTGCTGCGCACGATTCGCCTGCAGCGCGATCACGCGTTCGAGGAACGCCTTCTGCGCCTGCAGCTCGGTACGGCGAATCTCGATATCCGCGAGCTGCACGGTCTGCTGAACGAAGTTCGCATACACCATTTCCGCGCGGTTCTTCTCCTGCGACCGGATCACGCGCCACAGATGCTTGTCCTGGAACAGCGCGACGTAGTACGTCATCTCGCGCGGATCGAACATCAGGCTCGCGCCGTAGCTGCCGTTGTACGTCGTGCGCATCTCGACGATCCGGCCGTCGTGCAGCATCTGCGTCAATTCGGCGACGTTACCTTGCGTGCTCGCGTCCGACGCGGATGTCGCCGGCGCCGCATCGCCGCTCAGGCTCGTGACCGCCGGACGCGTACCGGCGACCGGCGCGGTCGCGTCGGCGGACCAGGCCGCGCCCGCTTGTGCGCAGGCGGCCAGTGCAACGATCCACGTTGCGCATCGTGCAGGGAAAAAGTTTCGGAAAGCCAACGTCAGACTCCGGCGAACGAATCGGGACTCGCGATTATCGTTCAAAACAAAACGGCCGCATCTCGAATTTATCGGGATGCGGCCGGCCTGCGTGCGACACGAAGAATGCGGCTTGCTACAGACGGGTTTCGCGCGCCGCGCGCAGGAACGCATCGAGCAGCGGCGTGCAGTCGAGCAGCTCCGAGCCGCCCGCGCGATGGAACTCGGGGTGCCATTGCACGCCGACGACGAACGGCGAACGCCGATGGCGGATGCCCTCGATGATCCCGTCGCCGGCCGACACCGCCTCGATGTTCAGATCGCGGCCGAGATCGCGGATCGCCTGGTGGTGGATCGAGTTGACGATCGCTTCGCTGCGCCCGGGGAACATGCTCGCGAGCGTCGACGAGTCGGGGAAGCGGATGGCGTGGCGATGCTGGTCGTAATGCTCGCTCACGTGCGCATTCGCGGTCGGCACATCGGTGGCGATGTCCTGGTACAGCGAGCCGCCAAACGCGACGTTGATCAACTGGCAGCCGCGACAGACACCGAGCACGGGTTTGCCGGATTCGACGAACTCGTGCAGCAGCTCGAGTTCGTACATGTCGCGCACGCGGTCGCCCGGCCATTCGGGGCGGGCGTCCGACGCCGCGTAGGTTTGCGGCGACACGTCGGCGCCGCCTTGCAGCAGCAGGCCGTCGAGATGCTTCGCGTAGTCGCGCAGGCGGATATTGCTCGGATGAATCATGCCCTGGTGGCCGACGGTCGGAATCATGAACACGAGCACGTCGCGCGACATCACCCAGTGTGCGATCGATTCCTCGAGATACTGCAGCGTCTTGCCACGCAGCCCCTTCGCGCCCGGTTCCGGATGGAAGATCCGCGCCGACACGCCGATGCGCAGCGTGCGCTGCGTGATGCGCTGGCCCGCGCGGTCGAACAGCCGGCGCGCGCGCGCCGCGATGATCCGGCCGAACACCGACCACGGCGTGTCGCTCTGCTTCAGGTAGGCCGGCGGCGCATTCTGCGCGCTCGCGGGCGGCGGCCGCGGTGTATCGAAATCGGGCGGCGCGCCGAACCCGGGCGGCGGCGAGCCGGGCTTCGGCGGCGCGGCGGCGCCGTCGCCCGCGGCACCCGCCGCACCCGGCTCGGATGCGGCCGTAACGGGCGACGCGCCGTCCACGGCGACGTTTTGCGCGGCAGCCTGCGCTGCCGGCGCATCGGGCGTTTTCGCCGGATCGGGACGGGGAGAATCGGAAGAAGCGGAAGAGGTGCCGGGCAGACCGGCCGGGGAAAGCGTGTTTTCGCTCATGACGATGGTCTGGTACGTCGCTCACGCGTATGGATAAACGAGGATTCATTATGCTTCAGTGCACGATCGCGCGGTAAACCTGCAACATCCTGTCGACATTGTTGCAAGTCGGTGGCAGGCCGTGCCGGGGAGCGCCCGCGTTCGCGTGCCGGCGACGCCCCGCGTCGCCGCGTGAACTGGACACCAGTGATATATCACAATAATATCCACGGATTGTCCATGCTTCCCGATCGCCCGCGCCATGATCGCGCCCCGTCCGGCCGCCGCGCCGCAACCCGCATGAATGCCCTGACCGACGTCATCCGCGACCGGCCCGCCGCGTCGGCGATCAGTCTCGCCGACCGCGCCTACGCGCTGATCCAGCGCGACATCATCACGATGCGCCTGAAGCCGGGCGCCGCGCTCAACGAGGCCGATCTGGTCGCGCGCACGGGGATCGGCCGCACGCCTGTGCACCAGGCCGTGCACCGGCTCGTGCTCGAAGGGCTGCTGTCCGTGATGCCGCGCAAGGGGCTGATGGTGCAACCGCTGTCGCTCGACGACATCGTCGCGGTAATCGACGTGCGGCGTATCAACGAAGCGCACTGCGCCGAACTCGCCGCGCGCCATGCGACGCCCGACGATCTCGCGCGCATGGCCGCGCAGCTCGACGACGGGCAGGCCTGCGTCGACACGCACGACGTCGAAGGCATGATGGAACTCGATCGCGCGTTTCATCAGGCGATCGCCGCGGCCGCGCGCAATGCGGTCCTCGCCGAAATCCTGCGCGCGCTGCACGAGCGCTCGCTGCGCTTCTGGTTCGTCACGCTGTCCGAACCTCACCATCTCGCCGACGTCCAGCACGAGCATCGCGAACTGTTCGAACGGCTGTCCGCGCGCGACGCCGCCGGCGCGCGCGCGGCCGTCGAACGCCATATCGATTCGTTCCGCTCCACGCTTCTTCAACATCTTCGCCCCTGAGCCGCCCATGACCACGTTCACGCCCTTCCCCCCGCTCGCCCAGCTCGCCGCCGACCTCGCCGCCGGCCGAACCACGAGCCGCGCGCTCGTCGACGCCGCGCTCGACCGGATCGCCGATCCGTCGGGCCAGGGTGCCGTCGTCTTCACCGAAGTCGATGCCGACAACGCGCGCGCGGCCGCCGACGCGCACGACCGGCTGCGCGCCGCGGGCACCGTGCTGTCGCCGCTCGCGGGCATTCCCGTGTCGGTGAAGGACCTGTTCGACGTCGCAGGCCAGGTGACGCGCGCGGGCTCGCGCGTGCTCGACGGCGCGCCGGCTGCGCGCACCGATGCGGTCGCCGTCGCGCGGCTCAAGCGCGCGGGCGCCGTGCTGGTCGGCCGCACCAACATGAGCGAGTTCGCGTTCTCCGGGCTCGGGCTGAATCCGCACTTCGGCAATCCGCGCTCGCCGTACCACCGCGACGTGCCGGACGACGCCCGGATTTCCGGCGGCTCGTCGTCGGGCGCGGCCGCGTCCGTCGCCGACGGAATGGCCGCCGTCGCGCTCGGCACCGACACGGGCGGCTCGATCCGCATTCCGGCCGCCCTGTGCGGGCTGACGGGCTTCAAGCCGACCGCGAGCCGGATCCCGACGCAAGGCGGCGTGCCGCTGTCGACGACGCTCGACTCGTTCGGCCCGATCGGCCTGACGGTCGCGTGCTGCGCGCTCGTCGACCGGATGCTCGCGGGCCTCGAACCGCACGTGCCGGCCGCACGGCCGCTCGAAGGCGTGCGGCTCGGCGTGCTGACGAACTACGTGACGGACGGCGTCGATGCCGACGTCGCGGCCGCGCTCGACGCCGCGCTCAAGCATCTCGAAGCCGCCGGCGCGATCGTCACGGAAGTGCGCTTCTCCGCGCTCGACCGGCTGCCCGACATCAACCGCTTCGGTTTCTCGCCGATCGAGGCGTACGCATGGCATCGCCCGCTGCTCGCGCGGCACCGCGACCAGTACGACCCGCGCGTGCTGACGCGGATCCTGAAGGGCGAACCCGCGAGCGCGGCCGACTATCTCGACCTGCTCGCCGCGCGCGCCGCGATGCTCGACGAAGCCGCGCACACGGTCTGGTCGCGCTTCGATGCGCTCGTCGCGCCGACGGTGCCGGTCGTGCCGCCGCGCATCGCGGAACTCGAAGCGGACGACGCCGCGTTCACTCGCACCAATGCGCTGATCCTGCGCAACCCGAGCGCGTTCAACTTCCTCGACGCGTGCGCGCTGTCGCTGCCGTGCCATCCGCGCGACGCGGCGCCGGTCGGCCTGATGCTCGCGGCGGCGCCGCATCGCGACGACGCGCTGCTCGCGATCGGCCAAGCGGTCGAAGCCGTGCTGAACACGATCCGCTGACCGCGCCAGCCGATCGACGGCGGGCGATGCGCGCGGTGCGGCAGGGTGCCGCACGCGCGTTGTCAGTTTCGTGCCAGACCGTTCGCGCTAAAATCGCGCGATTGTTTTCCGGACCGACCCACGAGGAACCCCGCCGACATGAACGACTACACGCTTGCGCTACGCCGCGAACGCCGCCTGCTGATGCTGCTCGGATGGGTGTGCATCGCCCTGCTGGCCGGTGCGCTGTACCTGCAGTACGTGAAGAACGAAGATCCGTGCCCGCTGTGCATCATCCAGCGCTACTTCTTCGCCGCGATCGGGATCTTCGCGTTCCTGGCCGCCGGGATCCGCCACTGGCGCGGCATCTGGGTGCTCGAGCTGCTGATCGCGATCGCCGCGGCCGGCGGCGTCGGCACCGCCGCTCGGCACCTGTCGATCCAGATGAATCCGGGCTTCAGCTGCGGCTTCGACACGCTGCAGCCGATCGTCGACAGTCTGCCGCCCGCGCAGTGGTTCCCCGGCATGTTCAAGGTCGCCGGGCTGTGCGAGACCGTCTACCCGCCGATCCTCGGCATCCTGCTGCCCGGCTGGGCGCTGATCGGCTTCGCCGCGATCCTGATTGCGGTCGTCGCAAGCCTCTGGCGTCATCGCCGCAAGCTCGCGGCCTGACCGGCCGGCCGCTTTGGCGACGCCCTGCGCGCGCGGCCCGCTCAGTCGGGCCGCGCAGCCGCCGGTCCGTCGTCGCCCGGTCGTGCCGGACGCCTTCGCAAGCCGCATCCGGCCAGCCACACGTAAACCCCTACCCCGCCGCTGCCCGGATTTCCGGGCGAACGCGCGTCGCGCGACTGCCGCATCCGCGCCCCGTCACGCCTGCGTTTCGGCCCGATGTGCACGCACCTGCGCCCCGATACCGCGCGGCGGGCCTATGATCGACATCATCGCCTCCTGATAGCCCGGATCACCGCCCGGCAATGTTCCCGTCGCGTTGCGGTGCTATCTTCCTGACTGGATGGCGATCTACGTGCGCGAGGCCAGGCGGTCTCACCGCCCCCTGCGTAACGCGCGCCCGATCCGCAATGTCGACTGGATTCATCATGACAACGCAAACCATCCGCATCCGTCACCCTCATGGCGTCCGCGTGTCCGGCGGCACCGCCCGCACGCGCGTTCGGCGCGCCGCCGCACTGCATCGGCCGTGCGGCCGGCCTGCCCCGCTCCCGTCCGTCCTCGCTGCCGCCGCGCCCGCCAGCCCGCGCCGCGTGTCGTGCTGCGTCGTCCCGAACGGAGCATGCTGATGGAAGCCTGGCTCGGCGATCTGCAGCAACTGCTCGCGCACGGCGAAGCGGCCGTGCTCGTGACGGTCGCGCACACCGACGGCTCCGCGCCGCGCGAAGCCGGCACCAAGATGCTCGTCACGCGCGACACGGCCCGCCATACGATCGGCGGCGGTCATCTGGAATGGAAAGCGATCGAGATCGCGCGGCATCTGCTGAAGGATGGCGCGCACGTGCCGCACGCGCGCAGGCTCGAACGGCTCGCGCTCGGCCCGAGCCTCGGCCAGTGCTGCGGCGGTGCGGTCGTGCTCGCGTTCGAGCGGCTCGACGTCGGCGATCTCGGCTGGATCATGTCGCTCGCGAAGCGCGTCGCGGCCGGCGCCGCGACCGTGCGTAGCGTATCATTCGGCCCCTCGCCGGGCGCGCCGCTGCTGAGCGAGCCCGAATCGGAAGCCGCGCGTGCCGACTGCCTGCTGTGGGAAACCGGCGGCGTGGCGCTGATGACCGAAACGATCGCGCCGTATGCGTTCCCCGTCGTGCTGTTCGGCGCCGGGCACATCGGCACCGCGCTCGTGAAGGTGCTGGCGACGCTGCCGTGCCACGTGCGCTGGATCGACGGGCCCGATGCGGTGTTCCCGCCGGCCGACGTGCTCGCCGGCATCGGCAATCTCGCGATCGAAGCGGCCGCTGCCCCGGCGGACGCCGTCGACACGGCGCCGCCGCAGTCCTACTTCGTCGTGATGACGCACGACCACGCACTCGATTTCGTGCTGGCCGAGCGCATCCTGCGACGCGGCGACTATGCGTACTTCGGGATGACCGGCTCGCACGCGAAGCGCGTGCAGTTCGATCATCGCCTCGCGGCCATCGGCATCGACCCGGCCCAGGTCGCGCGGATGCACTGCCCGATCGGTGTCGAAGGCATCATCGACAAGGCACCCGAAGTGATCGCGATCTCGGTGGCCGCGCAGTTGCTGCAGGCCGTCGAGGCGAACACGAACGTGCAGGCTTCCCCCACATACTGACCGACCAAGAACGACGCCATGACCCCGACATTCAAGGACAAGATTGCCCGTGCGCCGAAAGCGGAGCTGCACATCCATATCGAAGGCTCGCTCGAGCCCGAACTGATTTTCGCGCTCGCGCAGCGCAACGGCGTGAAGCTCGCGTACGACTCGATCGACGCGCTGCGCGCCGCGTACGCGTTCACCGACCTGCAGTCGTTCCTCGACATCTATTACGCAGGCGCGAGCGTGCTGCTGACCGAGCAGGATTTCCACGACATGACGGCCGCGTATTGCGAACGCGCGCTCGCCGACAACGTCGTTCACACCGAGCTGTTCTTCGACCCGCAGACGCACACCGAACGCGGCGTGCCGATCGAGACGGTCGTCGCGGGCATCGAGCGCGCACTCGCCGATGCCGAGCAGCGCGGGCTGTCGAGCAAGCTGATTCTGTGCTTCCTGCGCCACCTGTCCGAAGAGGACGCGCTCGCGACGTTCGAATCCGCATTGCCGCTGTTCGAGCGCTATCGCCATCGCCTGATCGGCGTGGGTCTCGACTCGTCCGAGCTCGGCCATCCGCCGACGAAGTTCGCGCGCGTGTTCGACAAGGCGCGCGCGCTCGGGCTGAAGCTCGTCGCGCACGCGGGCGAGGAAGGCCCGCCGGCGTACATCTACGAAGCGCTCGATGTGCTGAAGGTCGACCGGATCGACCACGGCGTGCGCAGCATCGAGGACGCGGCGCTCGTCGAACGCCTCGCGCGCACGCGCACGGCGCTCACCGTCTGCCCGCTGTCGAACCTGAAGCTGTGCGTGTTCGACGACATGGCGAAGCACACGCTGAAGGCGCTGCTCGACCGCGGCGTCGCGGTGACGATCAACTCCGACGATCCGGCCTATTTCGGCGGCTACGTCAACGAAAACTACTTCGCGACGGCCGAAGGGCTGCGCCTCACCGATGCCGAAGTCCATGCGGTGATCCGCAACGGCTTCGAGGCGTCGTTCATCGACCCGGCGCAGCGCGACGCACTGATCGCGCGCCTCGACGCGTACTGGCTGGCCGCGTGACGGCCCGCATCGAGGTGCGCTGGACAGATGAAACACGGTAACGGCATCCGCTTCGCGACTCGCGGTCCGGCCCGGCGTCGAGCCGAACGCATGCATGCGCCCGGCGCGAGCGCGTTCACCGCGTTCGCTGCCCGCGTGGCGGCGACGCAGTCCGTCGCCGCCCGCCGGCGCGTGCGATCGCGGCTTGCCGTCCCGTTCGCCGCCGCATCGGCCGCGATCGCCAACGCTGCGAGATTCGCGGGCAATCACGCGCTGGCGGCCGCGGCCGCCACGAACGCCTGCGCAATCGCATCCGGACGCCCCGCACGCAGTGTGTCACGGCGACTCGCGAAGCGCCGCCCAGCAGCCGCGCGGGCGGCGCCGTCCATGCCGTCGCCCGCGCGGCGTCGATCGCTTTCTTCTGTTCGCCTTACCTTGATGCAGGACCATTCGTCATGACGCAAACCGCTTTTCGTTCCCAACTGCTGACCTTCAACGGCGACCCGGCTAAATCGAGCCAGGCCGCGAACTACGAGACCGACGGCCTCCTGATCGTCGACGACGGCAAGGTTGTCGCGGCCGGCCCGTATGCGCAGCTCGCCTCGACGCTCGCGCGCGACGCGATCGTCCATGACCTGCGCGACAAGCTGATCGTGCCCGGCTTCATCGACACGCACATCCACTATCCGCAGACGGACATGATCGCGTCGCCGGCGCCGGGCCTGCTGCCGTGGCTCGACAAGTACACGTTCCCGACCGAGCGCCAGTTCGGCGACCCCGAGCATGCGCGCGAAGTCGCCGACTTCTTCGTCGACGAACTGCTTGCCTGCGGCACGACGAGCGCGCTCGTCTACTGCACGGTGCACAAGCAGTCGGCCGACGCGCTGTTCGCGGCGAGCGACGCGAGCGACCTGCGGATGATCGCGGGCAAGGTGCTGATGGACCGCAACTGCCCCGAATTCCTGCGCGACACCGCGCAATCGGGTTACGACGACAGCGCCGAGCTGATCGACCGCTGGCACGGCAAGGGCCGCCAGATGTACGCGCTCACGCCGCGCTTCGCGCCGACGTCGACCGAGGCGCAGCTCGAAGCGTGCGGCGAACTCGCGCGCCGCCATCCGGACGTGTTCGTGCAGAGCCACGTCGCGGAAAACGTCGACGAGGTGAAATGGGTGGCCGAGCTGTTCCCCGGCCATCGCAGCTATCTCGACATCTACGATCGCTACGGGCTGCTGCGGCCGCGCGCGGTGTACGGCCACTGCATCCACCTCGACGACGAGGACCGCCGCCGGATGGCCGAGACGCGCACCGTCGTGGCACACTGCCCGACGTCGAACTTCTTCCTCGGCAGCGGGCTGTTCGATTTCGACAAGGCCGGCGAATACGACGTGCCCGTCACGCTCGCCACCGACGTCGGCGGCGGCACGTCGTTCTCGATGCTGCAAACGATGAACGAAGCGCACAAGGTCGCGCGGCTGTCGGGCCACCACCTGAGCGCGACGCGGATGTTCTGGCTCGCGACGGCCGGCGCCGCGCAGGCGCTCGACCTTGCCGACACGGTCGGCACGCTCGCGCCGCGCACCGAGGCCGACTTCGTCGTGCTCGATCCGCAGGCCACGCCGCTGCTCGCGCGCCGCACGAAGCGCGCGGATTCGCTCGAGGAGCTGCTGTTCGCATTGGCGCTGCTCGGCGACGACCGCGCGGTGTACCGCACCTATGCGGCGGGCAAGCTCGTCCACGAACGCGGCGCGGCCCGCCGCGCGGCCGCAGCGTAACTGCCCGCCGGGCTTCCGTCCCGGCATGCGCGGCGACGCATCCACCACCGCGCATGCCGGGTAGCCGAAGGCGCCACGCGCCGATCGTGTCCCAGTGCGCCTCGCAACCCTACCCGGCCGCATTCCCGCGCGCGACACACCGTGCTAGAATTCGCCGCTCATTGGGGAGTAGCCGCTCCGCTCGATGCCTCGCGCCCCCGGCGCGCATCGTGACGGAGGCGTCCGTCAACAGACTTGGCCGTTCGGCCATGGCGGACGCAGCCACCTAGGCCTGGCGAGACCGATGGTTCACAGTGCGCCGCATCAGGGCCCGGCGCGCCGTGGATCGTCGCTCGCACGCACAACATCGGCCCGCGGAACCCCATACGTGTCCCAAGCCTTCCTGATTTCCACCGGCGCCGTCGCCCTCGCTGAAATCGGCGACAAGACCCAACTGCTTTCCCTCGTGCTGGCCGCGCGCTATCGCAAGCCGGTGCCGATCATCCTCGGCGTGCTCGTCGCGACGCTCGTGAACCACGGTTTCGCCGGCGCGCTCGGCGAATGGCTCGGCGCGCTCGTCACGCCGTCGATCATGCGCTGGGCGCTTGCGTTCTCGTTCATCGCGATGGGGTTGTGGATCCTCGTGCCGGACAAGCTCGACGCCGACGAAGCCAATGCCAACCGTTCGCGGCTCGGCGTGTTCGGCGCGACCCTCGTCGCGTTCTTCCTCGCGGAAATGGGCGACAAGACGCAGATCGCGACCGTCGCGCTGGCCGCGCGTTTCCAGGACTACATCGGCGTCGTGGCCGGCACGACGTTCGGGATGATGCTCGCGAACGTGCCGGCGATCCTGCTCGGCGACCGCTTCGCGCACCGCCTGCCGACGAAGCTCGTGCACGGGATCGCGGCCGTGCTGTTCGTCGTGCTCGGCGCGCTGGCGCTGCTGGGCGTCGGGGTCTGACGCACGGAAGTGGCCGGCGCGGCCGGGCGGGCCGCGCCGTTGCTGACGCAGCGCTACTTCGCGACCGCCGCGCCCGAAGCCGGCGCAGCCGGCACCGCACGCTCGTTGGCGGCCGGCGCCGCCGGGCCGCCGCGCTTGTCGACCGGCAGCCGGACCGAGCGGACCGCGCCGTTCGACAGCGGGAAATCGGCGAGCGCGCTGCGCGCAAGGAACGGCATCGCGTACAGCAGCGTACCGTTGTCGCCGGTCGTGCGCGCGGACACGTTGTAGACCTCCTTGCCCGTCGCGCGCTCGGTGATGCGGATGCCGAGCGTGTAGTCGAACACCTGGTACGTCTGCGCGACGTAGCCGGCCGGCATCGGCCCCCAGGGCCCCCACGGGCCCCACGGCCCGCGCCGCCAGTACGGCCCCGGCCCGACGAACCAGGGATCGTAGTAGACGGGTTGCGGCACCGTCACGAGATCGCTGCCGACCGCATAGGTCAGCCCGACGAGATACCGCGCCTGCGCCTGCGGCACCTGCCGGAACGCATACGCGGACAGCTCGCTCGCGACGATCGGCTCGTAGGTCGATTGCTCGATGCTGTTCTTCTGCGCCTCGGTGCGCGTAAACGCATAGGTGCGTGTCGCGTCGCTGCCGCTCCAGTCGGAGAAGGCCGTGACCTGGGTCGTCACGTAGCTGGTGCAGCCCGTCAGCAGCGCCACGCACAGCGCCGCCGCCCAGCCCGCACCGCGAAAAATCCATTCGCGTTTCATGTTGATCCTCGTCGATCCGTCACCCGTTCGTCGCACCGCGCGAACCGGACGGGATGCCGATAATACGCGGACTGCCGGAACCGGTAAAAAGTTCGCGCGGCACGCAGCCGCAAGCCTTTGTACAATGGCCCGGTTCGCCCGGCCCGTGCCGCGGGCCCGTCCCCCACTCCACCGATCTCGACGACCATGTCCGACAACGCCTCCTCCACCGTGATCCGCCGCGCCGACTACACGCCGCCGGCCTTCCTCATCGATTCCGTCGCGCTCGAATTCGATCTCGCGCCGGCTCGCACGATCGTCAGGAATACGATGCGCGTGCGCCGCAATCCGGACGCCGCGCCCGCGCCGCACCTGGAGTTGATGGGCGAAGCGCTCGAATTCCTCGACGCACGGCTGGATGGTGCGCCGTTTGGCGCCGTGCGCGCGCACGAGCACGGGCTGACCGTCGAGAACGTCCCCGACGCATTCGAGCTGACGCTCGAAAGCGCATGCGCGCCCGACCAGAATACGACGTTGTCGGGCCTGTATGTGTCGAGCGGCAACTTCTTCACGCAATGCGAAGCCGAGGGCTTTCGCCGCATCACCTACTTCCTCGACCGCCCCGACGTGATGGCCTCGTACACGGTCACGCTGCGCGCCGACAAGGCCGCGTACCCGGTGCTGCTGTCGAACGGCAACCTCGTCGATTCGGGCGATCTGCCCGACGGCCGCCACTTCGCGAAATGGGAAGACCCGTTCCGCAAGCCCAGCTACCTGTTCGCGCTCGTCGCGGGCAAGCTCGTCGCGATCGAGGAAAAGATCACGACCGGCTCGGGCAAGGAAAAACTGCTGCAGGTGTGGGTCGAGCCGGCCGATCTCGACAAGACGCGTCACGCGATGGATTCGCTGATCCACTCGATCCGCTGGGACGAAAGGCGCTTCGGCCTCGAGCTCGATCTCGATCGCTTCATGATCGTCGCGGTCGGCGACTTCAACATGGGCGCAATGGAAAACAAGGGGCTCAACATCTTCAACACGAAGTACGTGCTGGCGAACCCCGAGACCGCGACCGACACCGACTTCGCGAACATCGAATCGGTGGTCGGCCACGAGTACTTCCACAACTGGACGGGCAACCGCGTGACCTGCCGCGACTGGTTCCAGCTGAGCCTGAAGGAAGGCCTGACGGTATTCCGCGACCAGGAATTCTCGGCCGACATGGCCGCGGGCGACGACGTCGACTCGGCGGCCCGCGCGGTCAAGCGCATCGAGGACGTGCGCGTGCTGCGCCAGCTGCAGTTCGCCGAGGACGCGGGCCCGATGGCGCACCCGGTGCGCCCGGAGAGCTACGTCGAGATCAACAACTTCTACACGATGACCGTCTACGAGAAAGGCTCGGAAGTCGTGCGGATGTACCAGACGCTGTTCGGCCGCGACGGCTTCCGCAAGGGGATGGATCTCTACTTCAAGCGCCACGACGGCCATGCGGTGACCTGCGACGACTTCCGTCACGCGATGGCCGACGCGAACGGGCGCGACCTCGCGCAGTTCGAGCGCTGGTACAGCCAGGCCGGCACGCCGCGCGTGTCGGTGCGCACCGCGTACGATGCGGCCGCGCGCCGCCATACGGTCACGCTCGCGCAGGGCTACGGCGACGCGTCGCCGGCCGCGCGCGAAACGCAGCAGGGGCCGCTCCTGATTCCGTTCGCGATCGGCCTGATCGGCCGCGACGGGCGCGACCTGCCGCTGCGCCTCGACGGCGAAGCCGCCGCATCGGGCACGACGCGCGTGCTCGATTTCACTGAAACCGAGCAGACCTTCACGTTCGTCGACGTGCCGGAAGCGCCGCTGCCGTCGCTGCTGCGCAACTTCTCGTCGCCGGTGATCGTCGAGTACGACTACAGCGACGACGATCTCGCGTTCCTGCTCGCGCACGACAGCGACCCGTTCAACCGCTGGGAGGCCGGCCAGCGCCTCGCGACGCGCGCGCTGCTGACGCTCGCGTCGCGCGCTGCCGCGAACGAGCCGCTCACGCTCGGCGAGAACTTCGTCGCCGCGTTCCGCCGCGTGCTGACCGATGAAAGCCTGTCGCCGGCGTTCCGCGAACTCGCGCTGACGCTGCCGTCGGAAACCTATCTCGCCGACCAGATGGCCGAGGCCGATCCGGCCGCCGTGCATCGTGCGCGCCAGTTCGTGCGCCGCCAGCTCGCGACCGCGCTGCGCGCCGACTGGCTCGCCGCGTACGAGCAGCACCAGACGCCCGGCGCCTACGAGCCGACGCCGGAAGCCTCGGGCCGCCGCGCGCTGAAGAACCTCGCGCTAGCGTATCTCGCCGAACTCGACGATCCGGCCGATGCCGTGCGCCTCGCCACGGCCCAGTACGACGCGGCGAACAACATGACCGATCGCGCGGCCGCGCTCGGCGCGCTGCTGTCCGCCGCGGCCGCGGGTGCGGACGAGCCGGCCGAGCATGCGCTCGACGATTTCTACCGTCGCTTCGAGAAGGAAGCGCTCGTGATCGACAAGTGGTTCGCGATGCAGGCGGCGCAACGCGGCACACCCGCGCAGCCGACGCTCGCGAAGGTTCGCAAGCTGCTCGCGCACCCCGCGTTCAACCTGAAGAATCCGAACCGCGCACGCTCGCTGATTTTCAGCTTCTGCGCGGCCAACCCCGCGCAATTCCATGCGGCGGACGGCTCGGGTTACGCGTTCTGGGCCGAACAGGTGCTCGCGCTCGACGCGATCAACCCGCAGGTCGCGGCGCGCCTCGCGCGCTCGCTCGAACTGTGGCGTCGCTTCACGCCCGCGCTGCGCGACCGGATGCGCTCAGCGCTCGAGCAGGTTGCCGCCGGCGCGAAATCGCGCGACGTGCGCGAGATCGTCGAGAAGGCGCTCGCCTGACGCAAGTGACCGCATCGCGCCCGCGCGATAAAGCCGGTGCCGCGTAACGCGGCGCCGGCTTTTTCATTGCGCGAGTGCGGCTGGAACCGAGCGGAATCGCGGGGTCTGACCGCGCGGTTTGCCGCCGCGGCGATGTGCGCTCCGCCCGTCGCCGACGCCGGAAACCGGGCCGATCCGGCCGCCCGGCCTTGTAACCGGACGAAAAAAGCCGGCGGCACGCGAGGCGCGACGGGTAAAATTGCGGCAATTCAAGGATTCTTTGGCCTTTCGGAGTCTGTCATGTCCATTGCCCGCCGCACCACGCTGTCGAAGTTCCTGATCGAACAGCAACGTGAGACCAACAACCTCCCCGCCGACCTGCGCCTGCTGATCGAAGTCGTCGCCCGCGCGTGCAAGGCGATCAGCTACAACGTGTCGAAGGGCGCGCTCGGCGAAGCGCTCGGTACCGCCGGCAGCGAGAACGTCCAGGGCGAAGTGCAGAAGAAGCTCGACATCCTGTCGAACGAGATCCTGCTCGACGCGAACGAATGGGGCGGCAACCTCGCCGCGATGGCGTCGGAAGAAATGGAAACGTTCTTCCCGATCCCCGCGAACTACCCGCGCGGCGAATACCTGCTCGTGTTCGATCCGCTCGACGGCTCGTCGAACATCGACGTGAACGTGTCGATCGGCACGATCTTCTCGGTGTTGCGCTGCCCGGACGGCAAGCTGGCCACCGAGGAATCGTTCCTGCAGCCCGGCACGCAGCAGGTCGCGGCCGGCTACGCCGTCTACGGTCCGCAAACGGTGTTCGTGCTGACGACCGGCAACGGCGTGAACTGCTTCACGCTCGACCGAGAAGTCGGCTCGTGGGTGCTCACGCAGAGCAACATGCAGATCCCGGCCGACACGCGCGAATACGCGATCAACGCATCGAACGCGCGCCACTGGTACGACCCGGTCAAGCGCTATGTCGACGAGCTGAACGCCGGCAAGGACGGCCCGCGCGGCGACAACTTCAACATGCGCTGGATCGCATCGATGGTCGCCGACGTGCACCGGATCCTGAACCGCGGCGGCATCTTCATGTACCCGGCCGACAAGCGCACGCCCGATCGCCCGGGCAAGCTGCGCCTGATGTACGAAGCGAATCCGATGTCGTTCATCGTCGAACAGGCAGGCGGCGCCGCGACGACCGGCACGCAGCGCATCATGGAAGTCCAGCCGACGGGCCTGCACCAGCGCGTGCCCGTGTTCCTCGGGTCGAAGAACGAAGTCGAGCGCGTCACCGGCTATCACGACGAAGCCGAATAATTTGCACTGCAGCACTGGACGGAGATGCGCGACGCAAGTACAATCGCGCCTCGCGATGTGGCCCTGACCGGCCGCATTGCAGTGAAGTGAAAGCGGGAAGTCCGCCGGATCGATGGTTTCGCGAAGCAGCAGCAGTAGCAAGCTGAAAAAAATTCGCAAAACCTATTGCCAAGGTCTCGGATTTGACCATATAATTTCATTTCTCTGCTGCCGGTGTAGCTCAGTTGGTAGAGCAGCGCATTCGTAATGCGAAGGTCGTAGGTTCGACTCCTATCTCCGGCACCAAGACATAAAGGTCTGACAAGCATCGCTTGTCAGACCTTTTCTCTTTTCCGGCGCCGAAATCGCGCGGCCCGCCTTCTCTCCGCGCCACGTCCGCTTGCGCGGCATCTCACGCGTCGCGCTCCGGCGATTGCAGTCGCCGGACCACTCCGCCCTCTCCCCGCAACACGGCAACCACACTCGGCGCGGTCACCTGGCCGATCTCGTCACGCCGCTTCACCGCGTTCTGCTTCACGCTCGATGGCGTGTCCGATCCGGGCGCTGGCCGATCTCGAACGACGCCTGCACGATGCGCGGATGCCGTTCGCACTCGTCACGCTCGCACCGACGACGTGGCCGCCGCGCTCGAACGCGCGCTCCGTCCGCACGCATCGACCAATCCTTAGGATACCGCATGATGACCGACGCCGAACGCGACACGCTCTATACCGACGTGTTCCGCACGATGCCCCGTATCGGCAAAGCCGACGCATCATTCTTTCCCGCCCGTTTCGCACTGCCGTCGATCGAGGCGATCGGCGACACCGCGACCGTCGCGCGGCTGATCGCCGTCGCAGGCGACGGATTGCCCGATGCGGGCATGCAAGCATCGACGCACGAAAGGCACGGTTCCTGACTGACGGACTTTATCGACGACCGTTTCTTACGGATTCATTGCGCCATGCATCGTCCGCGCACGAACCGCGCCGTAGGCAGACGAATTCCCTGGAAAATCCGCTTGAGGGTGCATAACATTACTTAACGATTCTGACCCGCCTATCGCGTTACATTGCGTGGGCGGCGCGGCGAGTCGCAACGCCGCCTTCACCCAGCTTGCGGCGCGACAGCCGAAGTCCGGTCATTTCGACACATCACAAGGAGAGGACCACCATGACTCATGGCTTGATTATGTGGCTCATCATCGGCGCGATCGCCGGCTGGCTTGCCGGCGTGCTCGTCAAGGGCGGCGGCTTCGGGCTGATCGTCGACATCATCGTCGGGATCGTCGGCGCGGTGATCGGCGGCTGGCTCGCCGGGCTCCTCGGCATCAGCATCGGCAGCGGCTTCATCGGCTCGGTGATCGTCGCGGTCATCGGCGCGGTGATCCTGCTGTTCGTGATCCGGCTATTCAAGCGAGCGGCCTGACGCTTCTCTCCACGCGCCTTCGGGCGCGTTTTCGCATCAGGCCAGCGCGCGGCCCGTTCGCCGCGCGCCACCGGCTCGTTCAGCACCTCACGCGCCGCGACCAGTCGTCGAGCGCGTCGGCCGTCAGCAATCCGCTGCGCGCTTCGCGTACGCCATCGCGCCCGATCCACACGGTGCGCGGCATTTCCCCTCTCCATCCCGCATCGAGCGCCGCGACCCCCAGCGCACCGCCGGCCGCGAACGATTTCACAGCGACCATTTCAGTTCTCCATAGAAAGTGCGGCCCGGATACGGATGGAACACGTAGTAGCGGCGGTCCGTCAGGTTGTCGATGCCGACCGACGCGGTCCAGTGACGGTCGAAACGGTAGCGCGCCTTCAGGTCGACGACCGTGAACGAGCTCGTGCCGCCGTAGACGTCCGGATTCACGTCGCTGTTGTCGAGCGTGTTGAACTGGCGGCCCGAATAGCGCACGCCGACGCTCGCGAGCCAGTGCTCGTCGAAGCGATACGACGCGAGCAGGTTCGCGCGCATGCGCGGAATACGCGGAAAACGCGAGCCGACATACGCGGGATTCGCGGCATCGGCAAGGATCTGCGCGTTGCTCGCCGATACGTTCGCGTCGATCGCGAGCCCCTTCAACCCGACGTTCTCGCCGCCGAACGCGAGTTCGACGCCGCGCACGCGCACGCGGTCGACGTTCGAGATATTGGTGACGGTCGACGCGCCCGACACGGTGGTCTGGCTGTAGATCGAATCGCGCAGGTCGCTCTGGAACACGCTGGCGCGCACGACGCCGACGCCCACGTCGCGTTCGGCCGTGAAATCCCAGTCGATCGCCTTTTCCGGCCGCAGGCTCGGGTTGTTGTTGACGATCGCGTTGTTCGAGATCGTGCCCTGGAACAGCTCGCCGACCGTCGGGAATCGCGTGCCGGTCGCGAACGACAGCCGGAAGCGCCAGACCTCCGTCGCGTCCCATTGCAGCGCGACTTTCGGCGACAGCGCATTCGCGCCGCGGTCCGCATAGCCGAGCGTGCCGGTTGCGTTGCCGAGCGCGCCGCCGTACGCATCCCAGCGCTCGTAGCGCAAACCCAGCGTTGCGAGCCAGCCCGGCGCGAAGCGCCACGCATCCTGCCCGAACAGCGCCTGCGTGCGCGTATCGCCGCGATAGACGCTCGACAGCGACGTGGTCGGCCCGGCCAGCCAATCGGCCGTGTTGTACGTGACGTTGCGCAGGAAGTAATTGTCGTAGTGATAGCCGAACGTGAACGTGTGGCCCTTCACTTCCGGCGCCTCGGCCTTCAGGTCGAGCGTGCGCCAGCCCGTGCCGTCGCCCTGGAACAGCGTGCCCGCGCCGCCCTGCACGGTCGACGCCGCGCGCAGCACGTCGCGCGACACGTCGTACGCGGACACGACGCCCGACAGCCGCCAGCCGGAATCGAGCCGGCCGTTCAGGCCGAGCGCATACAGCCAGTTCTCCTGGTCGCCGCGCTGCGGCGCGAACGCATTCGGCGCGATGGTCATGTTCCGGCCGCCGATCGACACGTTGCCGCCGTAGACCGGCTTGCCGGCCACATCGCGCAGGAAGCTCTCGCCGTGCTGCCGGTAATGGTTCTCCCAATGCCCGAGCGTGAGCGTCGCGTCGACATGGTCGGTGAACGCGTAGCCCATCCGGACCGTCTCGTTGAGCTGCTCGGTCCGCTCGATCGTCTGCGCGCCGACGATCGTCCGCGGCTTGCCGTTGGGCCCGATATCGGTCGCGGCGCCGGTCACGGGGACGGCAGCGCCCAGCTTCGGGTTGTAGGCCGGATTGGGGCTCGCGTACTGCATCGGCTGCCCGTTGTTCTCCAGCCGGTCGAGCGACAGCGCGAACCAGAACCGGCCGACGCGGTTCGCAACCCGCGCGGTCTGGTGATTGCCGCCGAAGCTGTCCGCGAACCCGTAGCCGTCGTGGTAGCGCTGCGTAAAGAACTGCGTCGACAGCGACGCCTCGAGTTTTTCCGGGCGGCGCGTCGCGAGCAGCACGGTCGAGCCGATCGAGTTGCCGGGATACAGTGCGGAAAAAGGGCCATAAAGCACGTCGACGCGCGCGATGTCGTCAGGCGGAATCAGCGACCAGCGCGGCGGATACGCATAGCTCGAGCCAAGCAGGTTCGACAACAGCACGCCGTCGGCGTAGACGAGCCCGCGCGCGCTCTGCAGTTCGTTGAAGTCGCGGCCCGCGAACACGCTGTTGCGGTCACCGATATAGCGCTTGCGAACCATCAGGTTCGGTGCGTACTTCAGCGCGTCCTCGGTGGTGACGTTGGTATGCGTATCGATCTGCTCGCGCGTGATCGACTCGACGACGGCCGGCGTGTCCGGATCGACGGGTTGCCGCTGCGCGGTCACGCTGACGGCGGTCAGCGTATCGCCGGCCGTGGCAGCCGACGCGGCTGCGACAGCAGAGGCCGGCGCGGCTCCGACGGATCGATCGATACCGCTGCGGGCCGGATCGTTGCGTGCATCATCCGGCGAGGCCGCGTGGGCGGCTGGCCACGCGAAAGCGGCCGCGCACGCGAGCGCGAGCCGGCCACGCGACGACCGCGCGGCGAAGTTAGACGACATGAGTGAATTCCTGAAAACGTGATCGGACGCCGCCGGACACGAGCGGACGCGCCGCGCACGAACGGCGCGGCGCGCGGGCCCGGCCGCGGGCGGCACGCGCGCCACCGGGGCGCGCGAACGACATCAATCAGATCGGGGCGTTTTCAGGCGGGGCGCGCGGCTGCGCGAGACGAATGCCCTTGCGGGGGAAATCGGGAACGGCCGGGGCAGCCGCGCGGTAGGCGAACGTCCGTACGAAGCCCGGCATTGCGGGCAGGCTCGCGCCGAGTGCGACGTTCGCCGCGAAGCCCGGGCAGTACACGCAATGCGGCACGCCGGCATGATCGAACGACGATGTGTCGCGGTCGTCGCCCGACTGCGCGAGCACGACCTGGCGGGCGCCCGCTGCACTGCACAACTCGAGCGTGAGCTCGCCGGAGCCGCTCGACGCAAGACGCGCATAGCCGATGACGGGCGACAGTACGTTCAGTACCAGCGCCAGCCATACAAGGCCGATCCATCGCGTCGTTCGTTTCATCGCGGTCCAGGAAAAAGTGCGCGCAAGTATAACAAGCGGCCCGATCGTTGCCGATCGCTCAGGACGCAATAGTCGGCATCGCAGCGCATGTGCCGTTAATACAACAGAGACAAAATCTAACGATTCGCCTCTGGCACAAATCCAAGCACGAGGTTGATAATCATCGAACCTGCTGGAGAAACAACCATGGACGAAAGACCAACTCGCATGCCACCGCCCGAGCAAGTGATGAGCCCGGATCCGGAACCCGTCGGCGTGGAATTCCTCGCCGAATTGCCCGAGCACGTCCGGGCATTCTTCGACGAGCAGCACAAGCTGTACTCGCCGAAGTGACCGCCTGTTCGGTTCTGTAACCGCCACGTGTCGATCATCGCTATCGTGCGGTTCATCGCTGCGCATCGCGCGCAATTCGCGTCGCACCCGGGCCGCAACAGCCTGACGGTGCCGGATCAGCTCGCCTGCTGATTCTTCTGTCGCGTCGCTACGCCGCGCGACTGTCTTCGTCTATTCTTCTGGTTTTCCACGTCCGGCCCGCCCGGCTCTCCCGATCATTCCGATGAAGCAAGCCATTCGTGCCAGCGTCGCTGTCGCCGCGCTCGGCGTCGCCCTCTTTTCGTCGCCGCGCATCGCCAGCGCAGACGGCGATGACACCGCCCTCACCAACGTCGTCGCGCTCGCGTCACAGCGCCTCGCGCTCGCCGAACCGGTCGCGCGATGGAAATGGGCGAATCACAAGGCGATCGAGGACCAGCCACGCGAAGCGGCACTGCTCACTTCGGTCGAGAAGCGCGCGGCACAGGCCGGCGTCGATCCTGCGTTCGCACGGACGTTCTTCGAGGATCAGATCGCCGCGAGCAAGGACGTACAGAACGCACTGTTCGCGACCTGGCGCGCGACGCGGCCGCCCGAGGGCACGCCGCCCGATCTCGCGACCAGCACGCGCCCCGCGCTCGACCGGCTGACGCAGAAAATGCTCGCGGGTCTCGCGCAAGTCGCGCCGCTGCGCGATGCGCCCGATTGCCAGGCGCGGCTTGCTCGCAGCATCGCGAACTGGAAGACGCTCACACGCTACGACTCGACGCAGACGCGGGCGCTCGACACTGCGCTGTCGCATGTCTGTTCGGCCGGCGGCGCAAGCGCAATCGGCTGACGCGGCAGGCAGGCACCGCAGGCGCGGATTGCGCCGCTGGGCTCAACCCGCGGGCGTCAGCGCAGCCAGCGGAATCAGCTGAAGCCCACGCGCGAGATGCGTCTGCAGCAGGCGATGAGTAAAGGGTTCGAACGTGCCGTCCGCCGCGTCGGCCACGAGCCGCGCGGCCGCATCGAGCGATTCGGCCGAACCGAGGTAACGCCAGCCGTCGATCACATGAAACAGGCGGCGCTCGCCGTTCGCCTCGAACGCAACGGCGCCCTCGAACGGCCAAGGCGCACCGCCCGCACGGGCCGTATCGGCCGCCGGACGCCGGTTGTACGACGGACGCAGCCGGGCGATCCATTGCGCTTCGGCCAGCATCGCGCCCAGTTCATTACCAGTCTCGTGCCATTCGACACGCCGCACCTGCTGCGCGAGCCGCATTTCCTTCGAAGAGCGCCGCTCGCCCGTCAGCAGCGCACGCAGCCGCTGCCGCACGCGCACGCTGCGACCGACATACAGCGCTGCGTCACCCTCCCCGAACAACGCATATGCGCCGCACCCGGCCGGCGCGGTGTCGAGCCAGGCTTCGGTCAGATCGCCGGCCAGACGGAAGTGGCGCGTCGTACGCGCGATCTGGTCGCGCAGCCGCTCGAGCGGCACGATGTCGTGCAGTTGACGCCAGAACTGCCAGAGCAGATCGGCATCCGCGAGCGCCCGGTGGCGCGCAGCCGGAACGAGACCATGCCGTTCGATCAACGCATCGAGCCCGTGCCGCGATTCGCGCGGAAACAGCGCGCGTGACAGCCGCACCGTACACAGCACATCGGGATTGAACGCGAAGCCGGCACGCTCGAATTCGGCGCGCAGGAAACCGCGGTCGAAACTCGCGTTGTGCGCAACGAACAGCTTGCCGTCGAGCCGCTCGAACAGCGCCGGCGCGAGCGACGCGAACGACGGCGCGTCGCGCACCATCGCGTCCGAAATGCCCGTCAGTTGCTGGATGAACGGCGGAATCGACTGGCCTGGATTGACGAGCGTCGTCCACGTCGACACGCCGAGCGGGCCGATTTCGACCACGCCGATTTCGGTGATGCGATGCTCGGCGGACGAGCCGCCGGTGGTTTCAAGGTCGACGAAAACGAGCGGTTGTTCGCTGGCGGGATCGGACAGGCGGGAATCGGACATGAAAAGACACGGAAACGATGCTTCCGTGAGTATGCACCGGCACGCGTGTTCGCCGCCAGCATGGACGGGAACGATCCGCCCCCGGAAAACAAAAAAGCCCCCGCCATGCGGGGGCCGGACGTGATCGGCAATGCGCGGCGCGTCAGACCGCCTGGATATTCGCTGCCTGCTTGCCTTTCGGCCCGACTTTCACGTCGAATGAAACACGCTGGTTTTCCTTCAGCGTCTTGAAGCCGTCCATCCGGATTTCGGAAAAGTGCGCAAACAAATCTTCACCACCATTGTCCGACGTAATAAAGCCAAAGCCTTTAGCATCGTTAAACCATTTCACGATACCGGTATCCATGTCTTCGTTCCCCACTCGTTTAGATCAAAAAAGCTATTTTTATAGCCGTTTCCCGAAATCCCGAAACATTGCGCCAGCACCCGCACCAGCACGCCGCCCGAGGACGGTGTGCTGACTTTATAAATTGGACAATCCGGGTGCGTCAAGAAAATTTTTGACGACCTCTTTATAAAAAAAGCGCTAATGCCATTGGAATCGGTACACCATCGCCTTTGATTAATTGATTCGCATCAAAAACCTGTCAATATTACCGGGATCGGATCATTAATAATTTCGACCACGAAAATCCTACCGGGGACAAATCGACTCGGTAAAATCCTCGGGTTTTTTCCGGGTTGCGGAAATCCCGGGACGTTGCGATGCTGATGTAACGCCGTAAGGAAGGAGAAGGTCATGTGGCTGGACGGAATCAAGCGCTTCGCGAGCCGGCTCGGACGCGTACGTCGCAAGTCCCGCGCCCTGGCCGAGTCTGCTCGCGAAGCGCCGTGCGACACCGAGTTCGATACGACGTGGCACGGCGATCACTGGCAGAACCTGCTCGCATCGCCGCTGGACGCACGTCACTACGTGATGGAAGACTGGACCTATACGCCGCCGCACACCGAAACCGAGGAAGCTGCGCCGACGCGCAAGCGCAAGAAGCGGCGCTCGTACGCGCAATAGCACACGGAAAGCGGGCAAAAAAAAAAGCGCGACTGGGAAGTCGCGCCGACAAAGGTTTGGAGATCTTTTCCGTCAACGAAAAAGTCTGCTTCGGAAAGCAGAGATCGCAGTATAGCGAGAGAACAACCTTTCATTAGCCATGCTCCACACAAACCTCTATTGCCGAAGCGTCAATAATCGCGCCACGGCTGCCACCGCTTGCTGCTGATCGTCTGTCGCGACCACGCAACGCTCGTTACGTAGTCCTGATCGCAATTTTCCTTCGCTGCACTGCCGCAAACCCTTGATGGGTAACCGTTTCCACATGCCCATCGATCTTTGCGGATTCCAAAATACACTATTGCTTAAAGCGTAACCCGCCTCCGCTCCGCGCACTCCGTACACTGGAAATGGCTTTCTGAAACGCGCACCGCCGCTCTGCCGGGCCGGTCAAAGCGTCACGCAAACATGCCGGTTCTGCAGCAGGTTCGATCGACATCATCCTGTTTGGAGACAGATCCATGAAAAAAACCCTGATCGTCACCGCGTTGTCGGGTGTATTCGTTACGGCAGCACACGCACAAAGCAGCGTTACGCTATACGGCTTGATCGACGCGGGCATCACCTACACGAACAACCAGCACGGCCACAGCGCCTGGCAGGAAACGAGCGGCTCGATCAACGGCAGCCGCTGGGGTCTGCGCGGCACCGAGGATCTCGGCGGCGGCCTGAAAGCAATCTTCACGTTGGAAAACGGCTTCGGCATCAACAACGGCACGCTGAAGCAGAACGGCCGCGAATTCGGCCGGCAAGCGTTCGTCGGCCTCGCGCACGACAGCTACGGCTCGCTGACCCTTGGCCGCCAGTACGACAGCGTCGTCGACTATCTCGGGCCGCTGTCGCTGACCGGCACGCAGTACGGCGGCACCCAGTTCGCGCATCCGTTCGACAACGACAACCTGAACAACTCGTTCCGGATCAACAACTCGGTCAAGTACCAGAGCGCGAACTACAACGGGCTGAAGTTCGGCGCGTTGTACGGCTTCTCGAATTCGTCCAGCTTCTCGAACAACCGCGCGTACAGCGTCGGCGCGTCGTACAGCTTCATGGGCTTCAACGTCGCGGCCGCGTACATGCAGCTGAACAACAACATCAATTCGCTGGCGCTCGCGGCAACCGATCCGGGCGCGGTCGCCGGCGACTGGACCTTCGCGGCCAGCCGCCAGCGCACCTGGGGCGGGGGCCTCAAGTACACGTTCGGGCCGGCGACCGCGGGCTTCGTGTTCACGCAGACGCGCCTGACCAATTCGGCCGGCATCAGCGCGGGCCAATCCGGCGTGTCGGGCGGCATTCCGCTGGCGGGCGGCACCCGCTTCAACAACTACGAACTGAACGGCCGCTATGCGCTCACGCCGGCGCTGTCGCTCGCGGGCTCGTACACGTACACCGACGGCCGTCTCGACGGCCAGAAGCCGAGCTGGCACCAGTTCAACCTGCAGGCCGACTATGCGCTGTCGAAGCGCACCGACGTGTACCTGCAGGGCGAATACCAGCGGGTGCTGGCGGACGGCCTGCCGATCGGCGCCAACATCAACGGGCTCGGTGCCGCATCGTCGACCAACAAGCAGATCGCGGTCACGGCCGGCCTGCGCCATCGCTTCTGAGCGACCGGCGCATCGGCTTCGCGCCGGATGACGAAGCGCCCCGCCGGGGCGCTTTTTCTTTGCCGGAATACGTGGGCCGCCGATCAGGCACCCGGTGCCGGATAACGAACGTCGAGTATGTCGATCGGCTGCGGGCCGGCCGGCGTCATCAGCGTAACGGTATCGCCGATCTTCGCCTTGATCAGCGCACGCGCGACCGGCGAAATCCAGCTGACGCAGCCGCGGTCGAGATCGACCTCGTCGATCCCGACGATCGTGACCGTGTGGTCCTCGCCGTCCGGCGTCTCGTAATCGACCGTTGCGCCGAAGAACACCTGGTCGACATTCTCCTGACGGCTCGCGTCGACGACTTCGGCGAGATCGAGCCGCTTCGTCAGGAAGCGGATGCGGCGATCGATCTCGCGAAGCCGCCGCTTGCCATAAATGTAGTCGCCGTTCTCCGACCGGTCGCCATTCGACGCGGCCCACGACACGAGCCGCACGACCTCGGGGCGCTCGACGTCGATCAGGTTCAGCAGCTCGTCCCGCAGCCGCTTGTGGCCGGCCGGCGTGATGTAGTTCTTCGCGCCCGCGGGAATCGCGGGTTGAGCCTGGTCGAGATCGTCGTCGTCACCGTCCGACTCTTTGACAAACGCCTTGTTCATGATGCAGATTCAACACGTGGATGACTGATGCTCCAAGGGTACACGAAGGGCGCTCCGCCAAGGTCGCGCCGCGTAATTCGCGAATAAGGCTTCCCTTTTTATACAACCCTGCTATAATTTCGCTTCTGCGTGCGGCTGTAGCTCAGTTGGATAGAGTACTTGGCTACGAACCAAGGGGTCGTGGGTTCGAATCCTGCCAGCCGCGC
>NZ_JBYSWZ010000008.1:269064-384868 GCF_058781685.1 Burkholderia sp. FW306-1C-G01B
GCTGTAGCTCAGTTGGATAGAGTACTTGGCTACGAACCAAGGGGTCGTGGGTTCGAATCCTGCCAGCCGCGCCACCTTAAAAGGGCTTTCCTCCGGGAAGGCCCTTTTTCTTTTCTGCCTCCCCTCTCCCGTCACTCGCGCCCCGATTTGCGAGCCGACGCGCTTCGGAAGAGCGCCGGCAAGGCCGCACCTTCGCTCCACGACGCACATGAAAACGGCGGCCATCAGCCGCCGTTGAACGATCGCCCTCGAGGGTACGCGTCAATAATCCTGCCGCTCGCGCTCGATGCGCATGCCGCCGTCGTGGCGCGCATGCGCGCCGTCGTCGGTCGAGCGCTCGCGCATGATCCGCATCACGTCCGGATTGGTTCGCACGCGCCGCATCACGTTCGCGAGATGCACGCGATCGCTGACCTGGATCACGAAACGCAGCACTGTCGATTCGTGTGTCAGATCCTCGTCCATCGCGATATGGACGATGTTCGCGTCGGCCGACGTGATGTCCGCCGCGACGCGCGCAAAGATGCCCTTCGTGTTCTTCACGAGCGCCTTCACCGCGACATCGAACAGTCGGCCCGGCTGCGGCGCCCATTCGACGTCGATCCAGCGGCCCGGATCGCGGCGATGGATGCGCTGCGCGACGCGGCAATCGGTCGTATGAATCGCCATCCCCAGGCCGATGCCGATGTAGCCCATGATCGCATCGCCCGGAATCGGCCGGCAGCATGCCGACAACTGCACGGACATCCCTTCGGTGCCGGTAATCACGACCGGCGGCGCATGATGCGCCGGATGCCGCTCGGACTTCGGCAGGTCGTCGTCCGCGTCGCGGCCGCTCATCAGCACCTCGATGCGCTTGGCCATCACCGCGGCGACGCGGCGGCCGAGGCCGATGTCCGCGAAAATTTCCTGACGGCTCTTGTTGCCCGTCCACTGCACGAGCTTTTCCCACACCTCAGGCGCAACGTCGGCCAGCGCGAGACCATAGCCCTTCAGGCTCTGGTCGACGAGCCGCTCGCCAAGCTGCACGGATTCGTTCAGGCGCATCGTCTTCAGGTAGTGACGAATCGCCGAGCGCGCCTTGCCGGTACGCACGAAGCCGAGCCACGCGGGGTTCGGCTTCGAGTACGGCGCGGTGATCACCTCGACGATGTCGCCGCTCTTCAGCTCGGTGCGCAGCGGCAGCAGCTCGTTGTTGATCTTCACGGCGACGCACTGGTTGCCGAGATCGCTGTGGATCGAATAGGCGAAATCGAGCGCCGTCGCGCCGCGCGGCAGCGCCATGATCTTCGACTTCGGCGTGAACACGTAGACCGCGTCGGGGAACAGGTCGATCTTCACGTGCTCGAGGAATTCGCTCGAATCGCCGGCTTCGCTCTGGATGTCGAGCAACGACTTCAGCCACTGGTGCGCGCGCTTCTGCACGTCGCTGAGATCCGCACTGCCGTTCTTGTACAGCCAGTGCGCGGCGACCCCCGCCTCGGCAATCTCGTGCATCTTGCGCGTGCGCACCTGGAACTCGATCGGTGCGCCGAACGGGCCGACAAGCGTCGTGTGCAGCGACTGATAGCCGTTGATCTTCGGGATCGCGATGTAGTCCTTGAACTTGCCGGGCACCGGCTTGTACAGCGAGTGCAGCGCGCCGATGCACGTGTAGCAGTCGAGCGGGCTGTCGACGACGACACGAAAGCCGTACACGTCGAGTACCTGCGAGAACGACAGCTGCTTGTCGCGCATCTTGCGGTAGACGCTGTAGATCGTCTTTTCGCGGCCGGTGATCTCGGCGTCGATCTTCGCGTCGGCCATCGCGCGCTGCGCGGCCTCGAGGATCTTGCTGATCACTTCGCGGCGGTTGCCGCGCGCGGCCTTCACGGCCTTCTCGAGCGTCGCGTAGCGATGCGGGTTGAAGTTCGCGAAGCTCATGTCCTGCAGCTCGCGATACGTGTTGTTCAACCCGAGCCGGTGCGCGATCGGCGCGTAGATGTCGAGCGTTTCCCGCGCGACGCGGCGGCGCTTTTCCATCGGCACCGCGCCGAGCGTGCGCATGTTGTGCAGGCGGTCGGCGAGCTTGACGAGAATGACCCGCACGTCGCGCGCCATCGCGAGCAGCATCTTGCGGAAATTTTCCGCCTGCGCTTCCTCGCGGCTGCGGAATTCCATCTTGTCGAGCTTCGACAGGCCGTCGACCAGTTCGGCGACCTTCGGGCCGAACCGTTCGGCCAGCTCGTTCTTGGTCACGCCCTGGTCTTCCATCACGTCGTGCAGCAGCGCGGCCATCACGGCCTGCGCGTCGAGCTTCCAGCCGGCGCAGATTTCCGCGACGGCGACGGGATGGGTGATGTAGGGTTCGCCGCTCTGGCGGTATTGACCGAGGTGGGCTTCGTCGCTGAAGTGGAACGCCGCCTTGACCTCTTTGATTTCGTCCGGAGCGAGATACTCGGCAAGCGCGGCCGTCAGTTTCGCGATCGAAACGACGCCATGCTTGCGCGGCTGCTCCGGAGTGGCGGTCGGCCCGAACAGATGCCGGAAGGACTGTTCGAGGACCGCGTCGATGTACTGGCGCGCAGGCGACCGGGCCGTGGTTTCGGTGGTCGAATCCGCGGAGGCGGACGATGGGGTGGTGCTCATATTCGCCTCCAGGTCGAGTCGTTGCGCGCGTGGACTACATGGCTGGAACGGGCCGGATGCGCGTTACACCGGCACCTTCTTCAGCATCTCGACGCCGACCTGGCCGGCGGCGATCTCGCGCAGCGCGACGACGGTCGGCTTGTCGCGGCTTTCGATCTTCGGCGTATGGCCTTGCGCGAGCTGCCGCGCGCGATAGGTGGCGGCGAGCGCCAGTTCGAAGCGATTCGGGATTTGCTTCAGGCAGTCTTCGACGGTAATGCGAGCCATGTTGGTAATTCCTTCTGAATATAGTGCTTATTCTACCTTATGTCCCTCGTGCCCCGCGTCATTCCGCGTGGGGCAGATGGATGCCAAGCTCGATGAACAGCTCGGCGTGTCGCGCGTACTGCGAAGCAAAGCGCAGGCGCGTCGCCGCGACGATGCATTCGAGCTCCGCGAGCGCACGCTCGAAATTCTCGTTGATCACCACGTATTCCGCTTCCGACGCGTGCGCGATCTCGCTGCCGGCGGCAAGAAGACGCCGCGTGATCACGTTCGGCTCGTCCTGGCCGCGCTTCTTCAAACGCTCCTCGAGCGCGTCGAGCGACGGCGGCAGGATGAAGATGCCGACCGCGTTGCGGAACTGCTTCTTCACCTGCAATGCGCCCTGCCAGTCGATCTCGAGCAGCACATCGTGGCCGTTCTTCATCTGCTCTTCGATCCAGACGCGCGACGTGCCGTAGTAGTTGCCGTGCACTTCCGCGCTCTCGAGGAATTCGTGCGCCGCGTGACGCGTGCGGAAATCGTCGACGGTCGTGAAGTGGTAATGCTGGCCGTCCTGTTCGCCCGGGCGCGGCTTGCGCGTCGTGTACGAGATCGACAGGCAGATGTCGCTGTCCTTCGACAGCAGCGCATTCACGAGCGTCGACTTGCCGGCGCCCGACGGCGCGACGACCATGAACAGGTTGCCGGGATAGACGCCGCCGTGCAGCGAATGCGCGGCGTGGCCGTCGTGAGTGGGTTGGGTCATGTCAGCCTCCGCCGGGCCGCCCGGCACTTCGATGGAAGCGCCCGGCGGAGACGGGGGGGCTGCGCCCCCCCGAGCGAACGCAGTGAGCGTGGGGGTTGTTTCATCTCGGTTACTCCAGGTTTTGCACTTGCTCGCGCATCTGCTCGATCAACAGCTTGAGCGCCATCGACGCGTCGGCGAGTTCCTTCGCCGCCGCCTTCGAGCCGAGCGTGTTCGCTTCGCGATTCAGCTCCTGCATCATGAAGTCGAGACGCTTGCCGACGCGGCCGCCCTTCTCGATCACATGACGCGTTTCGTTAAGGTGCGCGGTGAGCCGCGACAGCTCTTCCGCGATGTCGATCCGGATCCCGTACATCGTCACTTCCTGACGAATGCGTTCCGCGGCTTCCTCGCGCGTCACGATCGGCGCGCTGCCTTCGGGCGCCGCGATGCCGAGCGCTTCCTGCAGCCGCTCGACGATCTTCTGCTGATGCTTCGCGATCAGCTCCGGCACGAGCGGCGTGATGCGCGCGACGATCGCTTCCATCTCGGCGACGTTCGACAGCAGCATCGTCGCCAGTTGCGCGCCTTCGCGCGAACGCACGACGACGAGCTCGCCGATCGCTTCCTTGCCGCATGCGAGCACCGCGTCGCGGATCGCGTCGGCCGACACGCCGCTTTCCGCGATCACGCCGGGCCAGCGCAGGATCTCGCCCGCGCGCAGGCGGCCGACGCCCGGGAACGAGTCGAGCACCGCGCGCTCGAGATCGGCAAGCTGGCCGAGCGCCGACTGGTTCAACGCGCCCGCGCCGATGCTCTGTTCGCCGCGCTGCAGGTTGATGCGCACGTCGACCTTGCCGCGCGACAGCTTGTTCATCAGCATTTCGCGCAGCGCGGGTTCGCACGCGCGCACGTCGTCCGGCATCCGGAAATTCAGGTCGAGGAAGCGCGAGTTCACGGTGCGCAGTTCGACCGACACGCTGGTGCCGCCGTTGCCGGTGGCCGTTGCGAGTTCGCGCGTCGCGCTCGCGTAGCCCGTCATGCTGTAGATCATGGTTCGTCTCGCCGTCTGGTTGCCCTCGCGGGCGGGGATATGTCGAGGCGCCCGGCGCATCGGACAAGCGCGGGGCGGGAAGCGCGCATTATCCCATTTTTGCGGACCACCCCGCCGGGCAAGCCCGCCGTTCGGCGCTAAAATCGGGGTTTCCTCTCCTTCCGCGATTCCCACATGACGTCCTCCCTTTCCCGCCCGAGCGGCCGCCGCGCCGACGAACTGCGCAAGGTCGCCCTCACGCGCCACTACACGAAACATGCGGAAGGCTCCGTGCTGGTCGAATTCGGCGACACCAAGGTGCTCTGCACCGCGAGCGTCGCCGAGCGCGTGCCCGAATTCCTGCGCGACCGCGGGCAAGGCTGGCTGACCGCCGAGTACGGGATGCTGCCGCGCGCGACGCACACGCGCAGCGACCGCGAAGCCGCGCGCGGCAAGCAGACGGGCCGCACGCAGGAAATTCAGCGCCTGATCGGCCGCGCGCTGCGCGCGGTGTTCGATCTCGAGGCGCTCGGCCCGCGCACGATCCACATCGACTGCGACGTGATCCAGGCCGACGGCGGCACGCGCACGGCGAGCATCACCGGCGCATTCGTCGCCGCACACGACGCCGTGTCGAAGCTGATCGCGGCCGGCAAGCTCACGCGCTCGCCGCTCACCGACCACGTCGCCGCGATCTCGGTCGGCGTGTACGACGGCGCACCGGTGCTCGACCTCGACTACGCGGAAGATTCGCGCTGCGACACCGACATGAACGTCGTGATGACGGGCGCCGGCGGCTTCGTCGAAGTCCAGGGCACGGCCGAAGGCGTGCCGTTCTCGCGCGCCGAGATGAATGCGCTGCTCGACCTCGCGCAGGGCGGGATCGCCGAGCTCGTGCAACTGCAGAAGGACGTCCTGGGCGCCGGCCATGCCTGACGATCGCACCATCGCGCCGCTGTCGCGCATCGTTCTCGCGTCGAACAACCCCGGCAAGCTGCGCGAATTCACCGCGCTGTTCTCGACGGTCGGCATCGAGATCGTCCCGCAGGGCGACCTTGCGGTGCCCGAGGCAGCCGAGCCGTTCGGCACGTTCATCGAGAACGCGCTGACGAAGGCGCGGCACGCGTCGCGGCTCACCGGGCTGCCGGCGATCGCCGACGATTCGGGCCTGTGCGTGCGCGTGCTGCGCGGCGCGCCGGGCGTCTATTCGGCGCGCTACGCGCAGCGCGCCGGCCGCGACAACGGCGACGCGGCGAACAACGCGTATCTCGTCGAGCAGTTGCGCGGCGTCGACGACCGGCGCGCATACTATTGCTGCGTGCTCGCGCTCGTGCGCCATGCGGACGATCCCGAGCCGCTGTTCGCCGAAGGGCGCTGGGCCGGCGAGATCGTCGACGCGCCGCGCGGCGAGCACGGATTCGGCTACGACCCGTATTTCTACCTGCCGTCGCTCGGCGCGACGGCAGCCGAACTCGAGCCGGCCGTGAAGAACACGCACAGTCATCGCGCGCTTGCGCTGAAGGCGCTGCTTGCGCGGCTCGCGGAGGAGGCATGACCATGCCCGATACCCATCCGCTGCGGGAGGTCGCATGAGCCAGGCAGCGGAAACCGGCGCGCGCGTCGTCGCGACGTTCACGTCACCCGGACAGGTGCGGCTCACGTCGCTGCCGCCGCTCGCGCTGTACGTGCATTTTCCGTGGTGTGTGCGCAAATGCCCGTACTGCGATTTCAACTCGCACGAGTGGAAAGGCGAACGGTTCCCGGAAACCGAGTATCTCGACGCGCTGCGCGCCGATCTCGAGCAGGCACTGCCGCTCGTGTGGGGACGGCAGGTGCATACCGTGTTCATCGGCGGCGGCACGCCGAGCCTGCTGTCGGCGGCCGGTCTCGACCGGATGCTGTCCGACGTGCGCGCGCTGCTGCCGCTCGACGCCGACGCCGAGATCACGCTCGAGGCGAATCCGGGCACGTTCGAGGCCGCGAAGTTCGCGCAGTTCCGCGCGAGCGGCGTGAACCGGCTGTCGGTCGGGATCCAGAGCTTCAACGAGGCGCACCTGAAGGTGCTCGGCCGGATTCACGACACCGCGCAGGCGCGCGCGGCCGTCGAGATCGCCGCGAAGAACTTCGACAACTTCAACCTCGACCTGATGTTCGCGCTGCCGAACCAGACGCTCGACGAATGCCGCACGGACATCGAGACCGCGCTGTCGTTCGCGCCGCCGCATCTGTCGCTGTACCACCTGACGCTCGAGCCGAACACGCTGTTCGCGAAGTTCCCGCCGGTCGTCCCCGACGACGATGCATCGGCCGACATGCAGGAATGGATCCACGCGCGCACGGCCGAGGCCGGCTACGGGCGCTACGAAGTTTCCGCTTATGCGAAGCCGAATCATCAGTGCAAGCACAACCTGAACTACTGGCGCTTCGGCGACTATCTCGGGATCGGCGCGGGCGCGCACACGAAGCTGTCGTTCCCGAACCGGATCCTGCGGCAGGCACGCTACAAGCATCCGGCGACCTTCATCGAGCAGGCGATGGCCGGCGCGGCCGTGCAGGAAGAGCGTGAAGTCGGCGCGCGCGACCTGCCGTTCGAGTTCATGCTGAACACGCTGCGGCTGGTCGAGGGCTTCCCCGTGCACAGCTTCGCCGAACGCACGGGCCTGCCGATGAGCACGATCGAGCCGGCGCTGAAGGAAGCGGAACGGCGCGGGCTGATCACGCGCGATTTCACGCAGATCGCGCCGACGCCGCTCGGCCAGCGTTTCCTCAACGACCTGCAGGAATTGTTCCTGCGCGACGATTGAAGCGATGCCGACTCCGGTCGACAGCGGCGGCATTTCGGTTACAATGCCGCCTCGCGTGGAAGCGTGGCCGAGCGGTTTAAGGCACTGGTCTTGAAAACCAGCGACGGGAAACTGTCCGTGAGTTCGAATCTCACCGCTTCCGCCAGGAAATTCGCCAAACCCCGTCCATTCGCTGAATGACGGGGTTTTTGTTTGTCCGCACGCCCCTCCCCAACGTTCCGACGCATCGCACCGGATGCCGTTACAATCCGGCGCTCCGATTCGCGAAACGGGAAACCCACGTCATGAAACCCTTCATCGTCTCGTCGCTCGTCGCCGTGCTGGCTGCCGTCAGCACGCACGCTGCGGCCGATACCGCCTCCGGCAGCGGCGCACCGGCGTCGTGCGCGATCGCGTACGTGACCGGCGTCGGCGGCTCGCCGCGCGGCCTGAGCGAATACCTCGCGAGCCCGTCGCCCTACAACTACCTGAAGGACAACGATCTCCAGTGCAAGGTGTCGGACGACGGTCGCACGTCGAACTGCACCGGCGTGACCTACCTCCGGAACGAACAGGTCAGCGTATACGACGATTCCGCTCCGGCGACGCTGACCGTCGTGGCGCGCGTGGAGCTCGACCACGGCCAGAAGTACCCGGTGATCGTCGTCGTGCAGCGAAAGGACGCGCGCTGCAAACAGTGACGCAGCCATGCGCGCGAGCGTGTCCGTCGAGACGGAACGTGCGCTCGCGGCGGTGCACAACCCAATCCGCGTAACGGCCGCTGTCGCGCCGCGCCGGAAGCCTCCCGGGCCGCCCCGCGATCACCTAGAATTCGTTCAACACGGCGACACGACCGCCGCCGCGTACTCGATGCCGCACGCGCCACCCCTGCGCGCGGCACACGGAGATCGCCATGACCGAACTGTCGACACCGACGGATCACGTCGATTACGAAGGCTTCGAGATCCATGTCGTGCCGGCCGCCGCGCCCGGCAACGACACGCGCTACACGTACACCGGCTACGTGTGCCATCCAGGCGCGAATCCCGCGCTGCCCGGCCACGCGGTGCCGTTCCATGCGGACGGCGAGGAAAGCTTCGCGAGCATCGATGAAGCGGTCCGCGAAGCCGTGCACATCGGCAAGAGCATCATCGACGGCACGCACCCCGACCTGTCGGTGCTGTCGCTCGTCACGCACGGCTTCTGAAGCGGACAAACGACATCGCATGTGATTGTGCGGACGTCGGTCGCGGTGCTGCATTCGGCGACCGCTGCGCGCCGCAGGACGATCGACGCGAGCCTGCGCGCGACTCGCGTGCCGCGCCTTTCAAGCTTTCAAACTTGCAACATGCGCGCCGGCATGCGCATGCTCTGCCGTAACGCGAGCGAGTCGGACGCGCTGTCACATGTCACGTCACATCGCGACGCGCGGTGCGGCGTCCGGACGTCATCATCAGCGATTGCAACGTCTCGCATCGCGCGTTATGCGTTTCTCCCGATATCGACTCGCGTGCGTACGCCTATCATTTTTTTATAGTCACTTCTGGCTATCTCCCATGCGCCCCGTTCTTACTCCGCGCGTCGACCGGCTGCGTGTTGCTGCGCTGGCCGTCGTCGCCATGCTTGCCGCATGCACGATCACGCCGCCGCCGTCGCTTCACCCGGTCCTGACGATTCCGTCGATCACGCGCAGCGCGAGCCGCGCCCAGTATCGCGTCGAGATCGCGCAACGCGTTGCCGAACGCAATCCGTCCGGCGTACTGCACGGCACACCGCAGGCGATGCTCCGCTCGCTCGTCGTCGTCGCATTCACCGTCGATCGCGACGGCCGCCTCGTCAACGCCTCCGTCTATCGCAGCAACGGCGACAGCGAGGCGGAAGCGCTCGCGCTCGCGTCGCTGCGCCGCTCGGCGCCGCTGCCTGCGCCGCCGTCGCGACTGCTCGACGGCAACGGCCAGATCGAAATGATGGAAGGCTGGCTCTTCAACGACGACGGCCACTTCCAGTTGCAAAGCACTGCGTCCGCGCAGGCGCAATCGCTCGACTGACCACCCGCCGCGTCGCAATTGCCGGTATGCGGCGGCGCTGGCTATAATTTTCCGCAATCGCGCGGCCATCACGCCGCGCGCGCGTTCGCGCGCCCCACCCGGCATGCGAGCCGACCACGCCGGCACCGGGCGGCGGCGACATACCCGTCTCCATCGTCGACCGGCGGGTGACGTTCGCGCCACGGCGCGCGTCCACGCCACCACCGCATCATCCGCTCGGCTGCCCATCGGCAGACGTCCGCCTGCCCGAGCGCACGCACAGCCGACCGCCCCAACGACAAAACGGAGACATCCATGTCCGCATCCCCCCCGGCCGTTGCACACGCAACCGGCTCGGCCGGCGCCGTCAGCCACCGGCGCATCGTGTTCGCGAGCTTCATCGGCACCGCGATCGAGTTCTACGATTTCTACGTGTACGCGACGGCCGCCGCGCTCGTCATCGGCCCCGTCTTCTTCCCGCACGGCTCCGCGACCGCGCAGGCGCTGTCCGCATTCGTCACGTTCGGCATCGCGTTCATTGCGCGCCCGATCGGCTCGTTCCTGTTCGGGCATTTCGGCGACCGCATCGGCCGCAAATCGACGCTCGTCGCGTCGCTGCTCGTGATGGGCGTGTCCACCACCGCGATCGGCTTCGTGCCCGGCTACGACGCGATCGGCACGCTCGCGCCGGTGCTGCTGTGCGTGCTGCGCTTCGGCCAGGGGATCGGCCTCGGCGGCGAATGGGGCGGCGCTGCGCTGCTCGCGACCGAGCACGCACCGCAGGGCAAGCGCGGCTGGTTCGGGATGTTCCCGCAGCTCGGGCCCTCGGTCGGCTTCCTGATGTCGAACGGGCTGTTCTTCGCGCTCGCGCTGTCGCTGTCCGACGAGCAGTTCCGCAGCTGGGGATGGCGCATCCCGTTCCTGGTCAGCGCGGTGCTCGTCGCACTCGGCCTGTACGTGCGGCTCAAGATCACCGAAACGCCCGCGTTCCAGGCAGCGCTCGACCGCAACGAGCGCGTGCGCGTGCCGGTCGCGACGCTCGTCACGCAACACTGGCAGCCGACGCTGCTCGGCGCGCTCGCGATGGTCGTCTGCTACACGCTGTTCTATATCTCGACAGTGTTCTCGCTGTCGTACGGCGTGTCGGCGCTGCATATTCCGCGCCAGAGCTTCCTCGGCCTGCTGTGTTTCGCGGTCGTGTTCATGGGGCTCGCGACGCCGCTTTCCGCGTGGGCATCGGACCGTTTCGGCCGCAAGCCGGTGCTCGTCGTCGGCGCAATCGCCGCGCTGCTGTCGGGTTTCGCGATGGAACCGCTGCTCGGCAGCGGCTCGATGCCGCTCGTCGCGCTGTTCCTGACGATCGAACTGTTCCTGATGGGCGTGACGTTCGCGCCGATGGGCGCGTTGCTGCCGGAACTGTTCCCGACCAACGTCCGCTACACGGGCGCGGGCGTCGCGTACAACCTCGGCGGGATTCTCGGCGCGTCGATCGCGCCGTATATCGCGCAACTCCTGGCTGCGCGCGGCGGGCTGTCGTGGGTCGGCGGCTACGTATCGGTCGCGGCGGCGATCAGCCTGGTCGGCGTGCTGCTGATGCGCGAAACGCGCGACGCGTCGCTCGTCTGAGACTCCGGGACGGCCCGGGTTGTGCGGCGACCGGCGCTACCTATACTCGATCCTGGGCGCGCCGCAGCGCGCCCCCGGGATCCCGCCCCGAAGGAGCCGCGCCATGAACATCCGCCTCGGCAATGCCGATCTCGTCCTGATCCTCGCGCTCGCGCTGGGTGGCGCGCTGCTGCTCGCGCTGCGCTTCCGGCCGAAGACATGGCGCGGCCTCGTGTTCGAGGCGCTGCTGGCGAATCTGGCGGCCATCGCCGCCGTCATAACGGTCGAGGCGCTGCTGGCCTGAACCGGCCCGCCCCGCTGCGTCAGGCCGTCAGCCGCGCGCGCAGCGCGCCATACGCAGGGTCGACCGTATCGATCGCGTCGAGCGCCTGCTCGACGGACGGGATCGTGCCCGGCTCGCCGATCGACAGTGCATTCGGTGCGCCGCCGATGCCGCAATGGTGACGCGACGTCGCGACGAAAATCATCACGGTCGGCCGCTGCAGCGCGTGCGCCATATGCACGAACCCCGTATCGACCCCCACCACGAGCGCGGCCCGGCCGAGCGCCGCGCCGAGTTCGCGCACGGTCATCGCGGGCAGCACGATCGCGCCCGGCGCGCGCGCGGCGATGTCCTGCGCATCGTCATGCTCGGCAGCCGATCCCCACGGCACCAGCACGCGCACGCCACGCGCCATCATCTGCGTGGCGAGCGCGGCCCAGTGGTCGGCCGGCCATTTCTTGTCGGGATTGGACGTCGCATGGAACAGCAGCATGAACGGCGCGCCGTCGGTCACGGCGGCCGGCAGGCTCGCATCCTGCGGCGCGACGATGCCGTACGTGGCGACGCCTTCGGGCACGTAGCCGAGCGCCTCGCCGGCGCTCACGCGCATCCCGTGCCATGCGTCGCAGTCCGGCCGCGGGCCGAAGCGATGCGAATACGCGAAGCGTGCGCCCGTTTCGCCGAGATCCTGAGTCTGGTAGCCGACGCGGCGTGCGGCGCGCGCCAGCGCCGAAATGATCGCGCTCTTGTAGACGCCGTGCAGGTCGATGACGGCATCGTAACGGTGCGCACGCAACGCACCGATCGACGCCGAGATCGCCTTCAGGTCGCCGACATTCCGGAGTTTCTTGAAGCGTCGCAGCGGCGCGCACAGGACGGCGCTCACGCCCGGATGCCAGCGCACGACCTCGGCGCACGATTCGTCGACGGCCCAGTCGATCGTCACGCCGGGAAAGGCGCGATGCAGGTCCGCGACGACGGGCAGCGTCTGGACGACGTCGCCGAGCGACGTCACTTTTACGATGAGGATGCGTTTCACGATATGTGGGGATTGACGACCATTTCGGCATGCTAGCGACGGTTGCCGCGCGCGAACATTACTTCAGCATTACATTTGCAACAAAATGCATCAAGCTTGCGAAACGCTGTCGCCCCGGCGTGGCTCCGGTTCCTTCTTATAATGCGGTCTTTGCCTTCCGGCCCGCGCCGATGCCACGCCCCGCCCTTCCCGCGCTGTTTCCTGCTCTCACCCGCCGCTCGCTGCGCATCTGGCGCCAGTACGGCGTTTTCTGGCTCGGCGCGATCGTCGTCGGCCTCGCGGCCGTGCTCTATGCGCGGCTGATCGACTGGGGCTACGAGACGTTCCGCACGATGCGCGATCATGCCACGTGGCTGCCGCTGCTGCTGACGCCGGCGATCGCCGCCCTGTCGGTGTGGATCACGCGCCGGTTCTTCCGCGGCGCCGAGGGCAGCGGCATCCCGCAGGTGATCGCAACGCTGCATGCGCGCCCGAGTGCATTCGGCGCCCGGCTGCTGACGCTGCGCATCCTGTTCGGCAAGGTGCTGGTCTCGTTCCTGGGCATCCTGGGCGGCTTCACGATCGGCCGCGAGGGGCCGACCGTGCAGGTCGGCGCGGCGCTGATGTTCAACCTGCGGCGCTTCTACCCGCGCTCGAACGCGCAGATCGAACGCCAGCTGGTGCTGGCCGGCGCGGCAGCCGGGCTGTCGGCCGCATTCAATACGCCGCTCGCCGGAATCGTGTTCGCGATCGAGGAGCTGACCCGCAGCTTCTCCGCGCGCGCGAGCGGCGTGCTGATCACCGCGATCATCCTCGCCGGCGTCGTCGCGCTCGGCCTGAACGGCAACTACACGTATTTCGGCACGATCGATGCCGGCCTCCATTTTCCGAAGCTGCTGGCGCTCGCGGTGCTGGTCACCGCGATCGTGACGGGCATCGCGGGCGGCCTGTTCTGCTGGCTGCTGCTCAACACGGGGCGCTGGCTGCCCGCGCAACTCCTCGGCCTGTATCGCGAGCGTCCGATCGCGTTTGCCGCGCTGTGCGGCTTCGCGATCGCCGTCGTCGGCCTCGTGTCGGGCGGCACGACGTTCGGCAGCGGCTACGCCGAGGCGCGCGGCCTGCTCGACGGCCGCGAGCAGTTGTCGGTGTTCTACCCGTTCCTGAAAATGGTGTCGATGGTCGCGTCGTACCTGCCGGGCATCCCGGGCGGGATCTTCGCGCCGTCGCTGTCGATCGGCGCCGGGTTCGGCAACCTGCTGCACGTCGTGTTCGGCAACATGAGCCTGCCGATGCTGATCGCGCTCGCGATGGTCGGCTATCTTGCGGCCGTCACGCAGTCGCCGATCACGTCGTTCGTGATCGTGATGGAGATGATCAACGGCCACGCGCTCGTGATTTCGCTGATGGCCACCGCGCTGGTGTCGAGCCGCGTGTCGCGCTTTTTCGCGCCGCCGCTCTACGAAACGCTCGCCCAGCGCTATCTCGCGCCGCCCGTTGCGGCCGCGGCAACCGCGACGGGTGCGGCGGCCGCGACCGGCGTCACCGAGCCGCAGGATGCGACCGCCGCGCCCGCCGATCCGCTCGACACGCTGCGCGACGAAGGCAGCGACGCACCGGCCGCCGCTGCGCCGGGCGAGCACGCGGCACGCGCAACGGCGACGCACGACGACGACCCGGCGCAGCCCGGCCCGCGCGACGCTCAGTAAATCACGACGGGTGCCGGCCGGTAGTAGACGGGCCGCGCCGGCACGACGATGCACCCGGCCAGCGTGATCGCGACGAGCGCGATGGCGATTGCGGTTCTTTTCATCACGCGCCTCCGTCACGCCCAGTGGCCGCGGGTCCAGAACCAGTTCGGACCCCGCTGATCCCAGTGGCCCGGCACCCAGCGCATACCGACGCGCTCGGCTTCCCAGTGACCGCCGATCCACACGTAGCGGCCATGATCCCAGTGCCAGTGACCGCGCTCCCACACATAGCCCACCCGCGCCGTCGGCAGGACCTCGTAGCGCACGGGCGGCGGCGCATTCGGCGCGACGACGACGATTTCCTCGGCGCGCACGGCGACCGGTTCGGCGACGACCACGCGGCCCTGCGGCGCGATCACGGGTGCGCCGACGAGAATCTCGTCCGCATGCGCGGCAAACGGCGCGGCGACGGCTGACAGGCCCGCGGCAAACAGCGCGAGCGAAACGATACGACGGTGAACGGTGGAGACAGCCATCACAACCTCCTGGTTGAACAAGTAACGCAAAGCGTATTCGTTCAATGCGGGAGGACCGATAACGGCCGACAGACGCGTTGTTACGGCGTGCCCGAAAGTGCAACAGGGCGTAAGACGCGCACGGCGGCGGGGCCGCCGTGCGGAGGGACAGGCAAGCGTCAGGCTTGCGGAATCTCGATCTTCACTTCAAGGACTTCGAGATCGTCCTGGCGCTCGAGGCTCACGCGGATGTCATCGTCCGAAATATGGACGTACTTCGAGATGACCGCGACGAGTTCCTTCTGCAGCGCCGGCAGGTAGTCGGCCGGCGGCCGGCCACCGACCCGTTCGTGCGCGATGATGAGCTGCAGGCGCTCCTTCGCGACCGATGCGGACTTCTTCTTCTCGCCGAGGAGAAACGAAAGGATGGACATGGGCGGCCTCCGTTACTTGCTGCCGAAGAGGCGCTGCAGCAGGCCCGGCTTCTGGTAATCGGTGAAGCGCAGCGGCTTGTCCTCGCCGAGGAAGCGCGCGACGACGTCCTTGTACGCTTCGGCGACGTCGGTGCCGTCGATGTGCACGGCCGGCAGGCCCTGGTTCGACGCGTGCAGCACGGCTTCCGACTCGGGCACCACGCCGATCAGCTTGATGCGCAGGATCTCGCTGATATCCTCGAGCGACAGCATCTCGCCTTCGCTCACGCGCTTCGGGCTGTAGCGCGTGATCAGCAGGTGCTCCTTGATCGGATCCTTGCCTTCGGTCGCGCGCTTCGTCTTCGACGACAGGATGCCGAGAATGCGGTCCGAGTCGCGCACCGACGACACTTCCGGGTTCGTGACGATCAGCGCTTCGTCCGCGAAGTACATCGCGTGCAGCGCGCCGGCCTCGATGCCGGCCGGCGAATCGCAGACGATGTATTCGAAGTCCATCGCGACCAGGTCGTTCAGCACCTTCTCGACACCGTCGCGCGTCAGCGCATCCTTGTCGCGCGTCTGCGACGCCGGCAGGATGAACAGGTTCTCGCACTTCTTGTCCTTGATCAGCGCCTGGTTCAGGTTCGCTTCGCCCTGGATCACGTTCACGAGGTCGTACACCACGCGGCGCTCGCAGCCCATGATGAGATCGAGGTTGCGCAAGCCGACGTCGAAGTCGATCACGGCCGTCTTGTGGCCGCGCAGCGCGATACCGGACGCAAAGCTCGCGCTCGTCGTCGTCTTGCCCACGCCGCCCTTGCCCGAGGTCACCACGATGATTTTTGCCATTTACCCAATACCCTGTGTTCGTCAATGAGAGCCGATCGATCCGGCGCGCACCGCGTGAATTACGTCAGGCGCAGCGGTTCGATCATCAGTTTTTCCTCTTCGAGCCGGATCTGCACCGCTTTGCCCAGTACTTCGGCGGGCAACGGGTTCTCGGTTGTTCGATAGATACCCGCGATCGAAATCAGTTCCGGTTCGAGACACGTGCAGAAAATGCGCGCGTCGTGATTGCCGTGCACGCCCGCGAGTGCGCGGCCGCGCAACGGCGCGTAGATGTGGATATTGCCTTCCGCGATGATCTCCGCGCCGTGACTGACCGGCGCAAGCACCACGAGGTCTCCTTTCGCGTAAATCTGCTGCCCCGAACGCAACGGCCGGTCGATCACGAGCGTCTGTCCGCCCGTCTGGTTCGACGCCGGCGCCGGCTCGGACGCCTGTTCGGGTGCCGCCGCGGCGGCCGCAGCGACGACGGCCTCGGCGACCGGCGACGCTTCCGAGCCCTCGTCCGGCTTCGCGGCCGGCGCGCGGCGATCGCGCGCCTCGAGCAACGGCAGGCCGCCTTCCGCCGCCCAGCCCTGCGTTGCCGATGCGACCACGCCCACCGGACGCATCCGCACGTCGTTCAGCATCTGGCGGATATCGGCCAGCGCGACGCGCTCGCCGTCCGCCAGGCGGCGGACGTCGATCGCGACGACATCGTCGGCAAAAAACTCGGGAGTCGCTTCGAAGCGCTTGACCAGTTCGGCACGCAACGCGTCGAGATCGGTCGTCTTCACGGTGAACAGCAACGTATCGACCGATCCGCTGCGCAGCTCGAAGAATGGCGATTTTTTAAGCGACATGGACACTCTGCAAAAATTTTTTGCGTATTTTACAGGCGTCCACGCGCGCGGCCATTATTTTTGGGACACCGGGTTGCGATGGCCCGGGCGGGCGCGCAACCCGCAGATGGGCAGGCAGGCGGGCGACCAGACCTTCATCGCGCCGCGCGGGCGTCACGTCAGTGCTTCACTTGCGACACGAACAGCGATTTCATCGCGCCGGGCATCCGCGCGATCGGCGCGTGTTCGCCGGTGTTGCCGAAACCTGCGCGCTCGTAGAAACGGATCGCGTTGCGGTTCGCATCGGCGATCCATGCATAGACCTCCCGGGCGCCGCGCTCGGCGAGCCACGCGGTGGCCGTTTCCAGCAGCAGCACGCCGCCGCGCAGGTGACGTACCGCGTGCGCGACCCACAGCTCGCTGACGAACGCACGCCGGTCGGGCGTGTTGTCGAAATACGCGCCGATCATGCCGGCCGGATGGCCTTCGGTGTACAGCAGGAAAGTCGTCGACTCGTCGGACACGGCACGCTGCGCGGCAATCGCCGACGCTGCGTCCGTTTCGACGTTCAGCAATTCGGCCTCCGGCGCTTCGCCGGGTGCATAGGGCTCACGCAGCGACGCGGCGCGGAGTTCGCGATACACGCCGCCCTGGTCGGCAACGATACGACGAACGGTCAAGGTCGAACTCATGCAGGCACAGCCCCCTTCGGACAGCAAGCTAGTAGCTTCAACCGAAAGCGGGGCATGAGTCAAATCGTTATTTTCAAACGGCGGCGCGAATCGAAAGGCGACAGGCGTCGTCGCCGGCGGCGTGTACCAACCGGTGTGCAGATGCAGCATCGGCATATCGACGCGTGTCGACGGACGGCAGCCGCGGCCTCTTCGTTCGACGCCTCGCTTCGTTCGCCTTGCTATACGCGGCAGACGCGTTTCGGGCGCTTTGCATCTCGTCCCGAAGGCTGTAGTGATCCGTAATATATGTAGCCGAAACAGGTGCCCCGCCGATACCAGCCCCATTTTGCTTATTGCGTTGCAACATTCGTTGCAAGCCCGCAGGGCGATACCCGCGCGCGCCACACCGCGCCAATCATCTGATAAACACGCGGATCACGCGGGCCGATCCGGCCGCCCCGGCATGTTTCAATCGGCGCGCGCCGGCCCTTCCCGGCACGCGTCGCACGCGCCCCTTCGTTTGGAGCCTCGCGCCTAGCGCCGGGGTTTGGAAAGCGTGTACGCAGGTCGTATAACAGGCAGAACCGGACGACGATCCGGCGCCACCGCGCGTGTCGCGGACCAGCGAGGATTCGAACAACCGTGCATGCGGCCGCCCACCGGGCCGGCCGACTGGAGGGAGACAATGGCAATGACCGACGGATCGGCTTCGGGCTGGTCGGATGGCAAGCGATATCTGTGGCTGCTCGGCGCGCTGACGATCACGCTGCCGATCCTCTCCGCCCAGCTCGCGCTGTCGACGGGCCTTCACGTGTTCTGGTGGTTCGGCCCGCTGTTCGCGTTCGGCGTGATCCCGATCCTCGACACGCTGATCGGCGACGATCGCGACAATCCGCCCGAAGCCGTCGTGCCGCACCTCGAACGGGAGCGTTATTACCGGTTCATCGTCTATCTCGCGACGCTCGTCGAGTACGTCGCGTTCTTCCTGTGCGTATGGATCGTCGGCACGCACACGCTCGCGTGGTACGACTACGTCGGCTTTGCGCTGTCGCTCGGCGCCGCGACGGGCATCTCGATCAATACCGCGCACGAGCTCGGGCACAAGACGAACCGCTTCGAACGCTGGCTCGCGAAGATCACGCTCGCGCCGGTCGCGTACGGCCACTTCTATGTCGAGCACAACCGCGGCCACCACGTGCGCGTCGCGACGGCCGAAGATCCGGCGAGCGCACGCTACGGCGAGTCGTTCTGGGCGTTCCTGCCGCGCACCGTGACCGGCAGCATCCGCTCGGCATGGCGGCTCGAAAAGGCACGCCTCGAGCGGCTCGGGCATTCGCCGTGGACCTGGCGCAACGAGGTGCTGCACGCGTGGGCGATGACCGTCGTCGTGTGGGGCATTGCGATCGCGATGGCCGGCAAAGTGGTGATCCCGTTCCTCGTGATCCAGGCTGTCTACGGCGCGTCGCTGCTCGAAGTCGTGAACTACGTCGAGCACTACGGGCTCGGCCGCCGCAAGCTGCCGAGCGGCCGCTACGAGCGCTGCACGCCGCAGCATTCGTGGAACAGCAATCACGTCGTCACCAACCTGTTCCTGTACCAGTTGCAGCGGCACGCCGACCATCACGCGAATCCGACGCGCTCGTACCAGGCGCTGCGCCACTTCGACGATTCGCCGCAACTGCCGGCCGGCTACGCGACGATGATCCTGTTCGCGTACGTGCCGCCGCTCTGGTATCGGGTGATGAATCCGCGCGTCGTCGCGCACTACGGCGGCGACATGGCGCAATCGAACATCAAGCCGTCGATTCGCGCCCGGGTGCTCGCGCAGTATCCGGCCGCGGCGTGATTGCGGATGACGGGCCGGCGGGAACCGGCGCATGCTCGCCACGTCGCGCGCCGCTGAAAACCGCCGCCGCACCGGCATCCGATTCCGTTGGAGCCAGGCGCGACGGCGACGCCGTCACGCCATTTCCGGCAACCTGAACACGGCCACCGCGTGCCGCAGCGCACTCGCCTGCTCGGCCAGCGCCTGCGTCGCGGCCGTGGCCTGCTCGACGAGCGCCGCGTTGCGCTGTGTCGCTTCGTCCATCTGCGTGACCGCGACGTTCACCTGCTGGATGCCGCCGCTCTGCTCCTGCGACGCGGACGAGATCTCGCCGACGATCGTCGTGACGCGCTGCACCGCGTCGACGATCTCGTGAATCGACTCTCCCGCGCGGCCAATCAGCACGGCACCCTCGTCGACCCGCTGCGTCGATTGCTCGATGAGCCCCTTGATCTCCTTCGCAGCCGACGCGCTGCGCTGCGCGAGCGTGCGCACCTCCGCCGCGACGACCGCGAAGCCGCGCCCCTGCTCGCCCGCGCGTGCCGCCTCGACGGCCGCGTTCAGCGCGAGGATGTTGGTCTGGAACGCGATGCCGTCGATTACCGCAATGATTTCGCCGACCTTTGCCGCGCTGTCGGCGATGCCGTTCATCGTGCGGACGGCGTCCGTCATCACGCCGCCGCCTGCGGACGCGATGTTCGATGCGTCGCGCGCAAGCTGCGCCGCATGCTGCGCGTGTTCGGCCGACTGGCGCACGATGCCGGTCAGTTCGGTCATGCTGGCCGCCGTCTCCTCGAGCGACGCAGCCTGCGATTCGGTGCGCGACGACAGATCGTGATTGCCCGAAGCGATCTGCGCGCTCGCCGTCGCGACGGCTTCGGCATGCGTCCGCACCTCGAGCACGACGCCCGACAGGCTCGTCTGCATCGCCTGCAGCGCACGCAGCAGATCGGCGATCTCGTCGCGGCCGGTTGCATCGACGTCGCGCGTCAGGTCGCCGCCGGCGACGGCCTGCGCACACGCCACCGCACGGTCGAGCGGACGCAGGATCGCACGGCTGAACAGGAACGCGCCGACCATCGCGACGCCGAGCACGACCAGCATCAGCGCGAGGCTCGCGGTAGTCGCGCGCTGCGCGTCCCGGCTCGCCTGCGCCGACACGGCGGCGCTCTCGTCGGCGATCGACTTCGCGGCCCGCTCCAGCAGCGCAGCCGGTTCGCGGTCGACGCCCGCGACGGCGGCATCGCCGGCCGATGGCTCGAAGCCGGCCGCCTTGAACGCGTCGAAGCCGCGCCGGTAGCCGTCGCCCATCGCCGTGTGCGCACGCATGAACTGCTCGACGAGCGAGCGGCTGTCGCCAGGCGGCAACTGACGGACGAGCTGAGCGGCGAGCGAAGCGACCGCATGCTCGCGCGTCTGGAATGCCTGCCAGTAATGGTCGAGCTTGTCGGGCTGCTTGCCGCGCAGCAGCGTGTCCTTCCATTCCTGCACCTGCAGCTTGAACTGCAAGAGCGTGGCCGATACGAGCCGTTCGTCGCCGACGTTCGTCTGAACGTCTTCGGCGAACGTATCGATCGACCGGTTGAGGATGTGGATGCCGTACAGCGCGCCGCAGAACATCAGCAGCAGCGCGACGGCGAATGCGAGGGGAATCTTGTAGCTCAGCTTCATGGGACCTTGAATCGACGGGGGACGACGCGGCTCGGCACGGGCGCCGGCCGCCGCACCGTGTTAACGGCGCGGGACGAGAAGGCTTAAAACTAAGGAATGTGGCGAAGACCGGCGGTGCAGCGCTGGCCGGTCAGGTGGGATGCGCCGCATGCTGCCCGTCTGTCGCGGCAGTTCGAGACGAGGACAACGGCAAGCAGCGCGCATGCAAACAACGCGATGAATTCGGCGAGATCGTCATGCCGCCACGTACTCGCAAGGACGAACGGTACGGCGATCAGTTGCACGATGCTGCTGCGATAGGCGAACTCGAGCACAAGGTGCAGCTCGGCGTGCGTGCTCACCAGCGATACAGGTCCGGCCAGGAAAGCCGGGCAATGCGTCGAACCGGACGAGATCGCTCTCGATCGACGGCTGTGCTGGCGCGACGCACAGGTAGTCGAGTACTACGACAGCCCGGCTGAAGGCGGCAAGCGCGACGATGCACAGGCCGATTCGCGCAATCGCCACGATCGTGCGCGCAGTTCGTCGTCATCGCATCAGCACGTCCGATGTGCCGATGGCTAAACCGTTGTCACTGCAACGGCAATCGGCACATCGCGCCGCAGACCCAAAACGAAAAACCCCTTGATCCTTCCGAATCAAGGGGTTTCGTATTCTGGCGGAGAGGGTGGGATTCGAACCCACGGTACGGGGAAACCGTACGCCTGATTTCGAGTCAGGTACATTCGACCACTCTGCCACCTCTCCGTTTTACTGCACTTCCCGGCTGGTCATGTCCGGGAAAGAAAAGATTATAAAACGATCTTTTCTGAGCTGACAAGCCCTTTCCGCAATTTTTTTGCGAGGGCTTCGGCAGCCGATTTCACGACGCCTTTGCCGGCGCGTCGATCCGCTCCATGCCGCCCATGTACGGACGCAGCGCTTCCGGCACCGTGACCGAGCCGTCCGCGTTCTGGTAGTTCTCCAGCACCGCGACGAGCGTACGGCCGACCGCGAGACCCGAACCGTTCAGCGTATGCACGAGTTCGGGCTTGCCCTGCGCGTTGCGGAAACGCGCCTGCATCCGGCGCGCCTGGAACGCCTCGGTGTTCGAGCAGCTCGAGATCTCGCGATAGGTGTTCTGCGCGGGCAGCCACACCTCGAGGTCGAACGTCTTCGCAGCCGAGAAGCCCATGTCGCCCGTGCACAGCGTGATCACACGGTACGGCAGGCCGAGCTTCTGCAGGATCGCCTCCGCATGGCCGACCATCTCGTCGAGCGCCGCGTACGACGTTTCCGGCGCGACGACCTGCACCATCTCGACCTTGTCGAACTGGTGCTGGCGGATCATCCCGCGCGTGTCGCGACCGTACGAACCGGCTTCCGAGCGGAAGCACGGGGAATGCGCGGTCAGCTTGATCGGCAGCGCGGACGCGTCGACGATCGACTCGCGCACGGTGTTCGTCAACGAGATCTCGGACGTGGAGATCAGGTATTGCGTGACCGTGTTCTCCGCGCCGCCCTTCTCGACCCGGAACATGTCGTCCGCGAACTTCGGCAACTGGCCCGTGCCGTAGAGGATCTCCGGGTTCACGATGTACGGTGTGTACGTCTCGGTATAGCCGTGCTGCTGCGTGTGCGTATCGATCATGAACTGCGCGAGTGCGCGGTGCAGGCGTGCGATCGGGCCGCGCAGCATCGTGAAGCGCGCACCGGCGAGCTTCGCGCCCGTCTCGAAATCGAGACCGAGCGGCGTGCCGACATCGACGTGATCCTTCACCTCGAAGTCGAACTGGCGCGGCGTGCCCCAGCGGCGCGCCTCGACGTTGTCGGCTTCGTCGTTGCCGACCGGCACGCTTTCGTGCGCGACGTTCGGCATGCCCAGCATCAGGTCGGACAGGCGCGCCTGGATGTCGCCGAGCTTGGCTTCGCCCGCCTTCATCTCGTCGCCGATCCCGCCGACCTCGGCCATCACCGCCGACGTGTCCTCGCCCTTCCCCTTCATCGCGCCGATCTGCTTCGACAGGCTGTTGCGGCGCGCCTGGAGCTCTTCGGTGCGGGTCTGGATCGCGCGGCGTTCCGCTTCGAGTGCGGAGAACGCGGCGATGTCGAGGGTGTAGCCGCGATCGGCGAGGCGCTTGGCAACGCCGTCGAGGTCTTTGCGCAGCAACTGGATGTCGAGCATGGGAGGACTTGGAAAATCGTTGTATGAGACGGGAATTCTAACGCACCGCGCGGCCGCCACGGCACCGGCCTGATGGACGATGCCCGAAAACGGCCGGTCGTGGCAGTATCAGCATGCCGGCTCGCCTAAGCGGCCGGAGCATCACATTGTGCCAAACCATTGCGGACGGCGAAACGCCTGCACCGGCCGCACGCAACGCGTCGAACGACGCCCCCGCTTCCGCATCACAGCCCTTCAAGGAACCCGATGGCCATCGAACTGGACAAGGAAGTACGCGACCGCGCAATCGCATCGCTGCAACGTTATTTCACAGAAAACATGGACGAGCCGATCGGCAACATCCAGGCCGGCGCGCTGCTGCACTTCTTCGTCGAGGAGATCGCGCCCGCGATCTACAACCTCGCGATCGCAGACGCACAGGAACGCCTGCAAGCACGGGTCGCCGAGCTCGACATCGACTGCCACGAAGAGCCGTTCGAATACTGGAAGAAACAGCAGCCGGGCCGCAAGCGCTGACGCATCCGGAACGGCGCCGGCCGGGCCGCGCGTTGCCCGTCAGTCCTTCTTGCCGGCCTCGCGGTCGAGCTCGCGCAGCCACGCGAGCTTGTCGGCGATCTTCGATTCGAGCCCGCGCGGCACCGGCTTGTACCAGTGCGGCTCGCGCACCCCGTCCGGCAGGTACGTCTCGCCGGCCGCATACGCGTTCGGTTCGTCGTGTGCGTAACGATATGCGTGGCCATAGCCGAGTTCCTTCATCAGCTTGGTCGGCGCGTTGCGCAGATGCACGGGCACCTCGCGCGACTTGTCCTGCTTCACGAACGCCATTGCCTGGTTGAACGCGTTGTAGCCGGCGTTGCTCTTCGCCGCGCACGCGAGATAGATCACCGCCTGCCCGAGCGCGAGTTCGCCTTCCGGCGAGCCGAGCCGCTCGTAGGTCTCGGCCGCGTCGTTCGCCATCTGCAGCGCGCGCGGATCGGCAAGGCCGATGTCTTCCCACGCCATCCGCACGATGCGCCGCGCGAGATACTTCGGATCCGCGCCGCCGTCGATCATCCGGCAGAACCAGTACAGCGCGCCGTCGGGGCTCGAACCGCGCACCGACTTGTGCAGCGCCGAGATCTGATCGTAGAAGTTGTCGCCGCCCTTGTCGAAGCGCCGCGCGTTCAGCGTCATCGCGCTGCTGACGAATTCGGCGTCGATCGTCGCGACGCCGGCCGACGATGCCGCTGTCTGCGCCTGTTCGAGCAGGTTCAGGAAGCGCCGCGCGTCGCCGTCCGCATAACCGACCAGCGTATCGATCGCCTTGTCGTCGAACGCGAGGCCGTCGAGCGCGATTTCCTGCGCGCGCTTCAGCAACTGGCGCATCTCGTCGTCGTCCAGCGACTTCAGCACGTACACCTGCGCACGCGACAGCAAGGCCGAGTTGACCTCGAAGCTCGGGTTCTCGGTCGTCGCTCCGATGAAGGTCACGAGCCCCGACTCGACGAACGGCAGCAACGCATCCTGCTGCCCCTTGTTGAAGCGGTGGATCTCGTCGACGAACAGGATGGTGTGGCGGCCGGTGCGGTTCAGCGTGTCCTTCGCCTGCTCCATCGACTCGCGGATGTCCTTCACGCCGCCGAGCACCGCGGACAGCGCAATGAACTCGCAGTCGAACGCGAGCGCGGTGAGCCGCGCGAGCGTCGTCTTGCCGACACCGGGAGGCCCCCACAGGATCATCGAATGCGGCTTGCCCGATTCGAACGCGAGCCGCAGCGGCTTGCCTTCGCCCAGCAAATGCGTCTGGCCGATCACCTCGGCGAGTGTCTTCGGCCGCAGCGCCTCGGCGAGCGGCCGGCGCGGCTCGACTTGAAACAGGTCGGACATGAACCCTCGCTCCACATCAAACAATGGCGGCCGAACCGGCCGCCGGACCCGACATTATGACAGCCGCACGACGGCGCCGCCGTGCCTGGTACCCGGTGCCCGCGCCCGGTGCCCGCGCCTGGTGCCCGCGCCCGCAAACGACACGGGCCTGCCGTCGCCGGCAGGCCCGTTGCGGAAAAGCGGCGCGCGGCGCCGGTCAGCCGTTGATCACGTCGGCGCCCTTCGGCACGACGAACTTGAACGTGTCGCCCTTCAGCGGCGGATTCGTCTGGATGTTCGTAAACGTCAGCAGCGTGACGTTGCCGAACACGTCATGCAGCTCCATCGCGGCGAGCGTGCCGTTCCGGAAGCCGATGCCGATCCGCTGGAACTGCGTGTCCTGCGCCTTCGGCAGCATCTCGAGCCATTCGATGCCGCCCTTCTCGCCGGCATCGCGCAGCGTGTAGCTCTTGTCGAGATCGTTGCTGCCGAACAGGATCGCGGCGGGGCTCGCGCCCAGCGCGCCGTTCAGCTTGCGCTCGGTGACCTGGTTCAGGTCGCGGTCGTACACATAGAGCTTGTCGCCGTCGGCCTGCAGCACCTGCTGGTACGGCTTCTGGTACGTCCAGATGAACTTGCCCGGCCGCGCGAACACGAACGTGCCGCTCGAATTGTCGGTGGGCTTCGGCGCGGCCTGCGCGGCGCTCGCGCCCTTGGCCGGCGCCTTGACGATCTGCTGCGTGAAGTCGCCCTTCGCCGAGCGCACCTGCGACACGAAGGCCTTCAGTTGCTCGGTGCCGCCCGCGAACGCGTGCGTCGCCGCGAGCATCAGCGATGCGCCGGCGAACGCCGCACCGAGCCAGCGCCGCGTCGAACGAAGAGACATTGCGAACGAATGTTGCTGCATATTGCGGTTTTCTCCGTGGGTGGCCGGCGCTGCGGGCGCCGCGGACTCATTCCGCGTCGCGCGCCGGCACAAGAATTTCGCGGTTGCCGCTCGACGACATCGCCGATACAAGCCCCGACTGCTCCATCTGCTCGAGCAGCCGTGCCGCGCGGTTATAACCGATCCGCAGGTGACGCTGCACGAGCGAGATCGACGCGCGGCGGTTCTTGATGACGATCTCGACCGCCTGGTCGTACAGCGGATCAGACTCGCCGCCGCCTTCGCCGGTTCCCGCGCCGGCCGAGCCCTCGTCGCCGTCGGCGGTGCCGCCTTCGAGCAGGCCCTCGACGTAGTTCGGCTCGCCCTGCTCCTTGAGCTTCTCGACGACGCGATGCACTTCGTCGTCGCCGACGAACGCGCCGTGCACGCGCACGGGCAGTCCGCTGCCCGGCGGCAGGTACAGCATGTCGCCCATCCCGAGCAGCGATTCGGCGCCCATCTGATCGAGGATCGTGCGCGAGTCGATCTTCGACGACACCTGGAACGCGATTCGCGTCGGCACGTTCGCCTTGATCAGGCCCGTGATCACGTCGACCGACGGACGCTGCGTCGCGAGGATCAGATGAATGCCGGCCGCGCGCGCCTTCTGCGCGATCCGCGCGATCAGCTCCTCGACCTTCTTGCCGACGACCATCATCAGGTCGGCCAGCTCGTCGATCACGACGACGATGTTCGGCAGGCGACCGAGCGGCTCGGGATCTTCCGGCGTCAGGCTGAACGGGTTCGGCAGCTTCTCCTCGCGCTTCGCCGCGTCGTCGATCTTGTTGTTGTAGCCCGCGAGGTTGCGCACGCCGAGCTTGCTCATCAGCTTGTAGCGCCGCTCCATCTCCGCGACCGTCCAGTTCAGCGCGTGGCCGGCCTGGCGCATGTCGGTGACGACCGGGCACAGCAGGTGCGGAATGCCTTCGTAGACGCTCATTTCGAGCATCTTCGGATCGATCAGGATCAGGCGCACCTGCTCGGCGGTCGCCTTGTACAGCAGCGACAGGATCATCGCGTTGATCCCGACCGACTTGCCCGAGCCGGTCGTGCCGGCGACGAGCAGGTGCGGCATCTTCGCGAGATCCGCGCACACGGGCTTGCCGCCGATGTCCTTGCCGAGGCTCAGCGTCAGCGCCGACGATGCGGCCGCATACACCTCGGAGCCGATGATCTCGGACAGGTGCACGGTCTGGCGGCGCTGGTTCGGCAGTTCGAGCGCCATGTAGTTCTTGCCGGGGATCGTCTCGACGACGCGGATCGACACGAGCGACAGCGAGCGCGCGAGATCCTTCGCGAGGTTGACGATCTGGCTGCCCTTCACGCCGGTGGCCGGCTCGATCTCGTAGCGCGTGACGACCGGGCCCGGATACGCGGCAACCACGCTCGCCTCGACGCCGAAATCCTTCAGCTTCTTCTCGATCAGGCGCGACGTGAATTCGAGCGTATCGGCCGAAATCGCTTCCTGCGTCTTCGGCGCGGGATCGAGCAGCGACACCGGCGGCAGCGTCGAATCGCCCGGCAGGTCGGTGAACAGCGGCACCTGGCGCTCGCGCTCGACGCGCTCGGACTTCGCCGGCGTGACGACCGGCGGCACGATCGTCACGGGCTCGTGATCCTCGATGCGCACGCGCTCCTCTTCGACCTTGCCTTCGCGACGCACGGCCGCGGCCTCGCCGAGCTTGCGGTCGCGCTCGGCCTCGCGGCGCAGCTTCGCGACGTTGACCGCGGACAGAATCGCGCCGCCGACGCGCTCGGCAACCGACAGCCACGAGAAGCGGAAATACAGCGACAGGCCGATCGCGAGCGCGATCAGCAGCAGCAGCGTGCCGCCCGTGAAACCGAACGCATGCGACATCGCACCGGCGACGGCCTCGCCGACGACGCCGCCCGGCGCACGCGGCAACTGCACCTTCAGCGACCACATGCGCAGCGCCTCGATGCCGTCGCACGCCAGCACGACGAGCACGAACGCGAAGATCTCGGTGAGCCAGCCGATCGGCCGCTCGGGTTCGTCGGGAATCGCCTCGTGGCGCGTGATGCGGCGGTAGTTGACGGCGATGCGCCGCCCGAGCGGCACGATCAGCCAGTAGGCCGACAGGCCGAACAGCAGCAGGATGATGTCGGCCGTCCACGCGCCGACGCGGCCGGCCCAGTTCGAGATGTGGTCCACCTGCGCGGCGTGCGTCCAGCTCGGATCGCGCCGGCTGTAGCTCAGCAGGGCCATCACCAGAAATGCGCAGAGCGCGACCTGGAGAATCCAGCGGATCTCCGTGAGGAGCTTCGACATCCGGTGCGGCAACGCCTGTGCCTGGGCGGAATAAGGAGCTTTTGCCATGAATCCGTATAAAGAGGACGGGCCGTGCGCCCGCCTGTCGTTCGATCGCGCTTATTGTAAACGCTGCACCGGGCCGCCAAGTGTAAATGACGGTTACATAACGGGGACGGGGTGCCGAACCGGGCGCCGCCGGCGAGCGCAAGCCGGCCGGACGGCCGCGCCCTTGACCGAGCCTGCGACAGCGCACCGCCGCATGCCGGACGGCCGCCCGGCCTCCCGCACCGGCGCGGGAGGCTCGCCGCGAAACGCTATCGCCACGATTGAAACTCTCGTTCGGCAACGCAGCAACGGGGCCTTTATAATGCGCGACTGATACCCATCTATGACGGCATCCCGGTCAACCCCCGGATCGTACGGCGAGCCCTATCCTGGCCGCCGCGCCGCCTTTTACGGATTCGCACATGTCCACGCCCAAACACGCCAAAGTCCTGATTCTCGGTTCCGGCCCCGCCGGCTACACCGCCGCCGTCTACGCGGCACGCGCCAACCTGTCCCCGGTGCTGATCACCGGCATCGCGCAAGGCGGCCAGCTGATGACCACGACCGATGTCGAAAACTGGCCGGCAGATGCGAAAGGCGTGCAGGGTCCGGAGCTGATGGCGCGCTTCCTCGAGCACGCCGAGCGCTTCAACACCGAAATCGTCTTCGACCACATCCACACCGCGAAGCTGCACGAGCAGCCGATCCGCCTGATCGGCGACTCGGGCGAATACACGTGCGACTCGCTGATCATCGCGACCGGCGCGTCCGCGCAATACCTCGGCCTGCCGTCCGAGGAAGCGTTCATGGGCAAGGGCGTGTCGGCCTGCGCGACCTGCGACGGCTTCTTCTATCGCGGCCAGGAAGTCGCGGTGATCGGCGGCGGCAACACGGCCGTCGAGGAAGCGCTCTACCTGACGGGCATCGCGAAGAAGGTCACGGTGATCCACCGCCGCGACAAGTTCCGCGCGGAGCCGATCCTGATCGACCGCCTGCTGGAGAAGGAAAAGGAAGGCGTCGTCGACATCAAGTGGGATCACGTGCTCGACGAGGTGACGGGCGCGGATTCGGGCGTCACGGGCCTGCGCATCAAGAACGTGAAGACCGGCGCGAAGGAAGACCTGAACGTGCAGGGCGTGTTCGTCGCGATCGGCCACAAGCCGAACACCGACCTGTTCCAGGGCCAGCTCGAGATGAAGGACGGCTACATCCTGACGAAGAGCGGCCTACACGGCAACGCCACCTCGACGAGCGTGCCGGGCGTGTTCGCCGCGGGCGACGTGCAGGACAACGTGTACCGCCAGGCGATCACGAGCGCGGGCACGGGCTGCATGGCCGCGCTCGACGCGCAGCGCTACCTCGAAAGCCTGCACGACAAGAAGTAAGCCGCAAGCCCTACCGCGCCGGGCGCTACAATGGCGTCCGCTGCCGCGAAGCGGGCCCGACCGGAAAGCCGCTGCCGCCGCGCAGCGGCTTTTTTTTGCCCGCGCGCCCGAACGCGCCTGCCCTGCTATCGAATCATGGCGAAGAACCAGCCCCATCCGAGCGATCCCGCGAAGCAGCAGATCGCCGCCCGTCCCGCGAACCCCGCGCCGGCCGCCGCGCCGCCCGCGCCCGATCCGGCCGCGTTGCGCGGCCAGGGCCTCGCCGGCCTCGGCGCGCTGCGCAAGTCGCTGCAAGGCGAAGCCGATCGCCGCGAACGCGAGCGCATCGAAACCGCGAAGGCCGAGCGCAAGGCGGAAGCCGACGCGAACCTGTTCCGCAACGAAATTGGCGCGATCCGGCCGCTGAACGCGCCGCCGCGCGCGGCGGCCGGCCGCATGCCGCCCGACCCGGTGCCGAAGCAGACGCAGCGCGACGAGGAAGCCGTGCTGAACGCGACGCTGTCCGACGAATTCGATCCCGAAACGCTGCTCGACAGCGACGACTCGCTGTATTACCACCGCCCCGGCATCAGCCGCGACGTGGTGCGCAAGCTGAGGAGCGGCGCGTGGATCGTGCAGGCGCAGCTCGACCTGCACGGGATGCGCCGCGACGAGGCGCGCGACGCGCTTGCCGAATTCATCCGCGAAGCCGGCAAGAAGGGACTGCGGTGTCTGCGCGTGATCCACGGCAAGGGGCTCGGCTCGATCGGCAAGGAACCCGTGCTGAAGGGCAAGGTGCGCGCGTGGCTCGTACAGAAGGAAGAAGTGATCGCGTTCTGCGAGGCGCGCGGCAACGATGGCGGTGCGGGCGCGGTGCTCGTGCTGCTGCAGCCGCTCGCGGCGCCCGCCGACCGGGGGCCGCGTGCCGCATCCTAGGCTGACGCTCGCGATCGCCGTACTGGAGGCGATCGCCACGCTGGCGTTTGCGATTTCGGGTTTCATCGAGGCGCGCAAGAACCGCCTCGACTCGGTCGGCACGTTCGTCGTCGCGCTCGCCACCGCGTTCGGCGGCGGCACGCTGCGCGACATCCTGCTCGAGCGCCGGCCGTTCTACTGGGTCGTGCACGACGACTACGTGATCGCGATCTTCGTGCTCGCGCTGTTCGCGCCGTTCGTGCTGCGGATGCTGTCGCGGCTGTCGGCCGAGCGGCTGCTGCTGGTCGCCGACGCGATCGGGCTCGGCATCTTCAGCATCTCGGGCACGTCGATCGCGCTCGACGCCGAAATGCCGCGCTTCATCGCGGTGATGATGGGCGTGATCACCGGCGTGGTCGGCGGGATCATCCGCGACGTGCTGTGCAACGACATCCCGCTGATCCTGCGCGATTCGCGGCCTTACGCGACCTGCGCATTCGTCGGCTGCTGGTTCTACCTGCTGCTCGTGTGGCTGCAGTTCGATTCGGTGTACAGCGTGCTGCTCGCGACCGGCTTCATCCTCGCCGCGCGGCTGGCGACGTTCAAATTCGACGTGCGGCTGCCGCACTGACTGCCGCCGCAACGCCAACTTCAGCGCCAAAACAAAAGGGGCCGCTCATTCGAGACGGCCCCTTCTGCTTCATTCAGCGCGAACGCCGCATCACGCGATCCGTTCTTCCGATGCCGGATCGAACAGCACGGCCTTCGACACGTCGAACAGCAGCGACTGCGTCTGCCCCGGCTGCGGGTTCGCGGCCGGATGCACGCGGCTCACGATGCGCTTGCCGTTCACCTGCGCGAACACGTGCGTATCCGGCCCGGTCGGCTCGGTCACGTCGACGCGCACGTCGATCGGCTGCAGGCTCGACGCCTCGCCGTTGTGCGCGTTGCGCGCGTCGGTGATGCGCTCCGGACGCAGGCCGAGGATCACCTCGCGGCCGACGTGGCCGTTCATCCGCTTCGCGTCGAACGGCAGCTTCAGCGCGCTGCGCGCGAGGCCCGTGTCGATCTCGAGCGCGATCCCGCTGCCCTGCTCGACCAGCTTGCCGTTGATGAAGTTCATCGGCGGCGCGCCGATGAAGCCGGCGACGAACAGGTTCGACGGCGAGTCGTAGATCTCCTGCGGCGCGCCGAACTGCTGGACCACGCCGTCCTTCATCACCGCGATCCGGTCGCCGAGCGTCATCGCCTCGATCTGGTCGTGCGTCACGTAGACGATCGTCGTGCCGAGGCGCTGGTGCAGCAGCTTGATTTCCGCGCGCATCTCGATGCGCAGCTTCGCGTCGAGGTTCGACAGCGGCTCGTCGAACAGGAACAGCGACGGATCGCGCGCGAGCGCGCGGCCCATCGCGACGCGCTGGCGCTGGCCGCCCGACAGCTGGCCCGGCTTGCGGTCGAGCAGGTGCTGGATCTGCAGCATCTGCGACACGCGGTCGACGATCTGCTGCTGTTCGTTCTTCGGCACCTTGCGGATGTTCAGGCCGAACGAGATGTTCTCGCGCACCGTCATCGACGGATACAGCGCGTACGACTGGAACACCATCGCGATGTCGCGATCCTTCGGCGACAGATTGTTGACGACCTTGCCGTCGATGCAGATCTCGCCGCTCGTCACGGTCTCGAGCCCCGCGATCATGTTGAGCAGCGTCGATTTCCCGCAGCCCGAACCGCCAACCAGGATCAGGAACTGTCCGTCCTCGATCTCGATGTCGACACCCTTCAGGACCGGCACCCCGTTCGGGTAGGTCTTGTACACGTCACGGATGGAAAGGCTTGCCATGCTGTGAATCCTCTGTCTCGTCTCGCGCGGCGCTACGGCGCCGCGTCGGGTTCGTTTCGATGCGCCGCGCGACGTGCGCGGCCGGTTCGTCGTATCGGATAAGGCCGCGCCTACCCCTTCACCGCGCCCGCCGTCAGCCCGCGCACGAAGTAGCGGCCGGCGACGATGTAGACGAGCAGCGTCGGCAGCGCGGCGATGATCGCGCCGGCCATGTCGACGTTGTACTCCTTCACGCCCGTCGACGTGTTGACGAGGTTGTTCAGCGCCACCGTGATCGGCATCGAATCGACGCCGGAGAACACGATCCCGAACAGGAAGTCGTTCCAGATCTGCGTGAACTGCCAGATCAGGCACACCATGAAGATCGGCAGCGACACGGGCAGCAGGATCTTCGTGAAGATCGTGAAGAAGCCCGCGCCGTCGATGCGCGCGGCCTTCACGAGCTCGGACGGCACGCTCACGTAGAAGTTGCGGAAGAACATCGTCGTGAACGCGATCCCGTACACGACGTGCACGAACACGAGGCCGGGAATCGTATTGGCGAGGCCGAGCATCCCCTGCAGGCGCGCCATCGGCAGCAGGATCACCTGGAACGGGATGAAGCAGCCGACCAGCATCATCGTGAACAGCGCGTCCGCGCCGCGAAAGCGCCAGTGCGTGAGCACGTAGCCGTTGAACGCGCCGATCAGCGACGAGATCAGCACGGCCGGGATCACCATCTGCAGCGAATTCAGGAAGAACGGCTTCATCCCGTCGCAGCGCACGCCGGTACACGCGCCGCTCCACGCCTTCACCCACGGCTCGACGGTCCAGCTGGTGGGCGGCGTCAGCAGGTTGCCGGTGCGCAGCTGGTCGAGGTCCTTGAACGACGTCGACAACATCACGTAGATCGGGAACAGGAAATACAGCGCGAACAGGATCAGCGCCGCGTAGATCACTGCCCGGCTGATCGTCATCTTAGGCTGCATTGCGGGTGCTCCTCGATTCCATATACATCAGCGGCACCAGCACCGCGACCACGGTCGCGAGCATCATCACCGACGACGCCGCGCCGAGCCCGAGCTGGCCGCGGTTGAACGAAAACGTATACATGAACATCGCCGGCAGCGACGACGACGTGCCCGGGCCGCCCGCCGTCAGCGCGACGACGAGGTCGAAGGTCTTGATCGTGATGTGGCAGAGGATCAGCAGCACCGAGAAGAACACCGGGCGCATGCTCGGGATCACGATCTTGCGGTAGATGGTCGGCAGCGTCGCGCCGTCGACCTGCGCGGCCTTGAAGATCTCGGCGTCGACACCGCGCAGCCCTGCCAGGAACAGCGCCATCACGAAGCCGGTCGACTGCCACACGGCCGCGACCACCACGCAGAAGATCGCCTTGTCCGGATCGTCGAGCCAGCCGAACGAGAAACTCGTCCAGCCCCAGTCGTGCATCACCTTCTCGAGGCCGAGGCCCGGGTTCAGGATCCACTGCCACGCGGTGCCGGTGACGATGAACGACAGCGCCATCGGGTACAGGAAGATCGCGCGCAGCGCGCCTTCGTTGCGGATCCGCTGGTCGAGCAGGATCGCGAGGAACAGCCCGAGCGCGACGCAGATCGCGATGAACGGAATCCCGAACCAGCCGAGGTTCGCGGCGGAGGTCCACCACACGTCGTTCTGGAACAGGTCCGAGTAACGGCCGAAGCCGTCGAATTCGTAGTTCGGCAACAGTCGCGAGTTGGTCAGCGACAGATAGCCGGTAATCAGGATGAAGCCGTAGATGAACACCACGGCGATCGCGACGCTCGGCGCGAGCACGAGCTTCGGAATCCAGCGATCGGCGAGGGCCGACATCGGCGACGTACGCCGTGCATCGGCACCGCCGGATCCGTTTCCGCTAAGAGGGGCAGCCACTTGATTCGACTCCTGGAACGAGGGCGACGCAGGCCGGGCCGGCGCCGGGTACGGCACGGGCCCGCGGGCGAGCCCGTTTGCTGCACTTGCAAAAACGCCCGGCCGATGAAGCGTGTCCGGCCGGGCGCCTGTCGTGCGTTACTTGACCTTCGCGGCCTTCGCGAGCGCGGCGACCGCGCTCTTCGAATCCTGCTGCGAGTTCATGAATTTCGTCACGACGTCCGTGATCGCGCCGGCGGTCGCATCGCCCTGCGCCATCCCGTGCGCGAGCGACGGCACGAAGCCGCCCGACTTGATCGCGGTCTGCTCGTCGGCATACGACTTCTTCGCGCAGTCGTCGAACTTGTCCATCTTCACGCCGAGGCGCACCGGCACCGAGCCCTTCAGCAGGCTGAACTGCTCCTGGAAGTCCGGCGTCATGATCGTCTTCGCGAGCGCGATCTGGCCCGCCGTCGCGGCCTTGTCGCCCTTCTGCTGGAAGAACACGAACGAATCGACGTTGAACGTATACGAATTCGCGGTGCCCGGCACCGCCGCGCAGATGTAGTCCTTGCCCGCCTTCTTGCCGGCGTTCTCGAACTCGCCCTTCGCCCAGTCGCCCATGAACTGCATGCCGGCCTTGCCGTTGATGACCATCGCGGTCGCGAGGTTCCAGTCGCGGCCGTTACGGCCGGTATCGAAGTAGCCCTGGATCTTGCGCACCGTGTCGAACACGGACAGCATCTGCGCCGACGTCAGCGTCGCCTGGTCGAGATCGACCAGCGCCTTCTTGTAGAACGCCGGGCCCTGCGACAGCACGACGTCTTCCCACAGGGTCAGGTCCTGCCACGGCTGGCCGCCCATCGCGACCGGCTGGATGCCCGCGGCCTTCAGCTTGTCGGCCACCGCGAAGAATTCAGGCCAGGTGGTCGGCACCTTCGCGCCGATCTTGTCGAGCGCGGCCTTGTTGATGTACAGCCAGTTCACGCGGTGCACCGAGAACGGCGCGGCGACGGTGTGGCCCTTGTACTTGATGATCTTGTCGATTTCCGGCGGCAGGTTCTGCTTCCAGTCGCCGGCGGCGGAATCGATGTTGACGAGCACGCCCTGATCGGCCCAGTCCTGGATCAGCGGGCCCTTGATCTGCGCGGCCGACGGTGCGTCGCCGCTGATCACCTTGGTCTTCAGCGCGGTCATCGCCGCGGCACCGGCGCCGCCCGCGACCGCGAAGTCCTTCCACACGTAGCCCTGCTTCTGCAGGTCGTCCTTCAGCACGCCGACGGCCTTCGACTCGCCGCCCGAGGTCCACCAGTGCAGCACCGTTACGTTCTCGGCTGCCTGCGCCGCCACGGCGCCAGCCATCAGACCTGCGGCGCAGAGCGCACCCATGATCGAGCGAACTTTCATTACTTATCTCCTCCAGACTGAATCAACTCGTGAGGTTCCCTGACCGGGAACCGGCTTCTTGATAACGACGGGGAAATCGAGCCGCGGGACGCATGCAGCGTACGGGGCCGATGACCGGCCGGGCTCTTACAGAAAGCGTGAATCGAGATTCAACGGCGTGTCTCCTCTTTGTGTTTCTGGCCCGCCGCGATGCTGCGGCGCGAGCCCGGGGGCGACGGTGCGCTGACGATGCGCGCCGTCAATGTCCGATAACATTCGGCACAAGGCGTTCCGGAGGCGAAGCTCGCGCAGTTCATCGACCGCACTTCTTTTTTTCTTCACCCAGGTGCTACCCCTTGCGGCGGATTGTAGTTAAACTACAATTCAGTGTCAAAAATATTTTTATCGCACTACGGATTGCTTCCCAGCACCCCAAAAAACCGGCGGAGACACATGCATACCGATTCCAGCTTTACCTTCGTACTTTTCGGCGGCACCGGCGATCTGTCGATGCGCAAGATCCTGCCCGCGCTGTTCGAAGCGCATCGTGCGAACATGCTGGCGGAGAGCGGCCGGATCGTCGCCGTGGCGCGGCACGAATCGGATCAGGCGGGTTATCTCGAGTGGGTCGACACGCATGTGAAGCCGCATGCGGTCAAGGCGGCCGGCAAGGCCTTCGACGAAGCCGCGTGGAAGTCCTTTCTCCAGCGCATCGAATACGTGAAGCTCGACCTCGGCCGCGCGGAAGACTACGCCGTGCTGCGCGATGCGATCGCATCGCTGCCCGGCATCCGCGTGTTCTATCTGGCGACGGGCCCGTCGCTGTTCGTGCCGATCTGCAACGCGCTCGCGTCGGTCGGCCTGAGCGAAGGCTCGCGCATCGTGCTCGAGAAGCCGCTCGGCTACGACCTGCGCTCGTCGAATGCGATCAACGACGCGGTCGGCGAGATCTTCGCGGAAGGCCAGATCTACCGGATCGACCACTACCTCGGCAAGGAGCCGGTGCAGAACCTGCTTGCGCTGCGCTTCGGCAATGCGCTGTTCGAACCGCTGTGGCGCCGCGAATGGGTCGAGAGCATCCAGATCACGATCGCCGAGGAGCTCGGCGTCGAAGCGCGCGGCGATTTCTACGACAACACCGGCGCGCTGCGCGACATGGTGCAGAACCACCTGCTGCAGCTGCTGTCGATCGTCGCGATGGAGCCGCCGCACTCGATGGATTCCGACTCGGTGCGCGACGAGAAGCTGCGCGTGCTGCGCGCGCTGAAGCCGGTCGATCCGCGCGACATCGGCAAGGTTGCCGTGCGCGGCCAGTATCATGCGGGCGTGATCAAGGGCGCGCAGGTGCCGGCCTACGCGACCGAGCCGGGCGTGAAGCCCGACAGCCAGACCGAAACCTTCGTCGCGCTGAAGGTCGAGATCGAGAACTGGCGCTGGGCCGGCGTGCCGTTCTTCCTGCGCACCGGCAAGCGTCTCGCCGACCGCGTCGCGGAGATCGTCGTCAACTTCCGCCCGGTGCCGCATTCGGCGCTCGGACCGACCGCGCTGCGTCCCGGTTCGAACCGCCTCGTGATCCGGCTGCAGCCGAACGAGACGATCCGCCTGTACTGCCTCGCGAAGCAGCCCGGCGAAGGGATGAACCTCGCGAGCGTGCACCTCGACCTCGCGTTCGACCGGTTCTTCAAGGAAGGGCAGATGGAGGCGTACCAGCGCCTGCTGCTCGACGTGATCAACGGCCGGCTCGCGCTGTTCGTGCGGCGCGACGAACAGGAAGCCGCATGGCGCTGGGTCGAGCCGATCCTGAACGAATGGGCGCGCTCGCTGAAGCCGCCGAAGCCGTACGCGGCGGGCACGTGGGGGCCGGCCGCCGCGAGCGCGATGCTCGCGCAGCACGACACCTGCTGGCTCGAAGAAGAAAACTGATGCAAGCCGTTGCCGCGCGCGTGACTGCGTGCGGCAACGTGCCCCACGATTCGTACGATTTGAACATACAAAGCAGTCCGGAGGAGATGTGATCGAGATCCACGCTTTCGACACCCAGGAAGCGCAAAGCGAAGCGCTTGCGCGCGCCGTCGGCGATGCGCTGCGCGCCGCGCTCGCCGGCACCGCGCGCCCGACGCTCGCGGTGTCCGGCGGCACGAGCCCGCGCCCGTTCCTGCAAACGCTGTCGCATGCGGCGCTCGACTGGGCCGGCGTCGACGTGACGCTGGTCGACGACCGCTGGGTGCCGGAGGACGACGCGGCCAGCAACGCGCACCTCGTGCACGACACGCTGCTGCAGCACGCGGCGGCCCCTGCCCGCTTCCTGCCGCTCGTCGACACGCGCGCCACGCTCGACGCGCACGTCGCCGCGCTGAACGCGAACGCCGACTACCGCGTGCCGAACGTCGCGGTGCTCGGCATGGGCGAGGACGGCCACACCGCGTCGCTCTTCGCCGACGCGCCCGAATGGGACCACGCGATCGCGACGCCCGAGCGTTTCGTCGCCGTGCATCCGGGCGCCGCGCCGCATGCGCGCGTGAGCTTTTCGCTCGATGCGCTCAAGCGCGTCGACCGGCTGTTCCTGCTGATCGCGGGCCCCGCCAAGCGCGCCGTGCTCGACGCTGCGGCCGCGTCGCTGCAGAAGAACGCGATTTCCCAACTGGCCAACGACAAGGGGACCCAGCTCGATGTCTACTGGTGCGCAAACTAAGGCGGTCGTCGCGGGTCAGCATGCCGACGGCCCGCGCCTGCTCGCGGACGTCGGCGGCACCAACGCGCGCTTCGCGCTGGAAACCGGCCCGGGCGAGATCACGCAGATCCGCGTATATCCCGGCACCGACTATCCGACGATCACCGACGCGATCCGCAAGTACCTGAAGGACGTGAAGATCAGCCGCGTGAACCACGCGGCGATCGCGATCGCCAATCCGGTCGACGGCGACCAGGTCACGATGACCAACCACGACTGGAGCTTCTCGATCGAGGCGACGCGCCGTGCGCTCGGTTTCGACACGCTGCTCGTCGTCAACGATTTCACCGCGCTCGCGATGGCGCTGCCGGGCCTGACCGACGCGCAGCGCGTGCAGGTCGGCGGTGGCACGCGGCGCCAGAACAGCGTGATCGGGCTGCTCGGGCCCGGCACCGGGCTCGGCGTGTCGGGGCTGATTCCGGCCGACGACCGCTGGATCGCGCTCGGCAGCGAGGGCGGCCACGCGTCGTTCGCGCCGCAGGACGAGCGCGAGGACCTGGTGCTGCAGTACGCGCGCAAGAAGTTTCCGCACGTGTCGTTCGAGCGCGTGTGCGCGGGCCCCGGCATGGAGATCATCTATCGCGCGCTCGCCGCGCGCGACAAGAAGCGCGTCGCCGCGAGCGTCGACACGGTCGAGATCGTCGAGCGCGCACATGCGGGCGAAGCGCTCGCGCTCGAGACGGTCGAATGCTTCTGCGGGATTCTCGGCGCGTTCGCCGGCAGCGTCGCGCTGACGCTCGGCGCGCTCGGCGGCGTATACATCGGCGGCGGCGTCGCGCTGAAGCTCGGCGAACTGTTCACGCGCTCGTCGTTCCGCGCGCGCTTCGAGGCGAAGGGCCGCTTCACGCACTATCTCGAGAACATCCCGACCTACCTGATCACCGCCGAATACCCGGCGTTCCTCGGCGTGTCTGCGATCCTCGCGGAGCAGTTGTCGAACCGCTCGGGCGGTGCGTCGTCGGCCGTGTTCGAGCGGATCCGCCAGATGCGCGATGCGCTGACGCCGGCCGAGCGCCGCGTCGCCGATCTCGCGCTGAACCATCCGCGCTCGATCATCAACGATCCGATCGTCGACATCGCGCGCAAGGCCGACGTGAGCCAGCCGACCGTGATCCGCTTCTGCCGCTCGCTCGGTTGCCAGGGGCTGTCGGACTTCAAGCTGAAGCTCGCCACCGGCCTCACCGGCACGATCCCGATGAGCCACAGCCAGGTGCATCTCGGCGACACGGCCACCGACTTCGGTGCGAAGGTGCTCGACAACACGGTGTCGGCGATCCTGCAGTTGCGCGAGCACCTGAACTTCGAGCATGTCGAGAACGCGATCGAGATCCTGAACGGCGCGCGGCGCATCGAGTTCTACGGGCTCGGCAACTCGAACATCGTCGCGCAGGACGCGCACTACAAGTTCTTCCGCTTCGGGATTCCGACGATCGCGTACGGCGACCTGTACATGCAGGCCGCATCGGCCGCGCTGCTCGGCAAGGGCGATGTGATCGTCGCGGTATCGAAGTCGGGGCGCGCGCCCGAGCTGCTGCGCGTGCTCGACGTCGCGATGCAGGCCGGCGCGAAGGTGATCGCGATCACGTCGAGCAACACGCCGCTCGCGAAGCGCGCGACCGTCGCGCTCGAAACCGACCACATCGAGATGCGCGAGTCGCAGTTGTCGATGATCTCGCGGATCCTGCATCTGCTGATGATCGACATCCTCGCGGTGGGCGTCGCGATCCGCCGCGCGTCGCCGAACGGCGAACTGCCCGAGGCCGTCGCGCAGGCGAAGGCGCGCGCGAGCGACGACGAAACGGCCGACGTGCTCGACTGGCTGAGCCACGGCGCGTCGCCGGCGGCGAAGGACGTCGCGCGGGACTGATGCACGGCGCGGCGTCGGCCGCCTCCTGCACTTCAAAGAAAAACGCCACCGGCGCATCGCGCACGGTGGCGTTTTTCGTTGTGCCGCCCGGCTGCGCCGGTTCAGGCGCCCGCTTTCACCGGCCGCCCGTGCCAGCGCAGCACGAGGAAGCGTCCGGCGAAACACAGCACGCCCGTGACGCCAATCGTCACGCCCATCGCGAACGGCGTGCCGTCCGCGAGTGCGCCGATAGCAACGCTCGCGAGCGCGCCGAGCGCGAGCTGCATCGCGCCGAACACGGCGGCCGACGCGCCCGCGTTGTGCGGATAGCGATGCATGAGGTCGGTCGTGCAGTTCGCGGACAGGATCCCGACCACGCCGACGACGAAGAACAGGCACACGACGATCGACCACAGCCCGCCCCACCCGGTCAGCGCGACGAGCGCGACCGCGAGCGACGCGATGCAGCTCACGAGCGACGCGGCCGCGATGATGCGCAGCGAGCCGACGCGGCCGACGAGCCGCGTGTTCGCGAAGTTGCCGATCATGATCCCGACGACGTTCAGGCCGAACAGCAGCCCGTAGTGCTGCGGCGACACGTGGAAATACTCGATGTACACGAACGGCGTCGCGGTGATGTACGAGAACATCGACGCGAATGCCATGCCGCCGCACAGCATGTGCCCCCATGCGACGGGGTCGGACAGGATGCGCCCGTACGACGCGAACGACGCGAGCACGGCCGTGCTCTTGCGCCGCTCCTTCGGCCAGGTTTCGGGCACGCGCAGGTACGCGGTCGCCGCGCACACCGCGCCGAACACGGCCAGCACGACGAACACGCCGCGCCAGCCCGAGAAGCGCAGGATCTGGCCGCCGATCAGCGGCGCGAGCAGCGGCCCGACCGCGGTGACGATCGCGACCATCGACAGCACCTTCGCCGCGTCGCTCGGCTCGTGCGCGTCGCGCGCGATCGCGCGGGCCAGCACCGACGCGGCGCCGGCCCCGAGCGCCTGCAGGAAGCGCACGACGATCAGCATGTCGATCGAACCCGACACGAAGCAGCCGATGCTCGCGAGCGTGAACAGCGCGATGCCGCCAAGCAGCACGGGGCGGCGGCCCCACGTGTCGGACAGCGGGCCGTACAGCAGCATGCCGACCGAGAAGCCGGCCATGAAGCTCGTCAGCGTGCGCTGCGCGGCGCCGGGGCTGACGGAGAAGCCGTCGGCGATCGACGGCAGGCTCGGCAGGTACATGTCGGTGGCGATCGGCCCGCAGGCGGCGAGCGCGCCGAGCAACAGGATCAGCCGGGCATCGGGCCGGCGCCGGACGACGTGAGACATGGGTATCCGGAATGGAGCCCGCGCGCATCGGGGCGCGCGTGGCGGTGAAGACGGGAGGCCGCGCCGCGGACGGCGCGTTCAGGCCCATGATTGTACGCGCAACTTTTTTGCGTGCTGCGGGCCGCATACGGCAGCAGGCCGGAAAGCGCCTGCGCGGCGCCCGTCGCGCTGGATCGCTGGATCGCTGGATCGCTGGATCGCGCGCGGATTCGATTAAGCTTGCTGCTGCCCGCTTCTCTTGTCTGACCAATTCGACGCACGACCGAACGATGACCGCTTTCCTGCTGATCTGGAGCCCCAAGAAATGGCCATGGCCAGAACTGCCCGACGTCGCCGCGCGCGTGAAGGCCGGCGAGGCCGTGCATGACGTGTGGGGCTGCGGCTTCGCACGCGGCATCCTGCCGGGCGACCGCGTGTTCCTGCACCGCGTCGCGAAGGAGCCCAAGGGTGTGTTCGGCTCCGGCTACGTGACGCGCGCGCCGTACGAGGTGCCCGATCCGTCGACGAAGCGCGGTTACCGGCTGTGCATCGACTTCGTGTACGACTGGCTGGTCGACGCGCACCGGGACGTCGTGATCGCGCGCGACGCGCTGCGCGTCCACCCGTACTCGGTGCAGACCTGGGATGCGCAGAGCTCCGGCACGTCGATCAAGCCGATGGTCGAAGGCCCGCTCGAGAAGCGTTGGGCGGAGCTGACCGGCAAGCGCAAGCCCCCGCGATAACCGGGCCGATCGCAGGGACAAATCGGGCTCTCCTTTCCAGCCCACGTGCCGAAAGGCCGCAGACCGTCTCGCGGGCCCGCCGCGCGCGTCTCCGGTACAATCAGACGATCGTTCCGCCCAGGCGCCGCGGCCCGTGCACAGGCCCCCGCGCCCTTCTCTCGCAGGTTTCGCCCATGTCCAATAATCAGATCCTCTTCGAACGCGCCCAGAAGACCATTCCCGGCGGTGTCAACTCGCCGGTGCGCGCATTCCGTTCGGTCGGCGGCACGCCGCGTTTCGTCGCGCGCGCGCAAGGTCCGTATTTCTGGGATGCCGACGGCAAGCAGTACATCGACTACATCGGCTCGTGGGGCCCGATGATCGTCGGTCACGTCCATCCGGAAGTGCTGTCGGCCGTGCAGAACGTGCTCGCCGACGGCTTCTCGTTCGGCGCGCCGACCGAGGCCGAGATCGAGATCGCCGAGGAAATCTGCAAACTCGTGCCGTCGATCGAGCAGGTGCGGATGGTGTCGAGCGGCACCGAGGCCACGATGAGCGCACTGCGTCTCGCGCGCGGCTTCACGGGCCGCAGCCGCATCGTCAAGTTCGAGGGCTGCTACCACGGCCACGCGGACAGCCTGCTCGTGAAGGCCGGCTCCGGCCTGCTGACGTTCGGCAACCCGACGTCGGCCGGGGTGCCCGCCGACATCGCGAAGCACACGACCGTCCTCGAATACAACAACGTCGCCGCGCTCGAGGAAGCGTTCGGCGCGTTCGGCGACGAGATCGCCGCGGTGATCGTCGAGCCGGTGGCCGGCAACATGAACCTCGTGCGCGGCACGCCCGAATTCCTGAACGCGCTGCGCGCGCTGTGCACGAAGCACGGCGCCGTGCTGATCTTCGACGAGGTGATGTGCGGTTTCCGCGTCGCGCTCGGCGGCGCGCAGGCGTACTACGGGATCACGGCCGACCTCACCTGCCTCGGCAAGGTGATCGGCGGCGGGATGCCGGCCGCCGCGTTCGGCGGCCGCCGCGACATCATGGCCCACCTCGCGCCGCTCGGCGGCGTCTACCAGGCCGGCACGCTGTCGGGCAACCCGATCGCGGTCGCCGCGGGCCTGAAGACGCTGCAACTGATCCAGGCGCCCGGCTTCTACGATGCGCTCACCGCGCAGACGAAGCGTCTCGCCGACGGCCTCGCGGCCGAAGCGCGCGCGGCCGGCGTGCCGTTCGCGGCCGACTCGATCGGCGCGATGTTCGGCCTCTACTTCGCCGAGCGCGTGCCGACCAGCTTCGCGGAAGTCACGAAGAGCGATACCGGGCGCTTCAACCGCTTCTTCCACCTGATGCTCGACGAGGGCGTGTACTTCGCGCCGTCCGCATACGAAGCCGGCTTCGTGTCGAGCACGCATGACGACGCGGTGATCGACGCGACGCTCGCGGCCGCACGCCGCGCGTTCGCGGCACTTGCCGCCTGACCGGGGGCCGCGCGCATGTTCTCGGATACCGATTTCGCCCACATGGAGCGCGCGCTCGCGCTCGCCGCGCGCGGCATGTATACGACGGCGCCGAATCCGCGCGTCGGCTGCGTGATCGTCAAGGACGGCGACGTGATCGGCGAAGGCTTCACGCAGCCGGCCGGCCAGGACCACGCGGAAGTGCAGGCGCTGAAGGACGCGCGCTCGCGCGGCCACGACGTCGCGGGCTCGACCGTCTACGTGACGCTTGAGCCGTGCAGCCATTTCGGCCGCACGCCGCCGTGCGCGAACGCGCTGAGCGAAGCGCGCGTCGCGAAGGTCGTCGCCGCGATGGAAGACCCGAATCCGCAGGTGTCGGGGCGCGGCCTCGGCATGCTGCGCGACGCGGGCATCGACGTGCGCTGCGGGCTGCTCGCGCACGAAGCCGGCGAACTGAACATCGGCTTCGTGTCGCGGATGACGCGCGGCCGTCCGTGGGTGCGGATGAAGACCGCCGCGTCGCTCGACGGCCGCACCGCGCTGCCGTCCGGCGAAAGCCAATGGATCACCGGCGAGGCCGCGCGCCTCGACGGGCACGCGTGGCGTGCGCGCGCCTGCGCGATCCTCACCGGCATCGGCACCGTGCGCGAGGACAACCCGCTGCTGACCGTGCGCGGCATCGACACGCCGCGCCAGCCGCAGCGCATCCTGGTCGACAGCCGCCTCGACCTGCCGCTCGACGCGCGACTGCTCGAGGGCGCGCCGCTGCTGATCTTCTGCGGCCGGCTCGACGCGAGCGGCGAAATGCGCGCGAACGTGCTGAAGGCGCGCGGCGCGGAAATCGTGTCGCTCGCGAATGCGCACGGCAAGGTCGACCTGCCCGCGATGCTCGCGGCGCTCGGCGCGCGCGGCGTCAACGAACTGCACGTCGAGGCCGGCCACAAGCTGAACGGCTCGCTGCTGCGCGAGCAATGCGTCGACGAATTGCTCGTCTATCTCGCGCCGAGCCTGCTGGGCGCCGACGCGGCCGGCATGTTCGACCTCGCCGCGCCGGCGAGCCTCGACGCACGCACGCGACTGTCGTTCCACGGTATCGAGCGGATCGGCGACGATCTGCGGATCCTGGCGCGTATCGCGCCGCCCGACGCCGCGCACTGAACGGGACCGCCCCGATGTTTACCGGAATTGTCGCGGCCGTCGGCCGCATCGAATCGATCGATCCGCTCGGCACGTCGGCCGATGCGGGTGTGCGCCTGACCGTGCTGGCTGGCGGGCTCGATCTCGCCGATGTCGCGCTGGGCGACAGCATCGCGATCCAGGGCGCGTGCATGACGGTGATCGAAAAGACCGACGCCGCGTTCGACGTCGACGTGTCGCGCGAAAGCCTGAACCGCACGGTCGGCCTCGCCCAGCCCGGCGAAGTGAACCTCGAGAAGGCGCTGCGCGCGCACGACCGCCTCGGCGGGCACATCGTGTCGGGCCACGTCGACGGCCTCGGCACCGTGTCGCGCTTCGCGCCGGTCGGCGAGTCGCACGAGCTGCGGATCGTCGCGCCGCGCGAGCTGGGCCGCTATCTCGCGTACAAGGGGTCGATCACGGTCAACGGCGTGAGCCTGACCGTCAACACGGTCGACGATCGCGCGGACGGCTGCGAATTCTCGATCAACCTGATTCCGCATACGGTCGAGGTCACGACGCTGCGTCACCTGAAAGCCGGCGACAAGGTCAATCTCGAAGCCGACATGATTGCGCGGTATGTGGAGCGAATGCTGTCGACGTCGCAGGACGTGCATCAGGACTGATCGTCCTTTTTCGTGCTTTCTTAAGAATCGCGTCCGGCGGTTCGGCCCCGGGCCGCCCGGGTCCGCATCGCCGCCGTTTTCTGACAATCGCCGGCCGTCGGCCGCGAACCGCTACGTGTACCGGCGAGCCGCTCCATGAGCGCGTTGCCGCCTCGTCGGGCGATCCGCCTTTCAGCGCTTCACTGCCTCGTCGATAACGAGGCCACGCCCTGGCCCCATTTCAAACCGCAGCCTGCCCCGTCGGCCGGTCGATTCCGATATCTGCGGTCCATCGAGACGATTCCCGTCGCATCCGATCGTCGCCCTGCGGGCCCGATCCTCGGCCGAACGGCCAACGACGCGCACGGGTCATGCCGTCGCGCTAAGATGCGTCGACAGCGGTTTCAACGCCGCAACACACGACGCGCCGCGTACCGCGCCGCCCTCTTCCCACTGGAGTCGTTCCCATGTCCATCTCGATGTACCAGGCTTCGCTGCCCGTCCTGATCCGCGGCCTGACCAACCTGCAGCACATCCTCGGCAAGGCGCAGGCGCACGCGGCCGAGAAGCAGATCGACCCGTCGGTGTTCGTCGGCGCGCGCCTCTACCCGGACATGCTGCCGCTCGTCCGCCAGGTCTACATCGCGACCGACACGGCCAAGGGCTGCGCCGCGCGGCTCGCCGGCGCCGAGATCCCGAGCTACCCGGACGTCGAGCAGACCTTCGACGAACTGGACGCGCGCATCCAGAAGACGATCGACTACCTGAAAAGCTTCGACGCCGCGCAGATCGACGGCAGCGAGGCGCGCCAGATCGTGCTGAAGATGCGCGTCGGCCCGATCGAGTTCACCGGCCAGTCGTACCTGCTGAACTTCGTGCTGCCCAATTTCTTCTTCCACGTGACGACCGCGTACGACATCCTGCGCCACAGCGGCGTCGAGCTCGGCAAGCTCGACTACCTCGGCGGGCGCGACTTGCACGCATGACGCGCGGCGGCCCGGCCGGGCCTGCCGCGCAGGCCGGCCGCACCGCCTTCCGGAGCGCTTGCCGGCCGAGCGCAACCCGCGCCAGCCGAAACGCCGTCCGGCTGGCGTAAAATACGCACTTTCCTCTTTCTCGCCCCCTTATGACGCTCGCCTCCACGCTCGACATCATCGCCGAGCTGAAAGCCGGCCGGATGGTGATCCTGGTCGACGAAGAAGACCGCGAAAACGAGGGCGACCTCGTGATCGCCGCCGAATTCGTCACGCCGGAAGCGATCAACTTCATGGCCAGGTACGGCCGCGGCCTGGTTTGTCTGACGTTGACGCAGGAACGCTGCAAGCAGCTGCACCTGCCGCTGATGACCTACCGCAACGGCACGCAATACGGCACCGCGTTCACGGTCAGCATCGAAGCGGCCGAAGGCGTGACGACCGGCATCTCGGCCGCCGACCGCGCGCACACGATCGCCACGGCGGTCGCGCACGACGTGCGTCCCGAGCACATCGTGCAGCCGGGCCACGTGTTCCCGATCATGGCGCAGCCGGGCGGCGTACTCGTGCGCGCGGGCCACACCGAGGCCGGCTGCGACTTCACCGCGCTTGCGGGCCTCACGCCGGCCGCGGTGATCTGCGAGATCATCAAGGACGACGGCACGATGGCGCGCCTGCCCGACCTGATCGAATTCGCGAAGGAACACGGTTTGAAGATCGGCACGATCGCCGACCTGATCCACTATCGCAGCCGCACTGAATCGATCATCGAGCGGATCGCCGAGCGCACGATGCAGACCGCGCACGGCACGTTCCGCGCGGTGCTGTACCGCGACCAGCCGAGCGGTTCGCCGCACATCGCGCTGGTGCGCGGCGCGCCGTCGCCCGACGTCGATACGCCGGTGCGCGTGCACGAGCCGCTGTCGGTGCTCGACCTGCTCGAAACCGGCGTGTCGACCCACTCGTGGACGCTCGACGCCGCGATGCGCGAGATCGCGGAGCGCGACCTCGGCGTGATCGTGCTGCTCAACTGCGGCGACACGAAGGAACACCTGATCGACGTCTTCAAGGCGTTCGACGAGGAAGAAAAGGCCGCTGCGCTGAAGCGCCGGCCGGTCGATTTCAAGACGTTCGGCATCGGCGCGCAGATCCTGCGCGATGTCGGCGTCGGCAAGATGCAGGTGCTGTCGAATCCGCGCAAGCTGGGCAGCATGTCCGGCTACGGCCTCGAAGTCACGGGCTTCATTCCGATGCCCGGCGGCGAAGCCAAGTCCTGCCCGGCGTCCAACGCGTAACCCGCCACGGCGCTTTCGCCCTATAACCGTTCATCCACACCACGGACAAGATCATGGAAATCGGACAATACCAACCGAATCTCGAAGGCGACGGCCTGCGTATCGGCATCGTGCAATCGCGCTTCAACGAACCCGTGTGCAACGGTCTCGCCGACGCGTGCGTCGAAGAACTGGAGCGCCTCGGCGTCACCGGTGAAGACGTGCTGCTCGTGTCGGTGCCCGGCGCGCTGGAAATCCCGCTCGCGCTGCAGAAGCTGGCAGAAAGCGGCCAGTTCGACGCGCTGATCGCGCTCGGCGCGGTGATCCGCGGCGAGACCTACCACTTCGAACTCGTGTCGAACGAGAGCGGCGCGGGCATCACCCGCATCGGCCTCGACTTCAACCTGCCGATCGCGAACGCGGTCCTGACGACCGAAAACGACGAGCAGGCCGTCGCGCGCATGACCGAAAAGGGTCGTGACGCCGCGCGCGTCGCCGTCGAGATGGCCAACCTGACGATGGCGCTCGACCAGCTCGGCGACGATGACGAGGACGAAGAAGAGGACGAAGACGGCGAAGAGGAGCGCGCATGAAGAAGAGCGCCCGCCGACAATCGCGCGAGCTGGCGACGCAGGGCCTGTATCAGTGGCTGCTGTCGAACGCGCCCTCCGGCGAGATCGACGCGCAACTGCGCGGCGCGCTCGGTTACGACAAGGCTGACAAGGAGCTGCTCGAAGCCATCCTGCACGGCGTGATCCGCGAGCACGCGACACTCGTCGAAGCGCTGACGCCGTCGCTGGACCGCCCGATCGAGCAGTTGTCGCCGGTCGAACGCGCCGTATTGCTGATCGCGACGTTCGAGCTCACGCACCACGTCGAAACGCCGTATCGCGTGATCATCAACGAAGCGGTCGAACTCGCGAAGACGTTCGGCGGCTCCGACGGCTACAAGTACGTGAACGGCGTGCTCGACAAGCTCGCCGCGAAGCTGCGCCCCGCCGAAACGCAGGCGCGCCGCAACGGCTGATACCGTTTGTTTGTCCACGGGCGCGCAAGCGCCCGTTTTTCATTCTCTCCCCCGCCCCGCCCGACCGATGAATACCACCGCCGATTCGCTTGTCACGCTCGCCGCACGCGTCGACGCGATCCAGCCCTTCTACGTGATGGAATTGATGAAGGAGGCACAGCGGCTCGAGTCCTCCGGGCGCGATGTTATCCACATGGGCATCGGCGAACCGGATTTCACCGCGCCGGAGCCTGTCGTCGAAGCGGCCGCGGCCGCGCTGCGCCGCGGCGTCACGCAGTACACGAGCGCGCTCGGCATTGCGCCGCTGCGCGAGGCGATCGCCGCGCACTACGCGCGCGCGTATGGCCTCACGATCAGCCCCGAACGGATCGTCGTGACGGCCGGCGCGTCGGCCGCGCTGCTGCTCGCGTGCCTCGCACTCGTCGGCCGCGACGACGAGGTGCTGATGCCCGACCCGTCGTATCCGTGCAACCGGCACTTCGTCGCGGCGGCCGAAGGCCGCGCGGTGCTCGTGCCGAGCGGCCCGGACGCGCGCTTCCAGCTCACCGAGGACGACGTCCGCACACGCTGGGGCGACCGCACGCGCGGCGTGCTGCTCGCGTCGCCGTCGAACCCGACCGGCACGTCGCTCGAGCCTGACGAACTGAAGCGGATCGTCGCAGCCGTGCGCGCACGCGGCGGTTTCACGATCGTCGACGAGATCTACCAGGGGCTCAGCTACGACGCGGCGCCCGTGTCGGCGCTGTCGTTCGGCGACGACGTCGTCACCGTGAACAGCTTCTCGAAGTATTTCAGCATGACCGGCTGGCGGCTCGGCTGGCTCGTCGTGCCGCCCGCGCTGGTCAGCACGTTCGAAAAGCTTGCGCAGAACCTGTTCATCTGCCCGTCCGCACTCGCGCAGCACGCGGCACTCGCGTGCTTCGAACCGGCCACGCTCGACATCTACGAGGCGCGCCGGCTCGAATTCAAGCGCCGCCGCGATTTCATCGCACCGGCGCTCGAACGGCTCGGCTTCACGGTTCCCGTGATGCCGGACGGTGCGTTCTACGTGTATGCGCATTGCGGCGGCGTCGCCCACCCGGCAGCCGGCGACAGCGCCGCGCTCACGCAGGCGATGCTGCACGACGCCGGCGTCGTGCTGGTGCCCGGCATGGACTTCGGCGTCCACGCGCCGCGCGACTATATCCGACTGTCCTATGCGACCGCCTATACGCGGCTCGAAGAGGCGGTCGATCGGCTCGCGACGCTGTTCGGGCAGCACTGACGCCGCAGCCGGCACACCGGCCGCTACACACGCCACAAAAGGAAAAGGCACCCGGATCATCGGGTGCCTTTCTCATTTCCTGCCGGCCGGAACCGCGCGGTAGCGTTAGGTTACGCGCCGAGCTCCGAATGGTCGCCGTGCGCCTGCTTCGCGGTATCGACGCTCGCGTCGTCCTGCGGCGACGTTTCCTTCGACGCCGTCGTCTTCGCTGACGTCGCGGTTTCGAGCGTCGCACGCACGCGCTTCGCGCCGCCTGCCGATGCCGTTACGGCAGCGGCCGTGACGATCGGCTTCGCCGGCGCCTGCGGTGCATTGACCGGCACGCTGCGGCCGCGCGACACGTCGCGCAGCCGGCCGCGCTCGGCCATCACCTTCGCGCCGTATGCGTTGTCGTCGGGGTTCGTCGAGCCGTTGTACAGCCGCAGGCCGTTCGCGAGCGAGCCGCCGCGGGCGATGCAGTCCTTCAGCACGAGCGCGCCGACCTGGAGGTTCGCGAGCGGCTGCAGTGCGGTATCGGTGCCGCCGAAATACTCGAACTTGTCGGAATGGACCTTCGACATGACCTGCATCAGGCCCTTCGCGCCGACGCCGCTTTCGGCGTAAGGGTTGAAGCCCGACTCGATCGCCATCACGGACAGCAGCAGCAGCGGATCGAGGCCGACGTCACGGCCGGTCTGGAACGCGGCCTTGACGAGCTGGCCGAGCGGCTCCTGAGCGATGCGGTAACGGCGCGACAGATAGGTCGCGACGAGCGCCTGTTCGCGGTTCGACGCGAGCGCACGATCGTCGCGCGCGTCGGCCGGCACCCGCTGGGTCGGGATCAGTTTCGCGAGCGCGACGGGCGACGGGCCGTTGCGGGCCGGATCGGACGCGTCGCCCTGCGCGGCGGCTTCCGGTGCGACATCGAGGCCGACCGCAAGCGCGTCCGTTTCGGGACTCTCTTCCTGCTGCGGCTGCGCGCCGGCAGGCGCGAAGTTCGGCAGCGGATGGCCGGACAGCAAACGAGCAGGCCCGGCCTGCACGGCCGCGGATACGACCGGCATCAGCTTCGCGGCAAGCGTGCCGCGCACGGTTGGCAGCAGCCACAGTGCAAGTGCAACCGCGACAGCGAGACAGCCGACAACGCTGAATAGATGGTGACTGACACGCGTCCCGCGACGCAGCATGTTGCGCACGATTTGCGCATGCTGCTCAGTGGGACGCCACGATAACCAAGCGTTCATTCAGATCATCTCCCATGAACATGACTCGTGCGGCTCGCTCAACTCGATGGCGAGACAGAAACGCGCCGCGGAATCACGACGCCGCACGCCTTGGTTGGGACGTGCAAGCATCGGGGAAACGGTATAAGTACCGTTCGAGGCCACGGTGTAAGAAGGCCGACGCCTTCGCACACTGGGCGAGACGGGCATACGCGGTGGCACCCACGCAAAAAACCAGCGTCTGGTAGCGCTGGCTGGGACTACGACTAAGGCCGTCGAATACGCCGTGCAGGATTCGGCGGACGGTGACGCGCTGCGTCAAAGATCGGTGATTGGCGGCTCGAAGCCTTTTACCCTGCAACCAATGTGAGCGGATTCTAGCAGGGTTTTATAGATCGTCAACACTATAAAATCTCAAAATCATAACAAAAAGTAATTTAAAACCGCCCTTCAGATCGGGAACCCCGTGCCGTAGGGGGTTTGCGCGCGATCGACTTTTTTCTCGGCCGGGCGTCCACGCGACGGCCCGGGTAAAATCGTCGGTCGATTCGGGGCCGCAGCCGGCCGCTGCGCCCGCCCACCGTCGCCCGCCATCCGGGCGGCCCGGACCTTCTTCATGAAATACAAAGACTTACGCGATTTCATCCAGCGCCTCGAGGCGCTCGGCGAACTGCGGCGCGTCACGCAACCCGTGTCGCCCGTGCTCGAAATGACCGAGCTGTGCGACCGCGTGCTGCGCGCCGGCGGCCCTGCGCTGCTGTTCAACGCGCCGCCCGGCCATGCGTTTCCCGTGCTCGGCAACCTGTTCGGCACGCCGCGCCGCGTCGCGCTCGGGATGGGCGTCGATGCAGGCGACGATGCTGCGCTCGGCTCGCTGCGCGATCTCGGGCGCCTGCTGTCCGCGCTGAAGGAGCCCGACCCGCCGAAAAGCCTGAAGGACGCCGGCAAGCTGCTGTCGCTCGCGAAGGCCGTTTGGGACATGGCGCCGAAGTCGGTGTCGTCGCCGCCGTGCCAGGAGATCGTCTGGGAAGGCGCCGACGTCGACCTGCACAAGCTGCCGATCCAGACCTGCTGGCCCGGCGACGCGGGGCCGCTCGTCACGTGGGGCCTGACGGTCACGCGCGGTCCGAACAAGTCGCGCCAGAACCTCGGCATCTACCGCCAGCAGCTGATCGGCCGCAACAAGCTGATCATGCGCTGGCTCGCGCATCGCGGCGGCGCGCTCGACTTCCGCGAATTCGCGCTGCAGAACCCCGGCAAGCCGTATCCGGTCGCGGTCGTGCTCGGCGCCGATCCGGCCACGACGCTCGGCGCGGTGACGCCCGTGCCCGATTCGCTGTCCGAATATCAGTTCGCCGGCCTGCTGCGCGGCAGCCGCACCGAGCTCGCGAAGTGCCTGACGCCCGGCGTCGACACGCTGCAGGTGCCCGCGCGCGCGGAGATCGTGCTCGAAGGCTTCATCCATCCGCAGGACGGCACCCCTGCTCCCGCTCCGGCCGGCGCGCCGCCGCGGCCGGCCGGCAACGCGTCCGCCGCGTACGAACACGCACTCGAAGGGCCGTACGGCGACCACACCGGGTATTACAACGAGCAGGAGTGGTTCCCTGTGTTCACCGTCGAGCGCATCACGATGCGCCGCGACGCGATCTACCACTCGACCTACACGGGCAAACCGCCCGACGAGCCCGCGGTGCTCGGCGTCGCGCTCAACGAGGTATTCGTGCCGCTGCTGCAGAAGCAGTTCACGGAGATCACCGACTTCTACCTGCCGCCCGAAGGCTGCAGCTACCGGATGGCCATCGTCCAGATGAAGAAGAGCTACGCGGGCCACGCGAAGCGCGTGATGTTCGGCGTGTGGAGCTTCCTGCGGCAGTTCATGTATACGAAGTTCATCGTGGTCGTCGACGAGGACGTGAACATCCGCGACTGGAAGGAAGTGATCTGGGCGATCACGACGCGCGTCGACCCCGTGCGCGACACGGTGATGGTCGACAGCACGCCGATCGACTATCTCGACTTCGCGTCGCCGGTTGCCGGCCTCGGCTCGAAGATGGGGCTCGACGCGACCAACAAGTGGCCCGGCGAGACGAACCGGGAATGGGGCCGTCCGATCGAGATGGACGCGGCCGTGAAGGCGCGCGTCGACCGGCTCTGGCAGGAGATCGGACTCTGAGGCCGTGGCCGGCGCCCGCCGGCCCGTGCATCGCACCCACCACAAGAACGACGAAGATGAGCTTTCCTCCCGCCTCGATGCTGTCCGACGGTTTCTTCCTGTCGCTGTCGCTGTGTCTCGATATCGGCCTCGTGAACGTCGCGATGCTGTCGCTGACGCTGTCGCACGGCTTCCGGCCGGGCTTCTGGCTCGGCGTCGGCTCGTGCGTCGGCGATCTCCTCTACGCGGCGCTCGCGCTCGCCGGGATGGCCGTGCTGCTGCAGTTCGAGGCCGTGCGCTGGATCGTCTGGATCGGCGGCGGCGCCGTGCTGCTGTTCCTCACGTGGAAGATGACGCGCGAAGCGTTGGCGCCGGCCAGGGCGGCCGACGACGACGCGGACGAAGCACCGCCGCCGCGCGCAAGCGCGCGGCGCAGTTTCCTGCGCGGGATGCTGCTCGCGATGTCGTCGCCGAGCGCGATCCTGTGGTTCGCGGCGGTCGGCGGCGCGCTGATCGCGAAAGCCGGTGCGACCACGCCGGTCACCGCGTCGGTGTTCCTGTCGGGCTTCTTCCTCGGCGGCCTCGCGTGGACGCTCTTCATATGCACGCTCGCGAGCCAGGGCCGCAAGCGCGCGGGCGCCGGGCTGATGCGCGCGTGCCACGTCGCGTCGGCGCTGCTGTTCGCGTATTTCTCGTACAGCGTGATCGTCGGCGGCTACCGCGACCTGATCGCGCACGCGGCGTAAGCGAAGCCGGCCTGCACGGGCCGCGCGTCGAGCGACGGCACCAATAAAAAAACGGCGCAGCGCCCCTCGCGGGGCGTTGCGCCGTTTTGCCACGCGCGGTCAGGCCGCGCGGGACGGATCAGCGACGCCAGTAGCCGTGATGGCCCCAGCCGCCGTAGCCATGACGCCAGTACGGACGACCGTAGTAACCGCCGTAGCCGCCGACGACCACGGCGGGCGGCGGCGCATAGTAGGCCGGTGCCGGTGCGTAGTACACGGGCGGAGGCGGCGGCGCGTAGTACACGGGCGGCGGCGGCGCATAAACGGGATACGCGGGCGCGACCGGGATACCGATGCCGACCCCGATCGACACGTGAGCCTGCGCGGCGCTTGCGGCACCCAGACCCAGCGCGGCGGCGGCGATGAACGGAATGAGCTTTTTCACTTCGATTCTCCTGCTGGAGCGGTATTTTATGCGCTCCTGTCGGCAACGGCGGGCATGCACGTCGCATGCAAGCAATGTAGCGAAAACCCGCCTCTCGCGTGTTTCGCATTTGTTGCAAATTGCAATTGCAGGCGGCCGGAGCCGCCGTGCGGCGTGGCTTCCGCGGCCTGCGGCGACCCTTGCAGGTCGCGCGATTCCGTCCGACGAGTCGGGGCGCGACGCGACGGCCGGTCAGTCTTACCGGATACGGCACGCGCAGCGGGCACGCGCACGTAATGAACGATTACAAATTTGAAACAGGACGCCGACAATTCACGAGGAACGCGCGCGCAACATGTTTCGGGGTCGGATTCATCGATCGGAATTCAACCGTAACGCGGACACAAATACGCGTGCGAATCGTGCCGCACGCCGGTAATGAACACATGCGTCCGCGCGGCAATCGACCTTCCACGACCACACCTTCATTCCTGCGATACTGGCGGCTGCTTCGTTTTCGCTTACGTCCGCCGCCATGCCTCTTCCCGACACACCCCGTCTCGGCTTCATCGGCGCCGGCCGCCTCGCGCGCTGCGTTGCGCAGCGCTTCGCGCAGGCCGGCTTTCCCGTTGTCGCGATCGCGAGCCGCACGCCCGAATCGGCCGCGGCGCTCGCCGCGCGCATCGCCGGCTGCCGGGCCGTCGACACGCCGCAGCAGGTCGCCGACACCGCCGACCTGATCTTCCTGACGGTTCCCGACGACCATCTCGCGTCGACCGCCGCGGCGCTCCGCTTCGATGCATCGCGCGCCGCCAGTCAGGCAGTCGTCCACTGCAGCGGCGCGTCGGCGGTCGCGCTGCTCGATCCGGCGCAACGGCAAGGCGCGGCCACCGGCGGCTTCCATCCGCTCTACCTGTTCGGCGGCACCGACGCCGACCTCGCACGCATCGACGGCTGCTCGGTCACGATCGAAGCCGACGGCGCGCTGCACGCGACGCTGATACGACTTGCTGCCGCACTCGGCTGCCATCCGCTGTCGATTCCGGCCGGCGGCCGGATGCTCTATCACGCAGCCGCGCATTACGCGGCGAGCTTCGCGCTGTGCGGGTTGTCGGAAGCGGTCGAGCTGTGGCGCGGCCTCGGTTTCGACGAGGAAGCCGCGCTGCGCGCACTGCTGCCGATGCTCGCCGGCACGATCGAAACCGCGCGCGACAAGGGGCTCGCGAACGCGCTCGCCGGCCCGGTGTCGCGCGGCGATACGGGCATCGTCGAACGCCAGCTCGCGCTGCTCGAAGCGCGTGGCGGCGATCACGCGACTTTGTACGCGCTGATGACGCGCCGTGCGGTCGCGCTCGCCGCGAAGCGTGCCGCGCCGCCGGCGTCGCTGCCGGCGCTCGCCGAAGCCGTCGAAACGTCGCTCGCGCGCACGGCCGCGCACCCCTCCCCGTCGCAAGACGAGGCGTGATAAGGTGTCGGCCGATGCGCCGCCATCCGGCGTTGGCGGCCGCACGCTACTCGACTGTATAAAAAGGATGCCAACGATGTTCGGCGAGATCGCCCGTTTTCTGCTCAATACCGTCTTCACGCTGTTCGGCGCCGCGCTGATCCTGCGCGTCTGGATGCAGGCCGTCCGCGTGCCGCCGTACAACCCCGTCACGCAGGCCGTGCTGCAGGCGACCAACTGGCTCGTGCTGCCGCTGCGCCGCGTGATTGCGGGCGTACGCGGCATCGACTGGGCCAGCGTCGTCGCCGCGCTGCTGACCGCGCTCGTCTACGTCGTGCTGATGGTCGTGATGGCCGGCTTCGATCCGGCCGCGGTGATCCCGACGCTCGTCGTGGTCGCGCTGCTCACCGTCGTGAAGTGGGCACTCAACCTCGTGATCTGGATGACGATCCTGATGGCGCTGCTGTCGTGGCTCAATCCGCGCTCGCCGGCGATGCCGATCCTCTACCAGCTCACCGCGCCGTTCCTGAACCCGCTGCGCCGCATCATCCCGAACCTCGGCGGCATCGACCTGTCGCCGATCCTGCTGTTCGTGATCGTGCAGGTGCTGCTGATGATCGTCACGCGCGCCGCCGTGTCGCTGACGATCTTCGGCATCTGACCGACGCTGCCCCTACGCCGCCGGCCCCTGCGCCGGCGGCGCGACGAGCGTGTCGATCACGCCGAAGCGCGCCGGAATCATCGCGTAGCACACGCGCACTTTCTCGCGCGACAACCGTTCGAGCAAACGCTGCGCTTCGTCCTCGGTGACGACGAATTCGACCTCGATCGCGAGCGAACCCTGCAGCTCGAAGAAGCGGTCCTCGTGCAGCACGCGATGCTGACCGAAGCCGGCCATCGCGCGAAACGCGGAACCGCCCGCGACGCCCATCCGGTTCGCCTCCTCCAGCAGCCATTCCCACAGCGGCTTCCAGTGCAGCCGGTGCTGCTCGTGCACATAGAAACGCAAGAACACCCTGTCCATCGCTCCCTCCGATGGCGGCACGCTCAGGCCGCCGCGAGCCACGCGCGCGGTCCACATGCCGAGCGCCGTCAGCGCGAACGATCCAGTCAAGTGTAGGGCAGCCACCGCAAACGCCCATCCGAATTCGCCCTGCAACGCATGCGTCATCACTTCGACCGAATAGGTCGAGAACGTCGTGAGCCCGCCGAGGAAGCCCGTGATCACGAACAGCCGCCACTCGGGCGGCAGCCCGACGCGGGTCGTGAACACGACGGCGGCGATGCCGATCACGTAGCCGCCGATCAGGTTCGCGGCGAGCGTGCCGAGCGGCACCTCGGGAAAGAATTCGTTGAGCGCGAGGCTCAGGAACCAGCGCAGCAACGCGCCGAGCCCGGCGCCGACGAAGATCGCGACGATCGAATAGAACAAGGGCACTCCTCGCTGACGACGCCGCGTGGCGGATGCGGCCTACGCTGAACTGTATGCGGAATCGCGCCGCGGCGGCAACGCCGGCGGAGCGGGCCGTCGTACGCCGGATCGTGTCGCACGGGCACGATGCATTTCATTATTCCCGCGAATCCGCCGCACTCGATATTTTCCGATGCATTACGCAGGACATTACAAATCAATTAAAAACAGATTGATTATCTATCCGCATTTTCAAAATCGGTAAAGCCGCTTCGTCCGCTGCGCGCCAACCTTGAAAATCCCATATTTCACGGGGATTCCGCGTAGTTTCCCTTATCAGACATTCCCGTATCCGGCCGATATTCCATGCAATTGACTTCGCCGATTTTGTAGACTTGTTCCGCCAACCCACTCCATCGACATGGAGACTCGAAAAATGAACAATATCCGCCCGTCATTCATGTTGATTTCGGCGCTGTGTGCGTCGCTGCTCGCATCGAGCGTCGCGCTCGCCGACGGCAACGGACCGCCGTCCTACGTCGAAGGCAACCGCGCGCCGAAAGGATACGCGCGCCCGCCGTTCCACACGAAGCCGCGCGCGAGCACGGCTTCGATATCCGGCCTCACGCCCGCGCTCGCCCGACACGCGTACGGGTTCGACACGATCGCCAACCAGGGCGACGGGATGGTCGTCGCGATCGTCGACGCGTACGACGACCCGAAGATCGAGGCCGATCTCGGCGTGTTCAGCAACGCGTTCTCGCTGCCGGCCTGCACGTCGTCGAACGGTTGTTTCACCAAGGTGTACGCACGCGGGACACGGCCCAGGGCCGATTCGGGCTGGGCGCTCGAGATGTCGCTCGACGTCGAATGGGTGCATGCGATCGCGCCGAAGGCCAAGATCATGCTCGTCGAGGCCGCGTCGGCCAGCTTCACCGACCTGCTGACCGCGGTCGACGTCGCGGTCAAGCGCGGCGCGTCGGTCGTGTCGATGAGTTTCGGCGGCAGCGAGTTCGGCAGCGAGACCGGCTTCGACAGCCACTTCAACGTCGCGGGCGTCACGTTCGTCGCGTCGTCCGGCGACAGCGGCACCGGGACCGAATACCCGGCCGCGTCGCCGTACGTGGTGGCGGTGGGCGGCACGACGTTGTCCATCGATACGTACGGCAACTACGTCGGCGAGGCGGCGTGGAGCGGCAGCGGCGGCGGCGTGAGCACCGTCGAGGCCGAGCCGGCCGGCCAGACCGCGTGGCCGGTTCCGGTCGCCGGCAAGCGCGGCGTGCCCGACGTCAGCTACGACGCGAATCCGTCCAGCGGTTTCGCGGTGTACGACTCGGTCACCTACCAGGGGCAGGCGGGCTGGTTCCAGGTCGGCGGCACGAGCGCGGGCGCGCCGCAATGGTCGGCGCTCGTCGCGATCGCGAATTCGCTGCGCGCGGCGGCCGGCAAGAGCCGGTTGAGCGGCACCTACGACTCGCTCTATATGGTCGGGAAAACCGCATATGGCAGCGACTTTCACGACGTGACGACCGGGTCCAACGGCAATTGCGGCAGCGTCTGCAACGCAGCGGGCGGCTACGACTACGTGACGGGTCTCGGTTCGCCGCAAGCGCCGTCGCTCGTGCAGGCGCTCGTCGCCCGGCCGTAACCCCCGACCGTCGCCGGTCGGTCCGCGGCGCGGCGTTCAGCCGCCGCGCCATGCGCGGTCGAGCGCGGTCAGCGTCGCCAGCGCACCGCCCTTCAACCCGATCACGTCCGCACGGCGCGCATGCGCTTCGCGCGCGTTGATGCGGATCACGTCGGCGCCGAGCCGTTCGCTCAACAGGCGCACGGTCGGAATCGCGGTGCCCGCGCCGATCTCGACCACGGCGACGCGCCCGGCCCGCGCAATCCAGTCTTCCAGCGCATGTTCCTGCGCGTCGTAGCGCGCGCCGAGCCAGCCGGTGTCGCCGAACATCAGGATGTTCGGCCTCGCGAGCCCCCCGCAGTACGGGCAGCGCGGCGCTTCGCCGACCAGCCGGCAGGTGGCTTCGTCGACGTCCGGCACGAACGGCGCCGCGTCCCACGTGTCGTCCGAACAGGGCCGCAGACACTGCATCGCGTGAATCGAGCCATGGATCTCGACGATCCGAGTCGGATCGAAGCCGGCTTTCTGGAACTGGCCGTCGACGTTGCTCGTCAGCACGAAGCCGCCATTCGGCATCGCGTCGATCCAGCGACGCAGGATCGCGAAACCCGCATGCGGCACCGTCGCGCGGTAAAGCGCGAGACGGTGCCCGTAGAACCCCCACGCGAGCTGCGCACGCTCACGGAACGCGTGCGGCGATGCGATCTCGTGGAATTCGAAACGCTCGTGGCGCAGCGCCGGATACGCACGCCAGAAGCCGTCCGTGCCGCGAAAATCGGGCAACCCGGAATCGACGCCGATGCCCGCGCCGGCCGTCACGAGCAACGCGTCGGCGCGCGCGAGCGCGTCAACGGCGGCAGCGACGAGATCGGCGGGAAGCTGCGCGGCGGCAGCGGTGGAGTCGTCGGAATCGGGGAGCGGCATGATGGGGCGGCGGTAACGTCGAACGGTACGCGGGCGGCGTCGCGATCATACGCCGGTTCGGGTGCCGAGCAGCATGCGCGATACAAAGGCACGACGCGATCGCAACGTCGTGATTCCGCGTGGCGCCGGGCTTTTCCCGCTGCAGCCGACGCAGCGAAGCCCGGGCGACGTCGCGATCCGCCCGCCTCCCCACCTGCTCAGCGATCCGAATCGTCTCGCGCGACCGGAATCTCGTCGATCGCGAAATAGACCGGCTTGCCGAGTCGCCGCGCGAGGTTGACATCCGCGTCGGCCCCGCGCGACACGCCGTCGATCCGCCATACGGCATCGCAGCGCCGCAGCAGCCGGTGCGCGGCCGGATACAGGAACGCCTCGCTGATCTCGTCGCCGACCTGCCGCGACCCGGCCGCGACCGCGAGCGGCAGCGACACCCACTCGCCGATCATCGGCACATGCCCGCGGCGATACACGGCGAGCGCCGCCGCTTCCAGCCGGTGCAGGTTCGCGGCGATGCGCGCGGGGTCGCCGTCCGTGCCGCTGCGATAGGGGCCGGCGACCAGCACGAGCAGCGGCGTCATGCCGTACGCGCGCCGGCGGCTTCCCGCAGCGCGACGTACTGCAACAGCATGATCGTCTTCGCGTCGACGATCTCGCCGCGCTCGACCGCGTCCAGCGCCGCCTGCAGCGGCATCTCGACGACCTCGAGATCCTCGCCCTCTTCCGCGACGCCGCCGCCGTCGCCGGTGCGCAGCGACGCATCGTATTCGCCGACGAAGAAATGCAGCTTCTCCGTCACGGACCCAGGGCTCATGAACGCCTCGAACACCTTGCGCACGCCGCGCACGCGATAGCCGGTCTCCTCCTCGGCCTCCGCGCGGATGCGTGCTTCGGGCGTCGCGTCGTCGAGCAGGCCGGCAGCGGCCTCGAGCAGCATCCCGTCGTGCCCGCTGACGAACGCCGGCATCCGGAACTGCCGCGTCAGCAGCACGTCGCCCGTGCCGGCATTGCGCAGCAGGATGGTCGCGCCGTTGCCGCGGTCGTAGGTCTCGCGGCTCAGGCGCTGCCACGTTCCGTCGCGGCGCAGGAAGTCGAACGTCACCTTCTTCAGCACATACCAGTCATCGGACAGCACCGTCGTATCGACGATGCGCACGCGGTCCCGCGTTGCAGCCATCGCAGCCTCCCATTCGACAAAGGACGGCGCCCATGGTAACGTGCAAATTCGTGCAACTTCAAGAAATTTCGTGCAAACACGATGCTGACGACGCAACGCAAGAAAGCGATCCTCGACGCGCTCGCGCACGACGGCCAGGTGCTGGCCGTCGAATTGAGCGCGCAATTCGGCGTGTCCGAAGACACGATCCGCCGCGACCTGCGCGAGCTGGCGGCCGAAGGCCTGCTGCAGCGCGTGCATGGCGGCGCGCTGCCGGCGTCGCCGGCCGTCGCGCCGTTCGCGCAGCGCGAGGTGCTCGAAACGGCGGAAAAGCGGCGCATCGCAAGGCGGGCCGCGCAGATGATCGCGCCCGGGCAAGTGGCGATCGTCGACGGCGGCACGACGTCGGCGCTGCTCGTCAGCCAGCTGCCGGCCGACCTGCGCGCGACGATCGTCACGCACAGCCCGAGCGTCGCCGTCGCGCTGGCCGCGCATCCGTCGATCGACGTGATCCTGATCGGCGGGCGGCTCTACAAGCATTCGATCGTCGCGGTCGGCGCCGCAGCGATGGAAGGCATCGCGCGCATCCATGCGGACCTGTACTTCATGGGCGTCACGGGCGTGCATCCGGTCGCGGGGCTCAGCACCGGCGATTTCGAGGAAGCGGCGATCAAGCGCGCGCTGGCCGAACGCGCGGCCGAGACGGTCGTGCTCGCGTCGCAGTCGAAACTGCGCGCGGCGTCGCAGTTCGTGATCGGCGACATCACGCTCGCGCAAACCGTCGTGGTCGAGAAGGAAACCGAAGCCGCGCTGACGAAGCCGATCGAGGCCGCGGGCGTGACGGTCGTGCGAGCATAGCGGCGCCGGTTCGAATCCGTGCGGTTGCGCGCCGCATCGTGCTCATCGGATCGGTTACGGGTTTTCGTCGCGCCAACGCCGCACCGATGTCAGCGTGCTGACAGGCGCCGCTTGCTAACATGGGCGCCCGCCCAATCGCCACGCGCCGCTCGCACGATGCCCTCTCCCTCCGCCACCACCCCGCCGGCGCCGCCCACCGGCGATGCGCCGCCGCCCGGCGTCCTCGCGCTGTTCGTCGCGTTCGCGCAGATCGGCCTGACCAGCTTCGGCGGCGGGCTCAGCGGGCGGATGATGCGCGACTTCGTGCACGAGCGGCGCTGGCTCGACGAAGAGGCGTTCCTCAACGGCCTCGCGCTGTCGCAGGCGCTGCCGGGCGTCAACGTGAAGAACCTCGCGATCTGGATCGGCTACCGGCTCGCCGGATGGCGCGGCGCGGTGGCCGGCTTCACCGGCATCATCGCGCCGCCGGCCGTGCTGATCGTGCTGTTCGGCGTCGCGTTCTCGACCCTCACGCGCTTCCCGCTCACGCATGTCGCGCTCGCCGGCGCGGCGGCCGCGGCGATCGGGCTGTCGATCTCGATGGCGATCACGGCGGTGCGCCGGCTGCCGCGCCGCGCATTGCCGTTCGCGGTGATGACGCTCACCTTCGTGTCGGTTGCGGTGCTGCACTGGCCGCTCGTATGGACCGTGCTGATCGGCGGCACGCTGAGCGTCGCGCTCGAATACCGCCGCGCGGCCATCACGCCCGCCCGGAGCGACAAGCCATGACCGCGTCGCAACGCTACGCCGCGCTGTTCGGCGTGTTCGCGCCGCTGTCGATCGCGACGATCGGCGGCGGACAGACGATCATCGCCGACCTCCAGCGGCAGATCGTCGACGTGCATCACTGGATGACCGCCACGCAGTTCGTGAACGACTTCGCGATCGCGCGGATGGCGCCCGGCCCCGGCTCGCTGCTGGCAACGCTGATCGGCTGGCAGGTGGCCGGCTTCTGGGGCGCGGTGATCGCGACGCTCGCGCTGTTCGGCCCGACCGCGTTCCTGATCTACGGCGTCGCGCACCTGTGGCGGCGACACCAGGGCGCGCGCTGGCAGATCGCGCTCGAAGCCGGCCTGCGTCCGGTCGCGGCCGGCATGATCCTCGCGTCGGTGTGGGTGCTGCTGCAGTCGCTCGACGGCGGCTGGCCAGCACGCGCGATCGCGGTCGCATCGACGCTGTGCTTGATGGTCTCGCGCATTCACGCGCTGCTGCTGATCGCGGCGGGCGCGCTGCTGCTCGTCGGCGTGCACGCGATCGGCGGCGTGTAGCGCATACCGCCGTCGCACCTCAACGCCGCGCCACGCGAACACCTGAACGCCTAGACGCCGCGAAACACCGGCGCGCGCCGCTCCGCAAACGCACGCAGCCCTTCGTCGAAATCCGCGCCTTCGCACGCATGCCGGCGCAGTTCGCCATTGGCACGATGACGGCTTCGCTCGCGTGGTTCCTGATGCTCGCCTATGGCGCGCGTGCGTGCCGCGCATGGTTCGCTCGCGTGCTCGCGTGGCGTGTGCTCGATTTCTTCGTCGCGGCGATGATGCTCGGCTTCGCGGTGCGTTTCGCGCTTGATGCGCTTCAGGCGTCAGCGGCCCGATAGCTTGCGAAACGCGTTGTGCGCGTCGGCATGCAGTTCGAAGCCGATGCCGGGTGCTTGCGGTACGCGTGCGTAGCCGACGTCGACGGTTTCGCCATCGGCCAGTCCGCTGAACGGATGGAACGCGAACGGATTGACTTCCGCGCCGCCGAGCCCGAGCGCCGCAACGACGTGCAGCGAAAACAGGTGGCCGCCGTGCGGCCAGAACGCGTCGCGCCGCCAGCCGCGCGACACGAAGTGGTCGACGATCTGCAGATAGCCCGGCAGCCCGTAGCAATGCACCGGATCGAACACGAGCACGTCGCGGTCGTTGCGCAGGCCGCCGTAGCGGTCGAGCAGCTTCGCTTCCGCGAGTGAGAACAGCGCTTCGCCGGCCGCGATCGGCGGTGAGTATCGCGCGGCAAGCTCCGCTTGGAGCGGTAGGTCGAGCGGGTCGCAGATGTCCTCGAACCACCAGAGGTCGAACGGCGCGAGCATCGTCGCGGCGGCTTGCACGGTCGTCGCGTCGTATGTGTTCATCGCATCGACCGCGAGATGCGAACTGTCGGCGAGTTGGGCAGCGGCGGCTTCGATGCGTCGTCGGTCCTGATCGAGATCCGCGCCGCCGATCTTGATCTTCGCATGCGTGTAGCCGAGATCGGCGATGCGGCGCATCTCGTCCGACAGGCACGCGAGATCGTCATGCGGATAGCGGTAGCCACCGCCCGCGTACACGCGCACGCATGGCGCTGCCGTGCGTGCGAGCCGGTCGGCGAGAAAGCAATGAAGCGGCAGGTTGGCGATTTTCGCGGCGGCGTCCCAGATCGCCATGTCGAGCGTGCCGACCGCGACGCATCGTTCGCCGTGTCCGCCGGGTTTTTCGCCAGCCATCATCGCGCGCCATGCGCGGAACGGGTCGAGGTTGGTGCCGGCTTCGTCGGCGAGCGTGTCGGCCGCGGCCAGCAGGCGCGGCGCGAACCGTTCGCGAATCAGGCCGCCCTGCGCGAAACGGCCGACCGATGCGTAGCCGTAGCCCGTCACGGGGCGGCCGTCGCGCACGACGTCGGTGACGACCGCGACGACACTCGTCGTCAGGCCGCCGGAGGGAATGGCCGGGTCGGCGTAGCGAGAGACTGGGATCGGTTGCTCGCGGATGGCGGTGATGCGCATGGTCGGGTTCCGGTGGGCGTCCGGCGCATGCGGATGGTTCTCACGCGCTGTCGCTGGAACGGTGGGCGGACTGCTGCATCATAGGCGCTGGCGCGGCCGGTTGCGGGCGTTCGTTACCGGTGTCGGCGATCGCGCCGCCGCGGCTGTACGGTCGCCGAGAAGTCGGCCTGGATCACGGTGAAGATGCCGCGAACCGATATGGCGAACACGGCAGCCGTTCAACCGGTCAGAATCGTCCCGTTGCCATTTCGGTGTGGTTCCGTATCGAATCACGTGTTCTGCGGGCGTCATCTTGTTTTAAATGTGTATGGGCCCTTGCAACATGCAAGGGCCGCGATGACAGAGGCCGCGAACCGGGAAGGTATCCGGACGACGACGATATGCGTGGTCGAATCTACAAACCCGCTCAGGCGAAGACGAAGTACTTGCGCACCGTCTCCACCACTTCCCAGGTTCCTTTCATGCCGGGTTCGATCACGAACACATCGCCGGCTTTCAGGTGCACCGACTCCTCGCCTTCCGGCGTGATGATGCAGTAGCCGTCGAGGAAATGGCAGAACTCCCATTTCTCGTAGTTCACCTCGAACTTGCCCGGGGTGCAGATCCAGGTGCCCATGATCTTGCTGCCGTCCTTGGAGACGTAAGCGTTGAGGTTCACGGTGTGCGGATCGCCGCCGATGCGCTTCCACTTGGTCGCGTCAAGGACCGGAGTCGGGCAGGTTTCGCGCAAAACGGTGATGAAATCGGACATGTCAGCTCCAAACGATCGGGTAAGTGATCCGTCACGTTAGTTCGGAAGCGTTACCGGGGCTTGTATGCTTCCGACACCGACTCGTCTATTTTCGACACCGACTCGCCTGCAAGCGTGCTTCCCCCCTGGCTCGGCGGAATGGCCCCAGATTTGCGGCTTCAACCAATCGAGCAAATTGCGTTGACGGACCGTTTTTGGCCGATCGTTGACGACCATTCTCGGCGACGCGCCACCGCCTCACGATCCAGCCATGCCAGTTTCGATGCCACCGCCCCAAACCACCCGCTTGCCATCCCCACGCCAAACCCTGTACAATCCGCCGTTCTGCGGGCGTCGTATAATGGCCATTACCTCAGCTTCCCAAGCCCCAGCGCGTTAATTTGAACCACTAATCACGCGCGTTCTCACGTCATAATTTCCCCCGGCTCCACGAAGAACCGCTGTTCATGCGGGATTCACTGCGATGCCAGTTTTCACGCCAGCACCGACATCAAGAAGCTGATGATATAGCTCGCGCAGAAGCCAGCTGACATCAACCGATTGCGCAAGCTTGGTACACGTGGCGTAGCAGGCGTCGACCGAACCCCACCGAAAGCTCGTTACCATCCGGTCAATCAAAGCTACTTTGCGCACTATTCCAAGAGCATCCGAAGCTTCCTTGGATTTCGATTCGTTCCAGAGTCCCCCGCCCCCCTGGGAGCACCCTGCACCACGCGGGGACGCTTCGGTGCGTCTCGGTGCGTCTCGGTGCGTCTCGGTGCATTTCGATGTATCTCGGCGCGTCTCGATTACCAAGAAGAAATCACATCGAAGTCCCTCACAAACGATAAACTAAAAATAATTCATTAAAATCAATGGCTTGATGACAACCAACAAGGGGATAGCTTGCATGATCAGTCTGAACACGTCTGATCCCGAGGGGACAACATTGGACAATCATCGGCGCGCCGCGATGAAATCCGTTTGCAAACACCAAAAACCAATGGTAGATTAAGCGCCATCGATCACTCCCGTCTGGTAGATCACATGGCTAGCAGCAAAGAGAAGCTCGCAACACCGCCCGTCATCTCCTACGGGTCATTCATCGCGTTCTTGAATAAGCTTCGAGACGCAGGCACGGTACCGGCACGCATCGACAAAACCGTGATGCCGAAAGCCTCTGGATCACAGCAATCGGGAATCATCGCTGCACTCCGCTTTCTGGGCTTCATCGATGACACCGGCAAACCCAAAGATCACTTCAAGCCGTTTGTCCTCTCCGATGACGACGCCCGGAAATCTACGCTCGGCCCCATCCTGCGCGAGTCATACGACTTCCTCTTCAACGACTCTGAATTTGACCTGAGCCACGCAAGTACCGGCCAAATGACCGAGAAGTTTCGCGAGCTCGGGATTAGCGGAAGTACGCTGACGAAGACCATCGCGTTCTTCATCCCCGCCGCGAAAGAATGTGGAATCGAGGTATCGCCGCACGTCAAAGCGCCGGCAGCCCCCAAAAGCAACGGCAGCAGGAAATCGTCTAAAACCACTGAAGATGAACAACGACCGAGTGACACTGGGGGGAGAGTGCCTCAGGAAGACGACGATCCAGACGTCGAGCGATTTGAAATCCCTCTTCCCGGGAAGCAGCAAGGCGCAAAGATTATTGTTCCGAAAGGCCTCGATGCAGACGACTGGGTGATGCTGCAAACGATGCTCGCAGCATATATCAAGCGGTGGAAGGGCTTCACGCCCGAAGGGAAGGAATGAAAAGAAGATGACTCGGCCCCGGTTACATAGCTCGCAGTAGCCGGGCCGGAAAAACAACGCCCCCAACACCTTGATCTCGGCCAGGAGATCGAAACGTTGGGGGCGCCGGCGAGCAGAAGACAGCGCGTTAAGGCGTGCCCCTGTCACCCACAGTTATCGTGCAGATAACCCTTGTAGTCTACGCGACAAGGGAGCTGAGGGCAAGAATCGCTTTCAACCTCCTTACATGGAGGGGTTTATGCCCAACCTCGCTCGCGAGCAGGCAAAGACCGTCTTCGTGCGTAACTACACCCGGATTCGCTTCGGCCATCTGGAACATGTGTGCTCGCACTGGCGGTCCGCACCCGGTCAGTTGAGTTTCAACTTCGACTGATCAACAACGAAACGATTCGGGCTCCCAAGGGAGCCCGCTTCTTTTTGCTGCCGGAAGTGCATCACTTCTTACCCTGCGGCTCGTACTTGTCCTTGATTATCTGATAGTAGGTGCTCGCACCGGCCTTCGTCAGGCTCACTTCGGCGATGAACTTTTCGATGATGTCCTTCCGGGTCACATCCTTCACGGTCCGCATCCGCTTGTAGATTTCGGTCGCCAGTTCCATCTTCGTCGGCGCGGCCGCCGTCGCTTCGGTCAAAATCGCCTCCGACTAGACTTCGCTCACTTCCATCACGACCTCTTGTGGCAGAAATCATTCGTTGATATATTTGCCGCAAGGTAGTCCAGACTACCTGCCGCCCGCACTGGCAAAACCGCTCCTAGAGAGCAACGGTTTCTGGGTTCTTGACTAGACATCCTTGAATGTGGCCATTCCGGCTAGAGCGGGCTATTGGAAGATGGCCGCGTACGAAAGGACTTGTCATGAACTCATCAGATCACGTTTCAGCTCTTCCGCACATCGAAGCCGAAGTATTCATTTCCCGCTACGAAGCCAAGTACAAGAGGGAAGCGAAGAAAATTCAGGATAGGCTCGGTATTAAGCACATGCAAGCGCTGGACGCCGCAGCAAAAAAGCTTGGCATGCAGCGCCATCACTATTTTCTCGAGCGCGTCAAGGGACTGAAAAACCGAGCGCAGCACTTCGCTACGCAAGAAGAACGCATTCGTTGCGCGACGATCGCTCAACCCGCAAAGAATCGCAACTACTATTGGTTCCACGCAGAGCTAGGTCTTGACGATGATGGTAATCTCATGACGCGATCGGTCGCATGCTGCAAAACAACCTGGCTTGGATTCGTCGGCGAAGACACCGACAGAGAAATTCGCAAAGGAGCACTGGTCAATCCAGATCGCGTCCAAGACCTCTTCAAGGGAAGACAGCACTCACTATACGTGATTGATGACATCACGGCCCTCTCGCTCTGGCTCATCACGTGGGGCGGATACGCGCTGGTACCGCAGGACCTTGTAGCCGAGAGCGACTTTCTGACTGACCTTATTGCTCCCCAGGAATACCCGTCTACCGCCACTTGAAGGTCTGACGCACACATATCTCGGAAACCTAAGCCGCCACCATGTCGACCGGCGGCACGCCCCTCCTTCGCGAGGGAGGATCCGTTGAAGGTATCCCGAGAACATACGGAGCCAGTCAATGTATAGCGCAATCCTATTTCTCATAGCACAACTGATCAATTCACCGTACTTCTGGAAATTTCTCGAGCGGCTGATCTGTCACATCGGAAGTAGCTGACGGAACTTTTTTTCTCAGGCAGCCTACGGCGACCAGCAAGGGTGACAGTTTTCAAGTCACCCTCACCCACCAATACCCGTACCGCCATGATTCACCGGGTTTTTCCGATTTCAGTCGTCAGCTTTCCTAGACTCTGACGTAGGGCCAACTCGTGGTTGGCCCCGTCCGTCCAGCAGATAAGTCGCCGCTTTAACAAAACAATAAAAACACTTATCTACAAGTCATTGACCACCACGGAGATTTGATCTGCATCACGATCAATCACCGATCGGCTCAAGCGGGATGATGCCTTCATCGATATCGAACGGATTCGGCTCAATTGGTTGATGTTTTGGCTTCCTCAACATTGCAAGCAATTCCCGACGGCGCTGACGAGGGGTGAGCTCCTCCCACCTCTTCGCAGGCTTCTTGTCGACGTTCACAAACCTCATCCGCTTCGGTTTTTCAGGCGTCTCGGTCACGACCATCATGGCCCCGCCATCGAGCACGTTTTGCTGGACCCGAATCTCCGTCATCCCCTTCATGTAATTCTTCCGATACTTGTTCATCAAATCAATCGAATCCAGATCGAGCGAGTACTTATAAATCTTCTTCGGTCCTTCGTATCCCTTACGCCTCTTCGCCGTTTCAACACCAATCAACTTCAGGAAAGCCTTAAGCTGCAGCATAGGTTTTTCGCGCAAGTCATCCCGCACACGCACGTTAAGCACCAGCCCGATTTCCTGTACGTGCAGTTCAACGACATCGATGAAGGCACCGAGCGTACGAGACTCGAACTCGGCCAGCGTATCCAACTGGCCGTCCTCGTCCACCACACCAGCCGCACGCAGCAGTTTCTTGAGAAGCTTGCACTTCCTGACGTAATCATCCCGCTCCGTCACCGACACGCCCCGCTCCAACAGCGCAAACTGATTCCGCTGATACTTGTTGGAAAGAAATACCGAACCGAACCTCACGCACTCGCGATACCGACCGCCATCATCCAACCTCGCCAGTTCGACCGTTACCTCCTTCACACCATAGAACTGTTCGATCTGGTAGCGAGACATCCGCGCCTTCTCGGCCGTGGTTGCGGTCTGCTTGTCGCACAAGTCGAGGTAACGCTTGCGGTCAATACGCTCGGCATTCGCAATCGCCAACAACTCCTCCTCCACGATAGCCCTCTTCGCCCCGTAATACTCTTTCTGCAACTTCTTGGGCTCCTCGTTCATCTCGTAATCGACCCTCCGGATCTCCCATCCCTCACGCCGTTTCAGTTCGATGAAGTGTTCGCGTACATTATTCAGCGACGCGTGACGCATTGACTTCACCTGAGCATACGCCAACGAATGCGGTCGCCGTTTGCCCGAACTGCCATCGACGGCTCCACTTCTCGGAAAATGCTCGTGCATACCGAGAAACGCTCTATGAAAAGGTCGCTGAGCTGGTGCGCGAGTAGAATCTCAGGAATTGGGTCGGCAACCGCTGTATGTCGTCCACGCCAATTCAATGAACCTCTCGTCCACCTTGCCTACCTCGAATCCTGGAACGTCTTCGAGGAGGAGTAGCAGTTTCTCCGTGAAAGCTGCTCGCGGGAGGTCGCCGCCGAAATCGTCACACACCGCCGCAGCCAGCTCGCAAATCTGCTCGATGGTCAGCGGTGGGAAATCGTTGGGGTGTTTGATGTCGTCCATGCGACGACTTTCTCGGCAAACGTCCGGCCAAGGCAACAAGATATGCCCGGCTTGGATTAGCAAACTGCATCAACCGAATTTGACAGACCAAGTTAACTCACATCCCGGTCCCGCGCATCAGTCGCCGCGATCACACTAATACGATGCGCGCATCGCTGACCGTGACGCATCCAACGCTCGCCGTGGAAGTTGCGAAGACTCACATAGCGCCGTCCGCCTTACTCGGTTCGCGTGGTCCGTTGCGACAAATAGTCGATAACGCGATCCACCGGATTGATGCCTCCCACCTCCTCGGTGCCAAGCGCCTCAGGCGTGACGTCAGTCGTTGGAATCACCGCGTCGAATACCCAGTCCAGTCTTCGCAACTCGCGGGTAGCGATGGCCAAGTCATCAAGTTCACCAGTCAGATTGCATTTGTTGAAGTGATTGATAAGTCCCGCGCATAGATCGGCAACCTGAAGTTGAGGGTGCTCCCTTGAATCGGCTTGCGACAGCGACGTTGCTCGCAACGGAAAGCGAAACTTGCGTCGATCGTAACCCACGAGCACCGACTCCTCATGGGAGAGGGCCATCATGTTGGTAAATGTTGCTTGGGAAGCGAGAATTGGTTTAGACGAGTCGTGAACAACGTCGAATCTTTCGTCTTTCCTTGCTCCCCAGGTGGCAATGTGACCAAATAACGCAGGAATCGCCGGGTCGAGAGCCTGCGGGGTAATTTCCTCGCTGAACCACAGCGAGAACAATCGAGGCTCGGTAAAATACATGAGATCCTCTTTAAATTTTTTGTTCGTCGAAGCCTCCACCATCGCTTTTCCAGCATCATAAAACGCGGATATCTGCGCTTCTTCTCTTTGACGGACAAGTTCGACGAAGGACTGCAGGAATCGATCAGTATTCTCTTCGCGACAGAAAACAGGCATGCAATAGTGCAGCATGTTCGACATGGCGATGTTTGCGCCGCGCTCGTAGAGGTCTCCCCCTATCCGATGAATGAGTGTTTCTGCAATTAGGTCGACCATTTTCGTAACGATCATGAATCGCTTGTCGAACACGTCTGCAACGACACGATTTTCGTTGAGTCGAGGATCAGAAAGAAAGCGGATGAGCTTTGCAACCCCCGCACCTGATTTCTTGAGCGCCGTGAACTTTGGCTCCGCCCCCTGCGGCGACTTAACGTGCTCTAGCAGCGCCACCGCCTCATCTCTCGAAAAATCGTTAGACGCGAGAACGAAGAACGGTTGATCCCTGTCGAGCAGGTTCGCTCCCGAATTTCCAGCTTCATCGCAGTAGATTGTCGGCATGTTGGGATTTAGGTCACCCTATCTTATGTAGTGCCGGAAGACCGGCTGATCGAATTCCGCAACAGCTTGACAGCACGCTATCGCTATTCCAGCGAGCACACATGCGCCGCGAGATATAGTTCTACGGATAAGTTCTGAACGGAAGATCATCGGCTTTCGCTTGGCCAGGTGTAGCAAGCCATTGCCATAGCTGAGCCTGAGTAAGGTTACCCTCGCACACCCGGAGAAGCGCCTCGCCTAGGTCATGGCTTTCAACCACACTCAATCTGCCGCACGCGTTGATCACACTCGGCACACTAGGGTCTACACCAGGATGGCAGAGCGTTACGCAGAATATCTCTTTGTATCCGTGAACCTCTGACGCGGCCAAGACTTCGACTGCCGAGTTGTAGTCAACCAGCTTATCATTGATTTTCGACTTCAATTCGAGGATGAGAGGCGGAGAATCCGAGAGCTCCAGAAGATAGTCAGGAGCACCCGTCACGGCCCTATCGTCAAGGCGCTGAAATTTGATATTAAGCAACTGCATAGCCTTTTCGAACGCAGCCTCAAACGCTGTACCCCGCGAAGCATAGTACGTCTCCACGTCTTGTGAGTGGGGACAATGCTTTGCGCGTACAGCATGGCGCTCCGCTGTACACCGACGTTGCTCTTGTTTCCATTGTCGCGAAGCATCGCGTAACCAATTTGCCTTCGCATGTGGTGACGGCTTCACGGCGTCAAATACCGCCAGCCTCACTTGGTCCGCCTCAGCTGTTCCCAGCATAAGTTGATCCAGTGAGGTGAAGCCTCGATTGCGTAACCCCAGTATCTCTCCACGCGTCAATCTGAACGCCCCTTCTCGACTGTTCAACCAAGTCATCCACAAGACTTCGTCCGGCAAGCCCTCGGCCACTCTCAGCGACAGTCGCCGCAAATATCTCGGTAGCTTTCTAAGGTTCGCGAGTTGGCTATTGGGAATCATGAGATACCGCGGCCGCAATGCACTCGGCGTTCGAGCATCAGTCGCAGCTTCGATGATGGCGGCAACACCGCTCAACATCCAGCATACGTTCCGAAACATGTCGCGCAGGCTACCTGCACGAAGCGCGTCTAGCGAATGTTCTATGTCTCGAAGTTCCGCGCCGTTAATCCAGTCCACAGTGATCTTGGCGGCATTAACTGGCGCTGGGTCGGCTTGCCATACGGGCTCCATTAGTTCGGCGCGGTATGCATCCGCATCGATCAGGTACGGTTCGTCAAGCTGATATGGTAAGTGCCTCGTGCGCGTCTCTCGTGATCCACTCCTGAATTCCGGTGAACTGAAACATGCCGATGTGACGAGAAACGCGAGTTTGTCAGCGTCAGCTGTTTGTTGGTTACCCGGAAGATATGTCGGAAGAATGTCCACCTGATTCACAAAATGACGCATAAGCGCCACTCCGGTCTCCGGCAACAACCCCGAGTGGGCAACTGCCTTGCCGAACGGCGTCGCTGTAAGCCGTCCGGAGTTAGCTTCGATAAGCAACACTTCCTGCTTTAGATAGGCGATCGACCCTCCCAGGTGGGACGGCCACATGGAAAATGCGTCGGTGTTCTTGTCTTCCTCTCTAAGCCCGCTCAGTGTCGATTTGACAAGCGCATCTACCTCGTTCCTCGACTTGCAAAGCCCGGACGCGACCAACTGAAGCACGAGCTGATCGAATCCCCCGGGACCAATCCTCGATTGAAGAGGAGGCAGACTGCCGAGGTCGAGATATTGCTTAGAAGCACGAATCTGTTGCTCGCTCGTAGCCAAGAAAATCACTCGGCCATGGTCATGGTCGAATCCCATTCTGCCGACGCGGCCAGCCATGTTATGAAACTCGGCAGCAGAAATGGGCTCGCGCCCCCGCAGTTCGCTGTTCCAGCGCTCCCAGAAAATGATCGCCGCACCCAGTGGAAAATTAACACCAGCCGCCAGTGTTGTCGTGGCGAAAACGACGTCAAGATGCCCACTCAGCAGGTGTTGCTCAATAATCGCGCGTTCTTCCTCGGTAAGATCCGAGCTGTGAACAGCAAATCGATGCGGCAAATACCGCGCCAACAATGAATTGACCGTCGTAACAGGAAGTTGATCGAAAGCAAGCGACAATTGGCCAACGCTCGGCTTAGTTATTGACTTGAAATATGCGGCAGCGAAATCATAGGTTTGCTTGCGGCTTGTGCAGAAAACGATGATCGGCCGGACCGCCGGCTCTTGCCGTAGAAGCACCGCGAGGACATCCAGAGGATTGAGGCTATTCGATCCCGTCGCTGTCGAACGTACGATCGTTTCGGGGGAGTTAGTCTCCACCGAAAATATTCCCTGATTCGTCCAGCATTCGTATCTCAAGTGCTTTTCACGACGATCCGCTGAAACCAACTTTACACCGAGCCAATGCGCGAGATCACGTGCATCACTCGCCTGAAGTACCGCAGAAAGCCCCACGAACTGCCGCCACCCGGCGTTCTTCAGCAGCGTGAGCAACACCTCAACGTTCTGCCCACGATGCTCGTCACCGATAAGTTGGATTTCGTCGCAAACGACAACCGTCGAGCTCATGTCAGACGGCACGCCACTCGCTGATAGCAATGCGAGATATTTCTCGTACGTTGCGATGAGCAAAGGTGCGTCCAGAGGATTCTTGGGTGCGCTACCGTCGGCTGTTTCAACGGAGTCGCCCGTTGCAATTATCAATGACGTAAGATCGCCGTCTAGATGACTCTCGATCAACTGTTCTCGAAAATCTTCGAACTTCTGCCTTGCTAAAGCACGATGCGTCAGCAGGTACACCGTTCGGCAGTTGTTCTCCAATCCATGCGCGATGGCCCAAAGCGCGATCTGCGTCTTCCCCGTAGACGTTGGAGAAACGATCAATACGCTTTCACCGCGTCCGACCCCGGCATCAAGCGCAGCAAATTGAACGTCTGTAAGGGAATATTCAGTGCCGTCACGAAAGACAAGCGATTCGACAGATTCCGCCGACAACCCGTGGTTTGCCGGAAGCTCGAACTTCATAATGGTCTCTCTCTTGTGGTTTTTCTCGAAGTCTGTCTGCCAGTGGCATCGCTTCGGGCGTCTTTGCTCGGATTCGATTGTCTGTGCTTGGTCGAATACTGTTTAGTTATAGTCTAACCAATCGCAACGCGCAATTTTTAGTACTTCGTGACCGGTTGGCCAAGAGAGTTCACACGACGACTCGCCTGCAAGCGCGCTGCCAGTTCGCTGCCCGCTGGCTCGGGCTGAATGGCCCAGCTATTTGCGGATTCAACCAATCGCGCAAATTGCGTCGACGGACCGTTTTTGGCCGATCCGTTGACGACCATTCTCGGCGACGCCACCGCCCCACGATCCAGCCATGCCAGTTTCGCTGCCACCGCCCCAAACCGCCCGCTTGCCATCCCCACGTCAAACCCTGTAGAATTGCGCGTTCTGCGGGCGTCGTATAATGGCCATTACCTCAGCTTCCCAAGCTGATGACGTGGGTTCGATTCCCATCGCCCGCTCCACTTTCCGGCTGCACGGCAGCCTGCGCAAAAGCCGCCTCGTCGAAGGCGGCTTTTTTGTACCATGTGCCGGTTCCCCGGCGCACTGCTGCGCGCAACGGGCCCTCGCCCGCAACAAAGCCTTTCTCTGTACCGATGATGCACGACGATCCGAACGAAGCCGGCCTGCCGCCGCACGACGACGCCATTCCCGACGAAGCCGCCGACGGCGCCGACGAAGTCAATCCGCTGCACCACCGCCGCATCCGCAGCTTCGTCACGCGCGCCGGCCGCGTGTCGACCGGCCAGCGCCGCGCGCTTGACGAACTCGGCCCGCGCTTCGTCGTCCCGTATGCGCCGGAGATGCCCGACTGGAACGCGGTGTTCGGCCGCAGCGCGCCGCGCATCCTCGAGATCGGCTTCGGGATGGGCGCATCGACCGCGGAAATCGCCGCGAACCGCCCCGGCGACGACTTCCTCGGCGTCGAAGTGCACGAGCCGGGAGTCGGCGCGCTGCTGAAGCTGATCGGCGAGCAGAACCTGTCGAACATCCGCATCATCCAGCACGACGCGGTCGAAGTGCTCGAGCACATGCTCGCGCCGGAAAGCCTCGACGGCGTGCATATCTTCTTCCCCGATCCGTGGCACAAGGCGCGCCATCACAAGCGCCGGCTGATCCAGCCGCCGCTCGTCGCGCATCTCGCGTCGCGCCTGAAGCCCGGTGCATACATTCACTGCGCGACCGACTGGCAGAACTACGCGGAACAGATGCTGGAAGTGCTCGGCGCGGAGCCGACGCTCGAAAACACGGCCGCCGACTACGCGCCGCGCCCCGACTATCGCCCGGTGACGAAGTTCGAACGGCGCGGGCTGCGGCTCGGTCACGGCGTGTGGGACCTGGTGTTCCGCAAGCGCGCAGGCTGAGCCATTCCGCTGAGGCGGCGCACGCCGCGCCGCCCCGGACGACAAAACGGCCCGACCGGCATCTGCCGATCGGGCCGTTTTTTATCGGAAGCGCGCCCGCCTCCGTATCTGCATCACGCCCAGTTCAGCCAGCCGCTGTACCCGACCAGCAGCACGAACAGCCCGAACGCGATCCGGTACCACGCGAACACTGTGAAATCGTGCGTCGCGACGTAGCGCAGCAGCCAGCGCACGCACACGAACGCGCTGACGAACGCCGCGACCAGCCCGAGTGCGAACAGGCCGAGCGAATCGACGGTGAACGCCTGCCAGTCCTTGACGGTTTCGTAGAGCGTCGCGCCGAAGATGATCGGAATCGCGAGGAAAAACGAGAATTCGGTGGCGACGCGCCGGTCGAGGCCGAACAGCATCCCGCCGATGATCGTCGAGCCCGACCGCGACATGCCGGGAATCAACGCGAAGCACTGCGCGATGCCGACCTTCAGCGCATCGAGCGGCGTCAGCGCATCGACCGACATCACGCGCGGCGGCTCGCCGCGCTCGCGCTGCCGCGCCTCGGCCCACAGGATGATCGCGCCGCCCACGACGAGCGCGAACGCGACGGGCACCGGCGAGAACAGCACGGCCTTGATCTTCTTCTCGAACAGGAGGCCGAGCGCGATCGCCGGAATCGTCGCGATCACGACGTTCAGCGTGAAGCGCCGCGCGTCGGGCCGGCTCGGCAGCCCGGAGACGATCGACACGATCCGTTGCCGGTACTCCCAGCAAACCGCGAGGATCGCACCGAACTGGATCACGACGTCGAAGGTTTTCGCGTGCGAATCGTTGAAATTCAGGAAGCTGCCCGCGACGATCAGGTGACCGGTGCTCGACACCGGCAGGAATTCCGTCAGCCCCTCGACGACGCCGAGGATCAATGCCTTGCAGATCAGGATCCAGTCCATCCGTGGCCCAACTCCGAAATGGTCGAAAGGAAGGGCCAGGTTGCCGCGCGGCCCGCTCGGCCGCGCGGCTCGACGTCATTTTTCGACGATCGCCACGCGTATGCCGTTTGTAAGAATCGTAATTGTACCGGGTTCGTAGTTCACTCCGGCAAATTGCAGTTGTTCGGGCTTGAACGTGTAGATCGGATAGTTGGTCAGCACTTGCGTCGCGAGCAGGCCGGCGGCCGCGCCGACCTGCTGCGCATACATCTGCGCGTCGCCGTCGAGCACGAGGCTGTCGACGGCCGGCGCCTTCAGCACGACCGAGCGGCTCGGCGCGTCGTACGCGAGCTGGCCCGACACGGTGAACTTGCCGCTGACGGGCGCGCGCAGGAACGGGCTCGCGAAATTCGCGTCGAGCTGCACGGCGACGCGGTTCTGGTCGGGCAGCAGGTTGACGGCCGGGTTCGCGAGCGACACGTCGACGACCTGCGCGACCGTCTTCTGATACGGGAACTTGCGTGCGACGGCTTTCTGCACGTCGCCGCGCGAGAACGTGTAGTGATCGGGGATGAACGGGAATGTCGACGCGCACGCGGCGAGCGACAGCGTCACGCCGATGGCGCCGACGGTTGCGGCGAGAAAACGGCGCCGGCCGGGCGCGCGAGGTGCGGTCATGCTTGAACAATCTCCTGTATCCGGCGCAGCGGCGATCGGGCTGTCGGCGCTGCGCCCATGCCGGGCAATCGACCGGAGTTAGTGCTTCAACCCGCGCCGCGGGTTCCATGCGTCGTATTCGCGTCGAACGCGGCCGGCAATCCGCTACCGCCCCATGCCGCCACGCGGCGACGGCTGCGTCGCGGCCTCGAGGCGCGTGAGCCACGCGAGCGCGTCGCCGCGCGATGCGCCGCACATGTCGGCGGACGGTTGCAGCCCCGAACAGCACGCGGGCCGCTCGGGCCGGCCGAAGATCCGGCAGCGCAGGTCGTCGCCGAGCTGCACGCAACGCACGCCGGCCGGCTTGCCGTCGGGCATGCCCGGAATGGGGCTGGAAATCGACGGCGCGATGCAGCACGCGCCGCAGCCCTCGCGGCACGCGTGCGGCGGCAGGACATCGGCGGGTGCCGGGCGGACAGGCATTTCGACGGACACTCGGCTCTCTCGAACGAACAACAAAAAAACGGTGCGGCAACCGGACGCGGCGTTCGGCAGCCCACCCCGCATTGTGCCATCGCCGGCTGCGACGTTATTACGCAATGCAGCGGAATCGCGCGTTTATATACTCGAAAGCATCTAAAAAGCGCGAGACCATCATGAGCTCCGGTTCTGCCGACATAATGTTCCGTCCCGATTTGCTCACGAAATACGGCGCGAACGGGCCGCGCTATACGTCTTACCCCACCGCGCTGCAGTTTCGCGACGATTTCGACCCGGCCGACTACGTGCGCGCGGCCGGCGACCCCGGCGCGTCGTCGAGCGAGCTGTCGCTGTATTTCCACATCCCGTTCTGCAACACCGCGTGCTTCTACTGCGGCTGCAACAAGATCGCGACCAACAACCGCCGCCGCGCGCGCCCGTATCTCGACCAGCTCAAGCGCGAGATGGCGCTGCAGGCCGCGCTGTTCGATCCGGCCCGCCCGGTCACGCAACTGCACTGGGGCGGCGGCACGCCGACCTTTCTTTCCGACGACGAAACGGCCGAGCTGATGGCGGCCACCCGCGAGCACTTCGCGCTCGCGCCGGACGCCGACGCCGAGTTCTCGATCGAGATCGACCCGCGCACGGTCACGCCCGCGACGCTCGTGCACCTGCGCACGATCGGCTTCAACCGGCTGAGCCTCGGCGTGCAGGATTTCGATCCGGTCGTGCAGCAGGCGATCAACCGCATCCAGCCGCTCGCGATGACGGCCGACCTGCTCGCCGCCGCGCGCGCGACGGGCTTCCATTCGGTCAGCGTCGACCTGATCTACGGGCTGCCGCACCAGACGGTCGCCGTGTTCGCGCGCACGCTCGAGACGATCATCGAACTCGCGCCCGACCGGCTGTCGGTGTTCGGCTACGCGCACATGCCGCACCTGTTCAAGATGCAGCGGCAGATCGACGATGCGACGCTGCCGCCGCCCGAAACGCGCATCGCGCTGCTCGGCCTCGCGATCGACATGCTGACGTCGGCCGGCTACGTGTACATCGGGATGGACCACTTCGCGCGGCCGTCCGACGAGCTCGTGCGAGCACAACAGAACGGCACGCTGCAGCGCAATTTCCAGGGCTACAGCACGCGCGCGGATACCGACCTCGTCGGTTTCGGCGTGTCGTCGATCGGCAAGGTCGGCGACGTGTACGCGCAGAACGCGAAGGACCTGCCCGCGTACGGCGCCGCGCTCGACGCGGGCCGGCTGCCGATCGTGCGCGGCGTGCGGCTCACGCCCGACGACCGGCTGCGCCGCGACGTGATCACGCAACTGATGTGCAACCTCGAACTGCCGTTCTCGCATGTCGAGGCCGCGCACGGCATCCGCTTCGCCGATCATTTCGCGCGCGAGCTCGACGCACTGCGTCCGTTCGAGCGCGACGGGCTGCTGACGATCGCGCGCGAGCGCCTGACGATCCATCCGGCCGGCCGGATGGTCGTGCGCAACATCGCGATGGCGTTCGACGCGTATCTCGGCCAGACGTCTCGACAGCGCTACTCGCGCACGGTCTAGCGCCGGCGCCAAACCGGCGGCCGCACGCGGGCGTGCCGCCGGTTTGCTACAGTGTGAGGCTTCCGCTCCGCCAGAACCCGCACGATGCGCACCACCAAAGCGACCCACGCGGTCGAACGCCTGAAGACCCGCTCCGGCAACCCGCAATTCGCGGCCGTCGCAATGGCGGGCGGCCTGTTCTATCTCGTCGACCGCTCGGGCGGCACCGCCGAGAAGCGCTGCGAGCCGCTGCCGCTCGACGCGTTCGTCAAGTTCGTCGACGAATTCGGCCCCAAAAAGCCGCGCAAGGCGAGCAAGCTCGACCTCGCTTTCGAGGCGCAGATCAAGAAGAGCAAAGGGTAAAGGTCCGTTGCAGGCTGCCTGAAGGCTTGACCGCCGCCCTGTTTGGTACAATCGCGTAGTTTATCTACCCCCGCTGGTGGCCGACCAGGCTGCATGACCACACCATGAATATCGAAAACGCTCGTTTCAACATGATCGAACAGCAGATCCGGCCGTGGGACGTGCTGGATCTGGACGTCCTGGGCCTGCTGTCGATCGTCAAGCGTGAAAACTACGTTCAGCCCGAATACCGCGATCTCGCGTTCGCCGATCTCGAACTGCCGCTGCCCGGCGGCCGCAGCAAGATGCTGTTCCCGCGCGTCGAAGCGCGTGTGCTGCAGGAGCTGACGGTCAAGAAGCACGAAAACGTGCTGCTGATCGGCGCGGGCTCGGGCTACCTGGCCGCGCTGTTCGCGCATCGCGCGCAGCAGGTGACGGCCGTCGAGATCGATCCGGCGATCGCGAAGTTCGCGGAAGACAACCTTCGCAACGACGGCGTGACCAACGCGGAAGTCGTGCTCGGCGACGGTTCGCGCGGCTGGGCCGGCAAGGCGCCGTACGACGTGATCTGCGTCGCGGGCGGCCTGCCCGTCGTGCCGCAGGAAATGCTCGAACAGCTGAAGGTCGGCGGCCGCCTGTCGGCATTCGTCGGCGGCCGTCCGGTGATGAAGGCGCAGATCATCACGCGCATCGACGACACGCAATACCGCGTCGCCGACGTGTTCGAAACCTACATCGACCACCTCGTCAACGCGATCGAGCCGTCGCGCTTCAAGTTCTGAGCGGCGGAGCCTCCATGCAGATCCTGACGCCCGCAATGCTCGCGGAATGGCTCGGCGATACGGCGCGCCCCGCGCCGGTCGTGCTCGACGTGCGCGAGCCGTGGGAAATCGCGACCGCGCAGATCGCCGGCAGCGTATCGATCCCGATGCAGCAGATTCCCGCGCGCAGCGAAGAGCTCGACGACGAAGCGGAAATCGTCTGCGTGTGCCATCACGGGATGCGCAGCGCGCAGGTCGCGATGTTCCTCGAATCGCGCGGCTTCACGAAGCTGTACAACCTGCAAGGCGGGATCGACGCGTGGTCGCGCGACGTCGATCCGTCCGTGCCGCGTTACTGATCTCTCCGGCGGCGCATCGCGCGCCGCCATACGGTGACCGGCACCGCGCCGGCCACACGATCCGCCGAACGGGCGCGCACTGCGCGCCCGTTTCGCTTTCCCCGCCCTACCCCGTTTCCCTCTGCGCATCGGCGACGATCGCGAACAGCCCGGCAATCTGCGCGTCGCCGATGACGAGCGGCGGCGAGAACGCGGGGATGTCGCCCGTATCGTCCGTATGGCGCTCCATCGCGCCGTTCCGGTAGCGCGTGCAGGCACCGGAACGGTGAAGCGCGTCCGTGCACCATTTGCGCCCGCGAACCTGCACCGCAACGGACCATCGATGCCGCACGAAGCGTCACGCGCACCGCGCGTTCGCCCGCACCGGCACGTCCGGCGTGCATGCATGCGGACTGGCACATGCCTTGCGTTACCTGATGGCCGGCGCCGCCACGGCGCACGCACATCCAACACGTCAAGGGGAACCCGATGAAACGTCGCAGTCTGTTGAAGTTCGGTTCGATGGCCGGCGCGCTCGCGCTGGCGGGCAAGAGCCCGTTCGCGCACGCGGCCGATGCGGGCACCGGCCCGATCAAGGTCGGCATCCTGCACTCGCTGTCGGGCACGATGGCGATCTCGGAGACGTCGCTGAAGGACACCGCGCTGATGACGATCGCCGACATCAACAAGAGCGGCGGCGTGATGGGCCGCAAGCTCGAGCCCGTCGTGGTCGATCCCGCGTCGAACTGGCCGCTGTTCGCCGAGAAGGCGCGGCAGTTGCTCACGCAGGACAAGGTCGCTTGCGTGTTCGGCTGCTGGACGTCGGTGTCGCGCAAGTCCGTGCTGCCGGTGTTCGAGGAACTGAACGGGCTGCTCTACTACCCGGTGCAGTACGAAGGCGAGGAAATGTCGCGCAACGTGTTCTACACGGGCGCCGCGCCGAACCAGCAGGCAATTCCGGCCGTCGAGTACCTGATGAGCGCGGAAGGCGGCGGCGCGAAACGCTTCTTCCTGCTCGGCACCGACTACGTGTACCCGCGCACGACCAACAAGATCCTGCGCGCGTTCCTGAAATCGAAGGGCGTGAAGGACGCCGATATTCAGGAGGTCTACACGCCGTTCGGCCACAGCGATTACCAGACCATCGTCGCGAACATCAAGACCTTCTCGCAGGGCGGCAAGACGACCGTGATCTCGACGATCAACGGCGACTCGAACGTGCCGTTCTACAAGGAGCTCGGCAACCAGGGCATCAAGGCGACCGATGTGCCGGTCGTCGCGTTCTCGGTCGGCGAGGAGGAACTGCGCGGGATCGACACGAAGCCGCTCGTCGGCCATCTCGCCGCGTGGAACTACTTCATGTCGGTGAAGAACCCGACCAACACGAAGTTCAAGGACCAGTTCGCCGCATGGGTGAAGGCGAACAACCTGCCGGGCGGCACGAAGCGCGTGACCAACGACCCGATGGAAGCGACCTACGTGGGCATCCATATGTGGAAGCAGGCCGTCGAAAAGGCGAAGAGCACCGACGTCGACAAGGTGCGCGTCGCGATGATCGGCCAGACCGTCGCCGCGCCGTCGGGCTTCACGCTCGCGATGGACGGCAACCATCACCTGCACAAGCCGGTGATGATCGGCGAGATCCGCGGCGACGGGCAGTTCAACGTCGTGTGGAAGACGAAGACCGCGGTGCGCGCGCAGCCGTGGAGCCCGTTCATCGCAGGCAACCAGGGCAAGCCGGATATCGTCTCGTCGATCCCCGCGTTCCTGCGCCGGCAGCGCGCGGCGCTGGCCTGACGCGGTGCGGCGCGTCGCGCACCGGCGTGACGTGCCGCTCGCATGCAGGTGCGGATGCGCCGGCCGCGCTTGCGGTGACGAACCGCACGCGCCGGCGCATCGCCGCATGAATCCGCTTCCCCACGCCCGACAGGATTTCCCGATGCCTATTCGCTTTCGCCGAGCCGCCGTCGCGATCGTCGCATGCGCCGCCCTCGCGGGCGCGCTGCCGCGCGCCGCGTTCGCGCTGACGGCCGCCGATACCGCCGCGCTCGCCGGCGACGACTTCGACGCGAAGACGGCCGCGATCGATCGGCTCGCCGCCGATGCCGATCCGCGCGCCGTTGCCGTGCTCAACGCGCTGTCGACCGGCGACGCGCTCGCGACCGGCGACAGCCGCCTGCTGATCCAGGCCGGCGACACGGCGCACGACGCGCTCACGCAGGCCGCGACGCCGGCCGGCGACGCGCAGCCCGTGATGCTGAACAACCTGCTGCGCACGAAGATCGCGGGCGCGCTGTCGGGCCTCGCGCTTGCATCGCCCGACGTCGCCGCGCGACGCGACGCGATCGATGCGCTGCTGAAGTCGCCGGACCCGGCACTCAAGCCGATGATCGACCGCGCCCGTGCGAAGGAAACCGATCCCGCGCTGAAGCGTCGCCTCGATGCACTGTGGGCGATCGCCGCGCTGCACGATGCCGATCCGGCGAAACGCCTCGAAGCCGTGCAGGTGGTGGCCGCGCGCCGCGACCTCGACATGATCGAACAACTGCGCCCGCTCGTCGCGAAAAATGCGGACGGCAGCTACGCGGAGCCCGACGCGCGCGTGCGCGATGCCGCGCAGCAGGGGCTCGACGCATTGCACTCGCTGCAGCGCCGCGGCGAGATCGTCGGCACGCTGTTCGCGGGCCTGTCGCTCGGCAGCGTGCTGTTGCTCGCCGCGCTCGGCCTCGCGATCACGTACGGGCTGATCGGCGTGATCAACATGGCGCACGGCGAATTCCTGATGATCGGTGCGTACGCAACCTATGTCGTGCAGACGCTGATCCAGCGCTACGCACCCGGTGCTTTCGACTGGTATCCGCTCATCGCCGTGCCCGCGTCGTTCGCGACGGCCGCGCTCGTCGGCATCGTGCTCGAACGGCTCGTGCTGCGCCATCTGTACGGCCGCCCGCTCGAAACATTGCTCGCGACCTTCGGCGTGAGCCTGATCCTGATCCAGGCGACGCGCATGCTGTTCGGCGCGCAGAACGTGCAGGTCGTGAACCCGTCGTGGATGAGCGGCGGCGTGACCGTGATGCAGAACCTGATCCTGCCGTACAACCGGCTCGCGATCCTCGCGTTCGCGCTAGCGGTGGTGTTCATCGCGTGGGCCGTGCTGACGAAGACGCGGCTCGGCCTGTTCGTGCGCGCGGTCACGCAGAACCGCCGGATGGCCGCGTGCGTCGGCGTGAAGACTGCGCGCGTCGACGCGTATGCATTCGCGTTCGGCGCGGGCATCGCCGGCCTCGGCGGCTGCGCGCTGTCGCAGATCGGCAACGTGGGCCCCGATCTCGGCCAGAACTACATCATCGATTCGTTCATGGCGGTCGTGCTCGGCGGCGTCGGGCAGATCGCCGGCACCGTGCTCGGCGGCTTCGGGCTCGGCCTCGCGAGCAAGGCGATCGAGCCGTTCTGGGGCGCCGTGCTCGCGAAGATCGCGGTGCTCGTGATGATCGTGCTGTTCATCCAGAAACGTCCTCAGGGCATGTTCGCCCCGAAGGGCCGCAGCGCGGAGGCTTGACGTGACTTTCATAACCGATTCGATGTCGAACCCGGTCGCCGGCGCACCGAAGCCCGCTGCCGCCGCACGTACAGCAGACGGCTTCGCGCTCGGCCTGCCGCCGCGCCCTGCGCTGCTGTCGCGCCGCGCATGGCTCGCGCTCGTCGCGCTGTGCATCGCGATCGGCATCGGCGTGCCGCTCGCCGCGCTCGTCGCGCCCGAAGCGAGCGCGTTCCATCTGTCCGCTTACGCGATGACGCTCGCCGGCAAGCTGATGTGCTACGCGATCGCCGCGCTCGCGCTCGATCTCGTATGGGGCTACTGCGGGATTCTTAGCCTCGGCCACGGGCTGTTCTTCGCGCTCGGCGGCTATGCGATCGGCATGTACCTGATGCGCGAGATCGGCCGCGACGGCAAGTACGGCAGCGACCTGCCCGACTTCATGGTGTTCCTCGACTGGCACCAGTTGCCGTGGTACTGGAGCGGCACGCAGCATCTCGCGTGGGCGCTCGCGCTCGTCGTGCTCGTGCCGGCCGTGCTCGCGTGGGTGTTCGGCTTCTTCACGTTCCGTTCGCGCGTGAAAGGCGTGTACCTGTCGATCATCACGCAGGCGCTGACGTTCGCCGCGATGCTGCTGTTCTATCGCAACGAGACGGGCTTCGGCGGCAACAACGGCTTCACCGACTTCAAGCGCATCGCGGGTTTCGCGATCACGTCGCCCGGCATGCGCACGGTGCTGCTGCTGCTGACGTTCGCGACGCTGGTGCTCGCGTTCATCGCCGCGCGCGCGATCGTCACGAGCAAGCTCGGGCGCGTCGTCACCGCGGTGCGCGACGGCGAAACGCGGCTGATGTTCCTCGGCTACAGCCCGCTCGCGTACAAGCTGTTCGTGTGGACCGTGTCGGCCGTGCTGTGCGGCATCGCGGGCGCGTTGTACGTGCCGCAGGTCGGCATCATCAATCCCGGCGAGATGTCGCCCGGCAACTCGATCGAGATGGCGATCTGGGTCGCGGTGGGCGGACGCGGCACGCTGATCGGGCCGATCGTCGGCGCGTTCGCGGTGAACGGCGCGAAGAGCCTGTTTACCGCGTACTTCGCCGAATACTGGCTGTTCTTCCTCGGCCTGATCTTCGTGCTCGTGCCGCTGCTGCTGCCGCGCGGGATCATGGGCCTCGTCGAAACCGTGCTCGCGAAAGGAAAACGTGCATGAACGGAACGGCCCTCTACCAGTTCACGCCGCCGCCGGAAGACGAGCTGCTGGCCGTCAGCGGCACCGCTTCGATGGGCCGCGTCGTGCCGCCCGGCATCGACACGTCGCACGGCACGATCCTCTACCTCGAGGATATCGAGGTGAGCTTCGACGGCTTCCGCGCGCTGAAGAAGCTGTCGCTCGCGATCGACGCGGGCGAGCTGCGCTGCGTGATCGGCCCGAACGGCGCCGGCAAGACGACGATGATGGACGTGATCACCGGCAAGACGCGCCCCGACGCCGGCAAGGTGTTTCTCGGCCAGACGCTCGACCTCGCGCGGATGAGCGAGCCCGAGATCGCGCGCACCGGCATCGGCCGCAAGTTCCAGAAACCCACCGTGTTCGAACAGCATCCGGTATGGGAAAACCTCGAACTCGCGATGCAGACCGACAAGGGCTGGCTCGCATCGCTGCGCGCACGGCTCGACCGCACGTCACAGGCGAAGATCGAGGAGACGCTCGCGCTGATCGGCCTCGAAAGCCACGCGTACCGCGCGGCCGGCGAGCTGTCGCACGGGCAGAAGCAGCGGCTCGAGATCGGCATGCTGCTGATGCAGCGCCCCGCGCTGCTGCTGCTCGACGAACCGGCGGCCGGGATGACCGACCACGAGACGATGGAACTCGCCGAGCTGCTGAACACGCTGCGCGGCACCTGCTCGATGATGGTCGTCGAGCACGACATGGAATTCGTCGCGGCGCTCGCGGGCGACACGGGCCGCGTGACGGTGATGGCCGAAGGCGCGGTGCTCGCGCAAGGCACGCTCGACCAGGTCAAGCGCGACGACGCGGTGATCGAGTCTTATCTCGGACGTTGAAACGATGCTGAAGATCGAAGCACTGAACCAGTACTACGGCGGCAGCCATATCCTGCGCAACGTGAACCTCGCCGCCGACGACGGCAAGCTCACCGTGCTGCTCGGCCGCAACGGCGTCGGCAAGAGCACGCTGCTGCGCTGCCTGATGGGCGTGGTCGCCGCGAAAAGCGGCACCGTGTCGTGGCGCGGCACGGCGCTCGGCGCGCTGCCGCCGTATGCGCGCGTCGCGGCCGGGCTCGCATACGTGCCGCAGGGCCGCGACATCTTTCCGCGGCTGACCGTCGAGGAGAACCTGCTCGTCGGCGCGGCGAGCCGCAAGGCGCCGTCGAAAGTGCCCGACCGCATCTACGACCTGTTCCCGGTGCTGAAGGACATGCGCGCGCGGCGCGGCGGCGACCTGTCGGGCGGCCAGCAGCAGCAGCTCGCGATCGGCCGCGCGCTGATGAGCGAGCCGCAACTGCTGATCCTCGACGAGCCGACCGAGGGCATCCAGCCGTCGATCATCCAGGACATCGGCCGCACGCTGCGCCAGCTCGTCGACGAATCGAACATGACGGTGCTGCTCGTCGAACAGTATTACGATTTCGCGCGCTCGATCGCGGACCGCTACTGGGTGATGAGCCGCGGCGAGATCGTCGCGGGCGGCGACGCGCGCGACATGGAAACGAACGGCGTGCGCGAGCTGATCGCGGTGTGACGCGCGGCACGGCAGCGGGCACCGGCGCACGCGGCGCTTTCAACGAACGCGGCATCTGCATTATTGTTCCGGTAGCATCCACGTTCTTCGCGCCCGTTTCCGTCGTTTCCCGCTCGCCGCCGATGTCCGCCCCCGATTCCCACGCCCCGCTGTCCCGCCCCGCCGTCGCCAAGTCGTGGCGCGGCCGCCTCGAACTCGGCTTCGAGCGACACGGCGCGCGCACGACGCTCGCGCACCGGCTGCACGACGGCCCGCTGCGCGTGCAGCGGCCGCTGTATCCGGAAGGCGACGCGATCTGCCACGCGGTGATCGTCCACCCGCCGGGCGGCGTCGCAGGCGGCGACCGGCTCGACATCGACATCGCTCTCGGCGACGGCACGCACGCGGTGCTGACAACGCCCGGCGCGACCAAGTGGTACAAGTCGAACGGCCTCGACGCGACGCAGCACATCGGCATCGCGGTCGGCGAGAACGCGAAGCTCGACTGGCTGCCGCAGAACAACCTGTTCTTCGACTCAGCGCACGCAGCGCTCGACTTCACCGTGACGCTCGGCGCGGGCGCGAGCGCGATCGGCTGGGATGCGACGCAGCTCGGCCGGCAGGCGGCCGGCGAAACCTGGTCGGCGGGCCGCATCGCGTCGACCGCCGCGCTCGTCGGTGCCGACGGCCGGCCGCTGTGGATCGAGCGCGCGCTGCTCGACGCGCACGATCCGCTGCGCGGCGCGCTACAGGGCCTCGCAGGTTTTCCCGCCTACGGCACGCTGTGGGCCGCCGGCGCCGCGTGCGACGCCGCACTGGCCGAATCGCTCGCCGCGCGGATGCCGTTCGACGATACGCTGCGCGCGGGCGCAACCTGCGTAACGCCCGGCGTCGTGCTCGTGCGCGCGCTGTCGACGTCGATGGAAGCGCTGCAGCGCCACTTCACCGATTGCTGGCTGCAGTTGCGGCCGATCGTGCACGGCGTCGACGCACGGCCGCTGCGCCTCTGGCAAACCTGAGCGCGCTCGCGCCACGCACCGTTTCGGCGCATCCCCGCATCAGGCGCTGCACGTTACCCATGCACCGCGCACCACGAACGCGCATTGCGCTGCGTTCCATGCACATGGCACGCGCCTTGCTGCTTACATAACCGATACACGGCGCGCGCAAAACGGCGCGGTGCTACGATGACCCGCACGTCCGCCCGGTTGCGCGCGTACCGATAAAAATTACGTTTTCCTGAACGTTTGCCTTCATGAAACTGACTCCCCGAGAAAAGGACAAGCTGCTGATCTTCACGGCGGCGCTGCTGGCCGAACGCCGTCGCGCGCGCGGCCTGAAGCTCAACTATCCGGAGGCGGTCGCCTTCATCACCGCCGCGCTGATGGAAGCCGCGCGCGACGGCAAGACGGTTGCCGAGGTGATGCACTACGGCACGACGCTGCTCACGCGCGACGACGTGATGGATGGCGTGCCCGAAATGATTCCCGACATCCAGGTCGAGGCAACCTTCCCCGACGGCACGAAGCTCGTGACCGTTCATCACCCGATTCCGTGAGGCAACGCATGATCCCCGGCGAAATCCTCACCGACGACGGCGAGCACGAACTGAACGCGGGCCGCGAAACGCTGACGCTCGTCGTCGCGAACACCGGCGACCGCCCGGTGCAGGTCGGCTCGCACTACCACTTCTTCGAAGTCAACGACGCACTGTCGTTCGACCGCGCGGCCGCGCGCGGCTTCCGGCTCAACATCGCGGCCGGCACGGCCGTGCGCTTCGAGCCGGGCCAGACGCGCACCGTCGAGCTCGTCGCGCTCGCGGGCGATCGGGCCGTCTACGGTTTTCAGGGCAAGGTGATGGGGCCGCTCTGAGCGACGCCTCACGCCCGTCTCTTCAGGAACAGCACGACATGACACTACGCTTGAGCCGCCGCGCGTACGCGGAAATGTTCGGGCCGACGACGGGCGACCGCGTCCGGCTCGCCGATACCGAACTGCTGATCGAGATCGAACGCGACTTCACGACCTACGGCGAGGAAGTGAAATTCGGCGGCGGGAAAGTGATCCGCGACGGGATGGGCCAGTCGCAGCGCGTGGCCGCCGACGTGCCCGACACGGTCATCACGAACGCGGTGATCCTCGATCACTGGGGCATCGTGAAAGCCGACATCGCGATCAAGCACGGCCGCATCGCCGCGATCGGCAAGGCCGGCAACCCGGACATCCAGCCGGGCGTGACGATCGCGATCGGCGCTGCGACCGAAGTGATCGCCGGCGAAGGGCTGATCGTGACCGCGGGCGGCATCGACACGCACATCCACTTCATCAGCCCGCAACAGATCGACGAGGCGCTCGCATCGGGCGTCACGACGATGCTCGGCGGCGGCACGGGGCCGGCCACCGGCACCAACGCGACGACCTGCACGCCGGGCCCGTGGCACATGGAGCGGATGCTGCAGGCCGCCGACGGCTGGCCGATCAACCTCGGCTTTCTCGGCAAGGGCAACGCGAGCCTGCCGCAGCCGCTCGTCGAGCAGATCGCGGCCGGCGCGATCGGGCTGAAGCTGCACGAGGACTGGGGCACGACGCCCGCCGCGATCGACAACTGCCTGTCGGTTGCGGACGACACCGACACGCAGGTCGCGATCCACACCGACACGCTGAACGAAGCCGGTTTCGTCGAATCGACGGTCGCCGCGTTCAAGGGCCGCACGATCCACACGTACCACACCGAAGGCGCGGGCGGCGGCCATGCGCCGGACATCCTGAAGGTATGCGGCGAGGCGAACGTGCTGCCGTCGTCGACCAACCCGACGCGCCCGTACACGATCAACACGCTCGACGAGCATCTCGACATGCTGATGGTGTGCCATCACCTCGATCCGTCGATCGCCGAGGATCTCGCGTTCGCCGAATCGCGGATCCGCCGCGAGACGATCGCGGCCGAGGACATCCTGCACGATCTCGGCGCACTGTCGATGCTGTCGTCCGATTCGCAGGCGATGGGCCGCGTCGGCGAAGTGATCATCCGCACCTGGCAGACCGCGCACAAGATGAAGGTGCAGCGCGGCGCGCTGCCCGAAGACGGCGCGCGCAACGACAACTTCCGCGCGAAGCGCTACGTCGCGAAGTACACGATCAACCCGGCGATCACGCACGGGATCGCGCACGAAGTCGGTTCGATCGAGCCCGGCAAGTGGGCCGACCTCGTGCTGTGGGAACCCGCGTTCTTCGGGATCAAGCCGTCGATGATCTTGAAGGGCGGGATGATCGCGGTCGCGCAGATGGGCGACCCGAACGCGTCGATCCCGACGCCGCAGCCCGTCCACTATCGCGAGATGTTCGCGACGCGCGGCGGCGCGCTCGCGCGCACGTCGCTGACCTTCGTGTCGCAGATGGCGGCCGATGCGGGCATCGCGGAACGCTACGGCCTCGCGAAGCGGATCGTGCCGGTGCGCAACTGCCGCAACGTGACGAAGGCCGACATGATCCACAACGCATGGCGCCCGTCGATCAGCGTCGATCCCGAAACCTACGACGTGATCGCCGACGGCCAGTTGCTCACCTGCGAGCCGGCGACGGTGCTGCCGATGGCGCAGCGCTATTTCCTGTTCTGATTTCCGGTTTTCGTTTTATGCGCACCCTCGACAAACGCATTGCCCCGAACGTGAAACTCGCCGCGTCGCTCGTCGCACGCGCACCGACGCTCACGCTCGCGTATGACGCCCGCTGCAAGAGCCGCCTCGCGGCGACGCTCGACACCGGCGAGGACGTCGCGGTGCTGTTGCCGCGCGGCACCGTGCTGCGCGACGGCGACGTGCTCGTCGCCGACGACGGCGCGCTCGTGCGCGTCGCCGCGGCGCCCGAAGCCGTGCTGCTCGTGCGCGCGGCCGATCCGCTCACGCTGATGCGCGCCGCGTACCACCTCGGCAACCGTCACACGCCGGTCGAGATCGGCGACGGCTACCTGAAGCTCGAAGCCGATCCGGTGCTCGCGGACATGCTGCGCCGGCTCGGCACGCAGGTCGAAGCAGCGAACGCGCCGTTCCAGCCGGAAGCCGGCGCGTACGGCGGCGGCCACAAGCACGGGCACGACGCGACGTTCGCCGAGGACTACGCGCTCGCGCAGCAGGTGTTCGGCGAACACCACGGACACTCGCATTCGCACGATCACGATCACGATCACGATCATCAACATGGTCCCGGATGCACGCACGGCCACGGCCATGATCACCACTGAACTCGTCGCGCTGCTGCACCTCGCGTCGCCGGCGCTGCCGATCGGCGCGTACAGCTATTCGCAGGGCCTCGAAGCCGCGCTCGACGCCAACCTGATCCACGACGCCGATTCCGCGCGCGACTGGATCGCGAGCGGCCTGACCGACGTGCTCGCGCACGGCGAGCTGCCGTTCCTCGCACACCAGCTCGCGCGCTGGCATGCGCATGACGTACACGCGCTCGCCGCCGAAAATGCATGGTTCGTCGCGAGCCGCGAATCGGCGGAACTGCGCCGCGAGACCGAACAGATGGGCTGGTCGCTCGCGCAGCTCTGCGCATCGCTCGAATGGGGCGATGCCGCGCGCCGCGCGACGCTCGCGTCGATGTCGCCTATCGCGCTGCCGACCGCATTCGCATACGCGGCCGCCGCGCACGATGCCGGCGCCGACGCGACGCTCGCCGCATACGCATTCGGCTGGGTCGAGAACCAGACGTCCGCCGCGCTGAAGGCCGTGCCGCTCGGCCAGCTCGCCGGGCAACGCATCATCGTCGCGCTGCGCGGCGCGATCGACGCGGCCGTGCGCCGCGCGCTCGCGACGCCGCCCGACGCCGTCAACACGTTCGCGCCGCAACTCGGCATCCTGTCCGCGCGGCACGAAACCCAGTACTCGCGGTTGTTCCGCTCCTGAACACGACGCTACCCGCCATGAACGCACCTGCTCCCTCCTCCGCCCGCCGCACGAAGAAACTGCCGCCGCTGCGCGTCGGCATCGGCGGCCCCGTCGGCTCCGGCAAGACCACGCTGCTCGAAATGCTGTGCAAGGCGATGCGCGACCGCTACGACCTCGTCGCGATCACCAACGACATCTATACGAAGGAAGACCAGCGGCTGCTGACGGTTGCGGGCGCGCTGCCCGAGGAACGCATCATGGGCGTCGAGACGGGCGGCTGCCCGCACACGGCGATCCGCGAGGATGCGTCGATCAACCTCGAAGCCGTCGACCGGATGCTGTCGCGCTTTCCCGACGCCGACATCGTGTTCATCGAATCGGGCGGCGACAATCTCGCGGCGACGTTCAGCCCCGAGCTGTCGGACCTGACGATCTACGTGATCGACGTCGCGGGCGGCGAGAAGATTCCGCGCAAGGGCGGCCCCGGCATCACGAAGTCCGACCTGCTCGTGATCAACAAGACCGATCTCGCGCCGCTGGTCGGCGCGAACCTCGACGTGATGGCGTCCGACACGAAGAAGATGCGCGGCGAGCGGCCTTACGTGATGACGAACCTGAAGGCGCTCGACGGCGTAGCGGACGTGATCGCGTTCATCGAGAAGAAGGGCTTGCTGACGGTCTGAGCAGCGCGGCGGCGGCACACGACGCCGCCACGCGTGCCCGGGGCGGCATCGCGCCGCCCTCGCCTATTCGTCGGAAGCGTCCTGCTGCTCACGCTCGCCGCGTTCGGCGGGCGGCAGCAGTGCCGCGAGCACGTCGACCGTGCGCGCGGTCGCGCCGCGGTGACGCGCCGCGAAGGCGGCGCCGGCCGCGCCCATCGCGATGCGCCGCGCCTTGTCGGCGAACAGCGCGTCGAGCACGTGCGCGAGATCGAGCGGATCCTCGACCTGCATCGCCGCGCCGGCCGCGACCGCATCGGCGGTCGCCTGCGTGAAGTTGAACACGTGCGGGCCGATCAGCACCGGCACGCCGACCGCGCACGCTTCGATCAGGTTCTGTCCGCCGAGCGGCAGCAGGCTGCCGCCGATGAACGCAACGTCGGCGGCCGCGTAATACGCGCCGAGTTCGCCCATCGAATCGCCGAGCAGCACCGTCACGTCGCCCGGCAGCGGTTCGGCAGCCGGGTGGCCGGCCGCGAGCGCGGCCGTGTCGGCGGCCCATGCCGAGCGTCGCACGCACTTGAGCCCGCTGCGCCCGACGAGCGCCTCGACCTCGGCGAAACGCTGCGGGTGGCGCGGCACGAGCACCAGCAGCGCGCCGGGCGTGCGCATCGCGGCGAACGCCTGCAGCACCAGCGCCTCCTCGTTCTCGCGCGTGCTGGCGGCGACCCACACGGGCCGCGCGCCGATCGCGTCGCGCCACGCATGGCCGCGCGCCGCGAGTTCCGGCGGCGTCGCCATGTCGAACTTCAGGTTGCCGAGCACGGTCACGTTGCGCGCGCCGAGCGACGTCAGCCGCTCCGCATCGGCCGGGCTCTGCGCGAGCACGCGCGAGAAGCCGCCGAACACGTCGCGCGTCGCCGCGCCGAACTTCGCCGCGCGCCGGAACGAACGCGCCGACATCCGCGCATTGGTCAGCACGAGCGGCACGTCCGCGCGGCGGCACTCGTCGATCAGCGTCGGCCACACCTCGGTTTCCATCACGAGGCCGAGCGTCGGCCGCCATGCGTGCAGGAAGCGCCGCACCAGGCCCGGCATGTCGTACGGCAGGTAGCAGCGCAGCACGCGATCGCCGAAGATCTGTTCGCCGGTCGCGCGGCCGCTCGGCGTCATGTGCGTGAGCAGGATCCGCGCATCGGGGCGCGCATGCATCAGCGCATCGATCAGCGGCTGCGCGGCGCGCGTTTCGCCGACCGATACCGCATGCACCCAGATCAGCGGCGCACGGTCGTCGCGCGAGCGGCCCGCCACACGGCCGAAACGTTCGCCGATGTGCTCGCGATAGCCGCGCTCCTTGCGCGAGCGCACATAAAGCCGGATGACCGCAGCGGGTGCGACGAGCCACCACAGCGCGCGATAGATCGCCCTCAGCATGCGACGGCCCCCGTATTGCTCCGAAGCAGGTGCGCGCTCAAACCAGCGCCCTGCCCGTCAGGCGCTCGAGAATGCCGAGCGGCGCGCATTCGCGGCGGACCATCGCGTCGACCGGCAGGAAGAACGTCTGCTCGAGCATGAACTGGCCGGACATCACAGCGTGCGAAGTCTGATCCGAGAAACATATCCACACGCTGCCCGGCGGGAACGGCATCGTCTGCTGCGGGCTCGTCTTCTGGTAGTCGAGATCGGCCTTCATGCTGTCGTGCAGGTTCAGCATCAGGTGGTCGTACGCGCTGCGCGGCGACTTCGTAACGTGCAGCAGGTTCAGCAGCCACGCGGAGCCGGGGAACTGCGGCCTGATGCGCGGCAGGAAACGCTTCGCGACGTCCTCGAACGGCTCGCCCACGCGCCACACGCGCGGTGCGCCGGCCGGGTTCACGTTCGTGAACACGCGCAGGATGCGCTCGCCGTAGTTCGGCCGCGACGGGAACGCGTCGACGTGCAGCCGGCTGTCGTCCTTGCGCCACGACGTCTGGCGCGTCTCGACCCGCATCAGCCGCAGGCTCGTCGGCGCGACGCGCAGCTTGCCGCGGTATTCGGGGAACAGGCCGTCGACGAGCGTGCCGGCCTGCTGCTGGAAGCGCGCGACGAGCGCGCGCACGGCCGACTGCGTGACGCTGTCGCCGAGCACGCCGGCGAGCGCGCCGCCGTTCGGCGCGAGGCTGATGTTCTTGCGTTTCGGATCGGCGAGCGCCGGATCGAGCAGCGCTTCCTCGCCGCCTTCGATCGCAAAGCGCAGGTGCGGGAAATACAGCACCTTGCCTTCCTCGACCGCGGCCAGCAGTTGCTCGCGCGGCGCCGACAGGTTGTGTCCGCTCCAGTCGGCGGACGGGACTTCGATGATCTGGGATTCGCTCATGATCGGTTCGCGTAATTGACAGGCGTTACAGGAGACCGAAGCCCGCGAGCGCCGACTTCACCTGCGCGATCGACGGGGGTTGCCCCGCCGTGCCGAGATTGACGACGTTCGGCGACCAGTAGCCGCCGGTTCGCCAGGCCGTCGCGAAATTGTACAGTTCGACCGTCGGACGCTTCAGCGCGGCCGCGATGTGAACCAGACCTGTATCAACCCCGACGGTCGCGGCCGCGCCGTCGATCAGACCGACCACGGCCGGCAGCGACAGCTTCGGCGGCACGATCGCCGCCGCGCCGAACTCCTTCGCGAGCCGCTCGCTCGTCGCGCGCTCCGCGTCGTTGCCCCACGGCAGCACGAGCGACGCGCCGCGCCGCACGAGCGCCTGGCCGAGCTCGATCCACGCGGCGTCCGGCCACTGCTTGTCGGCGCGCGACGTCGCATGGACGAACACCACGTACGGCACCGGCAGGTTCAGGCCGAGCGCGGCCACCGCGAGCGCCGCCGCACGCGTGTCGAGGCCGAAGTCGACCGGATCGGCCGGCGTCGGCACCGGGTCGCCGAGCGCGGCCGCGACGAGTTGCCGCGAGCGCTCGACGACGTGCGTGCGCGGCGCGATCGGCACACGCTTGCGGTAGAAGAAGCGCACGGGCCATTCGTAGCCGGCGCCGTCGGTGCGGTTGCCGAGCCCGACGAGCGGGCCGCGCGCCCAGCTCGCGACCCAGGCCGTCTTGATGAGGCCCTGGCAATCGATCACGAGGTCGTACTGCTCGGCCGCGAGGCGCCGGCGGAATGCGCGGATCTCGCGCCACGTGGCGCCCGAGAACGGCTTCTTGCGCCAGCGGCGCAGCGAGAACGGCAGCACCTCGCGCACGCCGTCGACGAGCCGCACGAGGTCGACGAAGCTTTCCTCGACGAGCCAGTCGATCTGCGCATCGGGGTGGCGGCGCCGGATATCGGCGATCACCGGCATGTTGTGCACGACGTCGCCCAGCGACGACACGCGCACGATCAGGATCTTTTGCACGCTGAAAAAACGCCGGCTGGCAGCCGGCGACAGACATAAAGGAGCGATTTTATCTCGCCCGGGGGAGCAGACAGACAAAAAGCGGCCGCACGCTGTGGCGTGCGCCGCTTTTCGGGGATGGCGCGACCGATGAATCGGTCGTCGTACCGTTGGCGGCCCACAGGCCGCCGACACTCAGAACGGCAGCTTGACGTCCGGCTTCGCGGCCGTCAGCACGCGGCGGAAGTCCTCCTGGATGCGCTTGAGCCCTTCCTGCGTCTCCGACTCGAAACGCATCACGACGACCGGCGTCGTGTTCGACGAACGCGCGAGGCCGAAGCCGTCCGGGTACTCGACGCGCAGGCCGTCGATCGTCACGACTTCCTCGGCGCCGTCGAACTTCGCCTCTTTCTGCAGCTTGTCGATCAGGCGGAAGTTCTCGCCCTCTTCGAGCCACAGCTGCAATTCGGGCGTGCTCATCGCGTCCGGCAGACCGTTGAGCAGCGCGCTCGGATCGGCCGTCTTCGCGAGGATCTCGAGCAGGCGCGCGCCCGTGTAGAGGCCGTCGTCGAAGCCGTACCAGCGATCCTTGAAGAACACGTGGCCGCTCATTTCGCCGGCGAGCGGCGCACCCGTCTCGCGCAGCTTCGCCTTCACGAGCGAGTGGCCCGTCTTCCACATCAGCGGCTCGCCGCCCTTCGACTTCACCCACTGCGCGAGGTGGCGCGTGCACTTCACGTCGTAGATGATCTGCGCGCCCGGGTTGCGCGACAGCACTTCTTCCGCGAACAGCATCAGCTGGCGGTCCGGATAGATGATCTGGCCGTCCTTCGTGACGACGCCGAGGCGGTCGCCGTCGCCGTCGAACGCGAAGCCGAGCTCGGCATCGGTGTCCTTCAGCGCCTGGATCACGTCCTGCAGGTTTTCCGGGTGCGCGGGATCGGGGTGGTGGTTCGGGAACGTGCCGTCGATGTCGGTGAAGCGCTCGACGAGTTCGCAGCCGAGCGCCTTGAACAGGCGCGTCGCGAGCGGGCCCGCGACGCCGTTGCCGGCGTCGACGACGAGCTTGATCGGCCGCGCGAGCTTCACGTCGCCGACGATGCGCGCGATGTACTGATCGGCGACGTCGACCTGCTCGTAGCTGCCGCTGCCCGTCTCGAAGCGCTCGTCGACGATGCGGCGGTACAGCGCCTGGATCTGCTCGCCGTAGATCGCGGCGCCGCGCAGCACCATCTTGAAGCCGTTGTAGTCGGGCGGGTTGTGGCTGCCCGTGACGACGATGCACGAATCGACGCGGCGCTCGCCGCCCTTCAGCGCAAGCGGCACGCTCGCCGCGAAATAGCCGACCGGCGTGGGCACCATGCCGACGTCGACGACGTCGACGCCCGCCGCACGCAGGCCGTCGGCGAGCGCGCCGACGAGTTCGGGCCCGGACAGGCGGCCGTCGCGCGCGACGACGACCGCGTCGCCGCCCTGCGCGCGCACTTCGCTGCCGAATGCCCGGCCGATCCCGCGCGCCGTGTCGACGTCGAGCGTCTTGCCGACCACGCCACGAATGTCATATGCCTTGAAGATGGATTGGGAGATCATCGATTCTCTTCTCTCTCGGTTGCGTGCATGGAAAATTGTCTGGCCGCGTCTCGCCGGTGCCGCGCATGATACATGCGGGCCCTGCGAAACAAGGAACGGAACGGCTGGAGCGGCCCCGATCCCACTTATAATCGCGGGTTTTGATGACGCGCATATCGCCCATTTTAATGCCTAGCCGACCCGCCGCCGCCAACCCGCAGCCTCCGGGCGCCCTGCCGGCCGCCCCGCGTACATGCGCCCGCCGCGCATGCTGAAGCGCTTCGGCAACCCGGATGTCGCGAAGGCCGTCGCGAACCTCGTCTGGCTGGGGCTCGAACGGCTCACGCAGATCGGCGTCGCGATCGCGATCAGCGGTCTTCTGGCCCGTTATTTCGGGCCGGATGTGTTCGGCAAATGGCAGTATGCGAATACGCTCCTCCTGGTACTGGCGCCGCTCACCTGGGTGTGCGGCGCGGAAATCCTCGTTCCGACCATCATCCAGCGCCCGCCTGCCCAGCTCGGCGCGGTGCTCGGCAGCGCGTTCGTGCTGCGCATCGCCGTCTCGGCCGCCGCGCTCGTCGCGACCTGGATCGCGATCGCCGCGGGCGCCTTCGATCCGCTGGTCGGCGCGATGCTCGCCGGCCTGGCCGTCACGATGGTGTTCCGCGAGCCGTTCGTCGGCGTGATCAACGCGTGGCTGCAGAGCATGACCTACAGCAAGCCGCAGCTCGTCACCAGCATGATCACCGCGCTGGCGAAGGCGCTGCTCGTCTGGCTGCTGGTCCGCGCGGCCGCCGGCCCCGCGCGCTTCGGGTGGCTGTGGGCGCTCGAGGCCGCCGCGATCGGCTTCGCGCTGCTGCTCTACTACCGGCATCGTAACGGCGGCGCGCTCGGCTGGACGTTCGATAAACCGCTGTTCAGGCACTTTGCGACGGCCGGCACCGTGTTCTGGCTCGGCCTCATCTGCATGTACCTGTTCCTGAAGCTCGACCGCCTGATGCTCGAGCGCCACGTGTCGTTCGCCGATCTCGGCCGCTACTCGGCCGCGCAGCAGCTCAACGAGAACTGGATCACGCTCGCGCTGATGCTCGCGCAGACCATCGCGCCCGCATTCGTCTACCGCGTGCAGGACGTCGCGCGGCTGCGCCGCAACATCGTCCGGCTGATCGCGATGACGGCCTGCCTGATGACGGCCGGCGCGCTCGTGCTCGACGCGGCCGCCCCGCTAATCGTCGGCAAGGTGTTCGGCCGCGGCTACGAAGCATCGGTCGACATCTTCCGCTGGGCCGTCTGGCTGTCCGTGCCGGCCGGCATCGAGGCGATAGGCAATCTTATCGTTCTCAAATATCAAGCAAAATTCGTGTTGCTGTCGAAATGGCTGCTCGCGCTCGCGATCGCCGCACTCGTCAACCTGTTCGCGATCCCGCGGCTCGGCCTGTACGGCGCGCTCGTCGGGCTGGCCGCCGGCTACCTGGCCGCGGCCGCCGTCAATTTTTATTACATCCGTTTCAAGCTGCAAACATGACGCCCCCCGATTGCCCGCCCCCGCTCGACGACGTGGCTGTACTGATGCCGGCCTACAACGGGCACGACGACGTCGTCCGGACCCTCGCGTCGTTTCGCGAGGACGCGCCCGTGCACGTGCTGATCGTCGACGACGGCAGCACGCCGCCGATCGTCGCGCCCGACCTGCCCGGCCTCGCGATCGAGGTGCTGCGCATGCCGCGCAACGGCGGCATCGAGCGCGCGCTCGCGGCCGGCATCGACGCGCTCGCGGCACGCGGCTTCCGCTACGCGGCGCGCATCGACGCGGGCGATCTCGCCGCGCCGCAGCGCCTCGCGAAGGAGCGTGCGTATCTCGGCGCCCATCCGCGCGTGGCCTGCGTCGGCATGTGGACGCAGGTCGTGTCGCGCGCCGGCGAACCGCGTTTCATGCTGACGCCGCCCGCCGATCCGCGCACGCTGCGCCGCACGCGCTTCCTGCGCTCGCCGCTCGTGCATCCGTCGGTGATGCTGCGCATCGACGCCGTGCTGGAGGTCGGCAACTATCGCGCGAAATACCGCGCGGCCGAGGATCTCGATCTTTTTTTACGGTTAATGCAACGCTACGATTGCGCGAACCTGCCGGAACTCGGCCTTTATTACGAACTCAACGAGGGCGGGATCAGCGCGACCAAGCGCCGGCGCCAGCTGGTGTCGACGCTGTCGCTGCTGCTGCGCCACTTCAACGCGCTGAACCCGTACGACTGGGCCGGCCTCGCCAAGAACCTGCTGCATTTCGTGACGCCGTACCGCACGCTGCAGCGGATCAAGCGGACGCTGTTCGCCGCGCGGCCGTCCGCTTGAGCGCGGATCCGGCCCCTTCGGCATTTTCGACGCTTTATTTTTTTCTTTTTTCATGTCCGCCACCTCCCCGCTGCGCATCGCGCTCGTCTGCAACACGGCCTGGGCGATCTACACGTACCGCCACGGTTTGATCCGTGCGCTCGTCGCGCGCGGCGCCGAGGTCATCGTGATAGCGCCGCACGACCGCACGGTGCCGCTGCTCGAGCAGATGGGCTGCCGCTACGTGGCGCTCGCGGTCGCGTCGAAAGGCACGAGCCCGCGCGAGGATCTCGGCACGCTCGCCGCGCTGGTGCGTCACTACCGTGCACTGAAGCCCGATCTCGTGTTCCATTACACGATCAAGCCGAACATCTACGGCTCGATCGCCGCATGGCTCGCGCGCGTGCCGTCGATCGCGGTGACGACGGGGCTCGGTTATGTATTCATCCAGAAAAGCCGCGCGGCCAGCGTCGCGAAACGCCTGTACCGCTTCGCGTTCCGCTTCCCGCGTGAAGTCTGGTTCCTGAACCGCGACGATCTCGCAACGTTCACCGACGAGCAGCTGCTCGCGCATCCCGACCGCGCGCGGCTGCTGCACGGCGAAGGCGTCGACCTCGAACAGTTCGCGCCCGTGCCGCTGCCCGCCGGCGACGCGCCCGTCTTCATCCTGATCGGCCGGCTGCTGTGGGACAAGGGCGTGCGCGAATACGTCGAGGCCGCGCGCATCGTGCGGGCCCGCTACCCGAACGCGCGCTTCCAGTTGCTCGGGCCGCTCGGCGTCGACAATCCGAGCGCGATCGGCCGCGCGGATGTCGACGCGTGGGTCGGCGAAGGCATCGTCGAGTATCTCGGCGAAGCGCATGACGTGCGCCCGCATATCGCGGCCGCCGACTGCGTCGTGCTGCCGTCGTACCGCGAAGGCGTGCCGCGCACGCTGATGGAAGCCTCGGCGATGGGCCGCCCGATCGTCGCGACCGACGTGCCGGGCTGCCGCGACGTCGTCGCCGACGGCGAAACGGGTTTCCTGTGCCGCGTGCGCGACAGCGCGAGCCTCGCGGAGCAACTGCTCCGCACGATCGAACTCGGAACGGCCGGACGCGACGCGATGGGCGCGCGCGGCCGGCAGAAGGTCACCGCGGAATTCGACGAGCAGCAGGTCGTCGAACGTTACCGGCAGACCATTCATTCGTTGACAGGCATCACCCTCTGAAGGAGCGCATCAGCATGACCGCTAAAGGCACCATCCTCGTTACCGGCGGTGCGGGCTACATCGGCTCGCACACGGCCGTCGAGCTGCTCGACAACGGCTACGATGTCGTGATCGTCGACAACCTCGTCAACAGCAAGGCCGAGTCCGTGCGGCGCATCGAGCAGATCACGGGCAGGACGCCCGCGTTCCACCAGGTCGACGTGTGCGACGAAGCCGCGCTCGCGAAGGTGTTCGACGCGCACCCGATCACCGGCACGATCCACTTCGCGGCGCTCAAGGCCGTCGGCGAATCGGTCGCGAAACCGCTCGAGTATTACCAGAACAACATCGGCGGCCTGCTCGCCGTGCTCAAGGTCATGCGCGAGCGCAACGTCAGGCAGTTCGTGTTCAGCTCGTCGGCAACCGTGTACGGCGTGCCCGAGCGCTCGCCGATCGACGAGTCGTTCCCGTTGTCGGCGACGAACCCGTACGGCCAGTCGAAGCTGATCGCCGAGCAGATCCTGCGCGATCTCGAGGTGTCCGACCCGGCATGGCGCGTCGCGACGCTGCGCTACTTCAACCCGGTCGGCGCGCATGCGAGCGGGCTGATCGGCGAGGATCCGGCCGGCATCCCGAACAACCTGATGCCGTATGTCGCGCAGGTCGCCGTCGGCAAGCTGGAAAAGCTGCGCGTGTTCGGCTCCGACTACCCGACGCCGGACGGCACGGGCGTGCGCGACTACATCCACGTCGTCGATCTCGCGAAGGGGCACATCGCCGCGCTCGACGCGCTGGCGAAGCGCGACGCGAGCTTCGTCGTGAACCTCGGCACGGGCCAGGGCTACAGCGTACTGGAAGTCGTGCGCGCGTTCGAGAAGGCATCGGGCCGCCCGGTGCCGTACGAACTGGTCGCGCGCCGCCCGGGCGATATCGCCGAGTGCTACGCGAACCCCCAGGCCGCGGCCGACATCATCGGCTGGCGCGCGACGCTCGGTATTGAAGAAATGTGTGCCGACCACTGGCGATGGCAGGAGGGCAACCCGCGCGGTTTTGTATAATCCGCTGTCCATTTTTCGAGCGATCCCATGCTCAGCTTCGCGTCCGGCTTCATCGTCTCCCTGCTCGTCACGCTGTTCATCGTGCGCTACGCGCACCTTCACGAGAAATTCTCGGTCGACAGCGATCTGGCCGGCGTGCAGAAATTCCACGTGCGGCCCGTGCCGCGCGTTGGGGGCATCGGGATCCTCGCGGGCGTCGTCATTGCCGCGCTGGTGCTGTCCCGGCACTACCCGACGATCTCCGGCAGCATTCTCGGGATCGTTGCTTGCGGGATGCCCGCTTTCCTGTCGGGGCTCGTCGAGGACCTGACCAAGCGCGTGTCGCCGCGCGCGCGGCTGCTGTGCACGATGGGCGCGGCCGCGCTCGCGTTCTGGCTGCTGGACATCCACGTCACGCGCATCAGCGTGCCACCGCTCGATTTTCTGCTCCGCTACGTTGCGATTTCCGCGTTCGTGACCGTGCTCGCGGTCGCGGCGCTTGCCAACGCGATCAACATCATCGACGGATTCAACGGGCTCGCGTCGATGGTCAGCTTCATGATGTTCGCGTCGCTCGCGTATGTTGCGTTCCATGTCGGCGACCCGGTCGTCATGTCCGCGTCGATCATCATGATGGGGGCCGTGCTCGGGTTTTTCCTGTGGAATTTCCCCGCCGGGCTGATCTTTCTCGGTGACGGCGGCGCGTATTTCATCGGGTTCATGCTCGCGGAACTCGCGATCATGCTCGTGATGCGCAATCGCGAAGTGTCAGCTTGGTATCCGGTGCTGCTTTTTATGTACCCGATCTTCGAGACGTGCTTCTCGATCTACCGGAAGAAGTTCATCCGCGGGATGTCGCCCGGCATTCCGGACGGCGTGCATCTGCACATGCTCGTGTACAAGCGGCTGATGCGCTGGGCTGTGGGGACCAAGCATGCGCATGATCTGACGCGGCGGAATTCGCTTACTTCACCTTATCTGTGGCTGCTGTGCCTCGTCGCGGTGATTCCCGCGACGCTGTTCTGGCGGCATACCGTGCATCTGTTCGTGTTCGTCGTGCTGTTCGCGCTGACGTATGTGTGGCTTTATCTCAGCATCGTGCGGTTCAGGGCGCCGAGGTGGATGGTGGTGAGGAAGGAGAAGCGGGGGCATTGAGGGGAACTGGCGGCTACGATTTTTCGTCGACCAGTGCATTGTGCGCCCGGTTCTGCGCACGCCCTCCGATGGCGGCAAGCCGCTATCGCCGACGAAGGGCGTAAAGGCGCTGACGGGAATCGACGCGGAAACCCTAGCTTCCCGTGGTATTGGTGCTCCAGTGCGGCACCTGCGCATAGATTACAACGTTGCCGTCGTCCTGAACGTAAGTGGCTGCCCCCGGATTTCCACTGGTGTTGGAATACCAGAGCGGTGTGTGCGTCGAACTGTAGACCACCAGATTGCCATCCGTCTGCATCGTGGCATAGGCGCCCGCATGACCGAAAGTACCGGAATTCCATTGCGGAACGCCTTGGCGAAGCAGCACCAGATTACCGTCGCCCTGCATGACCAAAACATTCGCGCCGTTGCCTGACGTAAAATTTTGACCGTTGCTGATCGTGACACCACCATTCCAGACCGCAGCGCCACTCGGGGAGTTTGTATAGCCCGTCGTAGCGGTCGCGGTGGAAAATACCGGCACATGCGTCTCATAAATCACCATGTTGCCATCGTCTTGCACGGCGAGATGCTGGTCATAAGACGTGCCGTAGGTAGACGACGACCAGAGTGCCTTGCCACCCGCGCCATAAACGACGAAATTTCCATCAAGCTGGAAAGCGGCATAGGCTCCCGAGTTTCCGGACGTTCCGGAATTCCACACTGCGACGCCATTCGCCATGTTGTAAAGCACGAGGTTGCCGTCATATTGCATGACGAGTTCATGGTTCCTGGACGGTGAATACAGTATTTGCCCCGGGTTCAGCGTTGTACCTTCGTTGATATTGCCGCCGTAGATCGGTGGCGTCGGAACGCACATTGCGGAATGCAATACGCTCACATTTGGGGTGCCCCAGCCAGTGACGAAGTCCCATCCCGGGCCCGCGCTGTATGCTCCGTTCGTTCCGCTGGAAATATCGCGAAAAATGGACGGAGTTGTCGCTTGAAAGCCGTATAAGCTCGGTGCGGCGAATCCCGGGTTCGCCGCACAACTGCCGGAGAGGATGCGCGCCCATGTTGCGGCAAACAGGGGAGCAGCCAGACTCGTCCCGCCCCATTGCTGAAGTTGTCCCCCGACAATGATCAGCGCGCCACTGTTGGGATCCGCGTCAAACGCGAGATCCGGAATGCCGCGATAGGCTCGCCCATTGAGCGGAGACACGTTGGACTGCCACGAGGGAATGGGTTCAACGGCGCTGATGCCACCACCACCGGAGCCCCATGCTGTCTCGCCGGCATAGCTTCCGTCCGCGTTCGTGTACAGGGTTGTGCCGCCCAAGGCTACGACATAGGGCGAGCTGGCAGGATATTCCACCGAGGTTCCTGAGCAACCATAGGCAACGCTGCCTGAATCTCCAGTGCTGACGGAGAAAGTCTGCCCCTGAGCTACGGCCAGTTTGAGCAACTGATCGATTGACGCAGTGGGTGCCCAACTCTCGCATCCGCCGATCGACATGTTCACGACCCGAGCGGTATTGTCCGCCACGGCCCGGTTGATGGCGCTGGCCATATCGCTCCACGCAAAGGATGACGCAACGTAAAAATTGAGTTGTCTAACGCCACCGGACATTCCGACGATGCTCTGGCTATCGAGCGACCATTCCGAGGTCGCACTCGTATCAGCGCTTGGCGTTCCAGCATTGATCACCGAAACGGGTACAGCGGGCAACCGGTTGTTATTTTCGAACGTAGTCAGGTCCGCAAGAGATTGCGACAGATTCCCTTCTGCAATGATGCCCACGGTGATGTTGCCGGCCGTCGGGGTGTTGCCCACCGAGTAGATGCCGGGAAAAGCCGTAGGGTTATGACCTGCCGCGACTGCCGCCGTTGTCGGCGATGCGCTTGTATTCGATCCACTCTCGCGGACGGTGGCCCGGACACCATGTGTATGCAAGCGGGTTGCCGTATCCAATCCTAAAACCGACCGAACAATGCCGCTGATGGCATCGGGCATCGTCTCGGCAGTAGTGTTTATATGCGTCTGACTGCCATCCGCCATTGCGACCGATACCAGTGTCGTACGGAACACGCCAGAAACCACATCGGCTGGCGCATCGGCTTCGACAAGCATATTGTTGCCAGCGGCCTTGATGTTCGTGAAGCCATTGTTTTGCAAATAGGCTTTCACGGCGGAAACCTGCCCGGCAGTAGGAGCGTACCTCGCAGCGACTTGCGCCGAACTCAGCACGGCTCCGAAGCTGGCGTTGCCTGGCGTCCTTGCTCGCTGCAGAAAACCATCCAATTCGGCTTCGTTGTTTAGCCTCAAAACTAACGCAACATGAATGGGCGCCGCAGCGCTCAACGGCGTTGAGCTCACAACATTCCCCGAAGCCCTCAATCCCGACAATTTGTACGCCTGCGCCGTCCCCGCCGTTGAATTGTCGCCATCCCCGCAGCCACCTAGCGCTAACGCCGCAAGCGCCACGATCAAAGATCCTGCAATATGCTTGGTTTTCATTGGATTGGTCTCAAATTTTGATTATTTATTAAACTTCTTACGCCCCCGGCTTTAACAACCTATCGTCGGTAGTAACTTTTCGTTGGCTCCGATTATGCAACGCACGGAGAGAAAGAAAGCGAGAGCGAGAGCGAGAGCGAGAGCGAGAGCGAGAGCGAGAGTGAATAGGCTCAGTTCAAGTCCGAAATTATCTCGACCTGCACTCATCCAATCGAACTCAGCTTCCTTTGTTAAACATACGCAGGAACCGACCGACAGTCAATCAGACCAGATGAACTTCATGGAAGTTAATATTGTCAATCCACAATCGGACACGGACAATATTTCCGCATTCATTGCGCAACCGGCATGCAATCACAAGCGCCTAGCGGACATTATGATTTACAAGAAATTTAATATGTTTTCGGTTGGCTGACGGAGCTCGCGATGTGCGCCACCGTACCGATCTCCGATTGCTACTTATCTACCGCTGCCTGCCAAACAAAAATGCCGTTCAGCGTTTTACTGAACGGCACAGGTTCCATGATCCATCTGGCTTTATTTACGCGAGCGCATCGAGTCGATCATTTGCCCGAGATAGCGCGCCTCGGCACGCTTTGCAACACCGGCGTCACCGTGGTCTGGTACTCAGGCACCCAGCGCCGCAAATCGCGCCGCACCTCGTCATCGGACAGCACGCGGTGCTGCATCAGCCACGGCAGCAATTCATCGAGCAGGTTGTCCGGCACTTCACGCGCGCGCGCGATCCGCAGTTTCGGATGAGGTGTGCGCGTCGTCGCCTCGTCGTCCGCGAGCAGCTCCTCGTAGAGCTTCTCGCCCGGCCGCAGCCCGGTGAATTCGATGCGGATCTGTTCTTCCGAGAAACCGTACAGGCGGATCAGATCGCGCGCCAGATCGACGATCTTCACCGGCTCGCCCATGTCGAGAATGAAAATCTCGCCACCGCGCCCCATGCTCGACGCCTGCAGCACGAGCTGCGACGCCTCCGGAATCGTCATGAAGAACCGTGTGATCTCCGGGTGCGTGACCGTCACCGGGCCGCCCTTCGCGATCTGCTGCTGGAATTTCGGGATCACGCTGCCCGCGCTGCCGAGCACGTTGCCGAAGCGCACGGTCTCGAACTGCGTGCGCCCACTCGTCTGTTGCAACGCCTGGCAGGCCATTTCGGCGAGGCGCTTGCTCGCGCCCATCACGTTGGTCGGATTGACGGCCTTGTCGGTCGAGATCAGCACGAAGTGACGCACGTCGTGGCGGATCGCCGCGCGCGCAACGCGGTAGGTACCCAGCACGTTGTTGCGCAGCGCCTGCCACGCGTTGTGCTCCTCCATCAGCGGCACGTGCTTGTAGGCGGCTGCATGGAACACGATGTGCGGCGCATGGCGCGACATCACCTGATCGAGCAGCAGCGAATCCTTCGCATCGCCGATGATCGGCAGGACCGGCAGGTCGGGGAAGCGCTCGCGCAGTTCCTCGGTGAGCCGGTACATCGCGTACTCGGACAGGTCGAACGCGACAAGCTGCGCCGGTATGAAACGCAGGATCTGCCGGCACAGCTCGGAGCCGATCGAGCCGCCCGCGCCCGTCACCATCACGACGCGGCCGCGCAGCAGCGCCTCGACGTGCGGCGTGTCGATCGTCACGGCGTCGCGACCGAGCAGATCCTCGAGATCGATGTTCCGCACCTGCGACAGGAAGCCCTGCCCCGGCATCAGTGCGGTCAGCGAAGGCAGCACCATCGCCTTCACGCCGGCACGCACGCACAGCGTCGCGACGCGACGCTGCGTTTCGACCGAAGCCGACGGAATCGCGATGATCGCGTACTCGACCTTCATTGCGTCGGTCCAGTGCTTCAGGTCGTTGAACGAGCCGAGCACCTTGTAGCCGTAGATTTCACGACCCTGCTTCGTGACGTCGTCGTCGAGCAGGCCGACGAGGCGCCATTCGCCGGAGCGCGACAGCTCGCGCGCAAGGCTCGCGCCGGCCGTGCCCGCGCCGAGCACCAGCACCGGCTTGCCCTTGCCGACGAGGCCGCCGTACAGGTAATACTCCTTCGTCGCGCGATAGAGCGCACGTGCACCGCCCATCGCTAGGAACAGCATCAGCGGCGACACGAGCAGCACCGAGCGCGGAATAATCGGCTGCGGCTGGAACATCACGGCGCCAATCATCACGATCACACCGCCGCCGACAACCGCCTTCGAGATCCGAACGAGGTCGGGGAGGCTCGCGAATACCCAAAGGCCGCGATAGAGGCCGAACACGAGGAACATCAGCGCGTAGACGGGCAGCACCCAGACGAGCGCCATCAACGCGCCGCCCATGAAGTCGGACGGAACGCTCCCGTTGAACCGGACAAGATAAGCGAACAACCACGCGGCGGTGACCGCCGTCAGGTCAAACAGGAAAGCGCTCAGCGAAAGCCATGATGCTTTGGATCGCAACATCGGCGGGAAACCTCAAGAGTTATTTTCGGCGGCCGACTGAAACCGGCGCCAACGCATGTCGATCACCAATCCGATACATGCCAGGACGCCGTACCACGCGAAGAACGACAGCCACTGCTGCAGTTCCGGGCGGCCCTTTGCCCACACAGCGACGATTATGCCTGCAAGCATGATGAGGTACCAATAAAGAGCAGTCCGGCGGTGACCTACGCCCGCCCGAACCATCCTCTGATAATAGTGCTCCCGGTGCGCCTGCCAGAACTTTTCGCCACGTAACAGACGTCTCAAAAGTGTTACAGATGCGTCGGCGATAAAGGGCGCGAACACCAGCGCCGGAAACCAGATCGGCCACACGCCCGCGCGCCAGCCCCAGTAGCCGAGCGCTCCGGCCAGGAATCCGAGCGGAATCGACCCGGCATCGCCAAGAAACAGCCGGGCCGGGTGGAAATTCAGCAGCAGGAAGCCAAGCGCGGTGCCGGCGACAGCCGACCCGGCCACGGCCAGATCCGGCGACGGCGTCGGGCTAGCCAGAGCCGCGATCGCATACGCGCCGAAGCCGAACAATGCCATGCCGCCCGCGAGGCCGTCGGCGCCGTCCATGAAGTTGTACAGATTCGTCAGCCAGACCATCACGAAACCGACGCCCGCCAGCAGCCACCACGGAGCATCGGCCGGAAACACGACGATCAGCACGGCGACCGCCGCGAGGTGCGCCGAGAACCGCACGCGGGCCGGCAGCCCGCGCCGGTCGTCAATCTGGGAAATAGCGGCAAGCCCTGCGGCGGCAACGGCGATCAGCCACAAGTGCGGTGCCAGTGCGAGCAGTGCGACGACGCAGACCGGTACGATGCCCCACCCGCCGACGCGCGGCGTCGGCAGCGTATGGAGCGAACGGTCGTTCGGAATGTCGGTGGCAAGGCGCCACGCGAGGCCGGTCGCGAGCAGCATGCGCAGGATGGCCGCCGATGCGATGGCAGCGGCCAGCGCCACCGCGACCGCTTCGGGCCACGTGGATATCGGGAAATGCATGTCGGCTATTGTTGCGTATCGCGCGAACGATACCATGCGGCGGTCGCTTCGAGGCCCTGTCGAGTCGTATAAGGCGGATGCCAGCCGAGCACGCGCGTGATCCGGCGCGTATCGAGCTGGAGGCTGCCGGTCAGGCGGTCGATCGCCGCGCGGCGGCCGGTCAGTGTGCCGAGCGCTCGCAGCACGGCTGACGGGACGGCGATCAGGCGGACCGGCTTGCCAAGTACGTCGCCGACGAGACGTAGCAGGCCCGTGACCGACGGTGCGTCGTCGTCGGCGACGTGGAAGCATTCGCCGGCCGCGCGCGGATCGATCGCGCATTGCAGCAGTGCGTCGGCAAGGTTGTCGACGTAGACGATGCTGCGGCGTGCCGCGATGGAGCCGAGCGGCAGCGGCATTCCGCGCGCTACCGCATCCATCATCTTCAGGAAGTTGGCGCGGACGCCGGGACCATAGACGAGCGGCGGACGAACCACGACAACGCCGAGCCCTGCAGACGCGCAGAAATGCGCAAGTTGCTGCTCCGCCCGCAGCTTCGACCGCCCGTACGCGTCCTGCGGATCAGGTTTCACGGCTTCCGACAGCGGCACTCCGCCGTCGCCCTCGCCGACCGCCTTGATGCTGCTCGCGAACACGATTCGGCGAACGCCGTGCCGGCGCGCGGCGTCGGCGAGACGCAGCGTGCCGGCGACATTGGTCGCATCGAACGCGGCGTCCGGATCGGGCGACTCGTCACGCATCACGTGCACGCGGGCGGCAAGATGAATCACGCAGTCGGCGGCCAGATTGGCTGGCCAGCCTTCATCAAGGCTTTCGAAATCGGCGGCATCGTGCACCCATTCGCGCACGCCGGCGACGCAATCGCCTGCGCGCCTTACCAGGGCGGTAACGGTATGCCCAGCGTCCAGCGCGCGGCGGCAAACCGCGCGACCGACAAAGCCGTTTGCACCGGTGACGACGAGATGACTCACCATAGCCTCCAACCGAAGCGGTTGTAGAACTTCAAGGCCGATGCGGCAAACATGCGGATGTGTGCGAAACCCTTGCGGGATGCACCACCGCCGTGATGGATCACACGGACCGACGGGACGTAGGCGACACGCGCGACATCATGGGTGCGCAGGCTGAGGTCGTAGTCTTCGAAGTAGAGGAAGTAGCGCGGGTCGAAGCCGCCCAGCTTCTTCAGCACGTCGGTGCGGAACAGCATGAAGCAACCGCTGACGATGGGGGGGTCCCAGACGATGTCGTGGTCGTTGATTACGTCGCGCATTTCGTAGCGGGCGAGGCGCTGCGCAAAAAAACGGCGCAAGCGTACGGGCAGAAAGCCGCGCGCGAACAAGTCGATCGCCGACGGATAGCGCCGACACAGAAACTGTTGCCCGCCCGCGTCATCACCTATCCACGGCGTCAGCAAGCCGACCTCCGGATTCGCCTCGAAGAAATCGCAAGCAGCAGCTAGTGCGGCGGTATCGAGATCGATATCCGGATTCAATATCAAATGGTGACGACTTGTGGTCTGCGCGATTGCAAGGTTATGTCCGCGACCATAGCCGACGTTACCGTGCCCCGTCAGCACCCGGTACGGCACGCCCAGAGATTCCAGCTTGGTTTTCACCGCGTGCATGGTTTCTAGGCCGCCATTGTCGACCATGAATAATTCGATCGATATACCGGGCCAGATCGCTCGCAATCGCCCGCACGCCGCGCCGACGCTACCGAGCGTCTGCATCAGTGCCACATGATCGGGACGATACACAACTATGGATATCGACAAGCTACCGAGCGGCTTGGCTGACACGATAGCGTCATTCATGTGCATATGGCCCCGCGAATGCTGAGCAGCACTATCAAACGTTGGTTGCCTATCACGAAAATTTTTGAGTTTGCTCAGTTTTGCTAGATCGGGCAAGTAGGCCCTGATGCTTGTCGTCTATTGCTGCCAAAGTCGCATTTACTGCGAGAATCGACAACTGGATAGCCATCGCTCACCACCGCCGCCTGCAGGGCAGATTCGATGCACGACAGACCCCTCGTTGTCGACTTGGATGATACCCTCATTCGTTCGAACATCGTGATCGAGTCCGGGTCTGGTCCGCGGTGGCAAGCCGGAAGTGAAAGCCCAGCTCGCGGATGCAACTGTCAAGTGCGTGACCCGCTAACGGCGCCGAGAAGGCTTCAGAGCTTTTTTGACAGCACGTTCCGCAGCATAGCCTTGTTCAACAATAAATCGACCACGAGCCGCTTGCGCTTCGCGTTCTCGTCTTCATGCTGCGTCAGCCGGCGCAGTTCCGAAGGCGACAGCCCACCACATTTCGTTCGCCACTTGCAAAACGTCGCGGCACTGGTTCCCATTTTGCGACATACCTTCGCGACCGGTGTACCTAGCTGTAAAACACAACAAAAAAATCTACCCGTTAATAGAATCGAGAACGCTATTACTTTTTTTGATTTTGAAGATTTATGCGCCGAACAATGTCCACTTCATTTTTTACTCGAGCGCAATCGTAGGCAATCACTGGGGCGATCCTTGGCAAGGGTCGGATTCGGTACGGTGCGTTCGAGGTGGCCACGGCCAACTCCACGCCTCTCGCGCGCGGCACTCTAGCATCCCGAACGTCTGTCTCGAAATCAGTGCCCCCGTAAGTCACCGGCGCTGGAGGCCTTGGAGCGGCAGTGCTATGATGCCAGTCGCTTCCTCTCCCGAACCGAAAAATGCCTCCTTCAAAGCTTGGCTTTATCGACGCGTTACGCGGTCTTGCTGCGCTGTACGTCCTGCTTTATCACTTCACCCCAATCACGACACCGCAGGCGGCGACACCACTCTGGATTGCCCCCTTCACCGGACTCGGCGGATCGGGGGTAACCCTGTTCTTCGTGGTCAGCGCATTCACACTCTGCCTGTCGATGGATGCACGGCGACAGGATGAAGCAACGCCGCTGCTCAATTACTATTTGCGGCGCTTTTTTCGCATCGCACCCCTGTTTTATGTCTGGATCATATTGTATTGCATCCGAGACAAGATTATTTTCGATGCAACCCATCCCTTTTCGGAAATTTCCCGGAGCGTGTTTTTCGTATTGAATTTATCCCCAGGCCACGAACAAGGTTTTGTATGGGCAAGCTGGACGCTCGGCGTCGAAATGCTGTTTTACATTTTCTTCCCTGCAATCTTTCAGCGCGCTGGTAATATCGGACGCGCGCTGGCCTTTTACTTCGGTACGCTGCTAATGCGTGCGCTATGGCATGCCACGGTACCCCACCTTGTCGCGGACCAAGCCACCGCAGCAACGTATTACAATTTTAGCCTTCTGCATCATTTGCCGACATTCGCGTTGGGCATCGTCGCCTATCACGCATATAGGCTCCTTGACGTCGAACGCGTCCGGCGCTACGGTGGAGGCGAGTTGCTGACGACCGCCGCTATCGCCTCTCTGCTCGGATTGGCATACGGGCTTGTCCAGATCGACATGTTCGACGGACTAACGCTCCAGGCTCTCATCTACGGTACGCTGTTGATCGGTCTCGCAATCAAGGCCCCGGTAATCCTGGTCAATCGTGTTACGCGCTTTTACGGCAAGATCAGCTACTCCGTCTACTTGAGCCACGCTACGATCATCTTCCTCATGTCGAAGCTGTTCACCGCCATTTATTCGCACTTTGCTTATGTGACGATCGCATACTTCCTGTCGATCGCGACAGCGCTGGCGGCGGTTACCTTGGTGTCGTCGCTCACCTACCGCTTCGTCGAAACGCCAGGCAATAACCTCGGCAAGGCAGCTATCAGAGCGATCCAGCGCTGGCGCACAAGCAATCTGGCGACATAAATCCGACCACTATCGTCAGCATGGCTACTCGCCGCGTCCAGTGGCAAATTCCAGGCGCGGTTATGTCCGACGCCCCATTGCGATATCGCTGGAATTCCGGCGCCGGGAAGAAGGGGGCACGCACGCTGATCTGTTATAGAAATCCTGGACAGAAATGAGTGTTAGTGTTTCGGAGCGAGTTTCCCAATGTGAACGGGAGGTTGGCGACGAAACGCAAACAGTACTCGGTGGAGCAGATCGTGGCCGCGTTCAAGCAGGCTGAGCTGGGCATGCCGGTGGCGGACCTGATCCGGCAGCTGGGGATTTCCGAGCAGACGTATTACCGCTGGAAGAAACAGTACGCGGGCCTGGAATCGAACCAGGTCCGCGAGCCGAAGCAGCTCCAGGACGAGAATGCGCGGCTCAAGAAGCTGGTCGCGGAGCTGAGCCTGGACAAGGCGATCCTGCAGGATATCGCCACAAAAAGGTGGCCCCGCCCGCGCTGAAGAGGCAGGCCGTGACCTACATCATGGATCACTACGGCCTCAACACGCAGCGGGCGTGCCGCCTGATCAAACAGGCGCGCAGTACCCACTACTATCGCAGCGTCAAGGATCCGCATGTAACCGGCGTAGCACGCCAGCCTCCGCCCGATCAGGATCTTGACTTCATCATTCAGTTTTGTCATGTGGTCCCGCGGTCAATGTCGGGTCAAGGCGGTGGGACGTTTATCATTGGCGCGCGACCTTCGCTGCGCGCGGCGCCACAAACGAAAAACCGCTCGAGGGAGGCAGTGAACACACTCGCGGTCCGACAATGGTGATAGCATCGATGCAGACCATTTCAAGAACCAAAACAATCTCACAACAAGCCTATGCAAATCGAAAATTCGGTAAAATTGAAGCCCCGTCCTTGGTTCATGGATGACTCGCAAGTTGAGGTCAAGCTTGCCGGTTTGGATGAAGAGGTAAGACATCATGCTCAGAACATCGTCGAGCATGGTTTCACCGTCATTCGTGGCTCGCTCCCAAAAGATCGATGTGCATATCTCGTCGAGCGGTTCAAATCATTTGCGTCGGCCAATCTGGATAAATTTCAGAAGTTCCTAGATTCAGATGGTCACTATCCACGAATCGTCAATCTGCATGCAGCGATGCCGGAGTTGTTCACTCTTTTCTCGGAAAATCGCATCGCATATCGCGTGCAGGAAGCACTCTTCGACGCGACACCTAGCCTATATACGTCCCTGTTCTATGAGCGCGGCTCGGCACAAACGCCTCATCGAGACACCCCAGTATTTTCCACGAAGCCCGAGTATTTTTACTTTGGTGTTTGGGTAGCTCTTGAAGATGCCAATCTTGAGAATGGTGCCCTGCAGGTCTATCGCGGCGGCCATAAAATACCGGAACTCGACCGTGAGAGACTCGCGTTGAACAGATTCAAAACACTGGCCGACATTCCCCCCACGTCAAACGACCTATGGGTCGATTATCAGAGCGAAGTCGTGCGGCGTTGCGAAGATGCCGGTTTGCAAATCGAGTCACTTTGCGTCGAGGCGGGTGACACCGTCATCTGGCATCCCCAATTGCCTCACGGTGGCGGTCCAATCGCGAATCTGGCTAAAAGTCGGTTCAGCTTTGTCATGCACACGACGCCCGTCGGCGTTCCGGTATATCACCAGGACAAGTTCTTCAATCCGAATGCCGAAGCCCCTATTGATGCCCCCTGGTGGTACGAAGAAATCGACGGTGCTCATCGTGTCACACATACGGAAGTGAACTTCGCGCACAAGGAATCATTTACAGCTTCCAGTTTTGTTGTGCCAAAAGAGGTAACGTCGGCCCCTCAACAGGCTGGCAACAAGGGATTGTTGGGATCTCTCCGAAAAATCCTCGGATGATCTACTGGCTGGGCGGCTGCTCGAAGTTGACGCAGTCGACTGTCGTCCAGTCAATGATCACTTGAGAGTCTGAACTGACCCCGCAAAGTTGGACGGGTTGTAACGGCTAGGGCTGACAGGGGCTGAACCCCTTGGGTTTTCTGGACAGAGCTGAGCGTTAGTGTCCGGCGTTTCAGGAGCCTTCGGTCGTAGGCCGAAGGCTGTATTGCCGGGCGAATTCGCCCGGCGTCAAATCCTTGAGCGCCATGTGAGGTCGAGCCTCATTGTAGTCCCGGCGCCATGCCTCAATCTCGCGTTTAGCCGCCGCCAACGACGCGAACCAGTGCAGGTTCAGACACTCGTCACGAAACGATCCGTTGAATGTCTCGATGAAGCTGTTATCCGTGGGCTTGCCGGGACGGCTGAAGTCGATCTGCGCCTTGTAGTGGTAGGCCGTAAGCGGCTAGCGAACCCATCTTGAGTTTGACCGAGACGCTTGGGAGTATCGTGTCCACCTAACGAATAAGCGGA
>NZ_JBYSWZ010000009.1:0-144871 GCF_058781685.1 Burkholderia sp. FW306-1C-G01B
TTCGGCGAGCGATTTATGCAGGCACGCGGATAACGCGCTGTTCAACCGCCTCGCCCACAAAAATGCGGACAGGTTCCGCTCGTCGGGCCGATTCGGCACCGCCGGTCGAAGCTTCACGCGACGCATCCTCTCCACTGCCCAGGGCCAACCCGCGCTGATCGAACGCGCGACGCTAGTCGAACGGATTCACCAACCGGACCCCCGTCTTCGCGAAATCACCGACGTTGCGGGTGACGACCGTCAGGTCGTTGATGAGCGCCGTTGCGGCAATCAGCTTGTCCAGCGCGTGCTCCGGATGCGGGACACGCAGGTGGCCCCACAACTGGCCGACATCGATGTCGATCGGCAGGATGTTAGACGCATAGTCGGACATGAGCGCGGCCAGCCAGGCATCGAGTGTCGACGCCTGCTGCGAATCGCCGCGGCGGCGGATCATCTCGACGCCGCGGCGCAGTTCGGAAACCGTCACGACGGACAGGTAGAGACTGCCGCCGTCGTTTCCGGCTTCACGGAAGAAAGCGCGCACCCCGCTGTTCGCGCGCTTTCCCTTCCTGATTTCGCTGATGACGTTCGTATCAATCAAAAACATGCCTGACCTCGCCGGAATCCTGCACACGTTGGAAATCCGCGTCTTCGCCAACATCGGGCATGCTCATCAGCACTTGCGCGAATGTCCTTCGCTTCGGCCGGCCGAGCGCATCGGCCAGAATGGCTCGATGCTCGGCCTCGGCACTCCTGCCATTTGCCGCAGCCTGCTCTCGCAGGCTCTGAACGATACTGTCATCCACGTTACGCACCAGAAGATTTGCCATAGGTCCCTCCATCCAGGTTGCTATCAATGATAGCGCCATGACGGTGAATTGCAAGCATTGCTATCATCGTCATGGCTGGACGGAAGACGGTGGTTGGCGTCGGCGAACGGCCGCGGCCGGCATGAATCCAGCCGACTACCGCCGCTCGCCCGACACGTCGAACTGCTGTCCGCAAGGTAAGGCAGATCGGAACGACAGAAAAGACGGCCGAATGGCTATTCGCCGATGGAGGACCTGCGCAGGCACGCGTAGCCCCGCACGGAGCGGCTTCATTCACCGCCTCCCCGGCACATGCGGCCGCCGTCACGATGCGCGGTACGAACCCCGGCACGACACCGTGCAAGCAAGCTTGCTGTTTGCCGGACCGGGAACGCGTTGCCGTGCGCATGACCGATACGACATGCTCGGCGCACGTGCAGGATGCGGGCGCATCACGCGTGGCAGGTGCGCTACGCAGGCGGGATCGAGCATCGCGCACCGTCATCGGCTTCGCCGATGACAATCAATGTCTTCAGGCAGCTTCCCGATGGCCGCCGGAATCGGTACCATCGAGCGCTTGAAGACCGGCGGGCGCCGCGCGACCGTGCAACGGCGCCGCCCGCGCCCGGCCTTCGCACCGCCACTTCGCCATGTCCCGGGAACCCACACACTCCGTGCTGCTCTGGATCGTCGCCGCTGCGTTCTTCATGCAGTCGCTCGACACGACGATCGTCAACACTGCCCTGCCTTCGATCGCGCAAAGCCTGCACGCGTCGCCGCTCGCGATGCAGCCCGTCGTGGTCGCCTACACGCTGATGATGGCGATGCTCACGCCGGCGTCCGGCTGGCTCGCCGACCGGTTCGGCACGCGCCGCGTGTTCTCGGTCGCCATTCTCGTGTTCGTGCTCGCGTCGATCGGCTGCGCGGCGTCGCATACGCTCGGCCAGCTCGTCGTCGCGCGCGCCGTGCAGGGCATCGGCGGCTCGATGCTGCTGCCGATCGGGCGGCTCGCCGTGCTGCGCCGCGTGCCGGGCGAACAGTACGTCGCGGCGATCGCGTTCGTGTCGATCGCCGGCCAGCTCGGCCCGATCGTCGGGCCGACGCTCGGCGGCTGGCTCACGCAGGCGATTTCATGGCACTGGGTGTTCATCGTCAACGTGCCGGTCGGCGCGGTCGGCTTCATCGCCGTGCAGCGCTACCTGCCGCACGACCAGGCGAAACAGCCGCCGCCGTTCGACTTCATCGGCTGCGCGCTGCTGTCGGTCGCGATGATCGCGCTGTCGCTCGCGATCGACCCGCCGATGCCCGCGCATCGCGCCGCCTGGTCGGCCGGGCTCGCCGTGCTCGGCCTGGCGAGCGCGCTCGCGTACCTGCCGCATGCGCGGCGGCGCGCGCAACCGCTGTTCCGGCTCGGGCTGTTCCGCGAGCCGAACTTCGGTTCGGGGCTGCTCGGCAACCTGCTGTGCCGGATCGGCACGAGCGCGGTGCCGTTCATGCTGCCGCTGCTGATGCAGGTGCAGCTCGGCTATACGCCGCTGCAGTCGGGGCTGATGATGCTGCCGGCCGCGATCGCAGGCGTCATCGCGAAACGCTGGATCGCGCCGCTCGTGAAGCGCTTCGGCTACGCGACGTTTCTGGTCGTGAATACGGGGATCGTCGGCTGCGCGATCGCGGGGTTCGCGCTGGTGTCGGCGCGGCCCGCGCCGGTGCTGGAGATCGTGCTGCTGGTCGTGTTCGGCGCCGCGAACTCGATGCAGTTCGCGGCGATGAACGGCGTGACGCTGAAGGGGCTGTCGCATGCCGATGCCGGCAGCGGCAACAGCCTGTTCACGATGATGCAGATGCTGGCGATGGGGCTCGGCGTGTCGATCGGCGGCGGGCTCGTGAACCTGTTCGCCGCCTGGTGGGGTTCCATGGGGCGCGGGTTCATGCTGTCGTTCGCGTGCATGGGCGCCGTCACGCTGCTGTCGTCCGCCGTGTTCCGGCGGATCGATACGGCAACGCCGCCAGCCGGTGCGGCGGCGCGATCGTCCGCGTGAGCGCGGACGTCAGTTCGCCTGGCGGCGCTCGACGACGCGCTTGAGCACCCAGCGGATCGACGACCCGTCGGCCGGCGGCTGCGCGACGCGGTATTCGTCGACTTCGAGCGTGTACAGGTAACCGGGCTGGTACGCGAAGCCCTCGATGCCCGCGTACCACAGGCTCCACGCCGCGCTCGGGCTGCTGCGCACCTGCAGGCATTCCATCGGCGCGACACCCGTGCAGCGCGCGGATTGCGGCGCGACATAGATGGTCTTCGTCACCGGCCGGCCGTCGGCCGGGCGGGCCGCGTTCGGGGCCGTGACGGCCGCGTCGGTCTGGCATCCGGCGACGAGCGCGCTGCCGGCAATGACGGCCGCGCCGAGCAGCGTTCTGGAATGGCGAATCATCCGATGGTCCTCTGGAGGCGTTGGAGGGGCGGTTAGACGGACAGCGCGGCGCGAAAGTTTCCAGACAGCTTACAGAAGGCGATTCGCCACCGTCATGCCGGCCGGCGTCACGCGGCAGTCAACGCTGGTGCGAACGTCGCTGAACCGTGTGCTGTCGCTAGAGTGATGCATCCGTCGCACCGGTCGATCGACCGCGTTCGAGGGCATATTCACCGCATGACGATCGTGTACCATCGGCGCTTCCCGATACGCCATGCCGCGCGGCACGCACAGTGCCTCCCCCTTTCGCATGACCTCACCCGTTCCGTCCGGCGCCGCGCTGCGCCCGCTGCCTATCGATACGCTGACCGTGCCGGCCGCGCTCGACGGACGCGCGGGCACCAACCGCTCGGGCAGCGCGCATCCGCAGATCGCCGCGACCAACGATCTCGACGCCGTGCGCGCTTGGCTCGCGCGCTTCGTCGATACGCCGACCACGTTCCAGAACTACCGCAAGGAAGCCGAGCGCCTGCTGCTGTGGGCCGTGATCGCGTGCGGCAAGCCGCTGTCGTCGCTCACGCACGAGGATCTCGTCGTCTACCGGCAGTTCCTGCTCGCGCCCGCGCCAGCCGATGTGTGGTGCGCGAACGGCGGCCGCAAGCATCCGCGCGACGACCCGCGCTGGCGGCCGTTCTATGGGCCGCTATCGGCGGCTAGTCAGCGGCAGGCGCTGGTGATCCTGAACGTGATGTTCTCGTGGCTCGTGCAGGCCGGCTACCTCGCAGGCAATCCGCTCGCGTTGTCGCGGCAGCGGCAGCGTCGTCCCGCACCGCGCGTCACGCGCCATCTCGGGCAACCGCTATGGCAGTCGGTCAAGGACGCGATCGTCGCGATGCCGCGCGACGATGCGCGCGCGTGCTTCCATGCGGATCGCGCGCGCTGGCTGTTCACGCTGCTGTATCTCGGCGGGCTGCGCATCACCGAAGCGGCCGACACGACGATGGGCCAGTTCTTCTGCCGGCGCGACGCGAACGGACACGACCGCTGGTGGCTCGACGTGACGGGCAAAGGCGGCCGGCAGCGGCTCGTGCCGGCCACCGACGAGATGATGGCCGAGCTGTCGCGCTACCGGCGAGCGCACGGGCTGCCCGCGCTGCCGTCCGACGGCGAGCCCACGCCGCTCGTGCTGCCGCTCGGTCAGGCGCGCGAGCCGCTCACGCGCGCGGCGCTGCACCGGATCGTGAAGCAGGTGTTCCGGCACGCGGCCGACTGGTTGCGCGCGAACGGCGCGGCCGGCGACGAACAGGCGCGCGTGCTCGAACAGGCGTCCGCGCACTGGCTGCGCCACAGCGCGGGCTCGCATATGGCCGACGGCCGCGTCGACCTGCGGCTCGTGCGCGACAACCTCGGCCACGTGTCGCTCACGACGACGAGCCAGTACCTGCACGCGGACGACGACTGGCGGCATCGCGAGACGGAGGAGAAGCACCGGATCGGGTGGTAGGTGCTCCGCGCGCTGCGCTCGGTAGCGTGCCGTCGATGTCGAAGCCGGCTTGCGTTTCGCACCGGCGTTCAGCGAGCGGGTTCGAGCCCGCTTCCCGGCACCCGCGCCGCGCACCGCGCTGAACGCCCCGCCCGATCAGTACACGGCCACCCAGTGCCCGGGCACCCACGCCCAGTGATTGCCGGCCCACCGGTAATGCCCCTTCGCCCAGCGATAGCCGGGTGCCGGTGGTGGCGGCATTACTTCGACGAGCGGCGCCGGCTGCGGCGGCCGCACGGGTTCGACCACGCACGCTGACATCAGCGCGGCACTCGCGCTCACCAGTACCGCAAGCGAAACGGATCGGATCTTCATCTTCGATTCTCCCTTTTTGTGTAATCGGATGGCGGGGTCGAGCGCGTAAACGCCCCGCGTCACGCGGCGCCGCGAATCAGGCCGGTCATCGGCCGCGTCGCGCCGCTTTCCGCGAACAGCGCGGACGCAGTGCGGCGGGGATCGAGCCGCAGGCTTTCGGCGGCCGCGCCCGAGATCAGCGCATCGAGCGACGCGGTCGGCTTCAGGTCGCGGCCTTCGTACAGGTCGCCCGGCCGCAGCCCCGGCCAGTCGGCGATCACGCGGCCGCCCGCGACCGCGCCGCCCGCCAGCATCGCAACCGACGCCTGCCCGTGATCGGTGCCGCCCGTGCCGTTCGCCGCGGCCGTGCGGCCAAACTCGGTCGCGACCAGCACCGTGGTCTGCTGCCATGCGGGCCCGAGGCCGTCGCGCAGCGCGGCGAGCATCGTGTCGAGCGCCTTCAGCTGATTCGCGAGCCGCGCGTTCTGCGCGCTGTGCGTGTCCCAGCCGCCCGTTTCGATCATCGCGATCCGCGGGCCGTCGTCGCGCGCGAGGAACGTCGCGGCAAGCTTGCCGACGCCCGCGGGATCCTGCCGCGCATGCGCGTCGCCGGCGAGGCCGCGCGCTTGCATCGCCGATTGCCACAGCGGGCCAAGCTGCGCGTCGGCCTCGTAAAGTGCCGACACGCGCGCGAGCAAGTCGTCCGGCGCGGCCGGCAAACCGGACGGCGCATACGACGCGGCCTGCACGGTGCCGCGCAACGCGAGCGGCACGGTCGGCGCGAACGCGATCGCGCTTTCGCGCGTCGCCGGCAGCAGCGCGGCGAGCCGGTTCAGCCAGCCGTCCTTCACCTGATACGGCGCGCGGCCGCCTGTTTCGAGCACGTTCTGCCCGTCGAAATGCGAGCGGTCGCGATACGGCGACGCGATCGCGTGGACGAACAGCGCCTGTCCGTCGCGGTATAGCTGCGCGGTCTGCACGAGCGACGGATGCAGCGCGAACGTGCCGTCGAGCCGCGTTGCGGCCGTCGTATCGATCGCGAGCGCGCCGCGCAGCGACGCATACGCGGGTTCGGCATACGGGACGACGATGTTCAGGCCGTCGGCCGCACCGCGCTGGATCACGAACACGAAGCGCCGATCGGTCTCGACGTTCGCGAACACGATCCGCGGCGCGACGAGGATCGCGCCTGCGCCGGCGGCGGCAACGCTCAGGAATTGTCGGCGGGACAGTGCCATGTTCACCTCCGTTGGAAATCGGGCGAGACGAGCAGCAGCGCGAGCGACGTGGTCGCGCTTTCCGCGCGCGACAGCGCGGCCGCGGTCGGCTCGCTCATCGAACCGGCGAGCAGCAAATTGCCGAGCGTGCGCGGGTCGAGCCGGTCGCCGGTGCGCGCGGCCAGGCGCTGCGCGATCTCGACGCGGCGTACGAGCGCGTCGGGCGCGGCCCAACTGGCGGCGACATCGTCATAGCCTGCCGGCGAACCCGGCCGCCACACCGGCTGGCCGAGCTGCGCGAGCAGCGGCGCGGCCTTCAGGTCGCCCCGATCGTCCATCTCGCGCCAGCCGAGCCCGCGCAGCGACGACACGGCCCACTCCCACGGTGTCTTGAACTTGCGGTTGACCGGCGACCACGCATCGGGTGCATCGACGAGCGCGCGATAGACGGTCGGCAGATCGCCGCCGCTCGCGTCGAACGCGCGCGCCAGCCGGTCGGTCAGCGCGGGCGGCGGATTGTCGGCGACGAAATGACGGGCAAGCTGGAACGCGATGTGCCGACCCGTCGCATCCGACCGCGCGAGGTCGTGCAGGATCGCGCGCGCCTGCGCTTCGCCCGGCTGGTCGTAGGTGCGCCCCATTACCGTGCGCATGCCCGGCTCGTGCAGCTTCGGGCGAAACACGAACGCGCCGGGCGCGGCGTCGCCCGGCTGCGGCCCGCGTCCGCCCGCGATGCTCCAGCCCGTCAATGCGCGCGCGAATTCCGTCACGTCGGCTTGCGTGTAGCCGGTTCGCACGCCGAGCGTGTGCAGTTCCATGATTTCGCGTGCGAGGTTCTCGTTGAGCCCGCGCTTCGCCGACGGATTGCGTGCTTGCGCGCGCAGTGCGGCTGCGCTGTCCGGGCCGACCGAGCGTGCCTGGTCGAGAAAGACCTGCATCGCGGGATGCTGTTCGACGGCGACGAGCATGTCCTCGAAGCGGCCGAGCACGTGCGGTCGGATCGCGTCGCGTTCGAACGCGCCCGCGTACGCGGCCACCTGCCCCTTGTCGACCGACACCGCGAAATGGTTCGCCCAGAAATGCACGAGACGCTCGACAAACGGCGCGGGCGTGTTCAGCGCGCTGTTCAACCGGGCGGCGACGGCGCTGCGATATGCATCGTAGCCGTCGCGCCGGATCGATTGCGCGGTCGCGCGTTTCGCGGCCGCGTCGTCGCCCGTCATCGCGTTGCGCGCGTTCGCGAAGCGCGTCGCGAGCGCGACCGCGTCCGGTTCGCCGGCCCACGCGGCGGGCCGCGCGTCGTAACGGCCGAATTGCGCGACCAGCGCCGCCTTCGGGTCGGCAGGCGGCGCTTCGTCGGCCCGCGCGCCGAGACCGAAGCGGTTCAGCGCGATCGCGGCCGGCGTGGTGTCGTTCGGGTGGTCCATGACGGGCTCTCTTGCGGTGCGTACCTGCGTTTAACGCGGGCATGCAGGGAAATCCGTCGCGGGGATGGCAAATATTTTTTGGATCGGAGAAACGAGGAACGGGAGAGTCGGCGGAGGTGATGCACGGCAACGGCGCAAGTCATCGACACGCAACGGCGCGTGCGATTCATCTCGTGCACGCATTGCGCATGACCGAACGCGAATATCGGCGACACGCATACCGCGTGTCGCGCTGCCTGATGCTTACTGGCTTACTGGCTCGCCGGCGCATCCGGCTTTTTCTGCAGTCTCGGCGGCAGACGCCAGTTGCCGCTGCGCTGCAACCCGTCGACGAACTTCACGCGCTCTTCGGGCGTCAGCGTCGCCGCGAAATCGACGACGCTGTGCTCGACCTGCACACGCATCGCGGTATCGGCCGCGCGCGTGCGGTCGAGCGCAGCGTCGATCGCCGCGCGATCGAGTTGAGGCGCGGCGAGCAGATCCAGTACGGCGATCCGGCCGTCGCGCCCTTCCCGCGCGAAATCGCGGCCGTTCTTGCGCGCGGCCTTCAGCGCGGCGGCAAACTCGCGCTGCCGCGCATCGGGCAATTCGTCCGCCGCGAATCGCAACGCGGTGCGATGCGCGGGCGCGCCTGCCGCAAGCTGGTCGCGATGCGTCGAGAACCACTGATACACGCCGCCGCCGATCGCGCCGAGCATGAACACGTTCAGCACGACCGAGCCGACGAGGATGAATTTCCAGCCGCGTTCGCTCATTCACCACCCCAATCCACGCTCGGGCCGCCGAACGTCGTCGTCAGATAGTCCGGCTCGTGCGGCGACGTCGGCACGCTGCCGAGCATCAGCATCGACACGGCCACCGCGCCCGCCAGCGCGCCGGCCAGGCCGACGCCCGCGAACGCCGCGCCCGACCACCACACGGTGCCGCGCCGCCGCGCGCGTTGCGGCGCGGGTGCCGACGCGACGATGCGCTCGACGAGCGCCGGTGCAGGCGGCATGACCGTGTCGTACGAAAGCCATGCATCGAGGTCGGCGGCATCGTCCAGCGCCAGCAGCGCGTCGCGCGGGTTCGCGCGCGCCCACGCCTCGGCGGCCGCGCGCTCGCCGTCCGGCCAGCGCCGCGCGTCCGAGCCGTACGCGGCGACGATGGTGCGAAATCGTTCGGGTGTCATCGCTTGTCCTCGCTAGGTGGGTCGCCGGCCAGTTGCGCGCGCAAGTTGCGCCTCGCGCGGGCGAGCAGGCTTTCCAGCGCATCGACGGTGATGCCCATCAGGTTGGCCGCTTCCACATTCGACATTTCCTGATAGTACTGGAGCAAGAGCGCTTCCCGCTGCCGCGGCGGCAGCGCGGCAAGCGCCTGCCGCACGCGCGCGTCGCGCGAGCGCAGTTCCGCATGCGCGGCCGGCTCCGGTTGCGGGTCCGGCACGTCGGGCAACGTATCGACGGGCTCCTCGCGCCGGCCGCGCAACCGGTCGTAGCACAGGTTCAGCACGACGCGATGCAGCCACGTGTCGAAGCGCGCCTCGCCTTCGCGCCAGCGCGGCGCCTGATTCCAGATTCGCAAGAACGTCTCCTGTGCGACGTCCTCGGCTTCGTTCCGGTCGCCGAGCATGCGCGTCGCCAATGCGAGCAGCCGCGGCAGCTTGCGCGCGACGAGCATGCGCACCGCCGACGAATCGCGCGCGCCGACGCGTGCGACGAGTTCCGCGTCCGGATCGCGGTCGCCGCGATCGTTCAACGCCGCCTGCTCCGTCGCGCAGCGCGCATGCGCCGCCCTGTGCCGGCAGGTGTGCCCGCCGCCCGGCTGAAGCTCATCGTCGTGCTCTCCTTGCATGCGTCGGGCCATCGCCGCGCGGCGCCACGCCGACGGTTCGGCGGCGCCGTGCGCATCGCGCGCGGCGTCGCACACGGCGTCGGCCATGTCCGTTTCATCGACATCCGTGTCGCGCGGCATATCGATCCTGTCGGCCGGTTACGCGACCGTCGGCCGGCGTGCTCAATATACGACGACCGGCGCGGGCCGGTAATACACCGGACGCGCCGGCACCACGACGCAGCCGGCCAGCACGATGGCCGCGGCTGCCAGTATCACGATGGTTCGAAAAGGCATGGCTTCGACTCATGATTTTGCGTGAAGGATCCGCCGCGCCGGCACGATGTTCCGCGCGGCGGCGCGCGCATCAAGCCCAGTGGCCCGGCACCCAGCGCCAGGCCGGGCCGCGCGCGGCCCAGTGCCCGGGCACCCAGTGGTAACCGACGCGCACCACTTGCCAGTGGCCCGGAATCCAGACGTAGCGGCCCTGCCGCCAGTGCCAGTGACCCTGGTCCCACACGTAGCCCGCGCGCGGCGCCGGCATCACTTCGACGCGCGGCGCCGGCGGTGCGTAAGGTGCGACGATCACGGCCTGCGCGAATGCCGCCGACGCCGCCAGCGCGGCCACGCATCCGGCGGCAAACCGCAATGGAACAGAAAGTTTCATGAAAGACTCCGAAGTAACGGGCATCGACCGGAAGCGGCCGTTCATGCGTTAAACGGAGCGAGCGACAGAAATCCGTCGCGGTATCGGCGAATAAATTTCGGGCGGATCGAACGCGCTTTGGCGCGGGCCGGCTGCCGCGCGATGCGCGGGCCAGCGTATCGGCCGCCATACACGGGGTTGCCGTGCTGTCACAACGCAGCAAAACTGCCCCTCGACAATGCGTGTCACCGGGATCCCGCTCGTTTCCGGCCCACGCCCCGGCCGCGCTCGCGCATGGCCGCGCGGCTCCACCTTTCGCGTCCCCATCAACGAAAACTACGACCATGTCGAACCAGGACAATCTCCCTGATCAGCCGAACGAGCCGGCCGCCTCGGTGTCGCGTCGCGGCTTCCTGAAACTCGCCGGCGTATCCGGCCTTGCGACCGCTGCCGGCGGGCTCGCAGCCGCCCGGGCCGCCGCGTCGAATCCGGACGGCACGCCCGAACAGGTCCACCTGACGTGGGGCAACGACCCGACGTCCGAAGTCGTGATCTCGTGGGCGTCGCTCGCACCGGCCGTCAATCCGCGTGCGCGCATCGTCGCCGAAGGCGAGCCGCCGCGCACGGTGCACGGCGTCCAGCGCCTGTACACCGACGGCCTGAACGGCGAAACCGTGTTCGCGTACCACGCGCGCGTGCACGGGCTGAAGCCGGATACGCACTACCGCTACGAGATCACGGCCGACAACGACAGCAACGCCGCGCAGCCGTTCGCCGCGAATTTTTCGACCGCGCCGCGCGGGCGCGCGCCGTTCCGCTTCACGAGCTACGGCGATCTCGCGACGCCGAACGGCGCATGGGTGCTGTCGTCGCCGCAGAGCCGCTTCGCGGTGCAGGCCGTCGAGCAGTTCCAGCCGCTGTTCCACCTGCTGAACGGCGACCTCTGCTACGCGAACCTGAACCCCGCGCACCAGCCCGAGGTGTGGCGCGATTTCGGCAACAACAACCAGACGTCGGCCGCGAATCGCCCGTGGATGCCCTGCCCCGGCAATCACGAGATCGAGTTCAACAACGGTCCGCAAGGGCTCGACTCGTATCTCGCGCGCTATACGCTGCCGGAGAACGGCACGCGTTTCCCGGGCCGCTGGTACAGCTTCCGCGTGAGCTCGGTGCTGTTCGTGTCGCTCGACGCCGACGATGTCGTGTACCAGGACGCCGCCGCGTTCGTCGGCGGCCCCGCGCCGCTCGTGCCGGCCGCGAGCACGGGCCGCCCGCCGATCGAGCCCGGCACGTCGTTCTACGTGCGCGGCTACAGCAACGGCGAGCAGACGCGCTGGCTCGAACACACGCTGCGCCATGCGGCGCATGACGACGACATCGACTGGATCGTCGTGCAGATGCACCAGGACGCGCTCAGTTCGTCGAAGACGGGCAACGGTTCCGACAAAGGCATTCGCGAGGCATGGCTGCCGCTGTTCGATCGTTACGGCGTCGACCTCGTGCTGTGCGGCCACGATCACGACTACGAGCGCAGCTACCCGGTGCGCGGCTGCAATCACCGCGCGGGCGTCGACGCGACAACCGGCGAAGTGGTCGAGACGCTGCAGCCGCGTCCGGTCGGCTCGAACGACCCGGACCGCACGAAGTTCGACACGAGCCACGGCACGATCCACCTGATCCTCGGCGGTGGCGGCACCAGCGCGCCGCTCGACGTGTACGGCGAGAACCCGTCGACCGGCTTTGCGCGGGCGAAGGTATTCACGAAGCCGAACCGGCCGGTGCCGGGCACCGCGCCGAACACGTTCGTACGCCAGCCGGCCGATGCGCTCGAGGATGCGATCTGGTCCGCGCGCCGCGATACGGGCACCGGCTACGGGATCGCGGTGTTCGACCACGACCCGGGCAAGCCGGGCGGCCACACGACGATCACGATGCGCTACTACCACGCGCCGGGCGCCGATCAGCACCCGACCGCGCAGTACGAACTGTTCGAGACGATCGAGCTGAGCAAGAAGCGGCACGAGCGGTGATCGGGCCGGCGCCCGCTGCGGCGGGCGCCGGTTGCATCGCCATCGAGGAATGGGCGTGCCATGACACGGGTTAGACTGCCCGCTTCGCGCACCGGCCCATGAAGATGAGTTTCGAATACCGCATCCACACGCCCCCCGTCGGCCGACGCATTCAATACAATCGCGGATGCACTGCGGCAAACGCACGGCGACATCGACGTCGATCCCGACCGACGACGACTTGAAATTCGCGATGAAACCGGTAGCTGGCCGCCGATCGGCCTGTCGACCGACGAGCACGGGTTCTTCCTCGTCACGACACTCGGGCCGACGCGGGACGCGATGCTCGACGCGATCGGACGCGCATTGTCGGCAATCGGTGCGACATGGCGCATCGACGACGCATGACCGGCTACCGCGTTCCGCACACGCCTGAATCGGCCGCACGCACCCGGCCGCTCCCCCGCCAACGTCCGCCGCTCGGTCGCTCCCCGGCTCCGCCCCTTTAAACTATGCGTATCCGGCGTAATAGCTGCATTGCATCGCCGGTTGCAGCTGCCGCACCGCGTGGCGGCCGCAACCGGATTTTTCCGTTCGCGATGACGGCACACGCGAGCGGAACCGAATCATCCGAAATCGAATTTGAATGTTGAAACAGGCAGGAAGCATGAAGCGCAACAACAAGAACAAGGCAACGCTCGCCGGGCTCGGCGCGGTGCTGTTGTGGGCCTCGGTGGTCGCCCTCGTCCGCGGGGTCAGCGAAAGCCTCGGTGCGACCGGCGGCGCCGCGATGATCTACACGGTGGCGTCCGTGCTTCTGCTGTTCACGATCGGCTTCCCCGACCTGAGCAAGTTCCCGAAAAACTACCTGCTGTGGGGCGGGCTGCTGTTCGTCTCGTACGAGCTGTGCCTGGCGCTGTCGATCGGGTATGCGAGCAACGGCCGGCAGGCGATCGAAGTCGCGATGGTCAACTACCTGTGGCCGAGCCTGACGCTGGTCGCGGCCATCGTGTTCAACAAGCAGCGTGCCAACCTGCTGGTCGTGCCCGGCGTCCTGCTGTCGATGCTCGGCATCTGCCGGGTGCTTGGCGGCGACCAGGGCCTCGATCCGGCCGGCATGCTGCGCAACGTCGCGGACAATCCGCTGAGCTATGGCCTCGCCTTCTTCGGCGCGCTGATCTGGGCCGGCTATTGCACGGTGACGGCGCGCATTGCCGACGGCAAGAACGGCGTGACGCCGTTCTTCATGCTGGTCGCCGCGGCGCTCTGGATCAAGTTCGCGATCGAGGGCGGCGGCGGCATGACGTTCAGCCTTCACGCGGTCATCTATCTCGTGCTGGCGGCGTCGGCGCTCGGGTTCGGCTATGCGGCATGGAACACCGGCATCATGCACGGCAACGTGACGATCATCGTCGGCGCGTCGTACCTGACGCCGGTGCTCGCGGCCGCGCTCGCCGCGACGCTGCTGCATGCGCCGCTGTCGGTCGAATTCTGGCAAGGCGCGGTGATGGTTTGCGGCGGGTCGATCCTGTGCTGGCTCGCGACACGCAGCCGGCGCAGTGAAAAGGCAGCGCCCGTTCGGGTCGGGAAGGATGCCGAAGGCAATTGCCCCGGATGACGATGCGGGATGCTTCCGACGGGAGGCAGGGTTGCCCGCTCTAGCTTCGCGATTCCAGCGCGATACGCACCGCCAATCCGGCCAGCACGGAGCCCATCAACCAGCGCTGGACCGACGCCCAAACCGGTCGTCCCGCCAGAAAACCCGCGATGGAACCGGCCATGCAGGCGATCAGCGCGTTGACGCTGACACTCACCGCGATCTGCACGCAGCCGAGCGCCAGCGATTGCGCGAGCACGCTGCCGTGCCCCGGTGAAATGAACTGCGGCAGCAGCGACAGATACATCACCGCGATCTTCGGGTTCGCGAGGTTCGTGACGAAACCCATCGTGAAGAGCCTGACGCGCCTGTCGTGCGGCAACTGCCTGACCTGGAACGCGGAGCGGCCGCCCGGCTTCAGCGCCTGCCACGCCAGGTACGACAGATACAGCGCACCGGAAAAGCGCAGCGCGTCGTACGCATACGGCACGGTCATCACCAGCGCGGTGATGCCCAGCGCCGCGCAAACCATGTAGAAAACGAACCCCAGCGCGACGCCGCCGAGCGACACGAGCCCTGCGCGGCGGCCCTGGCAGATCGAGCGCGAAACCAGGTAGATCATGTTCGGTCCGGGCGTCAGCACCATGCCGAGCGACACGAGTCCGAACGCAAACAGGGTGGGCAAGGCCGGCACGGCAGGCTCCTTCGCGGTAGGCAGTCAGAGTGACGAGGTCCGAACACTGTATTGCATCTCGATCATCCTCGGCATGAATAAACTGCAAGCCGCCCATGAGCGTCGTTCATCTCGCCGGCCGCGCTACCTGCCCTTTTTCGCACGCGCATGGATCGCTTTCGCGGCTTTGGCGCGTTGTGCGTCGACGAGCCTCACGAACTCGTCGGTGACCGCGTTGCCGGCCACGTTCCACGACAACCGCACGGAACGATGCAGCCTCGGCGACAGTTCCAGCACGCGGCCGCCGAATGGCGTGTACGTGAGCGTGATGCGCGGCACGATCGATACGCCCATGCCGGCCTCCGCCATCGAAAGAATGGTGCGCATCTCCACCACGTTGAACGCCGCCCGGAGCGGCGCGCCGCCACGTGCGAAGTAATCCGCGATCACCGGCCCGCACCCTGCCTTCGAGAAAATGAACGGTGCCGCGGACAACTGTTTTGCCGACACGCTCTTGCGGCCGCCGAACATGCCGTCCGGCGCCACCGCGACAAAATCCTCGTCGAGCAGCGGCAGGGTGTGCGCGAACGTCTTCGTGCCGGCCACCACGCCGATGTCGGCCGTACCGTCGTCGATCCACCCTTCGACTTCGCCGTCCGTGCCTTCGAGCAGCACCGCCGACACGCCCTGGTGCATCTCCTTCAACGCCTCGAGCGCGGGGACGACGAACGCCAGCGAGACGCTCGGCAGCGACGCAACCACCAGCTTGCCTTCGAGCTTGCCGCGCGACAGGCTGAACTGCTGGCGCAGCAGCTGCGCCTCCCGCACCACGCTCTGGACGTACGGCCACAGGCGTTCGCCCGCCGCCGTCAACACCACCGGCTGCCGGTCCCGCCAGAGCAGCTTGACCTGCGTGATGTCCTCCAGCTCGGTCAATGCATGGCTGATCGCGGATTGACTGCGGCTGAGCCGGTCGGCCGCGGCCGTGAGCGAACCGAGTTCGACTACGGCGGCCAGTGCCTGCAACTGGGCAAGCGTCATCGGGTCTCCTTGTTCCGGTGTATGTAAATTTCACATGAGGCAGTGAAGTATCATGAATTATATTGAACCGCCCCGACAGTATCTCAAACGGCACCGCGCCAGGCACCGCGCTGCGCCGCGGTCGAGTCGAACGTCCACGGCAGCGCGCAGGCAGGATGCACGTTCGATCCGCCGCGTCGATTGCATGCGCACCGGCCGGCGCTCGAGAATCCATGTCGAACCACGCCACCGCATTGCTCATGCTTGCCGATACGACCTGCCGGCCTGAATCGGGGCCGCGCGCCCGCCGGCCGCACACGAATAGCCGGCACGCGGGCAAGAAATAGCGGCGGCCCACCGCCATCGATCGCGCTTGCGTTCTGAAAGCTGCAAAGCGTAGTATTCGCGGACCCGGCGTATCGCTCCGCCCGACGGCGCGACGATACGTGACCGGCTTTGCTGCCCGCACGCTGACGCCGACGTCGGCGCTGCCCCGTTTTCAAAGGCACGAGATGGAAACCTATGTGTTGCTGGGCTGCGGACTCGGCCTTGGCCTGTTGATCGCCGTCTGGGGAATCTGGTCTCTCCGGTAAGCCGTTCGTCCGAAAGAAATCCGTATGGAGACGGATGGGGAATTGTAGTTTCAGGCAACTCATTTCACCCAATTGCTTCGCAGTCCCATTCAACTGCCCATCGTCGATACGTCCGCGACGGAAGCTCCATGCGTGACCCGTTCGGCCCCGCGCGCTGCCCGGTTCCCCAAGACGCGTTAGACTGTTTCGATGGAACAATGCCGTTATTGCCAGAGAATCCGCGATGAATGGGATTGCCACGGGGACGAATGCCGCCGGGCAATCGCAAAGGCGCTGCGCCGGCAGCGCGCGGGCCTGCCGATGGTGCCCGATCGCATCCGCAACGAACTGCCGTCCGGCGCGCCGACCCAGCAGGTGATCGCCGTCCTGTCGCGTCAGCGCCTGCGCGCGCGCCGCGGCAACGAGGAACGCCGGGAGCGCAAGGAAATCGACGACGACGGCGTCTGATCCGGCCGCACCGCGGCCCGCCCGCGTCATCTCCACCTCCTGCCGTCCTCCCCAGTCGCCACCGGGCGCCCGCCTGTATCACCGCGCTCTTGCAAATCCGGCAATACTGAATGGGGACAGAAGACATTTGTCCCGGGATTATTGCCTCCGCGACAATGATCTTTCGCTGAAATCCACGTTTACCCTGAATCGACCGACGCCTACGATGTAATCAACCGCTTACGACATGGTGTCGAACGCGGAAAGCCAAGACAAACATCGGAGGTCATCATGAAATCGCTCGTTTCCGCAGTCGTTGCCGCTGTCGCCCTGTCCGCTTCGTTCGGCGCATTCGCCCAAAGCACCGTGACCCGCGCGCAGTTGCGCAACGAGCTGGTCCAGCTCGAAAAAGCCGGCTACAAGCCGGGCCTGTCGAGCCCGCACTACCCGGCCGACATCCAGGCCGCGCAAGCCCGCGTGCGCGCCGCCGACAATACCGGCTACGGTGCGCAACCGGCCGAGACCGTCCAGGGTGGCGCACCGGCCGCCAAGGTGCAAAGCCCGCGCGACTCGGTCTACTTCGGCCACTAAGCCTGCCGCTGCGCGCCCCGCGCGCAGTCCGCACATGCAACGAGCCCGTCCGTGACGGGCTCGTTGCGCTTGCATCGCGTGTTTTACCGGCCGGCAGTCACCGGCCGGCACCCGATGCGACGCGGCCGGCCCCGGCTTCGTCCGGCGCAGCGCCGCCGCCGACCAGGTCCTGATAGCGCACGTACGCGCACTGCGCGGACGCCTTCGCCGCATACATCGCCGCGTCGGCCTTGACGAGCAGTTCCTCGGCCGATGCGCCGTCGGCCGGAAACTCGCTGACGCCGATGCTCGCACCAACGGCCACGCGCCGGTCGCCGAACTCCAGTTCTTCCGCCATCACGATCTGGATCCGCGACGCGACATCGCCGATCACCGCCGGTGAACGCACGTCCGCAATCAGCACGATGAATTCGTCGCCGCCGAGCCGCGCGACCATGTCGTCGTTGCGCAGCACGAGGCTCAACCGCTTCGCGACCGCGACGAGCGTACGGTCGCCGGCCGAATGCCCGTGCTGGTCGTTGATCTGCTTGAAGCGGTCGAGATCGACGAACATCACGGCCAGCCCTTCGTGCACCGCGGCCGCATGCCGGATCGCGGCATCGAGATGCTCCATGAACAGCAGGCGGTTCGGCAGCTCGGTCAACGGATCGTGGCCGGCGAGGTGCGTGAGCTCCCGCTGCTTCGCGCGCAGCATCGCGACCTGCGTGCGGATCTCAACACGCATGCTGTCGAAACAGCGCGCGAGCACGCCGATCTCGTCGGCGCGCCGGACCGGAAGCTGTTCGGCGGCCGGATCGTCGAACACGTGCGTCGCGGCGCGCGCGAGCGCCTGCAGCGGCCGCGTGATCGCGCGCGCGAACAGGATCGCGAGAATCACCGCCATCAGGCTCGACACGAGCACCATCCGGACAATCCGTTCGCCGAGCATGCCGGCCGGCACCAGCACGTCGGCAAGCGGACGCGCCATCCCGAGCACGACGAAGCGGTTGCCCTCGTCGTGCCCGAACGGCGTGCGCGCGAACGCGAACATCTGCCCCGGCGCGTCGTAGGGCTGCTCGAGGCCGTTGAGCGTCACGCTCGTGCGCGCGCTGTCGAACAGCGCGCGCGTGACGGCAAAGCGGTCCTGCATCAGCACCCGCAGGCCGCGATCGAAGCCGAACGTCTGCGCCGGGTCGGGATGCACGAGGAAATCGCCCCACTCGTTCGCGAGATACACCGCATAGTCTTCCGGCAGATCGCGTTCGAGCCGGTCGACCAAGCGCGGCAGCTCGACGTCGACGACCAGCGCGCCGACCGTCTGGCCCGACGTGTCGACGACCGGCGTGCCCACGCGCAGGATCGGCAGCCCTTCGGCTGCGTGCGAACCCGTCTCGTGGTTGATCACGATCGGCGACAGGTAGATATGGCCAGGCTCCGTCGCGAGCGTATCGAATACGTAGGAAAACTGTCCTTTCTCCTGGAACCCACTTTCCGGCAGGACGACGATGCCGTGCGCGTCGCGAACGACGCGAATGTGTTCGAGCCCGAAATGCCCGCTCGCGATCAGGCGAACCTGCAGGTATTCCGGATGATTTCTCATGAAGCTGCAATACACCTGCTCGAGCCGCGTGCGTCGCGCGCTGTCCGGATTGTCGCTGCCCGCGACGGGCGCAGACGACGGCAACTGCGCGAGCACGAGCGCATCGGCGGCAACGTCGGACAGCGCGGTCGTGAAGCGCTGCCCGAGCAACTGGGTCGACATCAGCAGGCTGTGCTGCGCTTCCTGCACGAGCATCGTGCGGTTCGCGCGATACGCGTAATAGCCGGTCGTGCCGGACGCGATCACGCCGATGCACGCGAACAGCACCGACAGCTTCGACGTGAGCCCGAGCCGGATCATTTGTCGAACCGCTCCGGCCGGTCGCCCGACACGATGCGGCTCCACAGCGATTCGCGCCGCTCGATGTCTTCGACGGGCTGGAGCCACACGAGATGCTGGTGCCCGGTGTCGATGCCCGGCGGCGGCTCGAGCGTGTTCGCGAGCCCCTGGCGCTCGGTCAGCAGCGCGCCGATCGCCGGTTCGAGCATGTAGTTGATCCACGCGAACGCGAGCCCGGCATGTTGCGCGCCGCGCGTGACGGCCCAGCAGTCGAGCCATGCAAGCGCGCCTTCGTCCGGGATCACGTAGCCGACGTCCGCGCCGGCGCGACGCAACAGCTCGACCTGCTGCGTGCCGTAGTTGCCGAACATCAGCGCCGCGCGATGCTGGACGAACAGCGCGGTCGCCTCTTCGGGAAGCGTGTAGTACGTCAGCAGGTTGCGGCGCAGGTCGATCAGCTTGCGCGCAACCGCGAGCGTCTGCGCGGGCGACAGGCGGAACGGATCGGGATAGCCGAGCGCCAGCGCCGCAAACGAGAAATTGTGCTGCGCGCTGTTGAAGTCGAGCACCTTGCCGCGGTAGCGCGGATTCCACAGCTCGCGCATCGAGCGCGGCGCGGCCGAAACCTGCGTGCGGTCGTAGATCAGCCCCATCGACGAATACGTGAACGGGATCGCGTAGGTCGCGCCGTCCTGCACGAGCCCGCCGATCGTCGCGAGCTGCCGGAAGTTCGGCAACTGCCGCTGCCGGTTCGGGATGCGCGCCAGGTCGATCGGCGCGAGCAGACGTTCGTGCGCATAGCGCTGGATCTCGGCCGTGTTCGCGGCCAGCACGTCGTAAGGCGGCGGCGCCGCGCCGTGCATCCGCGCCCACAGCGCTTCGTCGGAATCGACGAACGTCACTTCGACACGCACATGAAACCGCGCCTCGAATGCGCTGACGACGTCGCGGTCCGCATAGCCGGGCCATGCCAGCACGCGCAGCACGTTGTCGTTGACGGTTTCCGGAGAGTCGGCGAAAGTCGGCAGGCCAGGCGCAAGCAAGCCCAGTGTCAGGATGATGAACAGCGCGCGCACGGCACCGCGGGCGCGCGTACGCGCGCCGATTCTCCTGATCAAGCGGACCCCGTATGAATCGCTCGGCTGCATTCGACCATCCTTTTTCGAGTCGATGCGATATCCCGCAACAAGACCATAAAAAATATGGGCGCGCAATTGGAAGTAGCCGCACGCGGCAGGCGTTGCGCATGCAGACATGCGACATGCCCGGCGCAGTGTCGATCCGGAATCGTTGCGGGCGCACGTACGCGGCAAGCCGGGCGACGAATGATCAGAAGAAAGCGCGTTGCCGGACGCTAACTGGTTCGCATTTCGATGACGACGCATTGCATGCGTCGCATACATGCCTGCGGCCGTCGACGCCGATTGCGCCGGTCCGCCCCATTCGCGGAAATGACCGTCAGCGCGATACCGGCCTGAACTTCGCGATCTGCTTCTTCATCACGTGGCTTCCGAGCTACCTGCTGCCGTCGTGCGGCTTCTCGCTCGCGTCGCTCGGCACGTGGAGCATGCCGCCCGCGCTTTTCTTTTCGGGCCGCGCATCGGACAATGACCCGCGCCCGCCGGCACGGCGCCAATCCGGCCCGCGCGCGGCGACGGCGCCCCCGTCCACGCCGATGAAACGCTACGAAACCCTCGCACACACGATCGCCGACGACATCCGCAACGGCAACCTCGCGGCCGGCACGCGCCTGCCGTCGCTGCGGCAGATCATCGCGCAGCACGGCGTGAGCCAGTCGACGGTGTTTCGCGCGTACTACCAGCTCGAACAGTGGGGGCTGATCCGCGCGCGCGAACGCTCGGGCTACTACGTCGCGCCGGGCGCAACGCCCGAAGCAGGCCCGGCCGCGAAGCGCCGCGCGAGCCGTGCCGGCGCATCGCGCAAGGTCGACATCAGCGACCTCGTGTTCTCCGTACTCGATGCCGCCACGCAGCCCGGCATCGTGCCGCTCGGTTCCGCGTTCCCGTCGCCGCAACTGTTTCCGCTGCCGCGCCTCGCGAAGTCGCTCGCGCAGGCCACGCGGCTCGTGAGCCCGTGGAGCACGGTCGTCGACCTGCCGCCCGGCAACGAGGCGCTGCGCCAGCAGATCGCGCGGCGCTATCTCGCGACCGGCGTGTCGCAGCCGATCGACGAGATCGTCGTCACGAACGGCGCGCTCGAAGCGCTGAACCTGTGCCTGATGGCCGTCACGCGGCCCGGCGACGTCGTCGCCGTCGAGGCGCCCGGCTTCTATGCGGCGCTGCAGGCGATCGAGCGGCTCGACCTGCGCGCGGTCGAGATTCCCGTCTATCCGCGCACGGGCCTCGATCTCGATGCGCTCGCGAACGCGCTCGAGCGGCACGACATCCGCGCGTGCTGGTTCATGACCAATTTCCAGAATCCGACCGGCGTCACGCTGTCCGCCGAAAAAAAGCGCGCGCTCGTCGACATGCTGGCGGCGCGCGAGGTGCCGCTGATCGAGGACGACGTCTACGGCGAGCTGCATTTCGGCCCCGACTATCCGCTGCCCGCGCGCGCGTACGACCAACACGGCCTCGTGATGCACTGCAGTTCGTTCTCGAAGACGCTCGCGCCCGGCTACCGGATCGGCTGGGCCGCCGCCGGCCGGTTCGCGGAGAAGGTGCAGCGGCTCAAGCTGATGACGACGCTGTCGGCGAGCATTCCCGCGCAGGCCGGCATCGCGAACTATCTCGAGCACGGCGGCTACGACCGCCATCTGCGCAAGCTGCGCGGCGTGCTGCACGCGCAGCTCGACCGGATGGACGACGCGCTGCGGCGCTGGCTGCCGGCCGGCGTCGAGTGGGTGCGGCCCGAAGGCGGGTATTTCCTGTGGCTCGCGTTCCCCGACGCGATCGACGCGATGGAACTGCATCGGCAGGCGATCGCGCGCGGGATCAGCTTCGCGCCGGGGCCGCTGTTTTCTGCCGCGCACGGCTTCGAGCGCTGCGTGCGCGTGAACTTCGGCCATCCGTGGAGCCGCGACATCGAGCGCGCGATCCGCGTGCTCGGCGAGCTGGTCGCGCAGCCGTCGGTTCGCAAGGGCGGTTAAAGCGCGCGATGCGCACCATGCGTGCTGCCGGCGCATGGGCCGCGGCCATGCAGCCAATCCGCGCGCGGGTTACATTGCCGGTTTCGCCGCTTCTTCAAGATTTCCCATGAGCCAACTGCCCTATCTCGATCACGACGCGCTGTTGAAACTGACGGCCGAAGCGGCACACGTCACGCAGCCGTGCACGTGCACGAAAACCTCGCTCGCCGGATGGACGAGCCTGCCGCTGTCGCTGCAGGACACGCAGCTGACCGAAGTCGCCACGCTCGCGCCGCCCGGCGATGCGGAGCCGACCTATGCGGAACATCATCCGGCCGGTACGCGCTACGCGTCGGACGATGCGCCGATCGCGCTGCGCCATTTCCCGTACAACCGCTGCAACGTCAGCCGCTGCCGCTCGTGCGGCCGCCTGTTCCTGCGCTATCAGGAAGGCGGCGGCTACTTCATCGACCAGCGCATCCGTGCGCTCGATCCGGCGCTCGTCGTCGACGCCGACGCCGACGCATAAGACACATCAACCGGCCACGGGCATGCACGACGCATGCCCGGCCCGCCGCGCCGGCGCCGCGCCCGCCATCTGCTGCGCCCTTTTCGTCCCGATCTGCTGCTTGTCCCGCCGCGCCGCGTTCCCTACGCTGTCTTCCGTTGCCCGACATCCGTCGCAACGCCCCTCCGAGCCGTGCGCATGCCGCGCCGCGGCTCCTCTCGCGTATCACGTCATGTATCGATATACCGATTTCGACCGGGCGCTCGTGCTGAGCCGCGCCGCCCAGTTTCGCGACCAGCTCGAACGCTGGCAGCACGGCACGCTGAGCGAAGACGCGTTCCGGCCGCTGCGCCTGCAGAACGGCTGGTATGTGCAACGCCACGCGCCGATGCTGCGCGTCGCGGTGCCGTACGGCGAGCTGTCGAGCGCGCAGCTTCGCGTGCTCGCGCGGATCGCGCGCGACTACGATGTGCCCGACGATGCCACCTACCGCGCCGCATGCGACGCGCAGGCGTTGCTCGGCACGCTGCGCCTGCCGACCCGCAGCGCGCACTTCACGACACGCACCAACGTGCAGTTCAACTGGATTCCGCTTGCGAAGGCGGCCGACGTGATGGACCTGCTCGCGACCGTCGACATGCACGGCATCCAGACGAGCGGCAACTGCATCCGCAATATTTCGTGCGACGAGCGCGCGGGCGTAGCGCCTGACGAGATCGCCGATCCGCGCCCGTTCGCCGAAGTGATGCGCCAGTGGACGACGCTGCACCCGGAATTCGCGTTCCTGCCGCGCAAGTTCAAGATCGCGATCACCGGTGCCGCCGAAGACCGCGCGGCGACCGACTGGCACGACGTCGGGCTGAAGCTCGTGCGCGACGACGCGGGCGAGCTCGGCTTTCGCGTGAGCGTCGGCGGCGGGATGGGCCGCACGCCGATGATCGCGACGCTGCTGCGCGCGTTCCTGCCGTGGCGGCACGTGATGAACTACATCGAGGCGATCGTCCGCGTGTACAACCGCTACGGGCGGCGCGACAACAAGTACAAGGCGCGGATCAAGATCCTCGTCAAGACCGAGGGGCAGCGCTACATCGATGACGTCGAGGAGGAGTTCCGCCAGATCGTCGACCATGACGGCGGCCCGCACACGATTGCGCAGGCCGAATTCGATCGCGTCGCCGCGTCGTTCGTGCCGCCGCGGCTCGAGCCGCGCACGCTCGACCTGCCCGGCGCGAATGCGCGCTTATCCGCCCAGGCCAGCCGTCATCCCGCATTCGCGCGCTGGCTCGCGCGCAATGTCGCCGATCATCGCGATCCGGCGCTGCGCATCGTCACGCTGTCGTTCAAGCGCCGCCTGCAGGCGCCCGGCGACGCGTCGCCGGACCAGCTCGACGCGCTCGCCGATCTCGCCGACCGCTACTCGGCCGGCGAGGCGCGCGTCACGCACACGCAGAACGTCGTGCTGCCGTGGGTACACGTCGACGACCTGTTCCTGCTATGGGAGAACGCACGCGCGATCGGGCTCGCCAGCGCGAACGTCGGGCTGCTGACCGACATGATCGCGTGCCCGGGCGGCGACTTCTGCGCGCTCGCGAACGCGCGCTCGATCCCGATCGCCGATGCGATCGCCGAGCGCTTCCAGGATCTCGACCTGCTGCACGACGTCGGCGACATCGACCTGCACATCAGCGGCTGCATCAACTCGTGCGGCCACCATCACAGCGGCCACCTCGGCATCCTCGGCGTCGACAAGGACGGCGCGGAGTGGTATCAGGTGACGCTCGGCGGGTCGGACGGTTCGACCGCGAGCGGCCCCGCGCGGCCGGGCAAGGTGATCGGCCCGTCGTTCTCGGCGGACGAGATCGTCGATGTCGTCGACGCGATCGTCAACGCGTATCTCGACGCGCGGATCGATGCGAACGGCCGCAGCGAACGATTCATCGACACGGTGCGCCGCATCGGCGCGGAACCGTTCAAGGCCGCCGCGAACGACGCGCGCCACCACGCGGAGCACGCATGAAGCCAGCCAGCGACAACGCAAGCACGAACGCACGCATCCGGCTGCTGACGCCGGCCGACCACGCGGGCGATACTCGGGAACACGACGCTTCGACGCTGACGATCGGCAACGACGAGGAACTGCCGCCGCTTGCCGCGCGGATCGCGCAGGCCGCGCGCATCGACCTGCAGTTCCCGTCGTTCACCGACGGTCGCGCGTACAGCCAGGCGTACCTGCTGCGCAAGCGCTTCGGCTTCGCCGGCGACCTGCGCGCGACCGGCGACGTGCTGGTCGACCAGCTGCTGCTGATGGAGCGCACGGGGTTTTCGAGCGCGGTGCTCGGCGACGACACGGACATCGCGGCCGCGCGCCGGCAGCTCGACCGGTTTCCGGGCTTCTATCAGCGCGATGCGAGAACGGCAACGCCGCCGCACGGCACGGCGACGCAGGCCGGAAAATGAAACGGGCGGCACGCTGGCCGCCCGTACGATGAACCGGAAGCAAACCGGCAGGCACCCGCCGTAAAGCGCGGGCGCCTGCGTTCAGCGCGCCGCCACCGGCTTGCCGAACCCGCCGAGGATCTTCTTCTCGAGCGCGATGTAGTCGCGGCCGAAGTGGTGATCGCCCTGCGTCTTGATCACGTCGGCGCCGGTGTTCGCGAGCGCCGGGCACATCGTGTCCGTCTCTTCCGCGCCGTAGAAGCACTGCACGAGCTGCGGCGGCACCTTCGCGATTTCCGGCGCGACCTTCAGCGCATTGTCGCTCGCGGGCATGCCGAGCCATCCCGTCACGCGGATCTGGAAATCGGCGGACGGTGCGAAGCCGAGCAGCGACATCACCGCGACCTTGTCGCGCAGGTCGACCGGCAGCCGGTTGTACGCGAACGGCATCACGTCGGCGCCGAACGAATAGCCGACCAGCGCCACGCGGTTCGCATGCCAGCGCGTCATGTACGTGCGCATCACGCGCGCGAGATCGCGGCTCACCTGCGCGGGCGGCTTCTCGCTCCAGAAATAGCGCAGGCTGTCGATGCCGACCACCGACACGCCGTCGCGCTGCAGCGCCTCGGCGATCGTCTTGTCGAGATCGCGCCAGCCGCCGTCGCCCGAGATCACGATCGCGAGCCGGCCGCTGCCGCCCTTGGCCGGCAGCTCGACGAGCGGCAGGTCCGACACATCGAGTTCGTCGCCGCTGCTGCCGCTGTCACGCAGGTGCGACGTGACGAGCGACACGAGCTTCGTGGTGTCGCCCGCGGCAGCCGTTTCGACGAAACCCGGCATCGCACGGCGCACGATCGTCGGATCGGGCGGGCACGGCTTGAAGCGCTGATCGAGCTTCGGTGCCGGGTTGACCGATACGACGCCGGCGATCGTGTTCTCCGGCGCCATCGCCAGGATCTGCTTCGCGATCGCACCGCCCCGGCCCACGCCCGCGACGATCGGCGTGAAATAGCGCGACGACTGCGCCAGACGTTCGAGCTGGTGGCTGACCGCCTCGGCGTCGCCGTCGAGGTGATGGCAGGTCTCCTGCTTCGCGGCGAGGTTCGTCGCATAACGCTCGGAATCGACGCCGACCGTCATCGCACCGGCCTTCGCGAGCGCGTCGGCGGCCTGCTGATCGGCGGCATTCCAGCCGGCCTCACGCGAGAACAGCACGACGAAACCGCGCAGCGGCCCGCTCGGCTTGGTCACGGTAACGGGCCCGTAGCGGCCGCCCGACACGGTTTCGGCCTTCACGGCGGCCGGTTGCGCGGCGCACGCGGCGCCGGCCAGCATCATTCCCGCGCAGGCGGCTGCCGCCCGCGCGATTCCCTTCTTCGACATCATGAACGCCGACCTCCAGCCAGCAATGACAGATCCGCAAGCGTGACGAACACGCCGACCGAGCCCGAGGCCGCGAGGTAACGCGGCTCCCAGTGCGGTTCGAACTTGCTCTTGAATGCGCGCAAGCCGCGGAAGTTGTAGAAGCGGCCGCCGAAGCGCCAGACCATCAGTCCGAGCCGGTGCCACGGCGACGGCATCTTCGCCGCCCCCATCCCCGAGAACGGCGCGATGCCCAGGCTCAGCTTGCGGAAGCCCGCTTCCTTCAGATGCAGCGCGAGCTGCGTAAACAGATATTCCATCGCGTACGGCGACGCGTCCGGCAGATGGCGCATCACGCCGACCGTCGCCTCGGTGTTGAGGTCGGTCGTCATGAACGTGACGAACGCGATCGGCTTGTCGGCCTGCCGCACCAGCATCACCGACTGCGTCGCGAGATAACCGTCGTGGAACGCGGCAACCGAGAAGCTCTTCTCGCGCGCGTCGCGGCTGTCGAGCCAGCCGTCGGAGATGTCGCGCAGCGCCGGCAGCGCGACCGGCACGTCGCCCGGCGCGATCACCTCGACCGTCAGCGCGTCCTTGTCGCCGCGGCGCAGCGCATAGCGCAGGTGCGAGCGGTTCGAGCCCTTCAGGTCGAACTGGTCGAGCGCGATATGCGCTTCCTCGCCGAGCTTCATCAGCGTGAGCCCCGCGTCGAGATACAGCGGCAGCGCGTTCGCGCGCACCTGGTAGAACGCCGCGCGGCCGCTGTGCGCGTGCGCGAGCGCGATGAACTTGCCGATCAGCGCCGGCCATTCCTCGCGCGGCCCGACCGGGTCGTGCAGCGCGGCCCACGTACGGCCGTACTTCGCGTACATCAGGAACGCCTGGCGCGATTCCGAGAACAGGAACGACTTGTCGCCCATCAGCGCGAGGCCCGCATCGCTGCATTCCTGCGCGCGGATGATCCGTTCGGCGTCGAACAGGTCCTGCGGCGCGGGCTTCACGAAACGGCCGGGCGCCGGGCGCAGCAGTTGCCACAGCGCGAACAGCGCGACGAACACGCCGGCTGCGAGCGTCGCGCGCAGCGCACGCGGCGCGCGCGCGTCGAACGAGAAGTGCGACCACAGCTCGCGCGTGTACGGCACGTCGCGGAACGCGAAGAACAGCACCCACACGGCCAGCATCAGCACCATCGTCACCGACACGAACCAGCTCACGGTGAAGCGCTCGGCGAGCAGCGACGAATGGCGGTTGAAGCGGCGGCGGCTGACGAGCAGCAGCACGAGCAGCGTGCCGAGCACGCCGGCCTCGACGAACGCGAGGCCCTTCGCCAGCGACAGCGCGAGGCTCGCGAGCGTCAATGCGAAGGTCATCCACCATGCGCCGTCGAGGCGGCGCAGCAGCCCGCGCGCGACGAACAGCAGTGCGACGCCGAGCACGCTGCAGATCACCTGCGAGCCTTCGAGCACCCACAGCGGCACGAGGTGGCGCAGGATCGCGATCCGGTGCCAGAACGCGGGCGTCGCGCTCGAGATCACCAGCATGCTGCCGACCGCGAACGTCACGAGGCTCAGGAACAGCGGCGCGAGCTGCGACACGCGCACGGCCTGCCGCGTCACGAGCCGGCGGCGCAGCGCGCGGCCCTCGAAACCGGCCAGCAGGCCGGCCGACAGCACGAGCGGCACGCCGAAATAGATCGCGCGATACGCGATCAGCGCGGCGACCATCGCATGCGCGGGCACTTCGCGGCCGAGCGTGAAGACCATCGCGGCTTCGAACACGCCGATCCCGCCCGGCGTATGGCCGATCATCCCGAGCAGCAGCGCGGCCGCATAGACGGTGATGAAGGTCGGGAAGCCGACCGGCGCCGCCGGCAGCAGCACCCACAGCGTCAGGCCCGCCGCGACGACGTCGAGCACCGCGTAGACGACCTGCATGACGAGATCGCGCCGCGCCGGCACGTCGAACGACAGCCACTTGAAGCGCGTGACGACCGGGCGCGCTGTGTTGCCGCACATCGCGACCAGCGCGGCCAGCACCACGAGCAGCGCCGCGCCGCTCCACGTGAGCACGCCGGGCGCGACGTGCAGCATCGCGGCGAGCGCCTCCGGCACGCAGACCATGCCGACCGCCGTCATCAGCACCATCGCGAGCGCCAGCGTGCCGCTGGTGAACACCGTCATCCGGCCAATCTGCGCGGGCGTGACGCCCGATACGCCGTACACGCGCGCGCGCACCGCGCCGCCCGTCAGCGCACCGAAGCCGGTCGCGTTGCCGAGCGCGGATCCGGCGATCGCGCCGATCCACAGCGCGGCGCGCGGCACCTTCGCGGCGACATAACGCAGGCCGACCGCGTCGCGGGCGACGAGCGCGAGATAGCTGAGCGCCGTCGCGGCCAGCGACGCGCCCCATTCCGCGGCGGACATGTGGCGCAACTGGCGGATCACCGACCGGTAGTCGACGGATTCCGACAGGTGCTGGAACACGACGATCAGCAGCAGGCCGATGCCGAACGCGAGCAGCGGCGACAGCACGCGCTCGTTGCGAACCAGCGCCGAGACACGGGCGATCGCCGCCGCGACACGGCCCGGCGACCCAGGGTGGCGGGAAGACATAGGTTGTTCAGTGGTGATGCATAGCGAGTCGCGGCGCGGGATGGCCCGGCGGCGACATATCTGGTTGTTCTGCGTGGGCGGTCGGCCAAAGACGGAGGCAGGTGACGCCTGGATCAGAACTTACGAGTATACGGAATTTATATTACAGAATCTTTCAGGTCCGCATTGTGGGGTTTTGTGGCACGCGGGACGCGTCAACATCGCATCAAAATCGTGCGGCCGATCAACGCAAGGTGCGCATCATACCGGGAACCGGGGCGGTTTTTTCATCGGTTGAATAAGCAGGGATGGATTTGGGAGAAATTCTCCCGGCCGGGCTGCGCGGGAGAGGATGAATTCGGGGTGGGCACGGGGTTTTCGGGAATGGGGACGGTTGATATTCGCGGACGGCCCCCCTTTCGCCCCGGTTCGGGAATATGCCGCTCCAATTACTTCCCCCGCTCATGCTCCGCCAACCCGATCGCCTTGTAGTCGTAAGTCGGATAGAACTCCGTCCGGTACGCGCCCCACGCCGTATCCTCGAGCACCCGATTGACTTCACGCAGCCGCGATGCCGGCAGCCGCAGCACGACGATTTGACCGATCCCCATCGTCACGGTCCAGCTCACCACCTCGACGCCCGGCGGCGGAAACGCCTTGTAGAACCCCTGCTTCGCAAGCTGCGCGTTCAGCTCGGCGAGCGGTCGCGACTGGTCGTGTTTAAGAAAGACGGTCAGGAGCACCGCGTTGTCGGGTGTCGCGGCGGCCGTGCCGGCCGGTATGGTCGACGTCTGGCCGACGGCTGGCGCGCCGCAGGTCGCGGCGGCCGCCAGCACGGCGGCGATCGCAATGGTTCGAATCGGGAAATGCGGGAATACCGGCATGACGCGACTCCGTGGCTTCGTGGGTGGAGCCGCCATCATGCACCTCCGCGCGAATCGCTGCCGGCAGCCGCGCGACAGGATTACGCCACGTCCGCGCCGGCCCGCTCGCGCAGCACGTCGATGAACGCGCGCAACTTGGCCGGCACGTGCTTGCGATTCACGTAATACAGCCACATCGGCGGCAACGTCCGGCACGCACCCGGCAGCACCTCGACGAGCGTGCCGTCACGCAGGTCCTGCTCGATGCGCTCGCGCATGAACGCAAACGCGATCCCGACACCCGCGCGCGCCGCGTCGATCACCGCGTCGGCGTCGTTCGTCACCAATACGCCGTCCGGATCGAGATCGACGTCGCGGCGCCCGTCGTGCAGCAACCACTTATGCAGGCGCCCGCTCTCCGAAAACCGGAAGCGAATGCACGCATGACGCTCGAGCTCCGCGATCGACACTGGCGCGCCGTACCGCGCCAGATAACCGGCCGACGCGACCAGCGCACACGACAGCGCGGGCGCGATCCGTACGCCGATCATGCCCGGCTGCAGCCGGTCGGCGAGCCGGATCCCCGCATCGAAACCATCCTTCGCGATGTCGACCAGCTCGTTCTCGTAGCGGATCTCGAGCCGGACTTTCGGATAGCGCTCGCGGAACACGGCAAGAATCGGCGCGATCACGAGCGTGCGCGCCAGCGGCAGAGCAGTGACGCGCAACAGCCCGCTCGGCTCGCTGCGCGCATCCTTCAGCTCGCCGCGCGCTCGCATGACCTGCCGGTACGCAGGCTCCGTCTGCTGCCAGTAGCGCTGTCCGGCTTCCGTCAGGCTCACGCCGCGCGTGCTGCGATTGAACAGTTTCACGTTCAGCTCGCCCTCGAGCTGCCCGATCGCAAGGCTGACGGCCGCCGGCGTCAGGCCGAGCGCGGCAGCGGCCCGCGTGAAGTTGCCGGCCGTCGCAACGGTCACGAACACGTGCAGCCCGGCCATCGGATCGCGCCTGCCCATCATTAAAAAAACTTGAAACTCTTTCGAGCGGAATGCGGATTCTCCCATATACCGCAACTGCCTACACTGGCCCTGTCGTCCCACCGGAGCCTCGAATGGACCCGCTCACCGCCGCGCTGCCGCTCGCAGCCGCCCGCCGCACGATCGAAGCAGCGCTCGCGCATGCCGCGTCGCTGCAGGTCATGGGCGTCGCCATCGCAATCGTCGATGCCGGCGCGAACCTGCTCGCGTTCGTGCGCACCGACGACTGCTTTCTCGGCGCGATCGATCTCGCGCAGCGCAAGGCGCTGACGGCGATCCGCTTCCGCGCATCGACCGAAGCACTCGGCGCGATGTCGGGCGACGGCCCGCTGCGCGGCATCGAGCACAGTCACGGCGGGCTTGTCACGTTCGGCGGCGGCGAACCGCTCGTCGACGGCAACGGCCGCTGCGTCGGTGCCATCGGCGTCTCGGGCGGCAGCGTCGACGAAGACAGCGCGATCGCCCGGCACTGCCGCGACCGCTTTCAGGCAACCTTTCACACCACAAGGTAGGCACATGGCACAGAAACGCATCCTCATCACCGGCGCAGGCACCGGCTTCGGCCGCGAAGTTGCGCTGCGGCTCGCCGAACGCGGCCACGACGTGACGGCCGGCGTACGCATCACGGCCGAGATCGACAGCCTGACGGCCGCCGCCGCGCAACGCGGCACCGCGCTGCGCGCCATCAAGCTCGACGTCACGTCGGCCCACGATCGCGCCCGCGCGGCCGATCTCGACTTCGACGTGCTCGTCAACAACGCGGGCGTCGGCGAAGCCGGCGCGCTCGTCGATTTGCCGGTCGAGATCGTCCGCGAGCTGTTCGACGTCAACGTGTTCGGGCCGCTCGACCTCACGCAGCAAATCGCGCGCGGCATGCTCGCGCGCCGGCACGGCAAGATCGTGTTCGTGTCGTCGATCGCGGGCCTGATCACGGGGCCGTTCACGGGCGCCTATTGCGCATCGAAGCACGCGGTCGAATCGGTGGCCGAGGCGATGCACGCGGAACTGGCGCCGCACGGCATCCGCGTCGCGGTCGTGAACCCCGGCCCGTACAGCACCGGCTTCAACGACCGGATGATGGAAACGACACGGCGATGGCACGATCCGGCCGTCCACACCGTGACGCCCGAGCGGTTGACGTTCCCGCTCGAACAGCACGATCCCGAGGAAATGATCGCGAAGATGGTCGACGTGATCGAAAGCGACGGCGGCGCATTCCGCAACCTGCTGCCACAGTCGTCGGAAGCGTTCGTGCGTGCCGAACAGGCGCGCGCGTGGGATCGGCAGCAGTGACGCAAGCTGTTGGCGGCCGACGGGTCACACCGTGTCCGTCATCGACCGCCATCCCGGCAGCCCGGACCGCCGCCGGCTGGCCGGTCACCGTGCCAGGCCGGCCAGCCGGCACGGCCGCGTCAAGCCGCCCCGCCTGCGTTCAATACACATCCCGCATATAGCGCCGCGCCTTCGCGAGCCGCGCGACGTAGTCGTTCGCGTCGTCGTCCGACATTCCGCCGTGCTCGGCAACGACCGCCTTCAGCGCCGTATCGACATCCTTCGCCATCCGCGACGCGTCGCCGCACACGTAGAAGTGCGCGCCTTCCTCCAGCCATGCGAACAGCTCGGCGCCCTGCTCGCGCATCCGGTCCTGCACGTAGATCTTGTCGGCCTGGTCGCGCGAGAACGCGAGATCGAGCCGCGTCAGGAAGCCGCTGTCGTGCATCGCGCCCAGCTCGTCGCCGTAGTAGAAGTCGGTCTGCGCGTGCTGCTCGCCGAAGAACAGCCAGTTGCGCCCGCGCGCGCCGCGCGCCTGCCGCTCGTGCAGGAAGCCGCGGAACGGCGCGACGCCGGTGCCCGGGCCGACCATCACGATCGGCACGTCGCCGTTCACCGGCGGCCGGAAATGCGCGGACTTCTGCACGAACACGGGCACGCGGCCGTCGTCCGCGCGATCGGCGAGGAACGTCGACGCGACGCCTTTGCGCGCGCGCCGGCCGTTGTGATAACGCACGGCCGACACGGTCAGGTGGATCTCGCCCTGGTGCGCGCTCGGGCTCGACGCGATCGAATAAAGGCGCGGCTGCAGCCGCTTCAGCATTCCGACCAGCTCGGTGCCCGACAGCTCGACCGGAAACTCGTGCAGCACGTCCGCAAGCTGCTGCCCCCACAACCATTGCTTCAGGTCGCCCTTGCGGTCGTCGCCGAGCAGCGATTTCAGCGCGCCGTTCGCGCTGCGCGACGCGATGAACGCGAGCGTGTCCGGATGCGGGCGCGTGATGTCGAAGTGGCGCGCGAGCGCATCGCCGAGCCGCACGTCGCCGACGCCCGCCACCGACACGGGCGCGTCGGCCTTCAGCGCGGTGACGGACAGCAGCTCGTCGACCAGCTCAGGGCAGTTGGTCGGCCACACGCCGAGCGCGTCGCCGGTTTCGTATTCGAGGTTCGCGCCTTCGGTCGACAGCGACACATAGCGCGTGTCCTTCGCGGCGCCCGGACGGTTGAGCCGCAGGTTCGCGACGAGCTTCGACGGCGCCGGATGCGCCTTCGACGGCAACAGCCCCGACGGGCTCATGCCGCCGGACGGCACCGCGTGCAGCGCGGCATCGGCCTCCTTGATCCGCGCGACGACGCGTTCGAGCCACTGGTCCGCATCGTGCTGGAATTCGACGTCGCAATCGACGCGCGCGCACAGGCGCGCGGCGCCGAGTTCCGCGAGCCGCGCATCGAGCCGGCGGCCGTGGCCGCAGAACTGGTCGTAGTTGCGATCGCCGAACGCGAGCACCGCGAAGTGCACGCCGTCGAGGCGCGCGGCGCTGCCGGCCTGCAGCGCGTCCCAGAATTCGCTGCCGTTGTCGGGTGCATCGCCGTCGCCGAACGTGCTCGTCATCAGCAGCACGTATTGCGCGCCCGCGAGCGACGCGACCGGATAGTCGGACATGCATGCGGTGCGGATCTCGAAGCCCGCGTTCATCAGCTGCGTCGCGTAATCCTCGGTCAGCGATTCGATGTTGCCGGTCTGCGATGCCCACAGCAGCACGACCTTCGGGCGCGTGCGCACGATCCGCACGCCGCCGGTTGCAGCGGCATCGGCCGGCAGCGCAGGCAGCGCGGCAACCGGAGAACTCGCGGGCAGCGAACGGCTGAAAAGGCCCGCGAGCATCCCGTCGAGCCAGAACCGCACCGGTGGCGTGAGCGGCGCGCCGGCCGGCAGCACCGGCACGCCGCCCTCGCGCCGGCCGGCGCTCGCCTTCAGCCCGCTGACGAGGCCGGCCACGTACAGCCGTTCCGTGTCGGTCAATGGCGGCGGCGCGAAATCGGTAACACCGAGCGCGGCCGCGAAAGTGTCGATGTCTGCCATGTCGGATTCCTGTGAAGCAGTGGCCTGCACCATCGTCGAAGCGGGCCGTGCGTCGTCGGCGCACGCGTCGGGTTGTGCCGTCTCGTCGTCGGCGGACGCGAACGCGTCGGTCTCGACGCGCCGCAGCGCGACCGCGCAATATTTCAGTTCGGGTTGCTGCGATTCGGCATCGATCGCGTCGTTCGTCACCGCGTTGATGCACAGGTCGTCGCCGTACACGTCGTTCCAGTGCATCGGCGCGAAGCAGTTGCCGCGCCGCACGCGCTCGGTCACGACGGCCGGCAGCACCGCGCGGCCGCGCGCCGAGCGGATCTCGACGCTGTCCTTCGCGGCAATGCCGAGCGCGCTCGCATCGTCCGGGTGAAGCTCGACGAACGGGCGCGGGTTCAGCTTGTTCAGCATCGCGACCTTGCCCGTCTTCGTCATCGTGTGCCATTGATGCTGCAGCCGCCCGGTGTTCAGCACGATCGGGAACGTGTCGTCGGGCAGCTCGGCCGGATCGACGTGCGGCCGCGCGAAAAAGCGAGCCTTGCCCGACGGCGTCGGGAACGCGAGATGCGGCGCAGCGCTCCCGTCGGCCGCCGTGCGCAGCGTCTGGCTCACGCCGTCGTTCAGGTAGCGGATCGGGTGCCGCTCGCGCGCGGTGCCCGGCGCGACCGGCCATTGCACCGGGCCGTCGCGCAGCGCCGCGTGGCTCGCGCCGCGCAGGTCGTAGCCCGTCGCCGGATTCGAGAAACGGACGATCTCGTCGAACACGTCGGCCGCCGACGCATAGTCGAACGCGTCGCCGAAGCCCATCGCGCGCGCGACTTCCGCGACGATGCGCCAGTCGGGCAGCGCGTCGCCGGGCGGTGCGACCGCGGCACGCATCAGCGTCATGTTGCGTTCGGAGTTGATCATCACGCCGTCGCCCTCGGCCCACAGCGCGCCGGGCAGCAGGATGTCCGCGTAGCGGTTGGTCTCGGTGTCGAGGAACGCGTCCTGCGCGATCACGAGCTCCGCGGCCTGCAATCCGGCGATCACGTTCTGCCGGTTCGGCACGGTCGCGACCGGGTTCGTGCAGACGATCCAGCACGCCTTGATGTCGCCGGCCGCCATCCGCGAGAACAGGTCGACGGTGCCCTGGCCGGTTTCCTTGCGCAGCGTGCCGGCCGGCACGCGCCACAGGTTCTCGACGAAGCGCCGGTCGTCGTCGGACAGCACCGAGCGCTGGCCCGGCAGCCCGGCGCCCATGTAGCCCATCTCGCGCCCGCCCATCGCGTTCGGCTGGCCCGTCAGCGAGAACGGCCCGCTGCCGGGGCGGCAGATGCGGCCGGTCGCGAGATGCAGGTTGCAGATCGCGTTGGTGTTCCATACGCCGTGCGTGCTCTGGTTGAGCCCCATCGTCCAGCAGCTCATCCATTCCTGCGCATCGCCGATCCATTGCGCGGCCGTGCGCAGGTCGGCTTCCGCGAGCCCGGTGATTTCTGCGACGCGCTCGGGCGTGTAGTCGGCGAGGAACGCGGGCATCGCGTCCCAGCCTTCGGTGTATGCGTCGATGAACGCGCCGTCGGTGCGGCCGTTCGCGTGCAGCAGGTGCAGCAGCCCGTTCGTCAGCGCGAGATCGGTGCCGGGCCGGATCTGCAGGAACAGGTCGGCCTTGTCGGCCGTGCCGGTGCGACGCGGATCGACGACGATCAGCTTCGCGCCGGCCTTCACGCGATCCATCATCCGCAGGAACAGGATCGGGTGGCAGTCGGCCATGTTCGCGCCGATCACGAAGAACAGGTTTGCGCGATCGAAGTCCTGGTACGACCCGGGCGGGCCGTCCGCGCCGAGCGACTGCTTGTAGCCGGTGCTCGCGCTCGCCATGCAGAGGCGCGAGTTCGACTCGATGTTGTTGGTGCCGACGAAACCCTTCGCGAGCTTGTTGACGAGGTATTGCGCCTCGATCGACATCTGCCCCGACACATAGAACGACAGCGCGTCGGGGCCGTGCGCATCGAGCACCGCGCGCAGGCGGCGCGCGGTCTCGGCGATCGCGTCGCGCGCCGGCAGCGGCACGAGGTCGTCCTCGCGCGCGCGGCGCACGAACGCGCGATCGAGCCGCCCGGAGCGGCGCAGCGCGACGTGCGCCGACGAACCCTTTGTGCACAGCCGCCCGAAGTTGGTCGGATGGTCGGCGTCGCCGGACACCTTGACGACTTCGCCATCCTCGACGTGCAGCACCATCCCGCAGCCGACGCCGCAGTACGGGCACACGCTCTTGACGGGGGTGGCGGTCATGCGCGCTCCGGGGCGGTCAGGCCGCGATCCACACGAAGCCGTCCTCGACCCGCGACGGATACGCGCTCACCGACTGCTCGGGCGCTTCGAGGCATTCGCCGGTGCGCAGGTCGAAATGCTGCTTGTACAGCGGCGATGCGACGACGACGCGCTCGCCGAGGCTGCCGATCAGCCCGCGCGACATCACGGCCGCCTGCGACACGGGATCGACGTTGTCGATCGCGAACACGCCGCCGTCTGCGTGCGCGACGTGAAACACCGCGACCTGCTCGCCGTTGACGAGTGCGCACACGCCGGTGTTCGGCACGATGTCGTCTAGCGGGCACACGCGGGTCCAGGACAGCGGAAGACGATCGTTCATGATGGGCTCCTTGGAAAAGACGCTGGTGTCGGTCAGGGTCAGACGGTTGCGGATTCGGTCACGGCCTGCGTCGCGCTTGCGGCGACGACGGGAATCGTCACGGGCTTGCCGCGCACGCGCTCGTCGGGCGTCGCGGGGCGAATCTGGCCGCGCGTCTCGACGAACGCGATGTTCGCGTCCGGCGCATCGCTGTTCACGAAGTGGCGGAAGCGCTTGCGCGTGTCGGGATCGGTGACGGCCTTCTTCCATTCGCACTCGTAGGTGTCGACCACGTGCTGCATGTCGGCTTCGAGTTCGGCCGCGATCCCGAGCTTGTCGTGCACGACGACGTCGGTCAGGTAGTCGAGCCCGCCTTCGAGGTTGTCGCGCCATACGCTCGTGCGTTGCAGCCGGTCGGCCGTGCGCACGTAGAACATCAGGAAGCGGTCGATGTAGCGGACCAGCGTGGCGCGATCGAGGTCGGACGCGAGCAGTTCCGCGTGGCGCGGCTTCATCCCGCCGTTGCCGCATACGTACAGGTTCCAGCCCTTCTCGGTCGCGATGATGCCGACGTCCTTGCCCTGCGCTTCCGCACACTCGCGCGTGCAGCCCGACACGCCGAACTTGATCTTGTGCGGCGCGCGCAGGCCCTTGTAGCGGTTCTCGAGGTCGATCGCGAAGCCGACCGAATCGTCGACGCCGTAGCGGCACCACGTCGAGCCGACGCACGACTTCACGGTGCGCAGCGCCTTGCCGTACGCATGCCCCGATTCGAAGCCGGCCGCGATCAGCTCTTCCCAGATCGACGGCAACTGCTCGACGCGCGCGCCGAACAGGTCGACGCGCTGGCCGCCGGTGATCTTCGTATAGAGTCCGTACTTCTGCGCGACCTGGCCGACCGCGATCAGCCCTTCCGGCGTGACCTCGCCGCCCGGCATGCGCGGCACGACCGAGTACGTGCCGTCGCGCTGGATGTTCGCGAGGTAGTAGTCGTTCGAATCCTGCAGCCCCGCGTGTTCCTTCTTCAGCACGAACTCGTTGAAGCACGACGCGAGGATGCCCGCGATCGCCGGCTTGCACACGTCGCAGCCGAGCCCGTGGCCGTGCTTCGCGAGCAGTTCGTCGAAGGTCGTGAGGCCTTCGACGCGGACCAGGTGGAACAGCTCCTGGCGCGAATGCGGGAAGTGCTCGCAGATATGGTTGTTGACCGCGAGGCCCTGCTTCTTCATCTCGGCCTTCATGATCTGCGTGACGAGCGGCACGCAGCCGCCGCACGACGTGCCGGCGCCCGTGCACGACTTCAGCGCGCCGAGGCTGGTCACGCCGTCGGCGACCGCCGTGCAGATCTGCGACTTCGACACGTTGTTGCACGAGCAGATCTGTGCGCCGTCCGGCAGCGCGTCGACGCCGATCGCCGGCTTCGCCGCGCCGTCCGACGACGGCAGGATCAGGAATTCCGGCGACTCCGGCAGCTCGATGCGGTTCAGCATCATCTGCAGCAGCGTGCCGTATTCCGCCGCGTCGCCGACCATCACCGCGCCGTGCAGGAACTTGCCGCAGTCGGACACCACGAGCTTCTTGTAGACCTGCCGGCGCTCGTCCGCGTACTGATAGGTGCGACTGCCGGCCGTCGTGCCGTGCGCGTCGCCGATGCTCGCGACGTCGACGCCCATCAGCTTCAGCTTCGTGCTCATGTCGGCGCCGGCGAACGCAGCCGCGCCCGTGCCGTCAGCGCTGCCTGCGAGCCGCTTCGCGACCACGCGCGCCATGTCGTAGCCGGGTGCGACGAGGCCGTACACCATGCCGTTCCACGCCGCGCATTCGCCGATCGCGTAGATATCGGCGTCGCTGGTGCGGCATGCGTCGTCGATCGCGACGCCGCCGCGGGGGCCGATGTCGAGCCCGCATGCGCGCGCCAGTTCATCACGCGCGCGGATGCCGGCCGAGAACACGATCATGTCGGCATCGAGATGCGTGCCGTCGGCGAACGCCATCCGGTGCGTGCCTTCCTCGCCATCGACGATCTCGAGCGTGTTCTTGCCCGTATGCACGGTCACGCCGAGCGCCTCGATCTTCGCGCGCAGCATCCGGCCGCCGCCGTCGTCGACCTGCACGGCCATCAGGCGCGGCGCGAATTCGACGACGTGCGTGTCGAGCCCCATGTCGCGCAGCGCCTTCGCGCATTCGAGGCCGAGCAGCCCGCCGCCGACCACGACGCCGCGCTTCGCGTGCGTGCCGCACGCCTGCATCGCTTCGAGATCCTCGATCGTCCGGTACACGAAGCAGCCCGCGCGATCATGCCCCGGCATCGGCGGCACGAACGGGCGCGAGCCCGTCGCGAGCACCAGCTTGTCGTACGCGAGCGTTTCGCCCGACGCGAGCGTGACCGTATGCGCGGCGCGGTCGATCGATGCGACGCGCGCATTCAGGCGCAGGTCGAATTGAGGATGACGCTCGAAGAAGCCGGGTTCGACGAGCGACAGGTCGACCGCCGACTTGCCCGCGAAGAATTCGGACAGGTGCACGCGATCGTAGGCCGGACGCGGCTCCTCGCCGAGCACGGTGACCTGCAGCGCGCCCGTCGTGCCCGCTTCCGCCGCGACGCATTCGAGCAGCTTGTGGCCGACCATGCCGTGGCCGATGACGATGAGTTTCATGATGACGTTTCCTTCGGTCGATCAGTTCGCGACGCTGCCCGCGGCCAGCGCGCGGTCGCGCAGCTCGGCCTCGCGTGCCTTGTGTTCTTCGCTGAAGCGCACGGCCATCGCGCACAGCGCGGTCGCGGTGACGGCCAGGCCCAGCAGGCTCAGCGTGTGCTGCACGTCGCCGACGCCCTTCAGCAGGAAGCTCGCGGCGACTGCGCCGACGTTGCCGCCCGCGCCGACGATCCCCGCGACGCCGCCGAGCGCCTTGCGGTCGATGAACGGCACCAGCGCGTAGGTCGCGCCGCAGGCCATGTGCGTGAAGAGGCCGAAGGTCAGCATCGCGACGAGTGCGATGCCGACGCTTTGCGCATGCGAGAACCAGATCAGCCCGAGCCCTTCGCCGATGATCAGCGCACACAGCAGCGTCGCACGCACGTCGAGGCTGCGGCGCGCGGCGATCTTGTCGGACAGCCAGCCGCCGAGCGCGCGGGCGAACAGCGCGAGCAGCCCGAACATGCCGGCCGCGAGGCCCGCATCCTTCAGCGACAGGCTGAAGTGGTCGACGTAGTACAGCGCGGCGATGTTGTGGATGAACACCTCGACGCCGAAGCACGCACCGTATGTGACGAACAGCATCCACACGCGATAGTTGCCGCACGCGGCGACGAAGCTCGCCCAGCCGCCCTTCTTGCCGCTGTCGATCGTCACGCCTTCCTTGCGCAGCGCGACGAAGTCGCCTTGCGGGCAATCCTGCGTGAAGCGCCAGTACGCCCAGGCCATCACGAGCATCGCAACGCCCGGCACGACCAGCGCGATGCGCCACGACGAGCCTTCGCCGAAGCCGAGCATCAGGCCGGCGGCGACCAGCAGCGGCATCAGCGCCTGCGTCGCGCCCGCGCCCGCATTGCCCCAGCCGGCCGTCGTCGCGTTCGCGGTGCCGACCACGTTCGGCGCGAACATCACCGACGTGTGGTACTGCGTGATCACGAAGCCCGCGCCGATCGCGCCGATGCCGAGCCGGCAGATCAGGAACGACCAGTAGTCATGCGTGAACGACACGGCGAACACGGGCATCGCGCCGAGCAGCAGCAGGCCGGCATAGATGCGGCGCGGGCCGAAGCGGTCGCACAGCGGGCCGACGAGCAGCCGCACGGCGATCGTCGCGGCCACCGCGGCGATGTTGATGTTGGCGACCTGTGCCGCCGTCAGATGAAATTCGCGTGCGATGAGCGGCATCAGCGGCGCGCATGCGAACCACGCGAAGAAGCACACGAAAAACGCCATCCACGTCAGGTGGAACGCGCGCATCGGCGCGGTGCGGAGGCTGAAGAGATCGATACGGGTAGCTTTGTCGGTCATGTCATCCGCCAAACGAAAAACGGCGTCCTGCGCACCCGGTCTCGTCGAGACCCGATGCGTAGGACGCCGTTGCCCATGAAGCCCGTTGCCGGGCGCGTATGTATTCGGTACTGCGGACGAATCGCCATTGACGCGTCCGAACCAGCTTACGCAAACGCCGTGCCATGTCGGCCCGAATCGCGCCGGCGGCCCCGCCGCGCAAGGCTCGCCGGCCAGCATGCGCCGCGCTCCGGCACGCGGCGCACGATGCGTCGTGAAGCAGCAAGGCACAGATGTGGTGCGCTGCAGCACTGTCGCCGTGCGACATTGCGGTGCGCACTGACGGGGCACGATGCACGCCGACGCGGCATCGCGTCTCTCCGCCGCTGCGTGCGCATTCATGCACGCGGCCGTCGCGCCGCGCTCCCGCCGCGCATCGCGCCGGTTGGCCCGGATATTGCTGAAGCTCATGCATCACACCGGCAACGGCGCCGGTGGGCAGTTCCCGCAAAACCATGCCCGTCGATCACGGCGGGCCCGTCAGGACAACGGCGTCCCTCCCGTGCGCGGCACGGCCGGATGCCGGTATGTTTCTACCGCCCGCCGCCGCCGCGCAGACAACGCGCTATCGACGGCCGCACGCACGCGGCACTGGAACACGACATGACGACAGGCAAAGTCACCTTGCTGGGCGCCGGCCCCGGCGACCTCGATCTCCTCACGCTGAAGGCCGTGAAAGCACTGGCCGCCGCCGACGTGCTGCTGCTCGACGACCTCGTCGCGCCCGGCATCGCCGAACTCGCACCGCAGGCGCGCGTGATCCGCGTCGGCAAGCGCGGCGGCTGCCGCTCCACGCCGCAGGCGTTCATCGAGCAGCTGATGCGCCGCTACGCGCTGCGCGGCGCGCACGTGGTGCGCGTGAAGGGCGGCGACGTGCTGCTGTTCGGGCGGGCCGGCGAAGAGCTCGCGACGCTGCGCGCCGCCGCGATTCCCGTGGAGATCGTCAACGGCATCTCGTCGGGATTCGCGGCCGCCGCGAGCCTCGGCATCTCGCTCACGCACCGCGAGCACTGCCAGGGTGTCACGTTCGTCACCGCGCACCGCCAGGATCACGGCGAACCCGACTGGTCGCGACTCGCGGCGACCGGCACCACGCTCGCGATCTACATGGGGATGAGCCGCGTCGACAGCATTGCGGCGGGCCTGCTCGCCGCGTTGCCGGCGTCGACGCCGGCCGCGGCCGTGCAATGGGCCGGCACGCCCGACGAACGCCGCTGGACCGGCACGCTCGGCGGCCTTGCGCGCGGCATCGACGCAGCGCGGCTCGGCAGCCCGGCGGTGATCCTCGTCGGCGGCGCGATCGGCGAGGCGGCCGTGCAGCACGAGGATGCCGCGCGCGACGCGGCGCTGGCCCGGGCTGCGTAGCATGCGCTGCATCACGCGGCGCCGGCCGCCCATCTCTTTCGAATCCATTGGCCGCGTTCGCGCCGGCCGCCGGTCGCGCACGCGCGGTATCGGAACCGCGTCCCGACTCGGCCGTCACATGCCGTTCGCGCGTCGCGCCGACCTTCCGCCGCTGCCGCTCGCCTCATGAGTGCGTCCGCCCTGCCCACCCGCCTGCGCGTGCTGCTCGTCACCGACACCGACAAGCCGATCGGCGAGCTCGGCGACGCGCTCGCGCGCCTCGGCTACGAGATGCTGAACGACGTCGCGACGCCCGCGCGCCTGCCGGCGGCCGTCGAAGAGCAGCGCCCCGACGTCGTGATCATCGATACCGATTCGCCGTCGCGCGACACGCTCGAGCAGCTCGCGGTAATGAACGCGACCGCGCCGCGCCCCGTGCTGATGTTCAGCCACGACGGCGACCAGGCGCTGATCCGCGCGGCGGTCGGCGCGGGCGTCAGCGCGTATCTCGTCGAAGGATTGTCGGCCGAGCGCCTCGCGCCGATTCTCGAAGTCGCGCTCGCGCGCTTCTCGCACGACGATGCGCTGCGCCGCCGGCTCGCCGACGTCGAGCGCGAACTCGCGGAGCGCAAGCTGATCGACCGCGCGAAACGCGTGCTGATGGACCAGCGCAGGCTGTCCGAGCACGATGCGTATGCAGCGCTGCGCAAGCGCGCGATGGATCAGGGCCTGCGCATCGTCGACGTCGCGCGGCAATTGCTCGACGCGTCACCCCAGTCATGACCGCCATGAATACTTCGCCTCCCGCCGCGCCGGAACGCGCACATCTTCGCCTCGGGTTCGTCGCGCTCAGCGATGCGGCCCCGCTGATCGTCGCGCAGCGCCTGAACCTCGGTGCGCCGCATGGCCTGACGCTCGAACTGAACCGCCAGCCGTCGTGGGCCGCCGTGCGCGACAAGCTGCTGAGCGGCGAGCTCGACGCCGCGCATGCGCTGTACGGGCTCGTCTGCGGGCTGCAGCTCGGCATCGGCGGCCCGCAGGCGGACATGGCCGCGCTGATGGTGCTGAACCGCAACGGCCAGGCCATCTCGTTCTCGCGCGGCCTCGCCGACGCGTACCGCGAGAGCGGCAGCGTGCGCGACGCGCTCGCGACGCTCGGCCGCAAGCCGCTGCTCGCGCAGACGTTCCCGACCGGCACGCACGCGATGTGGCTGAACCACTGGCTCGCATCGCACGGCGTCGATCCGCTGCGCGACGTGCGCAGCGTCGTGATCCCGCCGCCCGAGATGGTCGCCGCGCTCGCGAACGGCGAGCTCGACGGCTTCTGCGCGGGCGAGCCGTGGCATGCGGTCGCCGAAGCGTGCCACGCAGGCCGCACCGTCGCGGTCACGAGCGAGATCTGGCCCGATCATCCGGAGAAGGTGCTCGCGGCCCGACGCGACTTCGTCTCGCTGTATCCGGCAACCGCACGCGCGCTGATCCGCACGCTGATCGACGCGTGCGCGTGGCTCGACAGCGCCGCGCACCGGGTCGAGGCGGCCGACTGGCTCGCGTCGCCCGACGCGATCGGCGTGCCGGCCCGGCTGATCGCACCGCGCCTGCTCGGCGACTACGGCGCGGGGCCGTTCGCGGAGCCGCCGCTGCCGATCCGCTTCCACGACGGCGGCGCCGTGAACCGGCCCGATCCGCTCGACGGCCGGTGGTTCCTGGCCCAATACCGGCGCTGGGGCATGCTCGACGGCCCGCGCGACGATGTGGAGATCGCCGCGGCGATCGCGCAGAGCGCGTTGTATGATGCTGCGGTCGCCGAAGGCGGCGCAGCGGGCCCGTCGCGGGCGTGATACGGGTCGCATGATGCAGTTGGCGCGCGCCCCAGGGCCGCGCCACGCCGATCCGGGTCACCCGGCGGCTTCCGGCAGCGCCGCACGAACGACACCGCCTTGCCACTCCGTCCCCGATCCGAATCGATGCCGAAACGAACGCGCGCGCCGCTCGACGTGCTGCTCACCGAAATCCGCGCGTGCCGCGCATGCGAAGCCGAGCTGCCGCTCGGCCCGCGGCCGGTCGTGCGCGCGCAGCGCGACGCGCGGATCCTGATCGTCGGGCAGGCGCCGGGCGCGCGTGTCCATGCAAGCGGCATCCCGTGGGACGACGCGAGCGGCAAGCGGCTGCGCGGCTGGCTCGACGTCGATGCCGATACCTTCTACGACGAGACGCGCTTCGCGATCGTGCCGATGGGTTTCTGCTACCCGGGCCGCGGCGCGAGCGGCGACAACCCGCCGCGCCCCGAATGCGCGCAACTGTGGATCGACCGGCTGGTTGCCGAGTTGCCGTCGGTCCGGCTGACGCTGCTGATCGGCCAGTACGCGCAGCGGCATTTCCTGCGCGATACGCGCAAGGCCACGCTGACCGACACCGTACACGCCTGGCGCGACTACGGCCCCGGCGTGCTGCCGCTGCCGCATCCGTCGCCGCGCAACCAGGCGTGGTTCAAGCACCACCCGTGGTTCGACGCCGACGTCGTGCCCGAGCTGCGGCGCCGGGTCGCGCCGCTGGTTGCGGGTTGATCGCGCGGCCCAGCACATCCGCGCCCATCCCCGTCGCGCCCGGTTCGCTGTACCATCGCGGCTCAACCGCGTCACGAACCGCAGAATCCTTAATGCCATCCACCGCCCCGCCGCGCCTGTACGGGATGCCCGAACGCAGCGACCGGCTCGATTTCTACATCCGCGACCAGGCGTCGCGCCAGGCGATCACCGAGCCGCACCGGCACGCGTATTTCCAGATCCAGTTCAACCTCGGCGGCGACACCGAGCAGCGGATCGGCGGCGTCACGCGGCCGTTTCCGCGCGGCGCGCTCGCGTTCGTGCTGCCGCATCGCGAGCACCTGATCCCGCATCCGGAAGGCGCGCACTTCATCGTGATCAACTTCAGCCAGGCGTTCCTGCGCGCCGATCTCGACGTCGATCCGCTCGATCTCGAGGACGTGCCCGCGCACCGCTTTCCCGAGCTGACGCCGTTCCGCTTCCAGGAGCATCTCGACTTCATCCTGACCGGCGACACGTACGACGAAGCGCGCCGCCTCGCGCTGTGCATGCTCGACACCGATCGCGTGCGCACCTTCGGCTCGACCACGCTGCTGCGCGGCTACCTGCTGCAGCTGATCGGGCTCGTCTGCACGCAGTACGCGGGCGCGCTCGACAAGCTCGCGCAGCGCGGCGCCCAGCGCGCGGGCCGGCGCGACGCGCTCGCGCGCGTGCTGCGGCACGTGCGCGCGAACCTGACCCGCGAGGACCTGACGCTCGCCGCGACCGCCGAGGCCGCGTTCCTGTCGCCGAACTACCTCGCGCACCTGGTCCGCAAGGAAACCGGCAGCACGTTCACCGATCTCGTGACCGAGCGCCGGATCGCGCTCGCGCAATCGCTGCTGGCCCATACGAGCCGGCGCATCGCGGACATCGCGCGCTCGGTCGGCTTCCGCGACGAAGGGTATTTCGCGCGGCGCTTCCGCGCGCGGGTCGGCGTGTCGCCGAAGGCGTATCGCGACGCGAACGCCGCGTTGCCGGACGGCGACGACGCACCCGCCGCCGACGACGCGTAGTTTTGTCCCGGTAAAACGCAGTTGCGTCGCATCCGGCCGCACGCGCGTCGGGTATCGTTGCACGCATGCCGGCCCGTGCGCCGCACGGGCGCCGGCATCCGTCTACCCACCGAACGAGGCCATCCGATGTCCGCCTATGTCATCGACGCTTCCGAGCGTCCTTCCGTCGAAGTCGAACAGTCTTCCGCGCGCTTTCCGGTGCGCCGCGTATTCTGCGTCGGCCGCAACTACGCCGACCACGCACGCGAAATGGGCGCCGATCCCGACCGCGAGCCGCCGTTCTTCTTCACGAAGCCGGCCGACGCGATCGTCCCGGCAAGCGGCACCGTCCCGTATCCGCCGCTGACGAGCGACCTCCATCACGAAATCGAACTGGTCGTCGCGATCGGCAAGGACGGCCGGTCGATCGACCCGGCCGACGCGCTGTCGCACGTGTGGGGCTACGGCGTCGGCGTCGACCTCACGCGCCGCGACCTGCAGGCCGAAGCGAAGAAGCTGAGCCGTCCGTGGGACTGGGCGAAGGGCTTCGACGCGTCGGGCCCCGTGACCGCGCTGCGCGCGGCGACGGCCACCGGCCACCCGGCCGCCGGCCGCATCTGGCTCGCGGTCAACGGAGAAACGCGCCAGCAAGGCGATCTGGCCGACATGATCTGGGCCGTGCCCGACGTCATCGCATATGTGTCGCGCTCGGTCGAACTGAAGGCCGGCGACCTGATCTTCACCGGCACGCCGGCCGGCGTCGGCGCGCTGCAGCCGGGCGACCGCGTGACGGGCGGCGTCGACGGCGTCGCGGCGTTCGAGTTCGTCGTCGGCGCGAAGCCGTAACGGATCAAAGAGTCACGCGCGCACGCGGGCGGATGCGGCGCTCGCCGTGCGTTGCGCGTTGCGCGTTGCGGCTCTGGCCGGCCGCGACGGCATTCCGGTTGCTCAGTCGTAGCGGCGCAGAAATTTGTCGGCGACGGCCGGCGGATTCAGCGCTTTCGCCGATTCGTTTTCCAGTGCCTCGGCTGCGTCGTCGTCGCTGATCGATACGAACAGCGTGATGGATTCCCTTGCTTCACCCGTGCCGAACAGGCCGTCGCGATCGAGCAGCCGCAACGCCTCGATCATGTCGGCGTGGAGTTGCCGGGAGAACTCCGCGAACCTCGACCGCACAAACGTCGGGCTCAGCACTTCGTCGGCCAGCTTGCCGCAGATCACGTTGAACGGCGACGCTTCCGCCGCCGCGTACGCCCACTCGGAAAAGCCCCACACGTACTGCGGATCCGGATCGTCGTCCGCGACCGCCTGTTGCGCGCGGACCCGGCTCAGCCCTTCGACCGAATTGGCCGCCGGCACCACCGTCATCGCACCGCTGTCCGTATAAAGCGCGAACGCGTAGAAATGCTCATCCGGGTGCAACGCCCGCAGCGCCTTGAACGTCGCCCTCGCGGCGTCGGCAATTTCCCGCTGGAAATCAGAAAAGTCGATCATCGCATCCTCGCCCAGTCGCCCAGTCGCCCTTCGCGCGTCGGGGAATACGGCTCGCGGATGGTTCGTCGTCTCCCGGCGTTCGATGAATTGTCCGCCAATCGCGCGCGGCACGGTAGCGGGCCGCACCCTCGTTCACCGCCCGGCGTCCCGCGCGTCGAACACGCGCACGCAGACGGCGGCCGCCAGCGCGATCGCCGCCGACAGCAGCATCATCGCGAGCGGCGCATAGCCCGCGTTGCCGGCGGTCAGCACCGCGCCCGTCAGCGACGACAGCGCGGCGCCGCCGGCGATCGTCATCGCACCGGCCAGCCCCGACGCGCTGCCCGCCAGGTCCGGGCGCACCGACACGGCACCGGCATGCGCGCCGGGATTGGTCAGCCCGTTGCCGATGCCTACCAGCACGCATGGCCCGAACCACGCGATCGCATGCGTCGCGCCGCCGAACACCAGCGCGAGGCCGATCAACGGCCCCGCGCACGCGACGACACGACCGCACAGGATCGTCGTCGCCAGCGCGTAGTGGCGCGCGAAACGCGCGGCCAGAAAGCTGCCGCACACGAAACCGGCGGTGATCGTCCCCATGTAGAAACCGATCTCCGCCGGCGCGATGCCGAACAGCGTTTTCGCGGCGAGCGGCGCGCCGGCCAGGAACGCGTAGAACGAGCCCGTCGAAAACGCCATGCAAAGCGCATAGGCCCAGAAACGGCGGGCGCGGAGCAGCGCCGGATACGTGCGAAGCTGCCGCCCGAGACTCGACGACCGGTTCGTGTGCGTCTCGACGAGATCGAACGCGCACCAGCCGAACAGCGCGATGCCGGCCGCGCCGAGCAACCAGAAGCTCTCGCGCCAGCCCACCGTCTGATCGAGTACGCCGCCGAGCGTCGGGCCGAGCATCGGCGCGAACGCGGCCGCCATCGCCGCATAGCCGATCCGGCTCGCCGCACGGCTGCCGCCGCCGGTGTCGCGGATCGTCGCCATCGACACCGGATAGACCGACGTGATCGCCGCCTGCATCAGCCGGCACGCGAGAAACACGCGGATATCGGTCGCCATCGCACAGCCGAGCGAGCCGAGCGCGAACACGCCGACGCTCGTCAGCACGATCGGCCTTCGCCCGAACCGGTCCGACAGCGGCCCCATCACGAACTCGAGCGATGCCGCCACCGCCGCGTATCCACCAAGCGACAGCGCGACGAGCGCATAGTCGGCGCGCAGGTCGCGCGCGATCGCCGGCAGCGACGGCAGGAACAGGCTCAGCGGCAGCACCGAGAACGCGCACAGCAGGATCAGCGTCGCGTGTCGCGGCGACGCCGCAGCGGAATCGATCGGCAGGTTCGGTTGCAAGCGAATGCCCTCCGCGCACTCGCCGCTTGGGCGTGCGCAATGCAAAAAAAGTTCTTAGCGGATTTCCGGGGAGCGCGAGAAAGACCGTCTGCGTTCGGCCAGTTTCGGCCGTCCGACCGCGCGCTCACGCGGACGTTAAAAGGTCCTCTTCACTCAGTTAAGGGACGTTCCGTCCAAGATCTTGTTCATCGCACCATCGGCCACTGCCCATGTTCACGTAGTGGCGTCGATTAGGCTGCACATTTTTTTGAGTATCGGCCACGTCTTTTGCTTCCATGCGAGCACTGCAGCTTCGTCGCGCTCGACGGCACGGCGTTGCGATGCAGCTACTCGATGGCCGCCCGTCTCTGCCGGTGCCGGTGTCACACGTTGGGTCCTCAATCCCGAAATCGCCGTTGGTGCATTGCGAACAAAGCAAGAAGAACGTAACAATTGACCTGCTATGGAACGAGTACAAGGCGCGGGCGCCCGAAGCCTTTTGGGGACCCGCTTCGGTCCCCCAAAGGCCTATTCGTCGGTCTTCTTATTTTTTGTACGACTGCGGCCGCCCCCTGTTTCGGCCGCTTAGGCGACGGTGATGTGCGGATCCCACCAGAAATAGCCGTACAGATCCTGGCGCTGGCCGTCGTCTGCGAGCGTGTAAAGAGCGAAGCTCAAGCCGAAGAATTCGGTGCCGCTCTGCGCGACGGTCGCTTCGAACGTCTGGAAGTCTTCCGGGACGTGCAGGGCTGGCAAGCCGTTATCCCACTCCGACTTGGAGTTCGGCTGCGCCGCGCCTGTCAACGTGTAGTCGTTAACGATGAACTTATTGAATACGTTGATGCTGACGCCGGGTATCAGGATTGGCTTGATTTGGTAGACGATCACGGCGTCGTCGGCGTTACCGTAAACCGACGTGCCGTTGAATCTTACCGAATCCTTGACGTTCGCCCTGAAGTGCAGGTCGCCCGTGCCCTGTCCGCTGATAATGCCCCGCGAACCCGTGCAAATCATGAACTTATTAATATGGTCCAGACCGGTTGGTTCTTGCCATTTCTGGCTCGGCGTCCGTGCAGGAGTACTCTTGTTCCAGTAGTTTTTTACATACTCGGTGTCGATGACCACCAGTATGTCGATTGCCTGGGAGCTTGCTTTCAGGTCAATTTCGCTCATGGTAAATTCTCCATTCTCGTGAATATTTGGGAGACCGCTTGGTGATGCACTATCAACCACCTCGATAGACACCGGTCCGTCGGCCCTTCGGCCGGAAGGTCTCGCGGACCTGTGCATATCGAGACTTAAGATTGGGCCGGACACCTTGCCAAATCAATTACACGTGATTACACGGCGGGAAAATTGGGCGGCCAATGAGGATGTTTTTGATCTTCGTTGACCCCATGCCTCCCTTATTTTTTTGGTCACGCACCTGACAAAGTAAATAGGTTTTTGAGTTTTTCAAGAAATCGGAAAACAATCTTGGAAAGGTGTGGTCGCACGCCAAAAAACCAAAAGGACGTTCCACCATAGAGAATAGAGCCGGCGCGACTGCGTGCCGAAGTGGCTCGCCTGAAATAGGAGCACGGACCACGCTTCGCCATCTTCGCGGCCCGCATACGGATGGAGGATCTCGCCGTCTGGCCGGCACCGGTCGAAACGCAGCACGCGCTAATCCGGATAACGCTTATCGGGATCGCGTCGTGCTTGAGGGCGAGAGCTGCCGCGTTCCACGTCCGATGCCCGAGAGCAACAAATCAACACTTGCGGAAGGAGGCAAAAACAAGGATCCTTGATCTCCGTTCAAGTCTCGTCAAGTGCCTTTCGCTGGCGTCATTACGCCGAAAATACCCGGCTCCTTCATGGCGAAAGGCAATGGATCAGGATGAGATTGCCGCGACACGGCGCCTTCGTTTGTCGCCAAGTCGCGCCCCATCATTCAACGGGAATGAAGAATTCGTCATGGAAGTCGACGTTGTCGTGCATGCGAAAGCGCGGATAATCCATGTGCTGGTGGTCGTGGATACGGAACGCATCAAAGAAACTTACGGACCGAATCCGGATAGGTTAGCGCCAACATCCGTGAACCCCAAGCACCTGTTCATGATCGGTGCTGGCTCGCGGGGCGACATCGGCGAGCTGAAGTTCAAGGCAAAAATCGGCGACGTCGTTTCCATGACTGGCGTGTCGATTTATAACAATGCGGACGATGCCGTGATCGTATATGGCGTGCATCCTGTTGCGCGAGGTCCGGTATTTAATCGATTCAAGCCGTATTATGTGAAGAGAATGGCTGGGGTTCAGCCCGATCCCGATTCGCCAAATCAAAATGGTTTGCCGGCCATGAAAAAGGAGGTCAATTTCTCGAGCTTCGAGTCGAAAATCGCGGCCCACGGCGTCGAGCGCCTCGATCTTGCCTTCGCGCTTTATTCGCTGTCGGACGATGGGCAGAATCAGGAAATTTTCGGCTATTACCGGTGCGATCTCACTATTGCCGTCGAGCGGCCGCGTTCGACTGAGGCTGAATAATTGCGACGAATTAGCCTGACCGTTCTATCTACCCAATTACAAATGAGTAATAGATGGTCGTTCAGCAGCATATAGCGCCCCCCAACGCCGTTGAGCGAATGTCGGCAATGGCCACCTCTGATGCTGCGGCTCTGACGAGGCGAGCGGAATTTTATTTGGCCTTAGCCGGCAAGATTTGGTCGAAGGAAAATCTCGAACGTCTGTTCTGATCGCTCACCTGCGAGTTTTTTATTGGCGTGTAGAATTTTGCGCACCGGTGGAAGGCAAGGCGCTTGGGCCAACGTACCGGGCCAATGGCCGCAGCAGCGTGAAAGCGGCCACTTATCCGGCACGGTCTAAACGACTCCAGTGGGTCGTCAAGCGACATCCACTGAATTCCACGAAGCCCCCCCCAAAAAGCCCCCGAACAAGTCTGCGGGCGCATAGGTGCCCGCGCGGTGCCGCTACCGGACCCTGCGCCTGTGTACGACTACGATGAAGAATGCCGCTTTCATGCGTGATCGCTCCTGAATGCCTGGCCGACTGCCGGCGATACCGGACGACGGCAGGCGCACGACGCCAGCCACGTCAACGCCCCTAACGCACACGCACCGACACGAACTTCCGCGCGTTGTTGCGCTGGATCAGCAGCGCGATCACGCTGCCGTTCGCTTCAAGCGACTGCACATCGTCCGGCGTCTCGAGCAGCGTGTCGTTGATCTCGAGCACGACATCGCCCGGCTGGATGCCCGCCCTCGCTGCCGGGCCGTGCACCGCGTCCACCATCATCCCGACCGCGAGCCCCGTCGAGCGGCGCTCGTCGTCGCTCAGCGCATGCATCGTCAGCCCGAGACGATCGCCGCCCTCGCCCGTCCCCGCCGCCGCCCCCGGCCGTGCAGCGGCCTTCGGCGCAACCATGCCGACTGTCGTGCCCGCGCTGCCGGCCGCGTCGTCGGCGCCCGTGATCGTCAGCATCACCGGCGCACGCTTGCGAATCACCCGCAGCGACGCCTTCTCGCCGGGTGACAGCGCGGCGGCCAGGTCGTTCAGTTCGGCCGAGCGGCCGATCGGCTTGTCGCCCAGCTTCACGATCACGTCGCCGGGCTTCACGCCGGCCGCGGCGGCCGGCGAACCGGGCGCGACGCCGTTGACGAGCGCGCCCGCCGGACGCGGCAGCCCGAACGCCGCGGCCAGCCCGATGCCGACATCCTGCACATCGACGCCGAACGCGTTGACTGACGGCGCGCCCTGCGCCGGCTCCTGCGCCTGCGCCTGTTGCGCCTGCATCTGCGTCTGTAGCTGCGCACGCACCTTTACCGCGAACGCGATCGGGATCGCAAACGTCATGCTCGCGTAGCGGTCGGCGCCCGTATAAACCTGCACCGCGATGCCGATCACGTCGCCCGCGCGATTGAACACGGGGCCGCCCGAGTTGTCGGGATTCGGCGCGATATCGGTTTCGAAGAACGGAAACGCACTGCCGTCCGGCAGCCGGTGCGACGTCGCGCTGACGATGCCGGCCGTGACCGTGTTGCCCGATCCGTCCGGCGCGCCGATCGTCATCACCGGTTCACCCGCACGCACCTTCGCCGAATCGCCGAGGCGCACGAACGGGAGCTTCGTTGCATTGACACGCAACACGGCGACGTCGCTTTGCGGATCGACGGCCAGCACCGTCGCCTTGAATTCGCGGCGGTCGGTGAGCCGCACCGTCACGTCGGTCGCATCGTCGACCACATGCGCGGACGTCAGGATCAGGCCGTCGGCGCTGACGATGAAGCCGGAGCCGCTGCCCGACACCGCACGCAGCACCGTGTCGGGCGGCGCCGGCACGCCCTGCGCGGGCGGCGGCGCGCCGCGCCGGAAGAACGCGGCGAGCGGATCGTCGGTATCGAGGATCGCGAAGGACGGCCCGCCGGTTTGCTGATCGAGCGCGGTCATGATCGTCACGACCGCGGGTCCGTAACGATCGACGATGGCCGGAAAATCGACCGGCATCGCGTAAGACGCGGCGGCCGGCCTTTCCTTCATGGCAGGTTTGACGGGCGGTGCGGGCGTCCCCGCAATGGCGGCTGGCGGCGGTAGCAAAAAACCGGCAAATACGCCCCCGATCAACGCGGTGCGAAGCACGGCGCGAGCAAGCGTCTGGCGAACCACGGTGCACCTCCCCCGGCAGTCGCGGCGCCGCCTTGCGCGAGACGCGCAGGCACCCGACAAGCACCGGTACACGCATCCATTTATAGTCCAAGCAGCCTGTTCGAACATACGAATCGAAACCCGCATGCGAGGTGGCGCGGCGGCCGCGGAGCCGCGACGGCGTTCGTTTCGAACAAAGTGCGCGATTCGTCAATCCGCACAAGTCCGGCGACCGTTCAACCTCCGCCGACCCGCTCCGCGATCGCCGACAACGTCCGCAACATCGGCTGGAATGCATCGGCCGACGTATTGCCGAAGCCGAGCACGAGCCCGTTGGCCGCCGACTCCGCATGAATCGAAAAACCCGACAGCGGAAACGGGCCGATGCCATGCGCGCGCGCCGCGTCGACGATCGCGCGGTCGCGGTAGCGCGCCGGCAGCCGCAGCGCGAGATGCAATCCGCACGGCCCGCCCTCGACCTGGTGCGGCACGCCCAGGCTGCCGTCGAGCGCGGCGAGCAGCAACCGCCGCCGGTCGCGATACAGCCGGCGCATCCGGCCGAGATGGCGGCCATACTCGCCTGTCTCGATGAAATCGGCCAGCGCGAGCTGCACGTGGCGAGTCCCGCCGCGCAGCATCTCCGGCAGCACCGTCCGCACGGCGGCCAGCAGCGCCTCGGGCAGCACCAGAAAGCCGATCCGCAACGCCGGAAACATCGTCTTGCTGAACGAGCCGAGATAGACCACGGGCGAATCGGGCGCGAGCCCGTGCATCGCGCCGATCGGCTCGCCGGTGTGACGGAATTCGCTGTCGTAGTCGTCCTCGATGATCCACGCGCGATGCCGGCGCGCGGCATCGATCAGCGCGAGCCGCCGCGAGATCGACAGCACGGCGCCGGTCGGGAACTGGTTCGACGGCGTCGTATAGACGAGGCGCGGCGTCCGCTCGTGCCAGTCGTGCTCTTCCGCGCGCAGCCCTTCCGCGTCGACCGGCATCGGCACGACGTCGAGATCGGCCGCCTGCATCGCGGTGCGCGCGCCGCGATAGCCGGGCTCCTCGACCCACACCGTCTCGCCCGGGTTCGTCAGCAACTGCGCACACAGTGCAATCGCGCCCTGCGCGCCTTCGGTGATCACGATCTGCTCGGGATCGCAGCGCACGCCGCGCGTCACGGCCAGGTGGCGCGCGATCGATTCGCGCAGCTCGCGTTCGCCGAGCGGATCGCCATAGGCAAGCAGGTCGCGGGCGGCACGGCGCAGCGCGCGGTCGATCGCGTGCCGCCACGCATCCACCGGGAAATGCGACAGCGCGGGCACGCCCGGCCGAAAACCCTCCGATTCGCCGCTACCGACAAGGCTCGGGCGAATCCGGCCGAGCCGCTGCGCGACGGCCGGCGGCGCGGCACGCCGGCGCGGCGGCGCCGGCCGCGACAGCCCGACGACGCGCGTGCCGCGGCGGTCGGACTGCAGGAAGCCTTCGGCGACGAGCTGCTCGTAGACGGCGGCCGTCGTGTTGCGCGACACGCCGAGCGTCTCGGCCAGCGCGCGCGTGCCGGGCAGCCGCGTGCCGGCGGGCATCGCGCCGCCGAGAATCGCGTCGCGCACGCGGCGCAGCAACTGGCGCTGCAGCGAGGGCGCGCCCGGCGTGCGCGCCAGCGGCGCGTCGAGCGGCAGCAACGGAGAGTCGCCGGAAGGAAAGGCAGTCGTCATCGGAACATCGCAGCGTGAAAGTGTCGGAACACGGCGCCCGGACCGTGGCACCATAAATTTGCCGGTCTGTGGCGCTTTTCATGGTACCTCGCTGCGACTACGATCGTCTGCATGCCGGCATGTCGCCGGCCGCCAACCGACGCGAGATCGACCTTGTCCACGCTCACCAACGCCTTCCAGCAACCCATCGGCCACCCCGTTCCCGACTGGTCCGCGCGCCCGCGCCCCGAGCGCATCGCGCTCGAGGGCCGCTACTGCCGGCTCGAACCGCTCGACGCCGAGCGCCACGCGGCCGATCTGTATGCCGCCTATGCGCAGGCGCCCGACGGCAGCGACTGGACCTATCTCGCGCACGGGCCGTACGCCGACGAGTCGGGCTACCGCGACTACGCGCGCGGCGCGCAGGCGAGCGCCGATCCGCTGCACTACACGGTGATCGACGTTGCCACGGGCCGCGCGGTCGGCACGCTCGCGCTGATGCGCATCGATCCGGCCAACGGCGTGATCGAGGTCGGCTCCGTCACGTTCTCGCCGCGGCTCAAGCGCACGCCCGTGTCCACCGAAGCGCAGTACCTGCTGATGAAGTACGCGTTCGACACGCTTGGCTACCGGCGCTACGAATGGAAGTGCGACGACCTGAACGCGCCGTCGCGCAAGGCGGCCGCGCGGCTCGGCTTCCGCTACGAAGGCACGTTCCGGCAGGCGATCGTCTACAAGGGCCGCAGTCGCGACACCGCGTGGTATTCGATCGTCGACGGCGAATGGCCGGCCGTGCGCGCCGCGTTCGACGCGTGGCTCGCGCCGGAGAACTTCGACGCACACGGCGAGCAGCGCCAGTCGCTCACCGCGATCCGCCACGCGCAGGCGAACGCGCGCGACGCAGCCGCCCGCGCGAACGACGCGACGCGCGTCACGGTGCGCCCGCTCGTCGCCGCCGACGAAGCTGCGTGGCGCCCGCTGTGGCAGGGTTATCAGAAGTTCTACGACACCGCGCTGAGCGATGCCGTGTTCGCGACGACGTGGGCGCGCCTGATGGATCCCGCCGAGCCGATGTTCGCGCTCGGCGCATTCGACGCATCGGGTGCGCTGGTCGGGATCGTGCATTCGATCTACCACCGTTCGTGCTGGACCGAAGGGCCATACTGCTACCTGCAGGACCTGTACACGGCGCCCGACGCACGCGGGCAAGGCGCTGGCGGCGCGCTGATCGAGGCCGTGTACGAACGCGCCCGCGAAGCCGGCGCGAGCCGCGTGTACTGGCTCACGCATGAAACCAACACGACCGCGCGCGCGCTGTACGACAGGCTCGCGAACAATGCCGGGTTCATCCAGTACCGGCACGATCTGAAGAAGTAACGCGGCGCAGCGGCCAGCCGGCGTTCAGTCGAGAACGTCGGCCGGATCCCGCGTCGTGTCGTCCTCGGGCGCAACGTCCGCCCGCGCCGCGCCGGCCGCGCCCGACACCGATGCCGGGCAGATCATCTCGTCGCCATTCGCGGGCACGGGCCGCCGCACCGGCCGGAACACCGGCTCGCCGGGCTCGATCGGCCGCCCCGAGATCGCACAGCGGCCGGGCTGCAACGCGACGCGCAGGCGCCAGCGCTGCTCGCCGTAATGGCAACGGCCGCTCTCGACCCAGCGAATCAGCAACCCGTCGTCGCCGGCCTCCAGCACCGTGACGAACAGTTGCGGGCGCAACGGCGACACCGCGGCCGCGGCGTGCTCCCGAACCGGCGCGCGGCCGCTCGTCACGAGCGGATGCGCGACGCCGCCGCCGTGCAGTGGCATCGCATCGCGTTCGCCGAACGACGGCGCATCGCACGACAGGTCTTCTTCGCAGATCAGGCTTTCCATGGTGTTCGGCATGCTTGACGGATTGACGTGCGGGTTGAACGGCACCGGTGCCGCGCTCTGCGCCGGCCCATCGGTTCGCGCAACAGCGACAGGCCGATCGCCGCACCGGCGACGGCGGCCGCGAGCATCAGCCCGATGCCGCCCGACCAGCCGGACGCGCCGACGATCGCGCCGATCGCCAGCGGCCCGATCACCTGTCCCAGATAGTTGCCCTGCACGACCCAGCCGATGCCGAGCGGCGCCAGCGACGGCGACGGTGCGGAGCCCGGCGCGCGACAGCAGCCAGCCGGCCGTCAGGTTGCCGATCACGCGTGAAGCGACGATCGCCGCGCTGAGCCGCGCACCGACAGCGTGGCGGCGTTGGCCGCGACGGGCGATTCGGTCATCTCCACCTCCGTTGGGGCCGCCGCGCGCAACGGGATGTCTCACGCGGCCGCGATCGGACTGGCGCACATGATACAAATTGAAGTTCACTTCAAGTAAAGGGAAAGTTGCGCAACGATGCGTTTCGCCGATCGCTGTAATGGACCGGCGCGACAGCGACGGCATCCTGATCTAAGCTGTCGGCTTCGCCCGACAATGATGCGCACATACGCATGCCGACCGCCTCGCCCGCTCCCGACGCCACGCTTCCGCTCGACTCGGTCTGGTCGACCTTCTCCCACCGCAGGGCCGCCGTGCGCACCTTCATCGCCGGGTACTGCGCCGCGCGCGACCGCCGCGACGCGCCGGTCCTCGACAGCCCGGACGGCCAGGTCGTGCGGTTCGACGCCGGCATGGGCCGGCCTTTCGAGCATTTCATGATCGAGGGTGCGCCCGCGCGCAGCGACGGCCCGTTCGCCGTCGGCGCATGGATCACGCGCTATGGCGCCGCGCCGTTGCCGCTTGCGCTGCAAGGCAGGACGCGCCGGCTGTCGGACGAGCATTTCATGGCCGCCGATATCGGCACGCTGTCCAGCGACGACGCACTCGCGGAAGCACTCGCCTGTCACACGCCGGACGACATCGCGGCGTTCAATGCGAGCGCGTCATTCCCGCCGTTCCAGCGGAATCCGGCCGCGTTCCTGTTCGCGCACCGGTTGGACGGGCAAATCGCGGCCACCGCGCGCTACGGCTTCGCGTCGGCGCGCGATATCGTCGTCGACCGGGTCGGGACGGCGGACGCATACCGGCGCCGTGGCCTCGCCATGCAACTGCTCGCCGCGATCGTCGCGCATGCGCGGCAGCGCGGTGCGCGGCGTGTATGGCTCGTGTCGACCGAGGCCGGTCAGCCGCTGTACCGTGCCGCCGGATTCACGCCGCTCGCACCGGTCGCGGTGGACGAAGTCATCGCCTGAGCGCGCTTCGCCCCACGCCAGCCACCCCCGTTCGTCTCGCGATCCGTCTCATTTCGCTGAGACGAACGTCCCGGCGTCTCACCCGGCCCGCGACTTCGCAATCGCAGCAAACTTCACGCATGACTCCCGTCATATCGCTTCCTGCAAACGTGTAGCGCAATGGTGCGTCGCAAACTTCCAACTCTCGCCGACCACCCCGCACCACACCGATTCACGCTGGCCCCGTTCCTGCATACCGTTCGATCGCGCAATCGCGCGACGGGCGCACCGGCAGCGACGCCTCACGCCCGACGACAACCTGACGGAGACAGCAACGTGAGTACACCGGCACCGACTACCGCCCGCAGCATGAAAGCCGCCGTCTGGCGCGGCCGCCACGACATCCGCGTCGAAGAGGTTCCCGTTCCGGAGCGCCCGCCGGCAGGCTGGGTCACGATTCGCGTGCACTGGTGCGGCATCTGCGGCTCCGACCTGCACGAATACGTCGCCGGCCCCGTGTTCATCCCGGTCGACGCGCCGCATCCGCTGACGGGCCTGAAGGGCCAGTGCATCCTCGGCCACGAGTTCAGCGGCGAGATCGCCGAACTCGGCGCGGGCGTGACGGGCTTCGCGGTCGGCGACCGCGTGACGGCCGACGCGTGCCAGCATTGCGGCACATGCTGGTATTGCAGGCACGGGCTGTACAACATCTGCGAAAACCTCGCGTTTACCGGGCTGATGAACAACGGCGCGTTCGCCGAATACGTGAACGTGCCGGCCGAGCTGCTGTACAAACTGCCCGACAACTTCCCGACCGAAGCCGGCGCGCTGATCGAACCGCTCGCGGTCGGGCTGCACGCGGTGAAGAAGGCCGGCAGCATCGTCGGGCAGACCGTCGTCGTGGTCGGTGCGGGCACGATCGGCCTGTGCACGATCATGTGTGCGAAGGCCGCGGGCGCCGGGCGCGTGATCGCGCTCGAAATGTCGGCCGCGCGCAAGCAGAAGGCGCTGGAGGTCGGCGCGAGCATCGTCATCGATCCGAAGACGTCCGACGCGATCGCGGAAGTCAAGGCGCTGACGGGCGGCTACGGCGCCGACGTGTCGTTCGAGTGCATCGGGCACACGGCCACCGCGAAGCTGGCGATCGACGTGATCCGCAAGGCCGGCAAGTCGGTGATGGTCGGCATCTTCGAGGAGCCGACGTCGTTCAACTTCTTCGACATCGTGTCGACCGAGAAGGAAGTGATCGGCTCGCTCGCGTACAACGGCGAATTCGCGGACGTGATCCGCTTCATCGCGGACGGCCGCATCGACGTGCAGCCGCTCATCACCGGACGCATCGCGCTCGGCGACATCGTCGCGCACGGCTTCGAGGAACTGGTCAACCACAAGGACCGGAACGTGAAGATCATCGTCCAACCCGCCGTCGCCTGACGGCGCATGCGGCCGCGGCAACGATTCGTGCCGCGGCACGCGTGCCGTTGTTCCACGCGAAAGCATCGCCACGCGCCCGGGCGACGCATCCGATTGCCGACAATTCCCCTCCAGCGCCCTGTTCCCTGCTTTCGTCATCCGAAGCGGGCCTCGTGCCGCTTTCCGTTCGGATACGAAGATTAAAAGCATTCGCAATCCAAACCATTAGCCGCAATGCGCCCCCGCCGAACAAGCGCCCCGGTGTCGACAGAAACGTGGCGCGACGCGATCCTCCGCTGCACGGCGCGATCCGGCTTCCCGGATCACGCAGCCGGCCGCGGCCAATGCATGAAAAACGCGCAGGCCGCAAACGGCCGTTGCGACACCGCAGCCCGGCGCGATTCTTCGATATACTGGACCGAACCCTTTTCGGGGCAACCGCGGGCAACCACGCCCGTCGCGCGTTCGCCCCAACCTGCGTGGAATTGCGTACCGTGAAACCGCGAGCCGGCCTGATTCTCGAACTCTTCGTCAACCTGCTGCTGCCCTGGGTTGCGTACCGGGTCGCGCATCCGTATTTCGGCGAAACCGGTGCGCTGTACGCGTCGGCGGTTCCGCCGATCATCTGGTCGATCGTCGAATTCGTCCGCTCGCGCCGCGTCGACGCGGTGGCGGCCGTCGTGCTGCTCGGCATCGCGCTGTCGATCGCCGGAATGGCGTTCGGCGGCAGCCCGCGCACGCTGCTGATGCGCGAATCGCTCGCGTCGGGCACGATCGGCATCGTGTTCCTGCTGTCCCTGTTCCGCGAACGTCCGCTGATCTTCTATCTCGCCCGCGCCACCGTCGCGCGGGAAATGGCCGGCGGCGCCGCGCACTTCGAATCGGTCTGGGCCGCACAGCCGGGGCTACGGCAGATGCTCCGCCGGATGACCTTCGTATGGGGCGCCTTCATGACGCTGGAGATGCTGCTGCGCTGCTGGATGGTCGTGACCTGGCCCGTCGAGCGCGTGCTGGTCGTGTCGCCGATCATGGGCTACACCGTGTTCGGCTGCCTGCTGATGTGGACGTTCTGGTACCGGCGGCGGATGCGCGTGCGCAACAGCGTCGACATCCCGACCCGCGACGGCGTCACCGAGGTCGCCGGCCGCTGACGGCCGACCGGCCGGCGCCGGCCCGGCGGCATGTCGCCGCGCCTGCTGTATGATGCGCGGCGTCTTGTCCGACCTATGCGTTTCCTGTCATGTCCCTTTCGCTCCTTCCGTGCGCCACGATCTGGCTCGCCCTGTTCGCGGCCGCCGCACTCGTGTGGCATCGCCCGCAGCACGGCCTGAGCCTCATTCTGGCCGTGCTCGGCTATGCCGGCGCGCTGGCGTTCGGCAAGCTCGAGCCGATCGCGCTGGCGCCGCTAGCGCTGCTGGCCGCGGCCGCATGGGGCGTGTCGCCCGCACGCCCGCTCGCGGTGCGGATCGCCGCGCACGCGGTGTTTGCCGCGCTCGCGATCGCGCTGAGCCTGCACCTGATCCCCGGTTTCCACAATCCGCTCGTGATCGCCCCGACGCGCTTCACGCCGGACGCCGTGCCGTTCACGATGTACCTGAATCTCGACAAGCCGCTGGTCGGCCTGTGGCTGCTGTGGGTGCTGCCATGGGTCGCACCCGACATCGCGCTGTCGCGAGCGCTGCGCACGGGCGCGGTGGCGGCCGTCGCGACGGCGGCCGCATGCCTGGCCGGCGCGCTCGCGTTCGGGATGGTCGGCTGGGCGCCCAAATGGCCGGCATCGGGCTGGCTGTGGCTCGTGAACAACCTGCTGCTCGTGACGCTCGCCGAAGAAGCGCTGTTCCGCGGCTACGTGCAAGGCGGGCTGACGCGCGCGCTCCACGCGTTCACATGGGGCCCGTGGGCCGCGCTCGCGATCGGCGCGGTGCTGTTCGGCGCCGCGCACGCGGCCGGCGGCTGGCAATGGATCGTGCTCGGCACGGCGGCCGGCGTCGGCTACGGCCTCGCGTGGCGGCGCGGCGGACTGCTCGCCTCCGCGCTCGCGCATGCGGGGCTGAACGTCGTCCACTTCGGGCTGTTCACCTACCCGATGCTCGACGCCGCCCGCTGACCCCGGCGCACGGCACCGCCCGGCGAGATACCGCGCTCAGTTTCAGTTGAACCCGGCGATCGCATGCGGCACGTACGGGCCTTCGAGCGTGGCGATCTCGTCGTCGGTCAGTTTCAACTCGAGCGCGCCGAGCGCATCGTCCAGTTGCTGCGGCTTCGAGATGCCGACGATCGGCGCGGTGACGCCGCGCTTTTGCGCGACCCATGCGAGCGCGACCTGCGCGCGCGGCACGTTGCGCGCGGCGGCGATCGCCGCGACGGCGTCGACGACCGCCTTGTCCGCATCGGCCGTCGCGTCGTACAGCCGCTGGCCGACCTCGTCCTTCTGCTGCCGGTCCGACGATTCGTCCCAGTTGCGCGTCAGCCGGCCGCGTGCGAGCGGGCTCCACGGAATCACCGCGATGCCCTCGGCTTCGCACAGCGGCAGCATTTCCCGCTCTTCCTCGCGATACAGCAGGTTAAGGTGGTTCTGCATGCTGACGAAGCGGGTCCAGCCGTTCTGCTTCGACGTGTACAGCGCCTTCGCGAACTGCCACGCGAACATCGACGATGCGCCGATATAGCGCGCCTTGCCGGCCTTCACGACGTCGTGCAGCGCCTCGAGCGTCTCCTCGATCGGCGTGCCGTCATCCCAGCGATGAATCTGGTAGAGGTCGACGTAATCGGTGCCGAGCCGCTTCAGGCTCTGGTCGATGTCGGTCATGATCGCCTTGCGCGACAGGCCCGCGCCGTTCGGCCCCGGCCGCATCCGGTAGAACACCTTGGTCGCGATCACGATATCGTCGCGCTTCGTGAAATCGCGCAGCGCGCGGCCGACGATCTCCTCCGACGTGCCGTCCGAATACATGTTCGCGGTATCGAAGAAGTTGATGCCGGCTTCGACCGCCCGCTGGATGATCGGGCGGCTTTCCGCTTCCGGCAGCGTCCACGGATGCGTGCCGCGCGACGGCTCGCCGAACGTCATGCAGCCCAGCACCAGTTTCGATACTTCCAGCCCGGTCGATCCGAATTTCACGTATTCCATCGCACACCTCGTCATTGAAGTTGAGCTTGCGGCCGGATGCGCGCCGCCGTTCGGCGCGAAGGGCGCGAACGGTGCGCCGCGCATCCGCCAGACGTGGCATGTTATCCCGCGCCGCGCAAACGCGTATGACGCGCACGCCGGCACGCCGCGCGCATCGGGTGCACGGTCGCAACGCGGAAAAGGACGGGCGGGTTACTTGACCTGGTCGGCGATCGGCTGCAGGAACGCGGAGAAGCCGGTCAACATGATCTGCACGCCGATGCACAGCAGCAGGAACGCCGACACGCGCATCGCGACCTTGGTGCCTTCGGTGCCGAGGTAGCGCGACAGCAGCGCGGCGCGGCTGTAGGTTTGCCAGATCACCACGGCGACGAGCACGGACACGGCAATCGATACGATGCTCGACAGCATGAACTCGGACAGCTTGTGCGTGCGGTTCGCGTTCAGCGCGATCGCGGTCGAGATCGAGCCGGGACCGACCGTCAGCGGCACGGTCAGCGGGAAGAATGCGCGCGTCATGATCGCGTTCGCATCGATCGGCTTGACCGGCGTGTCGCCGCCGCCCGGCACGTCGGGCTCGTTCAGCATCTGCCAGCCCGCCACGGCGACCGCCAGGCCGCCGCCGATCCGCAGCGCCTCCATCGAGATCCCGAAGAAATGCAGCACGGGCGTGCCGGCGAAGAACGCGACCATCAGCACGATGAACGCGTTGAACGCCACCTTCCTCGCGAGCAGGTCGCGCTCGTGCTCGGTGAGCGCCTCGGTCCGCTCGAGAAACAGGAACGCGATGCCGATCGGATTGATGATGCCGATCAGGCCGGTGAAGCCGAACAGGATCTCGGAGATAAGGCGGTTGACGATCATCGGGCGAAGAATCGGTCGGGGCTGGGCCGGCAGCGCGCCGGGGGTCACGCATTGTAGAGCAAGCGCCCGCGCCCGAGACGCAAAATGCGGCCGGGCGCGCTTAGCCGCCGATCGTCGCGTCTTTTCCTTACTCGGCGCCCGCTTCCCATGCCGGCGGCCGCTTCGCGAAGAACGCGGCGAAACCCTCCTTCGCCTCCGGCGTCGCCCGCACGCGGGAGATCGTCTGCGCGGTGAACGCCGCGCGCTCGTCCGACGGCGGATACTCGCCGATCGCGTCGAAGAAGCGCTTGATTTCCATCAGCGCGTTCGGGCCGTTGCGAGCGAGTTCGGCGAGCGTCCGTTCGAGCGCTTCGTCGAGCGCATCGAGCGGCACGGCCTGGTGGATCAGGCCGATCGCGACGGCTTCGCCGGCGGCGAGCTGCGTCGCGGTCAGCGCGAGCCGGCGCGCCTGGCGCTGGCCGACCGCCTCGACCAGATACGGGCCGATCACGGCCGGCAGGATTCCGAAACGCGCCTCGCTCACCGAAAAGCGCGCATGGTCGCTCGCGATCACGATGTCGCAGGCCGCGCACAGGCCCACGCCGCCGCCGAACGCGTGCCCCTGCACGCGTGCCACCGTCGGCTTCGGGCATTGCCGGATCGCGCGCATCATCGCCGCGAACCGCTGCGCGTCGCGCAGGTTCGCTGCCGCATCGTTCGCGCTTGCGCGCTGCATCCATTGCAGGTCGGCGCCCGCGCAGAATGCGCGGCCGTCCGAGCGCAGCACGATCGCGCGCACGTCGTCACGCCGGCCGAGCGCCGTGAATGCGTCGGTCAGCTCGGCGATCATCGTCTCGTCGAATGCGTTGAGCACGTCGCCGCGCTGCAGCGCCACGGTCGCAATGCCGCGCGCATCGACCGCGACGGCCAGGGTCTTCAATCCATCCATCGAACAGGTTTCCTCGGGTAGAACGGCAAACATCGGAATCAGGCGGCTAGGGCCTGTTCACGCTAATAACGGGCTTGCGAACGTGCCTTGCCGGTCGCAGTGCAAGAAGCAAGGAGCGCCGTTTGGCCGAGCCAAACAAGCGACGCGCGACGCCGCAATGCGGCCGACAAGGCACGTTCCCCTGTTTGGAAAAAATCATTCGTGGGGCTGGCCCGTTATTAGCGTGAACAGACCCTAGCGGCGGTCGATCACGCGCCGGGCCTTGCCGGTCGCGGTCGCGGGAATGCCGCCCGCCGCAAGCACCATCACGCCGGACGACACGCCGACCATCGTCTTGATCCGGTGCTGCAACTCGCGCGCGAGCGCCGCGCGATCGCTTTCGGTAACGGACGCCGCAGCCTCGGAGCGCAGTTCGACCGCGAGGTCGAGCCGGTCCATATGGCCGTCGCGCGACAGCGTGATCTGGAACTGGCCCGATAGCGCCGGCAGCGCGACGACGATCTCCTCGATCTGGCTCGGGAACACGTTCACGCCGCGCACGATCAGCATGTCGTCGGAACGGCCGGTGATTTTCGCGAGGCGGCGCATCGCGCGCGCGGTCGGCAGCAGCAGCGCGGTGAGATCGCGCGTGCGGTAGCGGATCACCGGCATCGCTTCCTTCGTCAGCGACGTGAACACGAGCTCGCCGTGGCTGCCGTCGGGCAGCACTTCGCCCGTGACGGGATCGATGATCTCCGGGTAGAAGTGGTCTTCCCAGATCACCGGGCCGTCCTTCGACTCGACGCATTCGCACGCGACGCCCGGGCCCATCACTTCCGACAGCCCATAGATGTCGAGCGCGTCGATGCCCACGCGCGTCTCCACTTCCTCGCGCAACGCCTGCGTCCACGGCTCGGCGCCGAAGATGCCGATCTTCAGCGACGACTCGGCCGGGTCCATCCCCTGCCGCACCATCTCGTCGATCAGGTTCAGCATGTACGACGGCGTGACGAGGATGATCTTCGGCTCGAAATCGCGGATCAACTGCACCTGCTTCTCGGTCTGCCCGCCCGACATCGGCACGACCATGCAGCCGAGCCGCTCCGCGCCGTAATGAATCCCGAGGCCGCCCGTGAAGAGGCCATAGCCGAACGCGTTGTGCAGCGTGTCGCCCGGGCGGCCGCCGGCCGCGCGGATCGAACGCGCGGTCACGTTCGCCCACGTGTCGATGTCGCGCGCCGTGTAGCCGACCACGGTCGGCTTGCCCGTCGTGCCGCTCGACGCATGCACGCGCACGACCTGCTCGCGCGGCACCGCAAAGAGACCGAACGGATAGTTGTCGCGCAGGTCGTTCTTCGTCGAGAACGGGAATTTCGCGAGATCGGCGAGCGTCTTCAGGTCGTCCGGATGCACGCCCGCCGCATCGAACGTGCGCCGATAGTGCGGGACGTTGTCGTATGCGTGGCGCAGCGACCATTTGAGGCGTTCGAGCTGCAGCGCCTGCAGTTCGTCGCGGCTGGCGGTCTCGATCGGCTCGAGGGCGGCGGCGGGATGCGTCGGGTGAGTCATCGGGGTGCTCCTCCAATGGCGTGATGTCGTTATCGTGTTCGGGGTAATCGGGGTGACCGGGGCCGGCGGCTACGACCGGAACGTGCGGCCGGCTGCATGCAGCGCGGCAATGCGCGGCGACACGCGATAGCGGTCCTCGCCGTAGCTCGCCGCGAGGTTCGACAGCACGCGAAACACGCGGCCGATGCCGATCGCATCGGCCCACGCGAGCGGGCCGCACGGGTAGTTCACGCCCTTCTCCATCGCGAGATCGAGATCGGCGGGCGAACACACGCCCTGGTTCACCGTATCGGCCGCCTCGTTCGCGAGCATCGCGACGGTGCGCATCGCGACCATCCCCGGCACGTCGGCCACGCCGACTACGCGAAAACCCGCCTGCTGGAACAGGCCGACCGCGTCCGCATAGGCGGCATCGCTGCACTGGAGCGCACGCGTCAGCGCGACGAGCCCGGCCTGCGCGTAATCGCGCGCGAGGTCGACGAGCACGAGATCGGCCACGCCCGTTTGCGCGGCGCGCGCGGTCGCCGTGCGGCCGTCGGTCAGCGCGATCGACGCGCGGCCGGCCGTCGCGAGCAGGTCGTCCGGATGCGCGCCGGCCTGCCGGGCGAGCGCGATGCGTTCCGCGAAGCGCGCGTGCAGCGCGGCGGCCGGGCCGTCCTGCGCGTGGAGCATGACATCCGCCGGTGCGTCGCGCGGCGGTTCGAGATCGGGCGCGGGCGGCGTCGCGCCGTCCGCATATGAATAGAAGCCGCGCCCCGACTTGCGCCCGAGGAAGCCTGCGTTCACGAGTTCCTGCTGGATCAGCGACGGTGTGTAGCGCGGGTCGTTGAAATATGCGCGGAACACCGATTCGGTCACCGCGAAGTTCACGTCCTGGCCGATCAGGTCCATCAGCTCGAACGGCCCCATCCGGAAGCCGCCTGCTTCGCGCATCACCGCGTCGATCGATGCCGGCGCGCCGCCCTGCTCGTTCAGTACGCGCAACGCCTCCGCGTAATACGGCCGCGCGACGCGGTTCACGATGAAGCCCGGCGTCGATTTCGCCATCACGGGTTGTTTGCCCCACGCGGCCGCGGTCGCATACAGGACCCGCGCAACGTCGGGCGCGGTCGCAAGCCCGCTGACCACCTCGACGAGCGCCATCAGAGGCGCCGGGTTGAAAAAATGCAGGCCGGCGACGCGCTGCGGCACGCGCAGCCCGGCCGCGATCGACGTGATCGAGATCGACGACGTGTTGGTCGCCAGCAGGCACGCGTCGTCGACATGGCGTTCGAGCGTCGCGAAAATGTCGCGCTTCACGTCGAGCCGTTCGGCCGCCGCCTCGACGATCAGCGCGGCGCCCGCCAGATCGGCCAGCGCGCGCACCGCGCGGATCCGGTTGCCGGCCGCGTCGGCCTGTGCCGGTTCGAGCCGGCCCTTCTCCGCGAGCCGTGCGAACTGCGCGCGGATGCCGGCCAGCGCCTTGTCGCAGGCCGCTTCGTTCAGGTCGTACAGCAGCACCGGATGGCCGGCCGCCGCCGCGACCTGCGCAATACCCGCGCCCATCGCGCCGGCGCCGATCACGCCGACGATGGCCGACGGCGCCAGCGCGCCCGAGTTCACCGAATGTGCAGAGGAAACAGCCATCGCTTGCGATCCGTCATGAAGTGGAAGTGCGAGCGATTATAAACCGACCGGTCGGTAGATTTATGTCAGGGCGAGCCCGAATTTGTCGTACAAGAAACCGTTACGGAAACTGCAAAGACAAAAAATTGAAGAATTGGGGCACTTTTTGCAAACCGAAAGGTCAATGAAAGCGTTCGAATATGAGATTGCGGCCCCCAAACGCCTGATAAAATTCGACAACTCGACGGATTTCAGGGGGAAACCGCGTGTCACGCCGCCACCGATGTCCATCGTCCGCCCCCCTTCCGGGGCCGGAACCGAGCCTCCGTCCGGCGTGTCTTCACGATTGTTCGCCCTGCCATCGGCGGCCAGCCGCATCGAACCGTTTCATCCAGCGACGGGCTTCGGCCCGCCCGCGCCCCTCGCCGCGTCACCGCGGCGAACTCAAGGCAGCGTCCTGGCGCGCGGCCACCCTTCGGTTTCATCATCCTCGTTCGGCGGATAGTACGGCCGGGCTTCGTCACCCCGTGACGGCGCGTCGCGCGCCGCCACTCGCATAAGGAAACCCTCCATGCCGCTCTCGTCCAACCAGCTCCCGCGCTGGACCCTCTGGGCCCCAATTGCCGCATGGCTGGTGCTCGCGCTGTCGCGCGCCGTGCCGGCCGAAGGCCTCGTCATCGCGCTGTTCGCCGCCGCACTGGCCGGCGCCGTGTTCGCCGCCGTCCACCATGCGGAAGTCGTCGCGCACCGCGTCGGCGAACCGTTCGGCACGCTCGTGCTCGCGGTTGCCGTGACCGTCATCGAAGTCGCGCTGATCGTGTCGGTGATGCTCGGCGCGGGCCCGGAGAAATCGGGCCTCGCGCGCGACACCGTGTTCGCGGCCGTGATGATCATCTGCAACGGCATCGTCGGCATCTGCCTGCTGGTCGGCGCGTGGAAGCACGGCGAACAGGACTTCCAGGGGCGCGGCGCGAGCAAGGCGCTCGCGGTGCTGGCTTCGCTGTCGGTGCTGTCGCTCGTGATGCCGAATTACCTGAGCGCCGCACCGGGCCCGTTCTTTTCGAAATCGCAGCTCGCGTTCGCCGGCGTGTCGTCGCTCGTGCTGTACGGCGCATTCGTGTTCGTGCAGACCGTGCGTCACCGCGACTACTTCCTCACCGAGCACGACAGCGCGAACGAAACGGTGCACGCGGCGCCGCCGAGCAGCCGCACCGCGCTGATCAGCCTGCTGCTGCTGTTCGCGAGCCTCGTCGCGGTCGTGCTGCTCGCGAAGCTGCTGTCGCCGGCCGTCGAGCACGCCGTGCTGAAGCTCGGCGCGCCCGAAGCCGCGGTCGGCATCGTGATCGCCGCGCTCGTGCTGCTGCCGGAAGGGCTCGCGGCCGTCACCGCCGCGCGCGCGAACCGCCTGCAGACCAGCATGAACCTCGCGCTCGGCTCGGCGCTCGCGAGCATCGGGTTGACGATCCCGACCGTCGCGGCCGTGTTCATCTGGGTCGGCCAGCCGCTCACGCTCGGCATCGGCGCGATGGAAACCGTGCTGCTGGCGCTCACCTTGCTGGTCAGCACGCTGACGCTCAGCCAGGGGCGCACGACGGTGCTGCACGGCGTCGTGCACCTGTCGCTGTTCGCCGCGTACCTGTTCCTGTCGATCACTCACTGACGCCAATATGCGCGCGGCCCGGCGGATCATCTCCGCCGGGCCGCGCGTTTTTTTCACGTCACGCCATCGTTACCGAACCGGAATCACGAGATGCTGGCCCGCCAGGATCAGGTTCGGATTGGCGAGGTTGTTGCGGCGCTGGATCTCGCGATAACGCTGGCCGCTGCCGAGCTTGCTCGCCGCGATCAGGTTCAGCGTGTCGCCCGCCTTCACCACGTACGTGTGTTCGCCCGACGCGGCCGCGGTCGTCACCGCCTGGTCGCTGACGAAGTACTTGCGCAGCAGGTCGAGATACTGCGGCGACTGCTTGAGCTTCGCGATCGCGGCGTTCAGGTAGATCAGCAGATCCTGGTCGTCGGCACGCACGCCGATCTTGTATGCGATGTTCGAGCCGTCGAGCTTGGTCACCGCGAACTTCAGGTCGGTGTTCTTGATCGAACTGACCGCGAACGGATAGTCGTAGATGAACGCGTCGACCGCATGACCGTCGATGCTCTTCGCGATGAACGCCGGATCGGAATCGTCGACCTCGACGAACCGGACGTTCGGATACTGGCGCGTGACGAACGCGCGCACGTCGGGGTCGCCTTTCAGGATGCCGACCGTCTTGCCCGCGAGATCGTCGGTCGAACGGATCGCCGACCCTTGCCGCACGATCAGCGAGTAGCCGAAATCGTCGACGTACGGCACCGAATAGACGACGCCGGCCGGCGTGTTGTCCGGGAACGTCAGCCCGTCCATCGCCACGTCGACGACGTGGTTCCCCTTCGCGTCCGTGTCGAGCAGTTGCTTCGGCACGCCCGGGTACGTGTCGACCTCGTGACGCGTATCGACGGCAACCGGTTTGCCGCCGTGCGAGAACGACGGATCCGCGAACAGCAGCCGCGCGAATTCGACGTTGAAGCCGTGCGGCGCGCCCTTGTCCTCGCCGAAGAACGGCTCGCTCGGGTTCTGCACCGAGATTCGCACGATGCCGTTTTCGGCAATCGATTTCAGCGTGCTGGCCTGCGGCGTGAAGCCGGCCGGCAACACGTTGGCCGAAGGCGACGGCTGCGCGGGCCGGCCGGCGTCGCCATTTTGCGCGGATGTCGAGGCCGGGGCCGCGTCATGCGCGGGAATCAGTGTCGACAGGCCGCCCTGATGCACGACCCATACGCCGACGAGCACCACCAGAAACGCGATTGCGCCGAGAAGTTTTTTCATGGTTGCGTGCCTGCAGGAAGTTATTGTTGTTTCGACGGCAGCGCAGCGGGATTCGCCGCATCGGGTCCGGGAACGGGCACGTGACCGCCGGTCATCGCCTGCTGCTGCGCCTGCTTGACCTCGGGGTTATCCATCAGCGACGTCTCCATTTCGGAGAACGCCTTGTTGACCGAGCGCATCACCGAATCGACGGCCACGTCGGTCTTGATCTGCTCGAACGTGTCGGCCGTCTGCCGGCCCGCGAGCTTGTTCATCTGCTGCGCCGCCTGCGACATGTCCCACATCGCCTTCGCGCGGTCGATCGCCGATGCGAAATTCTTCAGTTCGGCCTGCACCTGCTTGTAGCGCCCTTCGCGAAACGCGAGCAGCTGCTTCATCGTGTCGAGCTGCGACCGGAAGCGCGGCGCATCGTCCGGATACTGCTTCTCGAACAGTTCCGTCTTGTTCTCGAAGTTCTTCACCTCGGTGCGGAACGCGGTGATGCTGTCCGCGAATTTCTGAGCCGCCTGGCGCTTTTCCGCGAGCTGGTTGATCAGCGTCTCGATCGGATTCGACTGCGCCTCCTCGACGATCATCTTCACCTTCTGGTTCGCGAACTTCATCGCGACGACCGGCGCGAAATAGATCGCGCCGAGGCCGATGACGGCCGCCGTGATCAGCGCGACCATCCCCTTCAGGACGAACAGCGCGGCCGGTGCCGCAATCGCGACGCCGGCGATGATGATCGCCCACTTGATCAGTTTTGCCTTGCCACTCCCCGAACTGCCGTTTGCTTCATTCGAAAGCTGCGACATGAGTTTTTCTCCTTGAATCTCGAACCGAACTGCGTGCGTTTGCTTCTTCAAGCTCACTCGAAATGCTTCGGACTCCGGTGCCGCCGGACGGTCGGGAAAACCGGCGGCGCAATGCAAGGACAGCCGCCGCCGGGCGTCACGAGACGCCGGTATAGACGCCGTTCAGGATGCGGAGATCGGGGGCGGCAGGCTGCGGCCCGATGCGGCGGGCCGGACGGGCACCGCTCATCGACGCGGCCAGCGCGCGGACGGGGAAGTGTACCGACGCACGGTACGAAACAGGATGACGGATACGTGACGCGACGGGCGTCGGGAAAATCGCTGTTCCGGCGGGCCGACAGAAGCGGCGCCGGGATTCCGGTACGAGTGCGTAAAGGCTCATCGTTGTTCTTTTTGCGTCTCGCGGGTGCAGGAACCGCGCGGCCGGCGCGTCCCGCTCCAAATGCACTGGCGTATCGTGCGCCGACCGGCATGCAGCGTCAAGCGGTTGTCGCGGTGCAGCGAACCGCCTCGTTCCGCCGTTGAAACGCTGGCATCGAGGCAGCTTTCATGACGGTAAGGATTCGCACGACGCCAGCCGGCCGCACTCGATCAGGATTGCTTGCCATCACGGCGCCGCAAGCTTCCGGATTGAAAGCTTGTGACACGGCACGAACGTGCTATGCCGCCGCGCCGCCCTGCTCCTGCGCGAGAAACCGCTCGACCATCGCGTTGAACACGGGCAACGCCGGGTTGTCGTTGTCCGTCCGCCACGCGAGATACAGCTCCGCCGCCACGTCGACGCCCGCAAGCGGCCGGAACACCACACCGTCCACATGCAGCTCGCGCGCCGACGCCGGCACGAGCGCCGCGCCGAGCCCCGCACGCACGAGGCCGAGGATCGTATGCGTCTGCCCGACGTAATGCAGGTAGTTCGGCAGCCTGCCTGCGTTCGCGAACAGGCCGGAGATCATGTCGTGGAAATACTTCCCCTCGTTCGGCGAATACGCGATGAACGGCTGCCGGTCGAGATCGTCGGGGCCGATGCGCTCGCACGCGGCGAGCGGCACGCCTTGCGCGACCGCGACCAGCATCGGTTCGCGCTGCACGAGCCGGTATTCGAGCGGCTGGCGCGCGGCGCGCTGGCGCACGAAACCCGCGTCGAGCATCCGCGACGCAAGCGCGTCGATCTGCACGGTCGACACCATCTCGCGCAATTCGACGTCGACGTCCGGCAGCGCGTGCGCGGCGTGCGCCAGCAGCATCGGGATCATCCGGTACGCGCTGACGGCCGTGAAACCGAGCGTGATGCGGCCGGCCCCGCCGTGCGCGACGCGCTGCGCGGCCTGCTCGGCCCGCGCGGAGAATTCGAGGATGTGCCGCGCGTCGCGCAGGAAGCGTTCGCCGGCCGCGGTCAGGCTCACCTGCCGGCTGCTGCGTTCGAGCAGCGCGATGCCGAGCGCGTGCTCGAGCAACTGGATCTGCCGGCTGAGCGGCGGTTGCGTCATGAAGAGCCGTCTGGCCGCGCGGCCGAAATGAAGCTCCTCGGCCACCGCAACGAAGCAGCGAAGCTGGTGCAGTTCAATCATCCAGATTTTGTATCGATCGATGGTCCTTCGAGGTTAGACCGATATCGATACGATTTCCATGCTCGGTTGCACCTGATGCGCGGCCCGCGCCGCGCACGACGACCGAGACCTTCATGGCTCGTCGGCGCATTGCGGTTCGTCGCCGCGCACGGGCTGATCGGCGTCGCTGCGTATACGTGGCTCGCCGTGGCTCGCGGGCAGTTCGAGCGGATTCGCATCACGTCGCCAGGCGCATGAGCATCGCCACGGCGCACGCGGTTCGGTCGGCGGGCCGCACCGTCACGCGCGCTTGCGGCCGCCCGGCATCTGCTCGACCGTCAGACGGTCGAGTTCGCGCAGGTCGTTCTCCAGCGCTGGCGTGAGCGTCGTGCGCAGGTGATCGAGGAACGTGCGGATCTTCGCGTCGAGATAACGGCGCGTCGCGTAGACGGCGTACACGCTCACCGTCTGCAGCCGGTACGCGGGCAGCACGCGGATCAGCCGCCCTGCGCGGATGTCGTCGAGCACCGTATACAGTGCGACGCACGCGATCCCGCGCCCGGCGCGCACCGCGACGCACAGCGCGTCCGGCACGTTGACCTGGAACGGCGCCGGCTGCAGCGCGTAGACAGTCTCCTCGCCATCGTTGCGCTCGAGCCGCCATTCGCCGGCCGGCGATGCCGGCGTATCGAGGCGCAGGCACACGTGGTTCGGCAAATCGTCGGGCGACTGCGGCGTGCCGTGCCGCGCCAGGTATTCGCGCGACGCGACGAGCACGCTGCAGCTCGTGCCGCAGGTCTGCGCGACGTAACCCGAATCGGGCAACTGCGACGCCGTCACGATCGACACGTCGTAGCCTTCCTCGACGAGATTCGGCATCCGCTGCGCGAGCGTCAGCTCGACCGACACGTCGGGGTTGTCCTCCTGGTAGCGGACGATCGACGACACGACATGACTCTGCCCGAGCCCCGTCATCGCATGGATGCGCATCTTGCCGCTCGGCCGCAGCAGCGCGTTGCGCGCCTCCGCGTTCGCGTAGTCGATTTCCGCGAGGATCGATTTCGCGCGCTCGAAATAGCGTTCGCCGCTTTCGGTCAGGCCGAGATGGCGCGTCGTGCGATGCAGCAGGCGCGTCTGTACGTGCGCTTCGAGGTTCGATACCGCACGCGACACCTGCGCGGTGGTCGCGTCGATTTCCTTCGCGACCGCCGTAAAACTACCGGCTTCGACAACGCGCACGAACAGGCGCATGTTTTCGAGCATGTCCATTGAATTGGTTTGGGGAGAGTCAGTGAGGAGGCGTCGGCGGCGCTCGCGTCAGGTGGGGAACGGAGCGCGGCCGCGAACCATGCCGAATCGATGATCACCGTGCCGGGGGAAAGGCGGGAGAGCGGGCATCGCGTACGTGGTTCTGGTATGTCGGGGATTCAGTGGCCGGAATTGTACGCCGCCGCAGACAAATTTGCGCTATTGCCAGCCGCCCAAATTTTCTCCTGATGAAAGGTTTATGCAAGGCGCGTGCGTCGTGCGCGTGTAACGGCTTGATGCAGCGCGACAATTTGTATCACAACGCGATATAATTCCGCCCTTGTCGCCGCACATCCCCACGCTGTCATTTTTACCGCTTCCCCGTCCATGTCGTCAGGCTCATCTTCGTCGCGCCGCACGTTGCGCCAATGGCTGCACAGTTTCATTCCCCATCCGATGTCGCTCGGCTGGCGCGAGCGACTGCGTTCATGCACGGGCGCGCTCGTCGGCATCGCGACGGTCGGCGTCACGATGCGGTGGCTGCCCGGCGTACCGGGCCTCGTGCCGCTGCTCGTCGCGCCGATGGGGGCATCGGCCGTGCTGCTGTTCGCGGTGCCCGCGAGTCCGCTCGCGCAACCGTGGTCGATCATCGGCGGCAATCTCGTCGCGGCGACGGTCGGGGTCGCGTGCGCGCAATGGATCGCCGATCCGATTACGGCCGCCGCGGTCGCGATCGCATGCGCGATCGGCGGCATGTTCGCGCTGCGCTGCGTGCACCCGCCGTCGGGCGCCGTCGCGCTCACGGCCGTGGTCGGCGGCCCGGCAATCCATTCGCTCGGATTCAGTTTCGTGCTGGAGCCGATCGCACTGCAATCGGCGATCCTGCTGTCGGCCGCGCTCGCGTATCACGCGCTGACCGGGCATCGCTACCCGCACGGCGGCGCGCGCGCCGAAGCGAAACCGCACGCAGGCGGCGCCGCACCGGCGCGCGGCGGCTTCACGCGCGGCGACCTCGACGCGGTGCTGAAGCGTCGCGGCGAATGGCTCGACGTCGATCCGGATGATCTTGAAACGCTGCTGCGCGAAACCGAGATGCAGGCCTATACGCGCACGTTCGGCCAGCTCAAGTGCGCCGACCTGATGACGAAGAACGCGATCGAGGTCGCGCCGTCGACGTCGGTGACAGCCGCGCTCATGCTGCTCGACCGCCGCCGCGTGAAGGCGCTGCCCGTCGTCGACGGCGAGGGCCGCCTGACCGGCATCGTCACGCGCGCCGACCTCACGCGCCAGCTGCGCCGCCCGACCCCGCTGTGGCAACGCCTGTCCGCACGGCTGCCGCAATCGTTCGGCGGCCAGCCCGCTTGCGTCGCGTCGGTGATGACGCGCGACGTTGCGTTCGTGCCGGAAACGATGCCGATCACCGCGCTCGTGCCGCTGTTCACGCATTCGGGCCATCACCATATTCCGGTCGTCGATGCGTCGCGCCGGCTCGTCGGGATCATTACGCAGACGGATCTCGTCACGGGCCTCTACCGGCAAACGCAGATGCTCGAGGCTGCTTAACGCAGGCGCAACGCACCGACGCAACGCGGAATGCATTAATTTCGCTTTAATTCGGCCATTTATATCATGTTGTGATATATTTTCCGTTTCCGAAACCGACTGCCCGCCCTCGATGAACGATACCAGACGCGCGCTGAACAAAAGCGATTTCCAGCAACTGTCCGAGTTCCGCTACCAGATGCGCCGCTTCGAGCGCTTCTCCGAACGCGCCGCGCAAAGCGAAGGCGTGACGCCGCTGCAATACCTGCTGCTGCTGCACATCAAGGGTTATCCGCATCGCGAATGGGCAACCATCGGCGAACTCGCGGAACGCCTGCAGGCGCAGCATCACGGCGTCGTCGCGCTGGTGACGCGCTGCGAAGCGCTCGGGCTCGTGAAGCGCAAGACGAGCGAAGTCGACCGCCGGCAGGTCGAGGTCCATCTCGAACAAGCCGGCGAGACGCTGCTCGCCCGCCTCGCGGCGATGCATCGCGCCGAGCTGAAGTCGCTCAAGGGCACGTTCCAGGTTCCCCAGATCGATTACTGACCCTCGCTTTTACCACTCCGATGAACGCACCGCACAAACGCGATTTCTCGACCAACGAACGCCTGCCCAGGATCGCGTTGCTTGCCGCCGGGATTGGCCTGCTCAGCACGCTCGCCGCGTTCGTGCTGTTGAGCCTGATCCACCTGTTCACGAACCTGTTCTTCTTCCAGCAGTTCTCGTTCGCCGACCGCTCTCCGGCGAACCATACGCTCGGCGCATGGGTGATCGTCGTGCCGGTGATCGGCGGGTTGATCGTCGGGATGATGGCGCGCTTCGGTTCGGAAAAGATTCGCGGCCACGGCATTCCCGAAGCGATCGAGGCGATCCTGTTCGGCAAGAGCCGCATGTCGCCGAAGGTCGCGATCCTCAAGCCGCTGTCGTCCGGCGTCGTGATCGGCAGCGGCGGCCCGTTCGGCGCCGAAGGCCCGATCATCATGACGGGCGGCGCGCTCGGCTCGCTGATCGCGCAGTGCGTGCACGTGACCGCGGCCGAGCGCAAGACGCTGCTCGTCGCCGGTGCGGCCGCGGGGATGACGGCCGTGTTCGGCACGCCGGTCGCCGCCGTGCTGCTCGCGGTCGAGCTGCTGCTGTTCGAATGGCGTCCGCGCAGTTTCCTGCCGGTCGCGCTCGCGTGCGCGGTGGCCGGTTTCGCACGCGCGCTGTTCTTCGGCGTCGATCCGCTGTTTCCGCTCGCCACGGCCGCGCCGACGCCGGTCGCGCTGCTGTCGTGCATCGTCGCGGGCCTGTTGTCGGGCATGCTCGCCTGCGGCCTGTCGGCTGCGCTGTACCGCGTCGAGGACACCTTCGCGAAGCTGCCCGTGCACTGGATGTGGTGGCCCGCGCTCGGCGCGATCGTGATCGGCATCGGCGGCTGGCTCGAACCGCGCGCGCTCGGCGTCGGCTACGACGTGATCGGCGACCTGCTGCACCAGCACATCGCGCTGAAGATCGCGCTCGCGCTGCTGATCGTGAAGGCCGTGATGTGGGTGATCGCGCTCGGCTCGGGTACGTCGGGCGGTGTGCTCGCCCCGCTGCTGATGCTCGGCGCCGGCCTCGGCACCGTGCTGTCGCCGGTGCTGCCGGGCGGTGATCCGGCGCTGTGGCCGCTCGTGTGCATGGCCGCGACGCTCGGCGCAACACTTGGCGCCCCGCTGACCGCGATCGTGTTCGCGTTCGGCCTCACGCACGACGCCAACGCGCTGCTGCCGCTGCTCGCGGCGACGCTCGTCGCGCACGGCTTCGCGACCGTCGTGATGAAGCGCTCGATCATGACGGAAAAGATCGCGCGTCGCGGCTATCACATCTACCGCGAATACGGCGTCGATCCGCTCGAGCGGCATGACATCGGCGAAGTGATGACGTCCGCCGACCGGCTCGTCGCGATCGACGGCGCGGCGACGCTCGATGCGGTCGACACGCAGTACTTCGGCGCGAAGCAGACGCACCGCGCGTATCCGGTCGTGCAGAACGGCCGCCTGCTCGGCCTCGTCGATCGCGCGACGCTCGACGCGCAGCGCGCGCACGCCGCGGCCGACACGCCGATCTCGGCCGCGTTCGCCAACCGCGTGCCCGCCGTCGCGTTTGCGCACGAAACGTGCCGCGTCGTCGCATCGCGACTCGCGATGCTCGGCTTCGAACGCCTGCCGGTCGTAGACGACGAGCAAGCGCTGCGCATCACGGGCATCGTGTCGCGCAGCGACCTGATCAAGCCCGCGCTCCAGCACTTCGACGACGAACAGAAGCGCGAGCGCTTCCGTCCGATCGTCCCGGCCAACCTGCGCGACATCGGCGCGCGCAAGGCCGGCTGACGCGTCCAGCATGCGAGGGCGTGCAACGCGCCCTCGCCCAGGCTCATGTTCCATTGGAAAGCGCTCGCTTTCCGCGTTTAAAGTTGGTTAACAATCCAGCCGACGAAAGTTTGTCATCATGGTACCCATGCGACGGGGCCACCGTAATCAGCCATTCCACTTCGCGATCAGATAAAGAGTCGCGGCACGGCATGCAGACACATGCCGCTCGCCGCGACCGTCACGTCACCACACGACCGGGCAGCGCGCCGACCGGGCAACGCATGACGTCGTTGCCGCATCGCCCGTCCATCGACGGGCCGCACACGATGCATGCCGCGCCGCAGCAGAGTGCACAGCACCGTAGCTGCCGTTTGGCAAGCGCGTTAACAACTTGTTTCGGAATAGTCGGAACCGTGCTTGTCCGCTGCGATCTCATTAGTACGCAGTACTGCTGCGCATCCCACTCAATCAATCACGACTCGAGGGAGATAACGTGAACGTGAAATACTTACCGCTCATCGCATTGACCGTGGCATTTTCTGCTCATGCAGCCGATTCTGCCCTGCAGAACGTGGGACAAAGCCAGAAACCCGCCGACCAGGTGGCGCAGTGCATCGCGAAGACCTGGGCCGACAAGTCGCAGCAACAGGTGACGTCGCAGTATGAACTGGCGAACGGCCTCGCGATGGCAGTTTATGCACCTGGCCAGCAACCGCCGAATGGCGCCGCTGCCGTGGTACGCCCGGCCAACGCCGCAAACGCGAAGACCTGGGTCGGTTTCCGCGGCGGCGATGCGTCGTCGGCCGGCGACATCAACGCCTGCCTGTAACGAGACGAGAACAGGCGCTCCGGATGGCCTCGCGCCATCCGCTTGCGACAAGCCCCGCTTCGGCGGGGCTTTTCTTTTTGTGTCGCCCGCGCTTACAGGTAGCTGCAGACGTAGTCGAGCGTCTCGAGCACTTCGATGTCGAAGCGGCTCTTGCCCGGCACCGAGAACGATTCGCCGGCGCCGTAGGTCTGCCATTCGCTGCTGCCGTCGAGCTTCACGCGGCACTTGCCGGCCTGTACTTCCATCAATTCGGGCGCGTCCGTGCCGAAGTTGAGCGCGCACGGCAGGATCACGCCGAGCGTCTTGCGCGTGCCGTCCGGGAAGAGCACGGTATGCGACACGCACTTGCCGTCGAAATAGACGTTCGCGCGCTTGACGACCGATACGTTGTCGAATTGGGTTGCACTGGTCATGTGATGCCTCTGCTTGCTGGATGCCGGATGGCGATGTTGTTGGAAGCCGGCCGGAGCGGCGGGCCGGCCGCTATGATACCGGCTCGCGCGGCATGCGCCGGAACTGCGCGCCCGCCGGGCAAACGTCGTGCCCTTCAAACGACGACGGCGCGACGCACCAGATCGTCAGGATGACTATGCGATGACGGCCGCTGCCCGAGATACCGGATCACCGCAGCCCCTTGCGTCGCGCCGAATCGCGCAGGCAATCGAGCAGCATCGCCGCAGCCGGCGTCAGCGGGCTGTCGCGGCGCGTGACGACCTGCACCGACACGGCCGGCAAACGCTCGCGAATCGGCAGCACCGTCAGCTGATCGCGCGCCCACTCGCCCTGAAGCAGTTGCTCGGGCATCGACGCGATCAGGTCGCAACCCGTCATCAGGCTGTGCGCGAGCCCGAAGCTCGGGCATTCGACGATGCGCGCCGGCACCGGCAACCCGTGCGCGACGAACGAATTGAACAGCGCCTGCGTCGAGCTTTCCGGTGACGGATTCATCAACCAGTCGGCCTCGACGAGATCGGCGAGCGACGTGGCCGACGCGAGCGGATGCTCGTTGCGCGCGACGATCAGCGAACGGCTCGCATAAAGCTCCGCATGATCGAACTCGGCCGCCAGCAATTCGGGCACGACGACAGCCACCGCAAAATCGAGCGAGCCGTCGTGCAGGCGCGGCAACGCTACGCCCGGAAACCCTTCGATCAGGTTGACGCGCGCCACCGGAAAGCGGCGCCGGAACGCGCGAAACGCATCAGGCAGGATCGTCACCGCGGCGGCCGGCGTGATCGCCGCCGCGACGGAGCCCGTCGTCGCCCCCTGCGCCTGCTCGATGTCGTCGCGGGCGCGCTGCATTTCGGCGACGATCAGCCGCGCGCGCACCTGCAATTGCTGGCCGAATGCGGTGAGCTGCACGCCGCGCGCGGTGCGCACGACGAGCGACACGCCGAGCGCGATCTCCAGTTCCTTGACCGCCTTCGTCAGCGCCGCCGGAGACACGTTCAGGCGCCGCGCGGCCGCGCGGATGCTCCCCTCTTCCGCGACGGTGACGAACGCTTTCAACTGATGGTATTTCATGGCGGCGATGCGCGATCCGTGGAAACCCTGTGCGTGGCCGTGCGTGCCGGTTCAGGGTATTCCCGAGCGGCAACCGGTGGTGAGCACCAAAGCAATTTAGCAGCTTCTGGTGCGCAAAAGAAATTTATATGCTTGCACGTCATATGCGCGTCAAACGCCCCACCGGCCCCACAGGAGACACCATGCTGCAAGCCGTGAACCCCGTCATCCCCGGCATCGCCGCGATCGCCCCCGAGCTGGTCGAGGTGCGCCGCCGCATCCACGCTCATCCCGAACTCGCGTTCGAAGAGACGCTCACGAGCGATCTCGTCGCCGAGCTGCTCACCGGCTGGGGTTACGAAGTGCATCGCGGCATCGGCAAGACGGGCGTCGTCGGCGTGCTGCGCGAAGGACAAGGCACGCGCACGGTCGGCCTGCGCGCCGACATGGACGCGCTGCCGCTCGCGGAAGCCACCGGCCTGCCGTACGCGAGCCGCCATGCGAACAAGATGCACGCTTGCGGCCACGACGGCCACACCGCGATGCTGTTGTGCGCGGCGCGCCACCTCGCGGCGACGCGCCAGTTCTCCGGCACGCTGAACCTGATCTTCCAGCCGGCCGAGGAAAACTTCGGCGGTGCGAAGGCGATGATGGACGACGGCCTGTTCGACCGCTTCCCGTGCGATGCGATCTTCGCGATCCACAACATGCCGGGCCGCGCGGCCGGCGACATGGCCTTCCGCACCGGCGCCGCGATGGCGTCGGCCGACCGCGTGACGATCACGCTGCGCGGCGTCGGCGGCCACGGCGCGATGCCGCATTTCGCGCGCGATCCGATGTCGGCCGCGGGCAGCATCATGGTCGCGCTGCAGACGATCGTCGCGCGCGAGGTCGACGCGCAGCATGCGGCCGTGATCACGGTCGGCAGCGTGCAGGCCGGCGAGACGTTCAACATCATTCCCGAAACCGTCGTGATGAAGCTGTCGGTGCGCGCGCTGAACGCCGACGTGCGCGCGCTGCTCGCGCGTCGCATCGAAGCGCTCGCGAAAGGCCAGGCGGAAAGCTTCGGCGTCACCGCGGAAGTCGACTACGACTACGGCTACCCGGTGCTCGTCAACCACACGGAACCGACCGCGTTCGCGGCGGACATCGCGCGCCGGATGCTCGGCGCCGAGCGGGTCGAAACCGACGCCGCGCCGCTGATGGGCAGCGAGGATTTCGCGTTCATGCTCGAAGCGCGCCCCGGCTGCTATGCGTTCATCGGCAACGGGATCGGCAGCAAGGGCGGCTGCATGGTGCACAACCCCGGCTACGACTTCAACGACGACATTCTCGCGATCGGCGCGAGCTACTGGGTTCGCATCGCCGAAGCCTGGCTCGCTGCCTGACGGCCCTTCACCACGCAGTTTCGCGCTTATCGGGGGAACCCCATGGAAACGTCCGCCCTTCCGTTTGCCGGCACGCCGGTCGATGCCCGCGCCGCCGCGAAGAAACGCCGGCTGATCGCGGCCGCCGCCGTCGGCAACGCGCTCGAGTTCTACGACTTCACGGTCTACAGTTTCTTCGCGATCCTGATCGGCAAGCTGTTCTTTCCGGTGCATTCGTCGTTCGGGCAGTTGATGCTCGCGGTCGCGAGCTTCGGCGTCGGCTTCGTCACGCGTCCGCTCGGCGGGCTCGTGATCGGCATGTATGCCGACCGCGCGGGCCGCAAGAAGGCGATGATCCTCACGCTGCTGCTGATGGCGCTCGGCACCGCGGCGATCGCGGTCGCGCCGACCTTCGCGCAGATCGGCTTCGCCGCGCCGCTGCTGCTCGTGCTCGCGCGCCTGCTGCAGGGGTTCGCGTCGGGCGGCGAAGTCGGCGCGTCGACGACGCTGCTGCTCGAACAGGCGCCGCAGCATCGTCGCGGCTTCTACGCATCGTTCCAGTTCGCGAGCCAGGGGCTCGCCGCGCTTGCGGGCGCGCTCACCGGCGTCGCGCTGACGTCGACGCTGAATGCCGCACAGCTCGAAAGCTGGGGCTGGCGCGTGCCGTTCATCATCGGCACGCTGTTCGTGCCGCTCGGCTACTGGCTGCGCAAGACCGTCGAGGAAGTGCCGGCCGCTACGCCTGCCGCCGCGCACGACGAACCGGTCGCGTCGCTGCCGCTCGCCGACGTGCTGCGCCATCACGGCAAGGCCGTGTTCGCGGGCCTCGGCGTGACGATCGGCGGCACGTCGATCCACTACATCATCGTGTTCTACATGGCGATCTACGGCGTGCAGGTGCTGCACCTGCCGACCTGGCTGTCGATGACGGCCGGCTGCGTCGCCGGCGCGATCCTGATGCTCGTGACGCCGATCGGCGGCCACCTGTCCGACGTCTACGGGCGCAACCGGATCGTCTGGTGGACGCGCATCGTGCTGATGGCCGCGATCTACCCGGCGTTCATCGCGCTGAACCGCTGGCCGGGCGCCGCGTCGCTGCTGTCGATCATCGCGGCGCTGTCGATTGTGCACGCGATCAATATCGGCGCGACCGGCGCGATGCTCGGCGAACTGTTCCCGCGTGCGGTGCGCGCGACCGGCGGCGCGCTCGTGTACAGCGTCGGCGTCGCGATCTTCGGCGGCTTCGCGCAGTTCTTCGTCACGTGGCTGATCGCGGCGACCGGCAATCCGAATGCGCCTGCGTGGTATGCGATCGGGTGCGGCGTGCTGACGCTGTTCGCGGTGCGATGCATGGACGAGAAGGCCGGGAAGTCGCTCGATTGAGCGGCGGCCGATGCGCAGCACGCGATTGACGTGGTGCGCGCGCATCGGGCATGATCGCTCCATGCGCCACGCCACGACCATTTCTTTGACCACCACGCGCACGACCGCCTTCGGCGGGCTCGTGCGGCGAGTGCGCGCAAGGTCGTAGCGCACCGATTCCTCACAGGCCCCGCCGGTTCCGGATGGGGTCTTGTCGTTTCTCCGTCCGTATCGGTCACTCAGGAGAAACGCAATGTCCGAAGCCCCTTCCCCGAAACGCGCGCTGCTCGTTGTCGACATGCAGGTCGGGCTGTTTCACGGTCCCGATCGTCCGCACGACGGCGAACGTGTGCTCGCGAACATCAACCGGTTGATCGGCCGCGCACACGAAGCCGGTGCGCCTGTGTTCGCGGTGCGCCACACCGGGCCCGCCGGCTCGCCGATTGCGCCCGATTCGCCGCTCGCCGCGCTGCTGCCGGAACTCGCGATCGATGCCGCTCGCGACACGCTGTTCGACAAGACCCGGCCGAACTGCTTCGCGGGCACGCGGCTCGCCGAATGGCTGCGCGCGGCTAACATCGGCGAACTCGTCGTCACCGGCATGAAGACGCAATACTGCGTCGATACGACCTGCCGCGCCGCCGCCGATCTCGGCTTTCGCGCGGTGCTCGTCGCCGATGCGCACACCTGCATGGATACACCCACGCTGCGGGCCGAGCAGATCGTCGCGCATCACAACGCAACGCTCGACGGGCCGTTCGCGATGCTGACGACCACCGACGCCTGCGTGTTCTGAACGACACCGATCGCGCTCCGTAAACGCGACAACGCACGGGTCACGGCCCGTGCGTTTTGTGTGCAAGTCCGTAGTCGCCCCGCTCAGAACGTATGCATCATCCCCACATACGCCCCCGTCTGCGACTCGCCCGTCAGCGGGCTCGTACCCGACGTCGCGTCGCGCGGCGTCGCGAGCAACGAGAAGTTCGAATTCCCGCCGTTGCGCGCATACGCGACCGTGCCGTACAGGAACGTGCGCTTCGACAGGTTGTACGTCGTGCCGAGCACATACATGATCGCGTGGCCCGACGGGTCATGCGACGCATCGCCGCCGCCGTCGCCGACCTTCACGTAATACCCGCCGCCCGTCACGGCCCACTGCGGCGTCGCGGTGTAGGTCGCGCCGAGCCAGTAGTGATCCGCGCGATCCGCGACACCGGCCGGGCTGTCCGGCGCCTGATAGTGCGTATACGCGCCCTGGATCTTGAACTTCGACACCTTCACGTTCGCGCCGACGAAGTACTCGCGCGACGCGGTGAAGATGTTGCTGAACTTGCCGTTGTTGTCGCGCAGTTCGTCGTAGATGCCGCGCACGTCGAGCACCGGCGAGTGGTACGAGATCATGATCCCGTCCGAGCGGCCGAAATCGTCGGCCGCGCCGTAGTTGAAGCCGCGCGACTGGTTGCCGAACGCATATTGCGCCTGCACGTCGAAGCCGCCAATAATCGGGCTGTGATATTCGATGTTGTTGCTGCTTTGCTGCCAGTTGCGGCCGCGCACGAGCGAAGCCGACGAAAACGCCTGCTGCACGAACGGATCGAATTCCCATACGCCGTCGCTGTCGATGAACAGGTTGCGGCCGGCCTGCAGTTGGCCCCACGTGTCGCTCTTCAGGCCGACATACGCGCGCCGCGACCACATGCGCCCGCCGCCCGTCTGGCCGTTCATCACCTGGAACGCGGTTTCGAGGTTGAAGACCGTCGACAGCCCGCCGCCGAGATCCTCGATGCCCTTCAGGCCGAACATGCTGGTGCCCCAGTCGCCGCTTTCCGCGCTCCAGCGCGACTTGCTGCCGTTCGGCGTCGCGATGTGGTTCAGGTATTCGACGCCGCCGTCGACACGACCGTACAGCGTCACGCTCGTTTGTGCGAATGCGGCCGCCGGCGTGGCGGCCGCGATCAGCCATGCTAAATGTTTGAGTCGCAAAATGATGCCCCCTCGGAGTCTCGACCATCCGACGCGCGCCCCATGCGCGCGCCCGGTCATCCGCGATCGATCGAAAAACGTCCGGGGCCGGCCGCGCAGAGCGCGAGCAGGCCGCCCGAGATCGCGATGTTCTTGTAGAAATGAATCATGTTGTTGATCTGCTCGCCGCCCGTCATCGTCCAGTAATGATGGCCGATGAGGCCGGTGCCGATCGTATACAGCGCAAGCAGCAGCGCGAGCGGCCGCGTCTGGAAGCCGACCAGGATCGCGATCCCGGCGAACAGCTCCATCGCGACGGAGATCGCCGCGGACACGATCGGCGCGGGCGCGCCTTCCGAACCCATGAACGCAATCGTACCGGGGAAGTCGACGATCTTCTTCCAGCCGAACATCACGAACAGGATCACGAGAAGAATACGGGCAAGCAGCAGCAGCACATCGCGCTGGGACGCGAGAAACGGTTGATTCGGTGTCATGGTGTCGATCAACGAAAAACGATGCGCGGCTGGCGCACCGGATTGCCAATGAACCGGGACGGGCGACCGCCTGCGCCGCCCGCCCCGCTCTGCAACAACCGGCATCGGGCTCGGCCCGATGTGCTGTGCTCCTCCTCTTTTCTGTTGTCGCCCTGCGCCGTCGCCCGCCGCGTCAACGCAGCTTCGCGACGTCCTGCTCGGTCACCTTCGCGGCCGGATTGCCGAACTGCCCGGTCAGGTAGTTCGTGAGCGCGGCGATCTGCGCATCCGACAGCTCGTGGCGGAACCCCGGCATGCCGACGTCCTCGCTGCCGGCCTTGCGCTGCACACCGTTCAGGATCACCTGCACGAGGTTGGTCGGATTCGGCGCGCCGACCGTCGAGTTGTGGAACAGCGGCGGGTAATAACCGTCCGGCGTGCCCTTGCCCTGCATCTGGTGGCAGGTCGCGCAGTTGCCGAGATACAGCCGCGCCGGATCGATGCCCGACGACGCGAGCGCGACGCCGCGCAGCTTCTGGCCGTCCTCGGCCGGCTTGCCCCACGACGAGCGCGACTGCTTCGCGTCGCCGCTGGCGACGGCCGGCACCGTACGGATATACGTCGAGATCGCGCCGATGTCGGATTCCGTCATCTTCGAGAAGCTGTGCTCGATCGCCTCGGCCATCGGGCCGGCGGCCTGCGCGACGCCCGGCACGCTGCCGGTGCGCAGGTATTGCACGAGCTGCTGCTGCGTCCAGCCGCCGATCCCCGCGTTCGGGTCGGACGTGATGTTGTAGCCGTCCCAGCCCGCGAGCACCGAGCCCGACAGGAAGCTGCCGCCCGTCTCGTCGAGCGACTTCTCCTGCATCGCGATGCCGCGCGGCGTGTGGCACGTGCTGCAGTGCGCGAGGCCCTGCACGAGGTACGCGCCGCGGTTCCACTCGGCGCTCTGCGCCGGCTTCGGCTGGTACACGCCATCCTTCAGGAACAGCCAGTTCCAGATCTTCAGCGGCCAGCGCATGCTCAGCAGCGCGGGGATCTCGTTCTTCGGCGGCGCCTGCTTGACCGGTTCGACGCCGTGCATGAAGTACGCGTACAGCGCCTGCACGTCGTCGTCGTTGATCTTCGCGTACGACACGTACGGCATCGCCGGGTACAGGTTGTCGCCGTTCTTCGAGACGCCGTGACGCACCGCACGCTCGAAGTCGTCGAACGTCCAGTTGCCGATGCCCGTATCGGGATCGGGCGTGATGTTGCTCGTGTAGATCTTGCCGAGCATCGGGATCGGCATGCCGAGGCCGCCCGCGAACGGCTTGCCGCCCTTCGCGGTGTGGCACGCCATGCAGTCGCCCGCAATCGCGAGGTATTCGCCGCGCTTGACCTGCGCCGGATCGGCCGCGTCGGCCGCGCGCGCGAGGCCCGGCAGCGCGAGGCAGCCGGCGACGAGGAAAGTGAGAGTAGATTTCCGCACGGTCAGACTTCCTTCTTCAGCGTGTCCGACATCCGCAGCGCGAGCGCCGCGATCGTCAGCGTCACGTTTACCGTACCGACGGTCGGCATCGTCGAACTGCTCGAGATGAACAGGTTCGGATGGTCGAACGTGCGGCAGTCCTTGTCGACGACCGAGTCGCGTGCATCCGCGCCCATGATCGTCGCGCCCGTGATGTGGTTGTTCGGCGCGAACTCGTCGTTGAAGACGACTTCGGTGCCGCCCAGCACCTTCGCGGCCGTCGCATAGACCTCGCGCGTGTGCACGGCGCCGCGCTTCACGTAGTCGTCGATCGCGTACGTGATTTCGGGGCGCGGGATACCGATCGCGTCGGTGGCCGTCTTGCTCGGCACGATGCGGTTCTCGGGTTGCGGCAGGATTTCGTGGAAGCAGTCGAACTGCACGTAGCGCGCGGAACGGTCGCGGATCTGCGCGTCAAGCTCCTCGGGCTTCATCAGCTTGCCGCCCTTGAAGATCTTCTGCGTCTCCTGGTTGATGCGCGACATGTTCGACAGGTGGATCTTCTTCGCGGCTTCGGTCGCGCGGAACGGGCCGTCGCGGAAACCGATCAGCGACGTCATTTCCTGCGGGCCGCGGCCCGGCCACAGCTTCTCGTTCGCGTAGAACGACACGCCGGTGCCCGGGTGGTCCATCAGGTTGCGGCCGACCATGTCGGAGCTGTTCGCGACGCCGTTCGGGAAATCGCGGTTCGCCGACATCAGCAGGATCTTCGGCGTCTCGATGCCGTTCGCCGCAACCACGAAGTACTTGCCTTCGACGCGATGGTCGGCGCCGGACTTGTCCTTGTAGATCGCCGCGACGATGCGCTTGTTCGGGCCGGTTTCCAGCTTGTAGACGACCGCGTTCTCGATCAGCTTCGCACCGGCCTGCTCGGCCTTCTCGACGTGCACGATCCCGTTGTACATCGCGCCGATCGGGCAGATCGGCATGCAGTTGTTGTTCCCGCAACAGGTTGGCCGGCCGTCGTACGGACGGCTGTTGCGCGCGACCGGCTCGGTCACCACGTGGAACTTCGGGTCATAGCCGTTGAGCGCGCTCTTGATCGTCTGCTCGTTGAACGACAACGGCAGCGGCGGCATCGGGTACGGCTGCTTGCGCGGCGAGTACAGGTCTTCCTCGGGGCCCGGGCCCCACACGCCGAGCTCTTCCTCGGCGCGCTGGTAATAATGCTCGAGGTCGTCGTACTGGATCGGCCAGTCGCGGCCGACGCCGTACACGGTCTTCATCTTGAAGTCGTTCGGGATGAAGCGCCACGCGGACGCGGCCCAGTGCCACGTCGTGCCGCCCACCGCGCGGATGTACTGCGAGTTGAACTTGTGCTCGCCCTTCAGGACCAGGTAGTCGTTCGGCGGGCCGTATTCCGGATGCGGCGCCCACGGGCTCGACGGGTACGGCGCCATGAAATCGGTCTTGTCGGTCTGATTCCGAAAGCGCTCGACGATTTCCCAGCGCGGCATGCGCGGGCCGGCTTCCAGCAGGATCACCGACTTGCCCGCCATCGCGAGCTGGTGTGCCACGATCGCGCCTGCGACACCCGATCCGACGACGACGACGTCGGCCTTTTGCGTATCGGTATCGGCCATCAGGCTTGCCTCTCGATCGGTTTTTCGGCCCAGAAGCCGGGTTTGTTGGGGCAATACGAAGGGATCACGAGCGTATCGGATACGACGCCGAACATTAATGCCTCTTCGTAGGTAATCACGACGTTGTCGACGATGCCGAGATACCACGCTTCAAGAATCTTCAGCGCGAGCGCTTCCTGATCGGGATTCAGCGAGCCGGACGCGAGTGCGCCGGCGAGTTGCGGCAGGCTGTCGGCCGTCTTGAACGAGCCCTGCTGCAACGCCTGCAGGAAGCGCTGGCCGAGCACGCGGCTCAGCCCCTTCTTGCCGGTCAACGCTTCGGAGAGCGTCATGAACGTATCGAGCGGCGCGGTGCCGGGCGCATCGGCCAGGGCCCGCAACGCCAGCGAGCCCGTCAGGCCCGCCGCCGTCAGCGCCAGTGCGCCCTGCAGCCATTGACGCCGCGTGATGCCGGTTGCGTCGCCATCGCGACGCGAATGGGGAGTGTTGTCGTTGTGCATGTTTCCTTCTCTCGAACGCCGGATTCGGGAAAACCACGCTTGATATTTCTCAAATTTCGGCGCGGACCTGAAATGTACGCGCACAAATCGGATCGGACAATCTTTTTATAGTCCATTAAATGTTCCGCAATCCGCGATAATCGACATTTCGCTGCATTTTTGTGTCGTCGACGCGACAAATCTGCGACAGACGCACCGGTGTCGCATGCCGGCGACCTGCGGCTGCGCGCGACGATGCGTGCGCACGACGGTCGGTTAGAATCCCGTGCAATCAAACAGAAAGCTTCCCTCCGAGGGCAATCGAGCGATGAAGCAGCACGACAAACAGAACAACACGATTCGAACCAACCACACCACACGGCTGCTCTGGCGCATCGGCGCCGTCGCGGCGCTCGGCGGCGCCGCGGCCCTGTCGCTGCATGCGCTCGCGGCGCGCACGGTGAGCGTGTCGCCGCAAGGCACCGTCACCGAAGTCCGGCAGACCGTCGTCAAGTTCGACGAACCGATGGTCGCGTTCGGCTCGGCATCCGCGCCGAATCCCGCGCGCGTGACCTGCAACGACTCGACCGCCGCGCGCGGCCAGGGTCACTGGCTCGACGACAAGACCTGGGTTTACGATTTCGAAAACGACCTGCCGCCCGGGGTACGCTGCTCGGTCGCGCTCAACGACACGCTGCGCTCGGTCGCCGGCAATGCGGCCAGCGGCCCGCGCCGCTTCACGTTCCAGACGGGCGGCCCGTTCCCGGTGAACGTGCGCCCCGGCTCGCGCGAGATCGAGGAACGGCAGGTCTTCGTGATGAAGCTGAACGGCCCGGCCGAACCGCGCTCGGCGCTCGCGAACATCTGGTGCGAAGCGGCCGGCATCGGCAACCGCATTCCCGTCACGGCCGCCGACGACGATGCGCGCAACGCACTGCTCGACCATTTCGGGCTGAAGAAGGACGCCGCGCGCGTATTGACGCTGTCGTGCTCGCAGGCGCTGCCGGCGAGCGCGAAGATGCAGCTCGTGTACGGCAAGGGCGTCGCGAGCCCGAGCGGCATCGCGAACGAAACCGAACGGCGCTTCGATTTCACCGTGCGCGCGCCGTTCGCCGCGAGCTTCTCGTGCGAACGCGAGAACGCGAAGGCGCCCTGCACGCCGCTGCGCCCGCTCACGCTGTCGTTCAACGCGCCGATCTCGCGCAAGAACGCCGAGGCGATCAAGCTGCGCGGCTCCGACGGTTCGCTGTCGCCGACCTTCGCGGCCGACGACCACAGCGAGGAAGTGACGACCGTCACGTTCAACCCGCCTTTGCCCGCGCAGGCCGCGCTGACGATCGAACTGCCGTCGGGCCTGCGCGACGTGACCGACCGCTCGCTGTCCAACGCCGACCTGTTCCCGCTGGCGACGCGCACCGCGCCGATGCCGCCGCTCGCAAAATTCTCGTCGGGCACCTTCGGGATCGTCGAGCGCTTCGCCGAACCCGATACGCCGGCGCTCGTGCCCGTCACGCTGCGCAACGTCGAGGCCGACCTGCATATCGCCGGCCTCAACGCGGGCGGCGCGCAGTTCGCGAACCTGAAGGTCGAGAACGACACCGCGATCCGCCAGTGGATGCGCACCGTCGACCGCTTCGACAACTGGTCGATGACGGCCGACTCGATCGACAGCCAGATTCCCGGCCTGCTCCAACGCAAAGGCCAGCACCCCGTCTACGTGCCGCTCCAGGCCGGCGAAAAGCAGCCCGCGCCGAAGGACCGCCGCATCGACGTACGATCGCTGTCGCTGCTCAAGGGCGAGCCCGGCGCGCAGGCGCTGACGCTGCCGCAGGCCGACCCGAAGACGCTGCGCCCGTTCGAGATCGTCGGCGTGCCGATCGACAAGCCCGGCTTCTACGTGCTCGAACTCGCGTCGCCCGCGCTCGGCCGCTCGCTGCTCGCGAAGCCGTCGAGCATGTACGTGCGCACCACCGTGCTCGTCACGAACCTCGGCGTGCACCTGAAACAGGGCCGCGAGAACAACCTCGTGTGGGTCACGACGCTCGACAAGGGCAAGCCCGTGCCGAACGCGCAGATTCGCGTGTCGGACTGCAACGGCGATGAAATCGCCGCGGGCAAGACCGATGCGCAGGGCCTGCTGAAGATCGACGGGTCGTTCGAACCGAAGCACGAATGCAGTTCGTCCGAGCGTTTCGACGACTACTTCGTGTCGGCGCGCGTCGACGATCCGAAGACGGGCCACGACATGGCATTCGTCAGCTCGGGCTGGAACCGCGGGATCGAATCCTGGCGCTTCAACGTGCCGACCGACACCGATAGCGCGCCGACCATGCGCGCGCACACGGTGTTCGACCGCACGCTGCTGCGCGCGGGCGAAACCGTGTCGATGAAGCATTTCATCCGGTCCGAGACGCTGCAGAGCCTCGCGTTCCCGTCGCAATACCCGACGCGCGTGACGATCCGCCATCTCGGCACGGGTCAGACGTACAAGCTGCCGCTCACGTGGGCCGCCGATCACAGCGCGGACACGCAGTTCACGCTGCCGCCGGCCGCGAAGCTCGGCGAATACAGCGTCGCGCTCGAAGGCGGCCCGGAAGACGCGCCGACCGCCACCTACTACAGCGGCAGCTTCCGCGTCGAGGCGTTCCGCCTGCCGGTGCTGAAGGGATCGATCGGCGCGCGCGACGCGCAGAAGAGCCCGCTCGTCGCGGTGAAGGAAGCGCCGCTCGCGGTGCAGATCGACTACGTGTCGGGCGGCGGCGCATCGAACCTGCCGGTGCAGGTGTCGGCGCTGATGAAGTGGGCATCGCCGCCGTTCGCGGATCGCTTCGAGGACTTCAGCTTCACGCCGTATCGCCCCGACACGAGCGACGGCAACGCCGACGACGATTCGCAGGACGGCGACAACGCGTCGTCGTCGAACCACGATCCCGACGCGACGAAGCTGATCGCCGACAAGCTGCCGCTGACGCTCGACCGCAACGGCGCGGGCTCGGTCACGCTCAAGGGCCTGCCCGACGTCGACGCGCCGAAGCGCATCGCGCTCGAAGCGACGTTCTCCGACCCGAACGGCGAAGTGCAGACGATCCGGGGCGACACGATCCTGTGGCCGGCCGCGGTGGTGGCCGGCATCAAGGCCGGCCGCTGGGTGTCGGTCGGCCAGCGCGTGCCCGTGCAGGCGCTCGCGGTCGACCTGCAGGGCAAGCCGCGCGCATCGGTGCCGATCGAGATCAAGGGCGTCGCGCACATCACGACGTCGTCGCGCAAGCGGATGGTCGGCGGCTTCTATGCGTACGACAACAAGAGCGACACGCGCGACCTCGGCGTGCTGTGCTCGGGCAAGACCGACGACAAGGGCCGCATGGCCTGCGACGCGACGCTCGAACAGGCCGGCAACGTGCAGCTGATCGCGGTCGCGAAGGACGGCGACGGCCGCACGTCGAACGCATCGACGTCGGTCTGGGTCACGCGCGAGGACGAACTCTGGTTCGGCGGCGACAACACCGACCGGATCGACGTGATCCCGGAGAAGACCTCGTACGAACCGGGCGAAACGGCCCGCTTCCAGGTGCGCATGCCGTTCCGCTACGCGACCGCGCTCGTCGCGGTCGAACGCGGCGGCGTGATGGAAACGCACATCGTCGAACTGAACGGCAAGAACCCGACCGTCGACCTGAAGGTCGGCGAATCGTGGGGGCCGAACGTCTACGTGTCGGTGCTCGCGCTGCGCGGCCGGATTCGCGAAGTGCCGTGGTACTCGTTCTTCACGTGGGGCTGGAAAGCGCCGGTCGAATGGGCGCGCGCGTTCTGGCGCGAAGGCCGCCACTATGAAGCGCCGACCGCATTCGTCGACCTGTCGAAGCCCGCGTTCCGCTACGGCCTCGGCGAGATCAAGGTCGGCACGGGCGTCCACCGTCTCGGCGTGACCGTGACGACCGACGCGACGCGCTACACGGTGCGCGGCAAGGCGCAGGCGCACGTGAAGGTCACGCTGCCGAACGGCCAGCCCGCGCCGGCCGGCACGCAGATCGCGGTCGCGGCCGTCGACGAGGCGCTGCTCGAACTGATGCCGAACAACAGCTGGGACCTGCTCGACGCGATGCTGCGACGGCGCGCGTACGGCGTCGAGACGGCCACCGCGCAGATGGAAATCGTCGGCCGCCGCCATTTCGGCCGCAAGGCCGTGCCGGCCGGCGGCGGCGGCGGCGGCAGCGCGCCGACGCGCGAGCTGTTCGACACGCTGCTGCTGTGGAATCCGCGCGTGACGCTCGACGCGAACGGCAGTGCGACCGTCGAGGTGCCGCTGAACGACGCGCTCACGCGCTTCCGGATCGTCGCGATCGCGGCAGTCGGCCCCGACCGTTTCGGCACCGGCAGCACGTCGATCCGCAGCACGCAGGATCTGCAACTGATCTCCGGCCTGCCGCCGCTCGTGCGCGAAGGCGACGCGTTCCGCGCGCAGGTCACGCTGCGCAACACGACCGACCGCGCGATGCAGGTCGTCGTGACGCCGCGCGTGACGGGCCTCGAGGTCGCGTCGCAAACCGTGTCGCTCGCGGCCAATACGGCGACCGAGGTCGCGTGGACGATCACCGTGCCCGAGCAGGCGCTCGACGCGGCCGGCGCGCTGAACTGGCGCATCGAAGCGGCCGAGCAAGGCGGCAAGCGCGCGTCCGACGCGCTGGCGGTCGCACAGAAGGTCGTCCCTGCACTGCCGGTAACCGTGCAGCAGGCGACGCTCGCGCAGGTCGACGGCACGCTGACGGTGCCCGTGTCGGCACCGGCCGGCGCCGTCAGCAACGCACAGGGCACGCCGCGCGGCGGCATCGCCGTGTCGCTGCAGTCGAAGCTTGCCGACGGCCTGCCCGGCGTGCGCCGCTGGTTCGAGCGCTATCCGTACCGCTGCCTCGAACAGCAGGCGTCGCGCGCGATCGGTCTGCGCGACCCGGCGCAATGGCAGGCGCTGGTCGCGCGCATGCCCGTCTATCTCGACAGCGACGGGCTCGCGAGCTACTTCCCGCCGTCGTCCGACGATTCGCACCACGGCAGTCCGACGCTGTCGTCGTACCTGCTCGTGCTGTCCGACGAGGCGAGCCGTGCCGACCCGCGCTTCGCGCTGCCGGAAGACCTGCGCACGCAGCTCGAAGCCGGGCTCGCGCGCTTCGTCGACGGCCGCATCGAGCGCAACGCGTGGGCGCCGCGCCAGGATCGCGACCTGCGCAAGCTCGCCGCGATCGAGGCGCTGTCGCGCTACGGTGCCGTGCAAGGCCGCATGCTCGGTTCGATCGAGATCGCGCCGAACCAGTGGCCGACGTCGGCGGTGATCGACTATCACGCGATCCTGACGCGCGTGAAGGACATCCCGCAGCGCGACGAGAAACGCGCGCAGGTCGAACAGATCCTGCGGGCGCGCCTCACGTACCAGGGCACGCAGCTCGTGTTCTCGACCGCGCGCGACGACGACCTGTGGTGGCTGATGACCAGCAACGAGACCAACGCCGCGCGTCTCGCGATGGAATTCGCGGGCGACCCGGCGTGGAAGGACGAGATGCCGCGCGTCACGGCCGGCCTGCTCGCGCTGCAGCGCCAGGGCGCATGGCAGACGACGACGTCGAACGCGCTCGGGCTGCTCGCGGTCGAGCGCTTCTCGCGCACCTACGAGAGCACGCCCGTCTCCGGCTCAACGAAGGTCGCGCTCGGCGGCAACGAGCGCGCGATCTCGTGGTCGCAGGCGCCGGCCCCGGCCGACACGCCGGCGTCGGCCACCGCCGCGACCCGCGCCGCCGCCGCGCGCAGCGTGCTGATGCCGTGGCCGCGCGCGTCGCAGGCGCCGGCCACGCTGTCTGTCACGCAGGAAGGCACCGGGCGCCCGTGGGCGACGGTCGAGAGCCTCGCGGCCGTGCCGCTGCGCTCGCCGTTCGCGGCCGGCTACCGGATCACGAAGACCGTCACGCCGGTGTCGCCCGCCGTCAAGGGCGTGCTGACGCGCGGCGACGTCGTGCGCGTGCATCTCGACATCGATGCGCAGAGCGACATGACGTGGGTCGTCGTCAACGATCCGATCCCGTCCGGCGCGACGATCCTCGGTTCGGGCCTCGGCCGCGACTCCGAAGCGGCGACGCAGGGCGAAAAGACGCCCGACGGCGCGTGGCCGGCGTTCATCGAGCGCGACTTCGACGGCTACCGCGCGTACTACGACTATCTGCCGAAGGGCAAATTCTCGGTCGAGTACACGGTGCGGCTGAACAACGTCGGCACGTTCGGATTGCCGCCGACGCGCGTCGAGGCGCTGTACGCGCCATCCGTGTACGGCCTGTGGCCGAACCCGCCGATGACCGTGAAGCCGGCCGACGCGGCCAAGCAGTGAGCGCGTGATGATCGATCGGGTTTTGCCGCGGCCGGCGCGTTTGGCCGGCCGCATATTCGTCGCCGTCGTGCTGGCCGCGCCGCTCGTCGCGCATGCGCTGCCGAGCTACGACGATGTGCGCCGCAACTGGCGCAGTTCCGACTGGGTGCTGCTCGCGCGCGACGGCACGCCGCTGCAGCGCACGCGCGTCGACCTCACCGAACGGCGCGGCGACTGGGTGTCGCTCGCGGACGTGTCGCCCGCGTTCCGCGAGGCGATCGTCGTCTCCGAAGACAAGCGCTTCTACGAACACAGCGGCGTCGACTGGCGCGGGATCGCCGGCGCCGCGTGGGGCAACCTGTGGAACGAGCGCACGCGCGGCGCGTCGACCGTGACGATGCAGCTCGCCGGGCTACTCAGCGATTCGCCGCGCCGCTCGGGCCAGCGCTCGCTGCCGCAGAAGGCCACGCAGGCGATGAACGCGCTGCTGCTCGAACGCGGCTGGCGCAAGGACCAGATCCTCGAGGCGTACCTGAATCTCGTGCCGTTCCGCGGCGAGACGGTCGGGCTCGGCGCGCTGTCGCAGGTACTGTTCGGCAAGGCGCCGTCGGGCCTCGACGCGCGCGAAGCCGCGATCGCGGCCGCACTCGTACGCGCGCCCAACGCGACGGCCGCGAAGGTCGCCGAGCGCGCGTGCCGGATCCTGCGCGACATGCATGCCGAGCAGGCGTGCGCGTCGCTCGACGGCTACGTGCAGTTCGTCACAGCGCGTCCAACCAACGCCATACGCGACGACGGTGCCGCCCTCGCCCCGCACTTCGCGCGGCGCATCGCGGCCGAGGTCAGGCCGGCGGCCGGCGCGCAGGTCCGCACGACGCTCGATGCGCCGCTGCAGCGCTTCGCGCGCGACACGCTGATGCGCGCGCTGACCGAACTCAACGCGCCCGCGCACCGGCGCAACGTGCAGGACGGTGCGGTCGTCGTGATCGACAACGCGACCGGCGAGATTCGCGCATGGGTCGGATCGTCGGGCGCGTTGTCGAGCGCGCGCGATGTCGATGCCGTGCTCGCGCCGCGCCAGGCCGGCTCGACGCTCAAGCCGTTCCTCTATGCGCAGGCGCTCGACGAAAAGCGGCTGACGGCCGCGTCGCTGCTCGACGACGCGCCGATCAACCTCGCCGCCGGCGGCGGCCTGTACATTCCGCAAAACTACGACAAGGATTTCAAGGGCTGGGTGAGCGTGCGCAGCGCGCTCGGCGGCTCGCTGAACGTGCCGGCCGTGCGCACGCTCGTGCTCGTCACGCCGCACCGCTTCGCGCGCACGCTGACCGCGCTCGGCCTGCCGCTCGCGCAGGAAGGCGACTACTACGGCTTCAGCCTCGCGCTCGGGAGTGCCGACGTCACGCTGCTGTCGCTGACCAACGCGTATCGCGCGCTCGCGAACGGCGGCGTCGCGCGCAAGGTCGTCGACCTGCCCGCGCCGGCACCGGCACCCGGCACATCGGCGCCCGCGCGTACGGACAGCGGCACGCGCGTGTTCAGCGAGGCGGCCAGCTTCGTCGTTACCGATGTCCTCTCCGACAACAATGCGCGCGTACGCACGTTCGGCTTCGACAACCCGCTCGCGACGCGCTTCTTCTCGGCGGTCAAGACCGGTACGAGCAAGGACATGCGCGACAACTGGACGGTCGGCTTCACGTCGCGCTATACGGTCGGCGTGTGGGTCGGCAACGCGGACGGCTCGCCGATGTGGGACGTGTCGGGTGTCACGGGCGCGTCGCCCGTGTGGTCGGCCGTCGTCGGCTACCTGCACCGCGATCTGCCGAGCCGCGCGCCGCGCGCGCCGGCCGGCGTCGAGACGCGCCGCATCACGTTCGAGCGCGACATCGAGCCGGCGCGCAGCGAGTGGTTCATCGCGGGAACGGCGGTCGACACGATCCGGCTCGCCGCGCCCGTCACGCCGGGCAAGGACGGTGCGCGCGCGCCGCTGACGATCGGCGCGCCGACCGACGGCACGATCTTCGCGATCGACCCGGACATTCCGCCGAAGAACCAGCGGATCTGGTTCGAACGCTCGGCCGGGCGCGCCGCGCGGTTCGCGTGGCGGCTCGACGACAAGGTGATCGGGCATGCCGACCGCGTCGCGTGGATGCCGTGGCCGGGCCGGCACCGGCTCGAACTCGTCGACGCGCGCGGCAACGTCGCGGATGCGATCGGCTTCGAGGTGCGCGGCGCGTTCGCGAAGACGGCTGCGCGCAAGCCTTGAGCGCGTGAGCCGGCTGCTTACTGGCCGGCCGCGTTCGCCTTCTGCGGCTGCGCGGAGAAGTCCAGTGCCGGAGCTGTCGAGATCGACGCTTCGTTCGCAACGCTGAAGTTCGGGCGAGGCTGGTAGCCGAAGATCTTCGCGATCACGACGCCCGGGAACTGGCGGATCTGCACGTTGTAGTGCTGCACCGTCTTGATGTAGCGGCCGCGCGCGACCGCGATGCGGTTTTCCGTGCCTTCGAGCTGCGTCTGCAGGTCGCGGAACGCTTCGTTGGCCTTCAGCTCCGGGTAGCGTTCGGACACCACCATCAGCCGGCTCAGCGCGCCCGACAGTTCGCCCTGCCGTTGATCGAACGCCGCGAGCGCGGCCGGATCCTTCGCCATCTCCGGCGTCATCTGCACGCTGCCGACGCGCGCACGGGCCGAGGCCACCTCGGTCAGCACGCGCTCCTCGTGCGACGCATAGCCCTTCACCGACGCGGCGAGATTCGGCACGAGATCGGCGCGGCGCTGGTACTGGTTCAGCACTTCGGACCACGCCGCATTGATGTCCTCATCGGACGACTGGATCGCGTTATAGCCGCACCCCGCGAGCGGAGCCAGTAAGCAGCACACGAGCAGGATTCGAAACCATTTCATTGTTGGAGACTTCCGGTTGAGCGCTCCGGGCGGAGCGGTAGTGAAAAGAAACGTTGTTTGCGCAGGTGCGCTGCGTATGGCGCCTGGTGGTTACCAGCGACCCGATGCGCCCCCGCCGCCGCTCGACCCACCGCCGCCGCTGAACGAATCGGAATTCGACGAATCGGAGTCCGCGCGCGAGCCTGACGACGGCCATTTGAAACCGGATGACGACGAGGACGAAGACGACGAGCTTCCGCCCGTGAGCTTGTCGATGATTCCGAGGATCAGCGTCAGCACGCAAAATACCGTCACCAGGACTTCGCCGGGCGAATAGCCCATCCAGTGCCCGATCGCGATCAACGCCAGCAGCGTGCCGCCGATGATCGCCGCGTACTTGCGGATGGGTGCGGACCGGACGACACCGATGCCGAGCAGCCATGCCCCGACGCCCACGCTCGTCGGAACCAATGCCAGGGCCGCCAGGATCGCCTCGAGATTGCCGTCGAAGATCGCGCCGACCGGCAGCATCACGATCGGCACGATCGTCGCGACGAGATAGCTTGCCGGGAGCATCACCTGCCAGCGCAGCTTGCGCCACGCGGTCACGGCACCCAATGCGACGTTGGCCAGCCCGAGCAGGAGCCAGAACGTGAAACTGCCGTACTCGACCGGCGGGTTCTCGAGCAATCCGTTCGACATCCGCCGCTCATCGCCCGCCCGGCTGTCGCGGGACGCGAGGTCGGCCACCTCGTCATCCCGCCGTGCGTCGGTCGACGTAGCCATCTCCGGCGGCGTCATCTCGAGCGTGAGCGCAGCGACTGCATCGCTCACGCCGGCCTCGATCCGGTTCTCGCGAAACGCCGGCACGATCCGTTCGCGGATGATCCGGCCCGCGACAATGTCCGGAATTGCGTCTTCGAGCCCATAGCCGACTTCGATCCGCACGGTATGGTCGTTGAGCGCCGCGACGAGCAGCAGGCCGTTGTCGATCTTGCTCTCGCCTAGACGCCATTGCTCGAACACCGCAGTCGCGAACTGCTCGATCGTCGCGTGGCCCGTCGAGCCGACCAGCAGCACCGCCATCTGTACGCCGAGCCGGCGCTCGAGATCAGCGAGGCGCTCGGTCAGTTCGGTCGCGCATGCGGCGCTCAGCGCGCCGGTCATGTCCGTCACTCGGCCTTTCAGCGGCGGCGCCGCTTCGGGATCAGTGGCGACAGGATAAGTAGCCGCTGCTACAGCCGCGTGCGTGCAGGCCGATGGCGCCGACGCGGACGGTGCGCCGGCTGCCGACGCAATGGCGCCATCTGCGCCGCCGTCCGGCGCGGCGAACGCCAAACTGTAAAGGAGCGTTGCGCCCGTCAGCACGGCAGTCACCGCTTTCCCTATCCCGGTAAAGGCGATCGTGCTGCGCGTGCGCGTGGGGCGTCCGTCGTGTCGAGTCGTGCCTGCCCGCGATGCCGGATCGCCCTCGCAACCCGTCGGGCGCGGCCGCCCCGTCTGTCGTTTCAAGTTCATGTCGGAAACGGCACGCCTGCTCCCTCAGCAACGGCGCGTTCTCTCGTCGTTTTTAGTCGTCCCGCAGCATAACCAATTGCGAAGGGAACTGAAAGGTTTCCGGCTGGACAGGCAAACGGGCAAGCAGTTCGCGGATCGGGAATCTAGAATATGAACAGCGCCGCTTCTCCGGGCGCACCGGTTGCTTCCTTCTCCCGGACGCCCGCGACCATGAACATTCGCCATACACACTTCACCCGCCCCGCGCTGGGCGCGCTCTGCGTCGCAGCGCTCGCGACGCTCCAGGCCTGCAACGGCGACGCCTGCTTCGGCGTGGATGTCTGCTTCAACAACAACAACACGCAGACCGTCTCCCTGTCGGGCACGGCTGCCACGGGCAGCGCGCTCGCGAGCGCGCCGGTAGCGGTCAGTTGCGCGGCAGGCTCCGCGACGACGCTGACGGACGGCGGCGGCAACTACCGTGTGACGGTCAACGCCGCGCTGCCGTGCGTCATCACCGTGACGTCGGGCGGCACGAGCCTGCATTCGCTCGCGTACGCGGGCGGCACCTTCAACACGACGCCCGAAACCGAGCTGATGCTGGTCTATCTCGCGGCACAGCTGGGTACGAATACGGCCGGGCTGATCGGCAATTTCCAGGGCAATCTGCACTTCCAGCAGGTGATGGGCAGCCCGAACGCCGTGCAGGCCGCGCAATCCGCCGTCGTGACGAACCTGCAGCAGCGGTATGCGGTCACGCTGACGACGCCGGCGTTCCTGACCACGTCGTTCGTGGTCGGGCAACCGGGTGTCGACAGCGATCTCGGTGCGCTGGCCAAGGCTGGCGCGATCGACTCGAATGGATTGCCGGATCCGGTTGCCGTTTCGCTATTGACGCAGGCCGGCGCCGCGCATCCGCTGTAAGCGGCCTGCGGCGCGCAAGGAACCAAACGTCAGGCGCCCGCTTCGTTCTCGTCGTCGGCCAGCAGCGCCCACCGTTCGTGGTCGCGCCATTCGCCGCCGATGCGCAGATAGCGCGGCGAAAACCCCTCTTTCCGGAAACCGAGCCGCCGAACCAGCGCGATCGACGCGTGGTTGCCGGGCTGGATGTTCGCTTCGAGCCGATGCAGCCCGAGCTCGCCGAACGCGACGCCGATCGTCGCGCGCAACGCGTCCGTCATCAGCCCCTTGCGGCTGAAATCCGCCATCCCGTAGTACCCGAGATACGCGCTCTGAAACACGCCGCCGACGATCTCGTTGAGGTTCACCACACCGACCACCGCCCCGGACGCCCGTTCCCGCGCGACGAGGCCGACATTCGGCCCCGTCAGGCACCGGGCGAACCATTGGTCGAATCCCACCTGGTCGGTGAACGAGTCGACCCACGGCAGATGGTGGCTCCGGCTCGCGCGGTTGGCGACGATCAGGTCGGCGGCGTCGGATCGGGCGACGCGGTTCAGCAGGATCAGGCTCATGGTTCGGTCGGACGCGGTATGTGGCGCAAGCGGCCGGCAAGCGGGCCGTTCGCCCGCGTCGCCACCGCTCGCGATCGATCAACGAAACGCCTACGCGGCTTCCCCGCTCCCGCACACGACGGTCGCCGCCTGCTGCTGCGTCAGATACCGCAGCAGCTTCGTCACCATCCATACGACGATGAACGACAGCGCGACGAAGAACACAGCGAGCGGCGTCAGCACGTGGATCGACACGAACCCGGCCAGCCCCATCATCGCGGACGACACGAGCAGCAGCGCACACCCGAGGATCGCGCTCGTCAGGCCGGCGATATGCGGAAACAGCGAATTGCCCTTGGCCATCAGCGTCGGATACATCGCGCCCGCGCAGAAGCCCATCACGAGCACCGGCGTCGCGAGCGTCCACACGCGCAGGCCGACGGTCAGCGCCAGCACCAGCATCGCGACCGACGCGCCCGCCATCACGCGCGCGCCGATGCGCAGCCGCTGCTCTGCGCTCGGCAGCCCGCGCCCGTGAATCCGGTTCGACAGCCCGCCGAGGAAATACATCAGGCCGATCCCGAGCGCGAGATAGCCGAAGAACGTCGGCGGCTTGTGCAGCGTGGTCTGCACCATGAACGGCCCGACGATGTTGAACACGAGCAGGATGCTGTAGCACAGCCCCTGCGCGAGGAAACAGCTCTGGAACACCGGGCTCGCCAGCACCTTGCCCGCGTTCGCGATCAGCGTGCGCGGCTCGAGATGCACCGGTTTCGGCAAGGTTTCCCGATAGCGCCACAGCAGCGCCCACATCACCAGCGAGTAGACGAGCAGGAACACGAGGCAGGCGCGCCAGCCGAACCATTCCTGCAGGTGCGCACCGATCACCGGCGCGACGATCGGTGCGAGCCCCCATGCGATCGACATGTACGTGAACGCGTGCATCAGCGCCTGGCCGGAGAACGAATCGGTGATGATCGCCTTCGCGAGCAGGTTGGTGGTCGCGATCCCGAAGCCCTGCAGGCAGCGCGCCAGCACGAACGTCTCCAGGTTCTGCGCGCCGAGCGACAGCAGGCAGCCGAGCGTGTAGATCACGAGCCCGAACGCGAGCACGCGCTTGCGCCCGTACGCGTCGGCGATCGGGCCGAAGATGAGCTGGCCGAGCGCGTAGGCCGCCATGTAGCCGGACACGCTCGACTGGATCGCCTGCGGCGTCGTCGCGAACGACCGCGCCATGTCGGGCAGCGCGGGCACGTAGATATCGATCGCAAGCTGGCCCGCGGACGCGAACAGGCAGATCAGGAACAGCAGGAAGCGCGGCGAATTCGGCTCGCGCGCGGGAGTGAGCGTGGCGTTCATGACGACTGGGAAGGATTCGGGCGGCGGCGACGCGGCGCGACCCGCGTGTTCGCATTGTGAACACGCGTGCGCAGCGTGCCGGGTCGCATATTGTGCCTGTTGTTACGGCAACCGATGCGATTCCCATGGCGCGGGCGAGGTTGAACGTCCATCGGGGCATGCCCGGACACACTCGCCGAGCCGCGTGCGCATTCGTCCGCCGCCCCCGTACTTTCCACCCATTGACACGCCTCCCCGCCTTCGCCCTATACTCCCCGCAGCGCCACTAATTGTTGAACAATCCAACATGCTCGTTGACGCCTGACCGGCCACCGACAAGGATTTCGGCCGGATATCCACGTCTGCAAATTTCCCCGAGAGCACCGCGTCATGTCGAACTATCCCGCCGCCTATCAGGTCACCAAAGGGTCCGTCCTGAACGTCGACCGGTCCTTTTACTCCGCGATCGCGCAACGCAAGGACGCGCGGCAACGCATCGAATCGCACGTCGTGCCGATTCGCAGCGGCTTCGCGTGGACGGTGCCTGCCGGTCACGTATTCCGCATCGTCACGCTGGAAGGTCCGCAGGTCGCCGACTTCAACATGTGGAACCTGCACAATCCGCGCGAGCGCATGTGGGCGTCGCGCACGCGCCAGCTGCAGGCGGCGCACGTGACGACGTTCGACCGCATCTGGTCGACGCTGCCCTACCTGCGCCCGATGGTCACGATCACCGACGACACGCTTGCCGGCTATGGCGTCGACGGCGACGGCGGCCGCGTGCACGACCTGCTCGGCACGCGCTGCGATCCGTACGTCAACAAGTTGCTGACCGGCGAGGACTTCCATTTCCACTGCCACTCGAATCTCGTGCGCGCGGTCGCGCCGTACGGGCTGACGGAATTCGACGTGCACGACGTGCTGAACGTGTTCCAGTGCACGGGCCTGAACGACGACGACAAATACTTCATGAAGGCCTGCCCCGCGCAGGCGGGCGACTATCTCGAGTTCTTCGCCGAGATCGACCTGCTGTGCGCGATGTCCACGTGTCCGGGCGGCGACCTGTCGGTGCCGATGTGGGGCCCCGATGCGCGCGACCCGATCGACGTGTGCCGGCCGCTCGGCGTCGAGGTATATCGGCTCGATCCGGGCCTGCTGGAAGGCTGGTCGTCGCCGCCCGTCGCGCCGTACAAGGGCCTGCACGGGATGCAGCCGCCCCAGGCAGACTGGCAGCACGGCAAGACCGTGTGACACAGCCCGTAGAATGACGCAACGCCGCCGGCCGGCGACGCCGGCGGCTTACGATCAGGAGAGGAGCAAACGAACAGCATGGCAAGCGAAAAAGCGCGGGGACAATCGGTCGCCGACCGGATCAGCCATCAACTGCGCGAACACATCATCAGCGGCAAGCTGCCGCCCGGCACGGCGCTGATCGAGATGGACCTCGCGGCCGAATACGATACGTCGCGCAACTCGCTTCGCGAAGTCCTGCACCAGCTCGGCCGCGAAGGGCTCGTCACGTTCGTGCGGCACAAGGGTGTCGTCGTACGCACGCTCAATCGCCAGGACGTGCGCGATCTCTATGTCGCGCGCCGCACGCTCGAACTGCATGCGCTGAACACGGCCGAACTCGCACAGCCGGCGCTGCTCGAGAAAATGCAGGCGGCCATCGGCGCCGCCGAGCGCGAACTCGACAAGGAGAACTGGCAGGCCGTCGGCACGCACAGCCTGCGGTTTCACCAGCATATCGTCGCACTGCAGAAGTCGACGCTGCTCGACGAGTTCTTCCGGACCATCTCGGCACAGCTGCGCCTCGTATTCGCGTCCGATCCCGACGAGAAGCGCGTGCAGACGGCCGACTGGATCCAGCGCGAATACCGGATCTACGAACTGCTCACGCAGAACCGTCGCAGCGAAGCCGTCACCGCGCTCGCACGCTATCTCGACGATTCCGAGCGGATGCTGCTCGACGCGATCAGGCGCAGCCAGCGCGACGCGGCCTGAGCCAGCGTCCTGCCTCCTGCATGCGTGCCGCGCAACGCGGCACGCACGAATCCGGCATCGAACGCCGTCACGCTTCCTCGCCCGCCGGCAACGCGTAGCTGCCGTCGTCGCGATGCGTCTCGAGCCCCGTCAGCGGCGGATTGAACACGCATACGAGATGCAGATCGCCGCGCGTCGCCCGCAGGATGTGCGCGTCGTTCCGGTTCAGCGCGTAGATCGTGCCGGGCGTGATCCGGTGTACCTTGCCGGTCGCCGTATCGACGACCTCCCCTTCGCCCGCCACGCAGTAGTTGGTTTCGAAGTGATGCTTGTAGTGCAGATGCAACTCCGCACCTTCATGCACGCGCGTCTCGTGAACGGAATAGCCGACGCCGTCCTGCTTGACGATCATGCGCTTGCTGTCCCAGCCCGGGCCGTGCGCGTGGCGTTCGGTATGGGCGATATCGGCTGACCTTACGACGATCATGAGCACCTCTGAATAATAACGATGAGAAATGGCAAGACGATGCTTGCCGCCGGAAATCGGTTCATTCGGAATCCGTCAATGCGCGTTCGACCAGCACCGCCACATCGAGCAGCCACGCGTCGTCGCCGCGGCGGCCTGTCAGCAACAGGCCTATCGGCTGCTTCCGTCGACAGTCGCCCGGCACACTGATGCTCGGCAGGTCCAGCCGGTTCGCAAATTCGGTCAGACGGAACGCGCGTGCGTTCGCCGCGAGATATGTGGCCTCGTCCGCCAGATCGGCAATGCGCGGCGGCAGCATCGGCACCGTCGGCGTCAGTACCGCATGCGCATCGCCGAGTTCCGTGTGGTACGCATCGGCCAGCGCCGCCAGGCGCAACAGCGCGGCCGCGTAGTCGTGAGCGCGCACGTACTCGCCAGCCGCGATGCGCGGGCCGACGAGCGGATCGTAGCGATCCGCGGCCGTTTCCAGCAGCGTGCGATGCAGCATGAACGCTTCAGCCGCGATGACGCCTCCCGCCCGCGCGGCGGCGCCGGCTTCGACCGCACAATCGAGCCGCTTGCGCTCGATGCGCGCGCCCTGTGCGGATAGCCGCGACAGCCACGTGTCGAATGCCTGTCCGACTGCCGGGTCGACGTCGTCCGTCGCGAAGCGCTCGGGGACGATGAAATGCAGGTCCTTGATGCTCGCCGGTACGGGCCGGCCGGCGGCGCGGCCACGCAGCACCGCATCGACCCGCCGGCACATGCGAGCCGTCGCGGCCAGGATCCCCGGCACGTCGAACGTCGTCGACAGGAAACGCATGCCCGCATCGGGATAGCGGCCGCGCGACGGCTTGAAGCCAGCCACACCGCAGAACGCGGCCGGAATGCGCGCCGAACCGCTCGTGTCCGAGCCGATCGACAGATCGGCCGCGCCGAGCGCCACCGACACCGCCGCGCCCGAACTCGATCCGCCGGCCACGCGCTCGCGTCGCGCATCGAGCGGCGTCGCGGGTGTACCGTATGCGCGGTTCACGCCGAGCGCGCCGTACGCGAACTCGGTCATCGCGGTTTGCGCAATTCGCACCGCGCCGGCGCGGCGCAGCGCTGCCACGAGCGCGGCATCGGTTCGCGCAGGCGGGTCGCCGGCCAGGACAAGTGAGCCGGCGTGCGTGACCCAGCCTTCGCAATCGAAACACGCCTTGACCGTCAGCACCGCGCCGGCCAGCGGCACGGCGGACGCATCGCGGCGTGCCGATGCATCCGTTGCACGCGCGTCGTCCAGCGCCGCTTTGTCGCGCCGTGCGAGCCACGCCGTCCCGATGTCGTCAGGATGTGCATCGGCACGCGCGAGGCTGGTACGCAACCGTTCGACGCACGCCTGCCCGTTCGCGTCGGGATGCCGTAAATCAGAAGCGTCCATTGTCGTTCCTCGCCGATCGCTCGTTGCGGTTCACGCGAAATGGACGTGCCGCAGAAAGTCCTTCACGCGCGCATCGGCGCTGGCACGAATCCTCTCGGGTGGCACGTCGTACAGGATCCGGCCGTTCTCCATGAAGACGATCCGGTCGGATACCTTGAATGCAAAGTTCATCTCGTGCGTCACGATGATCATCGTCATCCCCTCCTTCGCGAGCGTCTCGACCACTTTCAATACTTCGCCGACGAGCTCCGGATCGAGCGCCGACGTCGGCTCGTCGAACAGCATGATCGACGGCCGCGTGGCGAGTGCCCGCGCGATCGCCACACGCTGCTGCTGGCCGCCCGACAGCTGATGCGGGTACTTGTTCGCATGGTCGAGCATCCCGACTTTCGACAGCAGCGACAGTGCCTGCAGCCGGATCGCCTCCGTATCCGCCTGCCGGTGATAGCACGGCGCCATCATCACGTTCTGCAACGCCGTGCGATGCGGGAACAGGTTGAAGCTCTGGAACACCATGCCGATGTCGAGGATCCGGTCGTGCGGCACGCGCGGCGGATGCGCGCCCGACGCACGAATGAATGGCTCGCCGTACAGATCGATCTCGCCCGCGTTCACCGGCGCGAGGCCGTTGACGGTGCGGATCAGCGACGTCTTGCCCGAACCCGACGGGCCGATGATCGATACGACCTGCCCCGGCGCGACATCGAGATGGATATCCTTCAGCACTTCGTGACGACCGTAGCGCTGCTGGATGCCTTTCAGCCGCAACGCGAATTCGGCACTCGCGCGCTTTCGCGGCGCGACGGCCGGCGTCGACAGCGGCAGTGCGATGGTCGCGGGGCCCGCCTGGGCCGGCGTGCGGCGGCTGACGTCGAGGTGCCGTTCGAGATAACCGAGCAGTCGGCTGAACACCGTGACGATCAGCACGTAATAGAACGCGACTGCCAGCATCGTTTCGAACACGAGGAAGTTCTGCGTGTACAGCCGCTGCCCGACGAGCAGGATCTCGGCGAGCGAGATCACCGACACGAGCGAGGTCAGCTTCACGATCGTGATGAATTCGTTCGCGAGCGCGGGCAGCGCGACGCGAATCGCCTGCGGCATCACGATCATCCGCTGGATACCCGTGAAACGGATGCCGAGCGCGCGGCCGGCTTCGAGCTGCCCGCGCGGCACGGACAGGATCCCGCCGCGATGGATCTCCGCGAAATAGGCGGTCTCGCTCAACACCATCGCGATCAAGCCGGCCGTGAATGGATCGGACAGCACCGCGCTGGTGGCGGGAAACACCTGCGGCAGGTTGTAGATGAACACAAGCAGCACGAGCAGCGGCAGGCTGCGGAAGAACCAGATATACACGCTCGCGGCGCGCTTCAGACCAGTTCGGTGCGACTGCCTCGCGAGCGCCACCGGAAAGCCGAGCAACACACCGAGTAACCAGGCGGATACGCTGAGCTTCACGACGACGACGCAGGCGCGCCAGAAATCCCTGTCCCACAAGAGTTGTAACGCGTAGTGCCAATCGAACTGCATCGAAGACTCCTCAACCGCCGATAGGTGATGCAAGCGCCCGGCGCGGGTCGCGCGTCCGGGCGGGCGAGCGCGCCGGCCCGGCGCGCGGTTGCCGCTTCGCGACTACTTCGCCGTGCCGAGCGCGTTCGCGACGTCGGCATCGGTCGGCGCCTGCAACCCGTACTTCTTCACGAGACTGTCGTACTCGCCGCTGTGCTTCGCCTCGTCCAGCGCCCCCTCCAGCGCGCGCAGCAGACCCGCGTCATCCTTCGTCACGCCGAGGCCGATGACGATCGGGTACAGCAGCGTCGTCGAGCTGAGCTCGACACGGCCGTTCGTCTGCTTCGGAATGCCCTGCGCGACGGCCGCATCCTCGATCTGCACGTCGACGGCCCTCGACATCAGCGCGGACGTCGCTTCCGGCGAGGTCGGAAACTCGAGCATCGCAATCTCGCCGCGACCGGCCGCCTTGCAGGTGTCCTGCGAGACCACGCGCAGCTTCGGCGTCCACGACGCGCCCTTGATCGTGCCGACGCGCTTGCCGCACAGGTCCTGCGGCGTTTTCGGCAGGTATGCGCCGCCCTTCGCGACGAGCAGCGACGCGCCCGTCTTCAGGTACGGCACGAAATCGACCTGCTTCAGGCGATCGGGCGTCACGTAGAGTGCCGACGCAACGACGTCGAAGCGGCGCGCCTTCATCCCGAGGATCAGGTCGGGGAAGCGCGTATCGAGGAAGACAGGCTCAAGCTTCAGGTGGCGCGCGAGCAGCCGCGAAAACTCGGCGTCGAAGCCGGCCGGCTTGCCGCCGTCCAGGTACGCGTAAGGCGGATACGTCAAGTCGGAGCCGACCAGGAGCGTGCCGGGCCGCACCGTCTGCAGCGATGCCGCCGACGCGAGCGAGCACGCGAAAGCCAGCGGCACAAACGCGCCGCCGAGAAAACGTCGAAACGAGAACTGACCGGGCATGGCATGGCTCCTGAGGTTTTTCGGCTCCTGCGCATAGACGTCACAACGCCTCCCGCGCACCGCCACATGCGGCTTTGCGAGATTTTTCACCGAAGATTGTTGAACAATTTCGGCCGATTCTGACCAGTTAAAATTGATAACTGAATCCGGGTTTACGCGAGAAACGGCGTCACCGTGCGCGAATCATCCGCGCACGCATGCGCCGTCGTCCGGTGCCGGACGCGAGTTTCAGGACGGGGAGAAATGAGCGGGAGAAGGCGGCGATCCCCTGGGATCACCGCCGAGGTGTGCGCGCCCATTGCGGACGCAACGATTTCTGCAACGCAGCCGAGATGAAAGCCGACTCGTCAGCCGGCATACGCGGCGCGCATCGACTGCATGGACCGGCAGAACGACGCACCGGCCCCTGCCACACTGCTAGATCACGATCAATACTGCGCCTGGTCAGTCGGATTCCTGAACAACTGTTTCATCTCCGCCGACAGCGGATAGTCGAGGCTTACGCCCTTCGGCGGAATCGGCTGCGTAAACCACTGGTTGTAGAGCTTCTCGGCCGCGCCCGACGTCTGCATCTTCGCGATCACGCCGTCGACGACATGCTTGAACGGCGGATCGTCCCTGCGCATCATGCATGCATAGTTTTCGTGGACGAGCGGCGTGCCCGTCACCGTGTACGCGCCCGGGTTGCGGTCCTTCGCGATCTCGCCGTACAGCAGCGGCTCGTCCATCACGAACGCCACCGCGCGCCCGGTCGTGACGTTCATGAACGCTTCGGCGTGATCCTTCGCGCTGATGATCGTCATGTTCATCCCTTTCTCTTCGTTGAGCTTGCGCAGCAGGCGCTCGTCCGACGTGCCGGCCGTCGTCGCGACCGTCTTGCCGGCCAGGTCCGAGAAATCCTTCACGCCCGAATCCTTGCGCGTGCTGAAGCGGATGCCATAGAGAAAAATGCTGTTCGAGAATGCGGCCTGCTTCTGCCGTTCGAGCGTGTTCGTCGTCGATCCGCATTCGAAATCGATCGTCCCGTTCTGCAGCAGCGGAATCCGGTTCTGCGACGTGATCGGAATCTCCTTCACCGCGAGGTTCGGCAGGTTCAGTTCGGTCTTCAACTGGTCGATGATGCGCGACGCGATGTCCCGCGAGTAGCCGATGTTCTTCTGCTGGTTGTCCGAATACGAGAACGGCACCGACGATTCGCGAATGCCCAGCGACACGATGCCCGTGTCCTTGATCTTCTTCAGCGTACCGGTGAGGGCCTGCGCATGCGCGGCGCCCGCCAGCGCACAGGACAGCGCGACAGCCAGCCAACGGAAGCGGCGATCCATGCTTTTCTCCTGACGAAACGTTGATCGAATCGCGATCGTACGCCCGACAAAATTCGCACCGTATCAGGGAAAGCGTCAGGCGCCCTTCACTGCTGCGACTAACGTCGGCTACGCCGCGGGCAGCCGTTTTCCGTGGCGCGCAAAAACGCCCGCGCCCGCGCGTTTCGCCCGACCGGCCGCTTGCGGGCTCGACCCCATCTTCTGTGCCACTCGTTCCAAACGCGCGTTCATGCTGCAATGCCGCAACGTAATCGTTTGCGTCTTGCTCTTTTTTCACACAAAACATACTCAAGAAGCCGCCACAGCGGCCGTTACCCAGTGCATGGCGCGTCGCAGCAACCCCGCCGCGACCACCAGACAAAAAACGACAAGGTCCGGTTTTGCCGGACCGGGCACACCGCCGGCACGACGGTTCTATACGAGGATCGACTTTCAACATGAAAGCCAAACGTTTCAATTTCGCGCTGGCGCGTTCCGCTCATGCGCGCATGCTCGCCGGCATGTTGTCTGCCGCCGCCCTCCTGCCCCTCGCCGGCTGCGGCGGCGGAGGCGGCGACGGCAGCAACCCGTCGCCGACCAACGCAGCACCGGCCCCGACGCCGGCCCCCGCGCCCACCCCGACGCCCGCCCCCACGGCCCCGCCCACCACGTCCGGCAGCAACGCCTGCACGACCCAGCAAGCCGCCGTGCAGATGGCCGCCCAGACCACGCCCGACGAGCCGCCGGTCGACCACCTGATCGTCAAGCTGAAGACGCTGACGGCCACGCGTGCGATGGCGGCCATCGACGACGGCACGCGGCTCGATGCGGTGATCCAGCGTTCGATGACACGCTGGACGGCGCCGACGGCGACCGGCGCCGCACGTGCGTATGCGGCCTCGACGACGCAAACGCCGCTGAACGTGCAGGTCGAGCGGACGATCTCGAACGGCGCGGCCGTGCTGTCGCTCGGCCAGCGTGTCGCGGCCGCCGACGCGACGGCGCTCGCGCAGACATTCGCCGCCGACGCCGACGTCGACTACGCGGAACCGGATCACCCGATGAAGGTCCGCGACACGCCGAGCGACCCCAGCTACAGCCAGCAGTGGTATCTGTCCGATCCGACCGCCGGCGTGGACCTGCCGCCCGCATGGAACACGACCAAGGGTTCGCCGACCGTCGTCACGGCCGTGCTCGACACCGGCTATCGGCCGCACCCCGACCTCGTCGGCAACCTGCTGCCCGGCTACAGCTTCATCACCAACGTCAACACCAGCAACAACGGCGTGTCGCGCGGCTCCGACGCGACCGACCCGGGCGACTGGGTCACGCAGCAGGAACTCGACAACACGAGCGGCCCGTACTATCACTGCGCGAGCGAACCGAGCGCCAGCAGCTGGCACGGCACGCGCGTGATGGGCGTGATCGGCGCGACCGCCAACAACGGCATCGGCATCGCCGGCGTGTCGTGGCTCGGCCGAATCCTGCCGGTGCGCGTGCTCGGCAAGTGCGGCGGCGTGACGAGCGACATCGCCGACGCGATGCGCTGGGCGGCCGGCATTCCCGTCACCGGCGTACCGACGAACCCGACGCCCGCGAAAATCATCAACCTGAGCCTCGGCGGCGTCGGCGCATGCAGCACGACGTTCCAGCAGGCGATCGACGACGTGAACGCGAAGGGCGTGACCGTCGTCGTCGCCGCCGGCAACGACGGCCTGTCGACCGGGCTCGACCAGCCCGCGAACTGCCGCGGCGTGATCAGCGTCGGCGCCACCGACGCGACCGGCCGCCGCGCATCGTTCAGCAACTTCGGGACAAACATCGCGCTGAGCGCGCCGGGCGTCAACATCCTGTCGACAGCCAACAGCGGCACGACGACGCCGGGCGGCGACACCTACGGCCCGGCAAGCGGCACGAGCCTTGCGACGCCGCAGGTATCGGGTGTCGCCGCGCTGATGCTCGCGGTGAACGGCAACCTCACGTCCGCGCAGATCCAGCAGAAGCTGCAAGGCGGCACGCGCGTGGCGAAACTGGCGGCCGGCACGTCGTGCACCGCGATGCCGGCGGGCTCGGGCATTCTCGATGCAGGGGCCGCCGTCGCGGCAGCCAACCCGTAACCGGCGCCCTGCCTCGACGCAGCCGCGCGCATGCCGACATGGCGTGCGCGCGGTTTGTTTTTTTCCGGCGGCCGGCGATCCGGCGGCCGGCGATCCGGCGATCGCTCATCGACCCGTTCCGTTTCTCGAAATAACACCTGACAAAAAGGTTGACGCTTCGCACGACGAGCCTTTACCATCGCCCCCGTCTGATTACATGGAGTGTTCTGTGAACACCGATGCGAGTTGTAGTTGGTGCTCGACCAACTTGACTGCTGCCTGAGGAAAACGCGCAGAGCCTCGTCTTCTGCCGCATCCCGGGAAGCAGGATGCGGCGTCCTTCCGGCCCGACCGGCCAGATTCCCCGCCGAATTTTTCGATGTTGTCGAATGCACGCGACGCGCCGTCGCGCGTGTGCGTTCGTGTTGCGCGCGGCGCCAGCCGCGTGCGTTTTCCGTTCGCGTGCCGTCCGGCCGCGCGCCTTCGTGCGTGCGCGGCTGCCGATCGCCCGTGCCGATTACCCGCAACCGACAGGAGTGCAGATGAACTCAGACGACAGTAGTCGATTACCGCTCGCCGGTGCGACGCTGCGCATCGTCCGTCCGACCGCACTCCGCGCGCCGGCGAGCGTTCCCGCCTTTACCGATCCACAGCCGATCGCGTTTGACGCGACGCGGCGGGGAGCGCTCGTGCGTCGATAACGTCACGGCCGCTCCCCGCCCGCCGCCTCGCGCGCCAGGAGCGACCATGACACAACGAAACCATTCTCAGAAAAAACAGCGCGGCTTCATCAAGACCGGCCCCGGTCAGCAGAACGAACCGCGCATCATGCGCGCCGCGCAGGAAGCGGCCCGTCCGCTCGAAGACACGCTGAAGTCGCTGCGCACCAGCACGCGCGGCCTCACCTACGGCCAGGCCGCCGACCGCCTGCAGCACCACGGCCCGAACGAAATCGCGCACGACAAGCCGCCGCACTGGTCCCGCCAGTTGCTGATGTCATTTCACAACCCGTTCGTCTACGTGCTGCTGGTGCTGGCCGCCATCAGCTTCTTCACCGACGTCTACTTCGCGGCGCCCGGCGATCGCGACTACGTCGGCATGACGATCCTGCTGACGATGGTCACGATCAGCGCGCTGCTGCGCTTCGTGCAGGAATTCCGTTCGCTGCGCGCGGCCGAAAAGCTCAAGGCGATGGTCCGCACGACGGCCACCGTGCAGCGCGCGATCACCGATACCGCCGAGCCGGCGCGCCGCGAGGTGCCGATGCGCGAGGTCGTGCCGGGCGACATCGTGCACCTGTCGGCCGGCGACATGATCCCCGCCGACGTGCGCCTGCTCGCGTCGCGCGACCTGTTCATCAGCCAGGCCGTGCTCACGGGCGAAGCGCTGCCCGTCGAGAAATACGACACGCTTGGCGCGGTGGCCGGCAAATCGGCGAGCACCGGCACGGCCGGCGCGGCGAACGATGCGTCGACGCCGCTGCTCGATCTCGAGAACGTCTGCTTCATGGGCACCAACGTCGTCAGCGGCACGGCGACGGCCGTCGTCGTCGCGACCGGCGAAGACACGTACTTCGGTTCGCTCGCGCGCAACGTCGTGAGCCACAAGCGCATCGAGACGAGCTTCGACCGCGGCGTCGCGAGCGTGAGCTGGCTGCTGATCAAGTTCATGTTCGTGATGGTGCCGATCGTGTTCATGATCAACGGCCTGACCAAGGGCGACTGGCTGAGCGCACTCACGTTCGCGCTCGCGGTGGCCGTGGGTCTCACGCCCGAGATGCTGCCGATGATCGTCAGCGCGAACCTCGCGCGCGGCGCGATCGCGATGGCGCGCCGCAAGGTCGTCGTCAAGCGGTTGAACTCGGTGCAGAACTTCGGCGCGATGGACGTGCTGTGCACCGACAAGACCGGCACGCTCACGCAGGACAAGATCATCCTCGAACACCACCTCGACCTGTCCGGTCACAAAAATGAGGAAATCCTGCGGCTCGGCTGGCTGAACAGCTTCCACCAGAGCGGCCAGAAGAACCTGATCGACATCGCGGTCGTTGCACGCGCCGACGAGATCGGCGAACGCGCGAAGCCTCAGGGCTACAAGAAGATCGACGAGCTGCCGTTCGACTTCGTGCGCCGCCGCCTGTCGGTCGTCGTCGAGGATACGCGCGGCACGCACCTGCTGGTCTGCAAGGGCGCGGTCGAGGAAATGCTGGCCGTCTCCACGCATGTGCAGGATGAAGACGGCGTGCGCCCGCTCGACTTCGTCGCGCGCAAGCGGCTGCTCGAACGGGCCAACGCGTACAACGAGGACGGCTTCCGCGTGCTCGTGCTCGCAACGCGCACGATCCCGCGCGGCGACGAACGCGAGCAGTACCGCACCGCCGACGAACGCGACCTCGTCGTGCGCGGCTTCCTGACCTTCCTCGATCCGCCGAAGGAGTCGGCCGCGCCGGCACTCGCCGCGCTGCGCGAGAACGGCGTCGCGGTGAAGGTGCTGACGGGCGACAACCCGACCGTCACGATGAAGGTGTGCCGCCAGGTCGGCCTCGAACCCGGCAAGCCGATCCTCGGTGCGGAAATCGAGGCGCTCGACGACGCAACGCTCGCGCAGGTCGTCGAACGCACGACCGTGTTCGCGAAGCTCACGCCGCTGCAGAAGGCGCGCATCGTCAAGGCGCTGCAGGCGAACGGGCACACGGTCGGCTTCCTCGGCGACGGCATCAACGATGCGCCCGCGCTGCGCGACGCCGACGTCGGCATCTCGGTCGACAGCGGCGCCGACATCGCGAAGGAAACCGCCGACATCATCCTGCTCGAAAAGAGCCTGATGGTGCTCGAGGAAGGCGTGATCAAGGGCCGCGAGACGTTCGGCAACATCCTGAAGTACCTGAACATGACCGCGAGCTCGAACTTCGGCAACGTGTTCTCGGTGCTCGTCGCCAGCGCGTTCCTGCCGTGGGAGCCGATGCTCGCGACGCAGCTGCTCGTGCTGAACCTGGTCTACGACACGTCGCAGATGCTGCTGCCGTGGGACAAGATGGATCCCGAGTTCCTGAAGAAGCCGCGCAAGTGGGAAGCCGGCAACATCAGCCGCTTCATGCTGTGGGTCGGGCCGACGTCGTCCGTGTTCGACATCACGACCTACGTGCTGATGTGGACCGTGTTCGGTGCGGGCGCGATGTATCACCTGCACGGCGGCACGGGCGGCCAGATCGTGATGAACTCGGGCTGGTTCATCGAGAGCCTCGTATCGCAGACGCTCGTGGTGCACCTGCTGCGCACGCAGAAGATCCCGTTCCTGCAAAGCACTGCCGCGCTGCCGGTGCTGCTGTCGACGTTCACCGCGATCGCGATCGGCTGCTGGCTGCCGTTCTCGCCGTTCGCGGATGCGCTCGGCTTCATGCACCTGCCGGGCACCTTCTGGCTGTGGCTCGCCGCGACGATGGTCGGCTACATCCTGCTCGCGCAGATCGTCAAGACGATCTATGTGCGCCGCTACAAGCAGTGGTTCTGATTCCGTTCGGATAACGACGTGCCGGCCCGCGCAACCCGCGCGGGCCGGCCGCTCACGATGCAATACGGGTGAAGCAATGAAAAGAATCCTTCCGCTCGCAGCCGCGAGCGCACTCCTCGCACCGCTCGACGCGTTTCCGGCCCACCCGCTCGTCAGCGACGATACGGGCACGCAGGGCAATGCGAACTGGCAGTTCGAGTTCAACGCCGAGGAAACCTCGAAACAGGAAGACAGCGGCCGCCACCAGCTATGGAACGCGACGCTCACGCGCGGGTTCGGCGAACACGTCGACCTCTACGTCAACACGCCTTATACGCATCTGCAAACGCGCACCGACGAAAACGGCGCAGGCATCGGCGATGTCGAGATCGGCATGAAATGGCGCTTCGTCGAACGCGGGCCGCTGTCGCTCGCGCTGAAACCGAAGGTGACGATGCCGACCGGCAACGACGGTCGCGGGCTCGGCACGGGCCGCGTCGGCACCGGCGCGACGCTGCTCGCGCAGGCCGACGTCGCGCGCTTCTCGCTGCTCGCGAATGCGGACCTCGCGTACCAGCCGAATCGCCAGGGCGACCTGACGTCGGTCTGGGCCGTGTCGGGCGCGGCGATCTACAAGGCGACCGACCGGCTGCAGCTCGTGGTCGACGTCGGCACGTCGCGCAACACCGAAAGCACCGCCGGCGCGAATCCGGCGTTCGCGCTCGCGGGTGCGATCTATTCGCCGACACGCTGGCTCGATCTCGACATCGGCTACCGGCGCGGGCTGAACGACCAGACCTATCGTCATTCGGTGATGGGCGGCGTGACGGCGCGGTGGTGATACACAGGCTGGCGCGACGTATGCGTCGGGCCGCAACACGACGGGCCGCATCAGCGGCCCGTTTCCTTATCCGGCGTCGTTCGCGCCGAACAGTTGCGCGCACACGGTGCGCCCTTCGTCGGTCAGCGCGGCGCTGCCGGTGCCGTCCTCGTTCAGCGTCGTCGCGCTCAGGCCCGCGGCATCGAGCTGCGTCAGCACGCGGCGCAAAGTGCTCATCGGCAGTTGCGCGCGCTTCGCGATCTTAGGCAGCGACCATATCTTGCCGGCCGGATCGCTCGCGGCCTCGTTCAGCGTCGCGAGCGTCGCAACGAGTGCGGGATCGAGCGGGGATTCGTCGGATTCTGAAGTCATCGGTTCGGGTTCGTGAGCCGGTGCCGGACCGGCATTCATTCAGGATGAGGATGCATTCGCGAGCACTATACGCCGCGTCACGCACCCTTGATCGCGGCACGCATGAACGACACGAAATGCGTCGTGACGGGATCGTCGCGACCCGACAGCCACGCCAGCCCCACGCGCCACTTCGCGTCCCTGCCGTCGAGCGGCAGCACCGTCGCGTCGCGCAGCAGGTACTGCGCGTGCGACGGGATGAACGCGACGCCGACGCCGGCCGCGACCGACGTCAGCACCGACTGCACATCTTCCGCCTGCTGCGTCACGTGCGGCACGAAACGGCGCTCGACGCACCATCGGTCGATCTGCGCGGCAAGCCCCGGACCGCGCGCCCGCTGCAGTGCGATGAAGCCGATCTCGTTGAGCACGTCGAGGTCGGCCGGCACGCGCTTGAAGCCGAGGTGCGGCGGCACCGCGAGCGCGAGCCCTTCGTCGATCACCTTGAACGACGACAGCCCGTCGTCGGACGGCAGGCGCAGGAAGCCGGCGTCGAGCTTGCCCGCGCGCAGCCGGCGCGTCTGCTCGGACGACGACAGGTCGCTCAGCGTGACGGCGATGCCCGGATTGCGGCGACGAAATTCCGCGACCAGCTTCGGCACGAGCGTCAGCACGGACAGGCAGATGCCGAGCCGCAGATGCCCGCGCTGCCCGCTGGTCGCCTCCCGCGCACGTGCGAGGATCTCGTCGGCATCGCGCACGAGCGCCTGCGCGTCGGGCAGGAAGCGTTCGCCGAACGGCGTCAGCTCCGCGCCGTGCCGCCCGCGCTCGAACAGCTTGCCGCCGAGGCTCGCCTCGAGCGCGCCGATCTGCTTGCTCAGTGCCGGCTGGCTCATGTGCAACGCATCGGCCGCGCGGCTGAAATGGCACAGCTCGGTGACCGTCAGGAACGTTCGCAGCAGTTTCAGTTCCATTCTTGAAGGGAATCGTAACGATCGAAATATTCATTTTACTGATCGAATGCAATGACGTTCAATACGGGCATGCCCTTCCCGGAATTTACCGTCATGTCACTAGATCACGTGTCCGAATGCGTGGTGGCCCCATCTTGCGATGGCGCGGTTTCAAACGAACGCACCGCCGCCGTCGATACGCGCGCACCGAAGCGTCGTGCCGAACGCAGCGACGGACGCAGCCGCCGTTTTCGCTTCGGCGATGCGATCGAAGACGCGCCGCCACGCGCCGTGACGGGTTCGATCGCGATCAGTTTTGCGGTCGTGTCGCGGCGGAACTGGCCGCGCTGAACTGCGCCGCATCCTGCGGTGTGCCGCCCCGGAACGGCACGCCTTTACGATTTTTCACGGCATGCTTGCCGTTGATCGGCAGCAAAATAACGACACGAATCTGCGTGCATCACGCGCCATTGCGCGCGATCCAATCGTCATCGCCACGCGATCGACCGTATAATTTCCCGCACCCGCTGACCGACCACGCATTCCGCGCAGCCGCATCGCGCGCGAAAAGGAGACTTTCGCTTGACCGGCCTCATCGCGCGCCTGCCTCGCGCCCGGACCACCCTGATCCTCGCCCTCTCGTTCCTGCTGCTCGCGTTCGCCGCGAACGCGTCCGCGCAGCGCGCGCAGCCGCATCGCACCGCGCATGCCCACGTGCATGCGAAAGCCGTCAAGAAGAAACCTGCCCACCGCAAGATCAAAGCCGTCAAGCATCGCCGCACGCACGCGAAGCATCGTGCAGTCAAGCGTCATGCGACGCCCGCCCCGCAGCATCGCCGCGCGAAGCGCACGACCGCCGTACGCCCGCGCCCGGCGGCCGCCAAACCGCGTCTGATGGCAAGCTGCGGCTATAACCCGCGCGCGGTCAGGTCGTTGCATTCACGCGCGGCCTATGTGCTCGACGTCGACTCCGGCACGCCGCTGCTGGCCCGCAATGCGCGCACCGTGCGGCCGATCGCGTCGATCTCGAAGCTGATGACGGCCGTCGTCGCACGCGACGCGGATCGTCCGCTGAACGGCGTGCTGCGCGTCACCGCGCACGATCGCGACACGATCAAGTTCACCGGCTCGCGATTGCAGGTAGGCTCGGAGCTGTCGCGCCGCGACATGTTCCATATCGCGCTGATGTCGTCCGAAAACCGCGCGGCAGCCGCGCTGAGCCGCGACTATCCGGGCGGGCGCGCCGCGTTCGTCAAGGCGATGAACCGCGAAGCGCGCCGGCTCGGCATGCGCAACACGCACTTCAGGGAGCCGACCGGCCTGTCGCCGCACAACGTGTCGACGGCCGAGGATCTCGCGAAGCTCGTCGGCGCGGCGGCGCAGGATCCGCTGATCCGCTATTTTTCGACGGATACGTCGACCACCGTGCGCCCCGGCGACGGCGAGCTGCTGTACGTGAACTCCGACCCGCTCGTCCGCTACCGCCGTCTGCCGATCCGGCTGCAGAAGACGGGCTTCATCAACGAATCGGGGCACGGCGTCGTGATGCGCATGCGCGTGAAGGGCCGCCGCGAAACGGTAGTGCTGCTCGGCGCGCCGACGCGCGCCGGCGTATCGAGCGACGCACTCAAAATCCATCGCTGGCTGACCTGCTCGATCCAGTAAGCGCGCACAGGCGGCCGGCGCGCTCACCCTACGGGAGCGATGCCATGCAGGACGAATACCGCTTCAGCGCATTCGGACGGCTGCTCGCCGTCGTGCGTACGAACGGCCGCTGGGCCGTGTTCGATCTCGGCGCCGAAGGCAAGCGGCGCCCGGCCGACCTGCAGATTCCGCCCGCGCTCGCCGCGGACGAACTCGCGCAATATCTCGGCGACCTGCTGCACGAGAACGCCACGCCTAAATACAGCGAAGTCGTGCCGGTCGCCCTGCCGCGCCGCACGTAACCGCGTGCCGGGCGGTGCCGCGATCTGCCGGCCAATTCGACAGTTAAACTTGCAAGTTTAACTGTCGTGTTCTATGATCCGCCGCATGAACCCGCCACGCAAACCCGGCGTTTCCGCCGACCTCGTCGCCGCCGACCTGACCCTCGCGGTCGGCCAGTTGATCCGCCGGCTGCGCTCCGAGATCGAATCCGAAGGGCTCGGCATGTCCCAGACGAGTGCGCTCGCGCGGCTCGAACGGCACGGGCCGATGACGACCGCCGATCTCGCGCGCGCCGAGGCGATGAAACCGCAGTCGATGAAGGCGATCCTCGCGAGCCTCGAGGAAGACGGTCTCGTCGAACGCGAACCGCATCCGACCGACGGCCGCCAGATCCTGTTCATGCTGACCGCCGCCGGCCTCCACGCACGCCGCAAGCGCAATGCCGCGAAGCACAAGTGGCTTGGCGCGGCGATCGAAAGGCTCGATCCCGAAGACATCGACACGCTCGCCGCCGCGATCCCGCTGATTCGCCGCATCGGCGAGCAATGACCCCGGCCTGCCCGCCACGCGGCATTCGCGCGCCCGCCTTCCTTCGTCCATTCCACGGAGCCCCATCATGAGCGCAACCCGTCTCGACACGAACACGGCACTCGTCGTCATCGATCTGCAGAAAGGCATCGTCGCCCTCCCCACCGCACACCCGGTCGCGCCGGTGATCGCGCACACCCGCGAACTGCTCGACGCATTCCGCAGCCGCGGCCTGCCGGTCGTGCTCGTCAACGTCGCCGGCGGCGCGCCGGGCCGCACGCAGCAGCAGGTGCGCGTGGCCGCCCTGCCCGCCGACTGGACCGAGCTCGTGCCCGAACTGAACCGGCAGCCGGGCGACCATGCCGTGACGAAAAAGACCTGGGGCGCATTTACCGGTACGGATCTCGACGCGCACCTGAAGGCGGCCGGCGTCACGCAGATCGTGCTGACCGGCGTCGCGACGAGCATCGGCGTCGAATCGACCGCGCGACAGGCCCACGAACTCGGCTACAACGTGACGCTCGCCGTCGACGCGATGACCGACCTCAACGCGGACGCGCACGCGAACAGCGTCGAGCGCGTGTTCCCGCGCCTCGGCGAAACGGGCTCGACGCAGGACATCGTCGCGCTGCTCGACCGGCGCGGCGCGTGAGCGACCGGCGCGCGCAGCCGGCGGCGGGCCGCGCGGCCGGCCGCCTCGATCCGTCGATCTGGAAGGTCAGCGCGGTCGCGACGCTCGGCTCGCTGCTGTCGCAGCTCGACGCGACGATCGTCAACGTCTCGCTGTCGAGCCTCGCGACCGACCTGCATGCGAGCCTGTCGACGATCCAGTGGGTGACGAGCGGCTACCTGCTCGCGCTGACGCTGGTGCTGCCGCTGAACGGCTGGCTCGTCGACCGCATCGGCGCGAAGGCGCTGTACCTGTGGTGCTTCTCCGCGTTCACGCTCACGTCGGCGCTGTGCGGGCTCGCGTGGTCCGCGCCGTCATTGATCGCGTTCCGCGTGCTGCAAGGCGTCAGCGGCGGGCTGCTCGCACCGATGGCGCAGATGATGATCGCGCGCGTCGCCGGCCAGCAGATGGCGCGCGTGATCGGCTACGCGGCGGTGCCCGTGCTGCTCGCGCCGATCCTCGGCCCCGTGGTCGCCGGCGCGATCCTGCAATACGCGTCGTGGCGCTGGCTGTTTCTCGTGAACCTGCCCATCGGCGTGCTGGCGCTCGCGCTGGCCGTGCGGTTCCTGCCCGGCGACCGTGACGAAGCACAACGACGCGAACTCGACTGGATCGGTCTCGCGCTGTTGTCGCCGGGCCTCGTGCTGTTCCTGTACGGCGCCGAGCGGATCGGCACGGCGCCCGGCATCGCCGCGATCGCATGCTCGGCGCTGCTGCTCGCCGCGTTCCTGCGCTTCGAGCAACGCAAGGGCGAGCACGCACTGATCGATCTCGCGCTGTTTCGCTCCCGCGTGTTCGGCGCGGCGGCCGGCACGCAGTTTCTGGCGAACGGCGCGATGTACGCGGGCCAGATGCTGATCCCCGTGTTCCTGATCCAGGCGTGCGGGCGCTCGCCGGGCGAGATGGGTTGGCTGCTTGCGCCGCTCGGGCTCGGCATGCTCGTCACCTATCCGTCGATGGGCGCGTTGACGAGCCGGTTCGGCGTGCGCCGGCTGGCCGCCGCCGGTGCGTTGCTCGCCTTCGTCGCGACGCTGCCGTTCGTGTCCCTCGCGCTGACCGGCTACGATCCGTACGTGCTCGTGCCCGCGCTGTTTCTGCGCGGCATGGGCCAGAGCGCGATCGGCGCGCCGTCGATCTCCGCCGCATATGCGTCGGTCGAGCGCCGCAACCTGCCGATGGCGACGACATCGCTCAATATCGTGCAGCGCCTCGGCGGCCCGACGTTCACGACGATATGCACGCTGTTCCTCGCATGGCGGCTACAGGCCGAATCGTCGGCGGGCGGCGGCACGCAAGCCGCCGCATACGCGTGGGCGTTCGGCCTGCTTTGCGTGCTGCATGCGGCGAGCTTCGTCACGACGCTGCGGCTGCCGTTGTGGTCGGCCGGTACGGGCGGACGAACTGCCGGCGCCGCACGCGCCGGTTCGCGCTGAACGTGGACGCGCCGCCGCGATGCGCGCGCAGCGTCGCTACGGCAGCCACATCGGCACGATCGACACCACGAGCAGCACGCCCAACCCGACATTCAGGCAGCGCCACTGCCGCTCCGTGCGCAACGCGCGCGCGAACAACAGCCCGGCGAAACACCACAGCGACAACGACGCCATCGCGGCCAAGCCGAACGCCAGCCCGAGCAACACGCCGAGCCGCGCCGGCCCGGACGCGAGCGCGGCGAACGACGCGGCCGCGCCGAGCGTCATCGCCCAGCCTTTCGGGTTGTGCCAGAGCATCCAGACGCCGCTGACGAACCCTTGCGGCCGGTGCACGGCGGCATCGAGCCGCGGCTTGCCGCCGCGCCCGATGCGCACGGCCAGCCACACGAGATACAACGAGCCGGCCGCCTTCATCGCGAGCTGCAACGCGGGCAGCGCAAGCAACACGCTGCCGAGCCCGGCCGCGGCGGCCGCCGCCATCGACGCCAGGCCGGCCGCGATGCCGGCCATCAGCGGCAGCGACCGCCGATAGCCGAAATGGGCGCCCGATGCGGTTGCGAGCGTCGTCGCGCCGCCCGGCGTCACGGTGGACACGATCACGAACAGCATCAGCGGCAGGTAGTCGCGAAGCAGCACGGAAGCTCCCGGTTGTCGTCGTCGAAGCCCCCGTTTTACCCGCGATCTTCCCATTACGACAGCGAAAGCTTTTTATGCCTGCCATTAGCGTTCATAATCCGACGCATGGTACGCAATCTCGACATCGCGCTGCTGCGCGCCTTCGTCACGGTCGCCGATCATCGCAGCATGACGGCGGCCAGCCGCGCGCTGCACCTGACGCAAGGCGCGGTCAGCCAGCAGGTCGCGCGGCTCGAAACGCTGTCCGGCCCGCTGTTCGTCCGCGAGCATCGCAACCTGCTGCTCACTGCGGCCGGCGAGCGTCTGCTCGAACAGGCGCGCCGGCTGCTCGCCGTGCACGATGCGCTGCTGACCGACCTGACGGCCGGCGCGGTCGAAGGCGCCGTTCGCCTCGGCGCACCGCAGGATCTCGTCGGCACCTGTCTCGCGCCGATCCTGAAAGGCTATGCGCAGGCGCATCCGCAGGTCGCGCTCTCTCTCGTGTGCGCGGCATCGCCGGAACTGCGCCGGGGGCTCACGCAGGGCGATCTCGACGTCGCGCTGATCGAGGCGCCGGTCGGGCCGTCGCGCGGCGAATGCATTGCGGTCGACCGGCTGGTCTGGGTCGGTGCGAAAGGCGGCACCGCGCACCGGAACACGCCGCTGCCGGTGTCGATGGTCGCGCCGACCTGCGCGTTCCGCCCGACCGTGCTCGACGCGCTGCGCGGCAGCGATCGCGCATGGCGCACCGTGTTCGAGAACGGCAGCTTCGACGCGACGGCCGCGACCGTGCGCTCCGATCTCGCGGTGACCGTCTGGCTCGCGTCCACCGTGCCGGCCGACCTCGACATCCTGCCGGCCGGCAGCGGCCTGCCCGCGCTGCCGAATTTCGCGATCAACCTTCATCTGCCGCGCGGCCAGCGCACGCCGGCCGCGACGGAACTGGCCCGCCACCTGCGCAACGGCTTCGCGCGCTTGCGCACGGCCGCATAGGGCGGTTCACACTATACGGTGCCCGGCTCCTGCGGCGCCGGCGTCGTGCCCGCCGCCTCCAGCGCCTGATGCAGCGTCTCGAAGATGCACGCCTCGCCGACGACCTCGGTGATCCGGTGACGATCCATGTCCGCGCGCAGATAGCGGTTGACGCGCCCGAACAGCACGCCGATTCCGCGCGCGTGCAGCGTCTTGACGAGATCGGTCACGGTGCGCGCGGCCGAATAGTCGAGATCGGTGATCGCGCCCGCGTCGACGACAAACCAGCGCGGCGGCACCGGCGCCGCATCGACGAGTTCGGTCACCTCGGCGGCGAACAGATGGTCGTTCGCGAAGAACAGGTCGGAGCCGAACCGGTAGACGATCAGCCCCGGCGCCGTCATGGCGCCGCGCCGCGCAGGCACCGGCTGCCAGCGCCCGTCGCCCTCGACTGGCTCGAGCACCATCGTGTGCGGCAGGTAGCTGTGGCGCACGTGCCGCATCAGCGACAACGCGACGGCCAGCAGGATGCCCTGCTCGACGCCGACCGTCACGACGGCCACGGCCGTCACCAGCGCGAGCGTGAATTCGCCGGGGCTTTCGTTGCGGATCGCCGCGAGGCTGCGCACGTTGATCAGCCCGAGCGCGATCGTAAACACGATGCCGGCCAGCACCGCATGCGGCAGATACTGCAGCGTCGTGCTGAAGAACAGCAGCACGACGGCCACGACGGCGGCGAACGCGAGATGTCCGATCTGGCTGCGCACGCCCGCGCCATCGGCCATCGCCGTCTGCGTCGGGCTGCCGTTGACGACGAACGCGCCGCCGACCGCCGCCGCCGCATTCGCGGCCGCGAGCCCGAGGATGTCGGCATTGGTGTCGACGTCCTCGCCGTACTGCTGCGCGAACACGCGCGCGGCGGCCGCGCTCTGCGCGATGATCATCACGAAGCACGACGCGGCGACCGGCACGAGATCGAGAAACTGCTGCCACGTGACGGACGGCCAGCGCAGCGGCGGCAGCCCGCCCGCGACCGGCCCGAGCACCGCGATGCCGTGCGCGGCGAAGCCGAACGCATGGCTCGCGGCGATGCTGCCCGCGACCGCGATCATCGGTATCGGCACGCGCGGCAGGAACCGCTTGCACACGAGAATCGCGACGACCACGAGTGCCGCGAGCGCGAAGGTCGGCCGGTTCGCGTGGACGAGATGCGTGACGACATAGGCGAGTTGCGCGAGGCTGCGCGATGCCGGGTACGGCACGGCTAAGCCGAGCATGTCGCCGAGCATCGCGATCGATACCTGCACGCCGACGCCGGCGAGAAAGCCGACCAGCACGGTGCGCGACAGGAAATCGGCGAGAAAGCCAAGCTTGAAGATGCGCGCGAGCAGCAGCATCGCGGCGGTCAGCAGCGCGACCATGCCGGCCAGCGCCGCATAGTCGGCGCTGCCGGCCGGCGCCATCGATGCAAGCCGGCTCGCGAAGATCGTCGCGGTCGCGGAATCGGCGGCGACCACGAGATGGCGCGACGCACCGAAGCACGCGAACGCGATGAGCGGCAGGAACACCGTGTAAAGGCCCGTGACGGCCGGCATGCCGGCGATGCGCGCGTAACCGAGCACCTGCGGGATGTCCATCGACGCGAGCGAAATGCCCGCGAATACGTCGCGGATGGCCCCCGCGCGGCGGATCGGCAGGATGCCTTTCAGCAGCCGCACGCCTGACGGACGGTTTTCGCTGGAATCTTGCATGCGTGAAATGCGTGATGACGAAGTGACGGGGTGACGCGGTTCGCGAAGTCGTTCGCGCATCGTGCCTCGGGCAGGCATCGCATGGCAAGTGCGCGAAGCTGCCGCGTGTCGCTCACCGTCGGCAAGCGACGCACCGGCAACGCATGCGATGCCCGCATGATGGCATGGATCGCCGATCCAGCGCCGTCACCCGCGAAGGCCTGCAGCAAAGGCGTCGAGCCGATCGCGGGCATGCATGCGACGCATCCGATAACCGGTGCGCACACGGGCTTGCGGTGATGCGGATTCGCCCTTCACCTCACCCGATTAAAGAGGATACCTGCGCAATGGTGAGAAGGTTCGGGAGCCGCGCGCCGCCCGCCGTCCGTTAGACGCATGTACCCGGAACCCGATGGCACAATCACGGTCCCTTTCATGTGCCCTTCACCGGGCGCGCGCCGCGTCGCGGCGCCGATTCAACACACAAGAAGGCCCCTGTCTGCCCCTATGACCCTGAACGAATCCTGGTTTGCGCCGCTCGTCGGCCTCCTCGTCCTCCTCGCCGCCGCCGGCGCAATCACCGCTGCCGTCCATTTCCTGCTGTTTCGCGTGGTCGCGCGGCTCGCACGGCTGTCGGCCACGCGCGTCGACGACGCGCTGTTCGAGTTCGGCGCGTTCAGGTGGCTGAACCGTATCGTCCCGTTCGTCGTGATCAAGCTCGGCCTCGGCGCGGTGCCCGACATTCCCGACACGGCCGTGCAGGTCGCCGACAAGGTGCTGTTCGCGCTGATCGTGTTCCTCGTGACGATGACCATCAGCGCGACGCTGTCCGCGCTCGAACACACGCATCGCACGCACCATCGCGACCAGCCGCGCCTGTCGCTGAAAGGCGCGATGCAGCTCGTCAAGCTCGTGATGTTCATCACGGCCGCGCTCGTCGTGATCGGCGACGCGACCGGCAAGCAGATCGGCCTGCTGCTGTCCGGCATCGGCGCGATGTCCGCGGTGCTGATGCTGATCTTCAAGGACACGCTGCTCGGCCTCGTCGCGGGCGTGCAGCTGTCGTCGAACGACATGCTGCGGATCGGCGACTGGATCACGATGCCGTCGGCCGGCGCGGACGGCACGGTCATCGACATCACGCTGAACACCGTCAAGGTCGCGAACTTCGATCACACGATCATCACGGTGCCGACCTGGAAACTGATCACCGAGAGCTACCAGAACTGGCGCGGGATGACCGAAGCCGGCGGGCGCCGCATCAAGCGTGCGCTGTTCGTCGACGCGACGAGCGTGCGCTTTCTCTCCAACGAAGAGATCGAGCGGCTCGAACGCCTGACGCTGCTGAAGGACTATCTCGAGGACAAGGTCGACGCGATCGAGCAATGGAACGGCACGCTCGGCGCGGCCGGCGACTGCCCGGCAAACCGCCGCCAGTTGACGAATCTCGGCACGTTCCGCGCGTATGTCGCGAACTATCTGAAGGGCCATCCGCGGATCCGCCGCGACATGACCTGCATGGCGCGGCAGTTGCCGCTCACGGCCGAAGGCATTCCGCTCGAACTGTACTGCTTCACCGATACGACGACGTGGGTCGACTACGAGACCATCCAGGCCGACCTGTTCGACCACCTGATCGCGGTGCTGCCGGAGTTCGGGCTGCGCGTGTACCAGCATCCGTCGGGCTTCGACATGCGGCAGATGGCCGGCGCCGTGCAAGCCGGGCTGCAAGCGCCGCACGCGGGTTGAACCATGCCACGGCGGCCGGCCACCGGCCACCGCCTGCCACCCGGCATTGCGCCGTTCACCGCGCCGCGCACTCCGATGCGAGCCGCCCCAGCACCTTCAGCGCTTCCTCGATCTGCCGCGACCACGGATAGCTGTAGTTGAGCCGGATGAAATGCCGGTAATCGGTGCCCGCCGAGAACATGTGCCCGGGCCCGACCGTGATCCGCTGCGCGAGCGCGAGCGTGTAAAGCTTCATCGCATCGACCTGCGGCGGCAGCTCGACCCACAGCACATACCCGCCCTGCGGCTGCGACAGCCGCGTGCCGTCCGGAAAGAACCGCCGCACCATCGCGCTCATCAGGCTCGCCTGCTGCGCGTACTGCTTGCGCATGCGCCGCAGGTGGAAATCGTAGCCGTCGTGTTTCAGGTACTCGGCGATCGCCAGTTGCTCGATCGCGGGCGTCGCGAGCGTGTTCAGGAATTTCAGCTTCTCGACCTGGTCGCGGTAGCGGCCCGGCATCGCCCAGCCGATCCGGTAGCGCGGCGACAGGCTTTTCGTGAACGACGCGCAATGCAGCACGAGCCCGTCGCGGTCGAACGATTTCAGTGCGCTCGGCGTCGTGTCGCCGAAGTGCAGCTCGTGATAGACGTCGTTCTCGATCGCCGGCACGCCGTGCTTCGCCAGCAGCTCGACGAGCGCGCGCTTGCGCGCGTCGGGCATCTGGAAGCCGAGCGGATTCTGGAAATTCGGCATCACCATGCACGCGGCGATACGCTCGCGCTCGAGGATCCGTTCGAGCGCATCGAGATCGATGCCGTCGACCGGATGCGTCGCGACTTCGAGCGCGCGCATGCCCATCCGCTCGATCGCGTGCAGCATCGCGTAGAACGTCGGCGACTCAACGGCGATCGTGTCGCCCGGCTTCGCGACGGCCTGCAGGCACAGGTTGATCGCCTCGGTCGCGCCGATCGTCATCACGATCTCGCCCGGCTCGACCGCGATTCCGCGCTCCGCATAACGCCGCGCGATCTGGCGGATCAGTTCCTGGTTGCCAGGCGGCAGGTCGTCGATCACGCCCCAGCGCGTGCGGCGGCGTCCGATCGCCTGCGCATAGCGCGCGAGGCGCTGCACGGGGAACTGCGATGCATCGGGATACGGCGAACCGAGCGGCACCGCATCGTCGCGCGCAATCGAGCGCAGCGTCGACAGCACGAGCCGGCTCACGTCCACCGCCGACGGCTCGGCGGCCGGCGCCGACATGTGCAGTTCGGCGTCGGCCGGCGCCGCCGCGCGCGCCCGCACGAAATAGCCCGACTGCGGCCGGCTTTCGATCAGGCCGCGGCTTTCGAGCACGAGGTACGCGCGCAGTACCGTCGTGACGCTGAGCTGCTGCTGCCGGCCCGCCTGCCGCACCGACGGAATCCGCTCGCCGGGCCGGTACACGCCGCGCTCGATCTGCGCCTGGAGATCGTCGGCCAGTTGTTCGTAACGCTTCACGCGCCTCCCTTTCAACTTCCCTTCAACAACACAGTTGCGATCCGCACTGTATGAATGGCCGAAACTGTACTCTTTTTTGAAGTGAACAGGTGTACACACAGCCGGACGGGTGCCGCGCGTACTCTGCATCCATCGACCCCGACGCCTGCTGCATCATGAAAAAGAAATCCGCCACCGCGCGCATCGAACCGTACACCCATCCGGCCGCCGGCTGGGGCGCGCTGAAAGCCGTCACGATCAACCTGATCAAGGAAAAGGTCGCCGGCGGCAACTACCGTACGCTGCTGCGCCAGAACCAGCCGGACGGCTTCGACTGCCCCGGCTGCGCGTGGCCCGACCGCCAGCACGCATCGACGTTCGAATTCTGCGAGAACGGCGTGAAGGCGGTGGCCGCCGAAGCGACGAGCAAGCGCGTGACGCCCGAATTCTTCGCCGCGCATACGGTCACCGAGCTGCTCGAACAGTCGGATTTCGAACTCGAGCAACACGGCCGGCTCACCGACCCGATGGTGTACGACGCGCAGACCGACCGCTACGTGCCGATCGCGTGGGACGACGCGTTCGAACTGATCGCGCGCCACCTGCGCGCGCTGCCCGACCCGAACCAGGCCGCGTTCTACACGTCCGGCCGCGCGAGCAACGAAGCGGCGTTCCTGTACCAGCTGCTCGTGCGGCGGTACGGCACCAACAACTTCCCCGACTGCTCGAACATGTGCCACGAGGCGACGAGCCGCGGGCTGCCCGCGTCGGTCGGCGTCGGCAAGGGCACCGTCACGCTCGACGATTTCGAGCACGCGGACACGCTGCTGATCTTCGGCCAGAACCCCGCGACCAACCATCCGCGGATGATGGGCGAACTGCGCGAGTGCGCGAAGCGCGGCGCGACGATCGTGTCGATCAACCCGCTGAAGGAACGCGGCCTCGAACGCTTCGCCGATCCGCAAAGCCCGCTCGAGATGCTGACGATGTCGGGCACAAAGATCGCATCGACGTTCATCCAGCCGACGATCGGCGGCGATTTCGCGCTGATCAAGGGGATGGCGAAGCGCGTGCTCGAACTCGACGACGCCGCGCGCGCCGCCGGTGCGCCGCGCGTGCTCGACACCGCGTTCATCGGCGAGCATACGGCCGGCTTCGACGCGTTCGCCGACGATCTGCGCAATGAAAGCTGGTCCGCGCTGACAGCCGAAAGCGGCGTGCCGTACGAGCAGATCGACGGCCTTGCACAGCTCTATGCGCGCAGCGAGCGCGTGATCGCGACGTGGGGCATGGGCATCACGCAGCACAAGCATTCGGTCGCCACCGTGCAGATGCTGACGAACCTGATGCTGATGCGCGGCAACATCGGCCGCCCCGGCGCCGGCCTGTGCCCGGTGCGCGGCCACTCGAACGTGCAGGGCAACCGCACGGTCGGCATCGAGGAAAAGCCGTCACCGGCGTTCCTCGACCGGCTCGGCCACGTGTTCGATTTCGAACCGCCGCGCCACCACGGCTACGACGTCGTCGAGACGATCGAGGGGATGCTCGAAGGCCGCGTGAAGGTGCTGATCGGCCTCGGCGGCAACTTCGCGATGGCGACGCCCGACACGCCGCGCACGTGGGAAGGCATGCGCCGCTGCGACCTGTCGGTGCACATCACGACGAAACTGAACCGCAGCCACCTGATCCACGGCCGCGACGCGCTGATCCTGCCGACGCTCGGCCGCACCGAGATCGACCTGCAGGACAACGTCGCGCAAGGCGTGACGGTCGAGGATTCGATGAGCATGGTTCACGTGTCGTACGGGATGAACAAGCCGGCGTCGCCGAACCTGATGTCGGAGCCCGCGATCGTCGCGCATATGGGCCACGCGCTGTTCGGCAGCGGCAAGATCGACTGGCTCGCGTACAAGGACGATTACGCGAAGATCCGCGACGCGATCGAGGCGACGCTCGACGACTTCTACGACTACAACACGCGCATCGCGCGGCCGGGCGGCTTCCACCTGCGCGTCGCATCGCGCGACCGCGAATGGCTCACGCCGACGGCCAAGGCAAACTTCATCGCGCACGCGCTGCCGACCGACACGCCGATCCAGCGCGCCCGCGCGCTGCACGGCGAGCGCCTGATGACGCTGATGACGACGCGCTCGCACGACCAGTACAACACGACCGTCTACGGGCTCGACGACCGCTATCGCGGCGTGTTCGGCCAGCGCCGCGTGGTGTTCGTCAACCGCGACGATCTCGCGATGCTCGGCCTGAAGGCCGGCGAATGGGTCGACATGGAAACCGTGTGGCACGACGGCATCGAGCGGCGCGCGGACGGCTTCCTGCTCGTCGAGTACGACATCCCGCGCGGCTGCATCGGCGCGTACTACCCGGAAACCAACCCGCTCGTGCCGCTCGACAGCGTCGGCGACGTGTGCAACACGCCGACGTCGAAGTCGGTGCCCGTGCTGCTGCATCGCGCGGCCGCGCCGGCCTCGACCGCCGCCTGACGGAGCCCGACGATGATCGTTCGTCCGCGCGAGCACTGGCTGCGGATGCTGCTCGTCTGGAACGGCTCGGTGCTGCCGACCATCCTGCCGCAGCTCGTGCTGACGCTCGCGATCAGCCTCGTCGCGGTGTGGGGCGGCGGCCGCGTGCTCGGCGAAAAGGTGCCGCTGAACCCGACGCCGTTCACGCTGATCGGCCTTACGCTCGCCATCTTCGCGGGGTTTCGCAACAATGCGAGCTACGACCGCTACCGCGAGGCGCGGCAATTGTGGGGCGGCGTGCTGACCGCCACGCGCACGCTGGTGTCGCAGGCGCTCTGCTACGGCGCGGTCGATCGCGACGACGATGCGCGGCGCGCGTTCGTGCGAACGGTCGTCGCGTTCGTCTATGCGCTCAAGCATCAACTGCGCGGCACCGATCCGGCCGCGGACCTGCGCGCGCTGCTCGACAGCGGCACCTATGCGCACGTCGCCGCCGCGCGGTTCCGTCCGGTCGCGATCGTGCACGAGCTGCGCGAAACGTTCGCCGCGCGCGCCGATGCGGGCCGCCTCGCCGACACGCGCCTGTGGATGCTCGACGCGCGCCTCGACGATCTCGTCGCGATGGTGAGCGGCTGCGAGCGCATCGCGTCGACGCCGATCCCGTTTTCGTACGACGTGCTGCTGCACCGGACCATCTATGCGTACTGCGTGCTGCTGCCGTTCGGCCTGGTCGACTCGATCGGCGCGGCGACGCCGTTCGTCACCGTGTTCGTCGCGTATACGCTGATCGCGCTCGACGCGATCGCGCATGCGATCGCCGAGCCGTTCGGCGACGGGCCGAATCATCTCGCACTCGATGCGATCACGCGGCAGATCGAACGCACGCTGCTCGAGCTGAACCGCGAGCCGCTGCCGGCGGAAGTGACGCCCGGCCGATCCTATCGGCTCACCTGACGCGCGCCGCAAACACCAGACGTAACGAACGCTTGCAATCGATACAGGCCGACACGTCAACAACCGGTGCCCGCTCCGCGTTTTCTCTTCAAGCGCCCATCATTCGGACGCGCAACGACAGGAGAAAACACCATGCGAGCCCTTGCCCGCCATCTCGCGATCGGCGCCACGCTGATGTCGGTGCTGACCACCGGCACCGCGTTCGCCGACACGCCGTGGCAGCACGCGCATCCGCGCCGCGAAGAGGTCAACCGGCGTCTCGCAAACCAGAATCGCCGCATCCATCACGAAGTGAAGGAAGGCGAGATGTCGCACGCACAGGCCGCGCGCCTGCACCGCGACGACCGCAAGATCCGCCGGGAAGAGCGGGACATGGCCGTGCAGGATCGCGGCCACATCACGAAGAGCGAACAGCGCGTGCTGAACCGGCAGGAAAATACGGTCGGCAACAAGATCGGCCAATAAGCGACCACAACAAGCGCCCAATCGCCATCGCCTGAAACGCCCGCTGCCGCCGTGCGGCAGCGGGTGCTTGTTGTATCGAATCGTTTCAACGTGACGTCCGCGTCAAATGCCGCGGGTATACTCCGTCGTCAGCCGCTTGCCGTAATCGACCGTCAAAAACGGCCCGATTCCGGGCGGTTTCGTCGCGAAGCTTCGCGTTTCGCCTACCCCGCGCCCCAGCCTCGATACGAGACACTCGACGACCGACCATGAAACGATTCCTGCTGCTCCTTCCCGCCGCCCTGCTCGCCGCCTGCGGCTCCGCTCCCTCGTCCGACTCGGCCTCATCCGGCGCAGCGCCGATGATCTACGTGTCGTCGCAACGCCCGGCCCACGCGATCGCCAACTGCCTCGACAGCCGCCTGTCGGGCACCGAGCAGTCGCAGCACAACGGCGTGACCGATATCTCCGTCGGCTCGAACTCGTACTTCGTCACGCTCACGCCATCGGGCAACGGTTCGGTCGTCAAGGTCGTGCGCGGCTCGGGCAGCGAGCCGCCCGAGGAAGCAATGCGCTTCGCGATCGCGCGCTGCGTGATCTGATCCGCCACCTGCCGGCGCCGGGCGCTCGCCCGGCCCGCTCCCGCGCGCCACCGCGCGCGCATCGAATATTTTCATCCGGGTAGCCGTCGATGAGAGAATCGCACCCACGATTCCTTTTCAACGGAGCCCGCATGAAGCACCTGCTGTCCCGGCTGTTCGTCAGCGCCGCGCTCGTCGCGCTTGTTCCGGCGTTGCCGGTGCAGGCCGCCACGCCGCCCGGCATCTTCGTCGTCGCCACGCAGCTCGGCGAATTCACGACCCTCGACCCGAGCGGGATCTACGAACTGGTGCCGTCCGAGTACGTCGCGAACACCTACGAACGCCTGGTGCGCGTCGACCTGAAGGACCCGACGCACTTCGACGGGCAGATCGCGCAATCGTGGACGGTCGGCGCCGACGGCGTGACCTACACGTTCAAGCTGCGCCCGGGCCTCACGTTCCACTCCGGCAACCCGGTGACCGCCGACGACGTCGCGTGGTCGCTGCAGCGCACCATCCTGCTCGACAAGGGGCCGGCCGGCGTGCTCGCCGATCTCGGCCTCACGAAGGCGAACGTGACGCAGAAGGTACGCGCGATCGACCCGCAGACCGTCGTGCTCGAAACCGACCGCAAGTACGCGCCGAGCTTCGTGCTCAACGTGCTGAGCGCGTGCCCTGCATCGGTGTTCGACAAGAAGCTGCTGCTGTCGCACCAGCAGGGCAACGATTTCGGCAGCGGCTGGCTCAGGACCAACGACGCGGGCTCGGGCCCGTACCAGCTCGTCAAGTGGACGCCGAACGAAAGCATCGTGCTGCAGCGTTTCGACCAATACCGCACGCCGTACCCGATGAAGCGCGTCGTGCTGCGCCACGTGCCCGAAGCGTCCGCGCAGCGGCTGCTGCTGGAGAACGGCGACGCCGACGCCGCGCGCAACCTGAGCCCCGACAGCCTCGCCGCGCTGACGAAGGCCGGCAAGATCAAGGTCGCGTCGTGGCCGGTGTCCGCGCTGCTGTACCTGAGCCTGAACACGAAGAACCCGAACCTCGCGAAGCCCGACGTGCAGCAGGCGATGAAATGGCTCGTCGACTACGACGGCATCCAGCGCAACATCGTCAGCACGACCTACAAGGTGCATGAAACCTTCCTGCCCGAGGGCTTCCTCGGCACGCTGAACGCGCGGCCGTACAAGCAGGACGTCGCGAAGGCGAAGGCGCTGCTCGCGAAGGCCGGCTTGCCGAACGGCTTCGACGTGACGATGGACATGCCGAACGACTATCCGTACCTCGAGATCGCGCAGGCGCTGCAGGCGAACTTCGCGCAGGGCGGCATCCGCGTGAAGCTGATCCCCGGCGATGCGAAGCAGGCGATCGGCAAGTACCGCGCGCGCCAGCACGACATCTTCATCGGCGAATGGTCGCCCGACTACATGGACCCGAACAGCAACGCGCGCGGCTTCGCGTGGAACCCGGACAACTCGGACCAGTCGCCGACCAAGATGCTCGCGTGGCGCAACAGCTGGGACATTCCGCAACTGACGAAGGACACCGAGGCCGCGCTCGTCGAGCCGTCGCCCGCGAAGCGCGCGCAGCGTTACGAAGCGCTGCAGAAAGCCGTGCTCGCGAACTCGCCGTTCATCATCATGTTCGAGAAGGTGGTGCAGGTCGCGACGCGCCCCGGTGCGACCGGGCCGGAAATCGGGCCGATCAACGATCTCGTGTCATACCGGACGCTGGCGAAGTAATCGCGGCTGCGGTCAGGCGCAGCGCAGAGGCACCGAACTGACGGCGCATTTCTGGTATCGGGTCGCGGCCGGCGCCGTCATCACGCTGCGCTCGACGAGCGTCGGCGGCCAGCAGCGCAACGGCGATCCGGCGGCTTCGCGAAGCACCGGACATGCAGCACAGGAGGCGGCGGCCCGGCGGTCGACGCGCACCGCCGCCGTTCAATTGAATGCCGCCCACACCAGATACGCATTCAGCCCGACGATCACGATCGTCGCTGCGCCGGCGACGATCCGCAACGGCATCCGCATTGCGTAAGCACCCATCACATCCTCGCGCGCCGACAGCATCAGCAGCGCGATCATCGGCATCGGCAGCACGAAACTCAGCACGACCTGACTTGCCACCATTGCGCGCGTGACGTCGCAGCCGAGCGCGACCACCGCGAACGCGGGCGCGACCGTCACCGCGCGCCGCATCCATACCGACATGCGGCGGCGGATGAAACCCTGCATCACGACCTGCCCGGCCATCGTGCCGACCACCGAACTCGACACGCCCGACGTCAGCAGCGCAACGAGAAACAGCGCACCGGCCGCCGGCCCGAGCACCGGGATCAGCGTGTGATACGCGGCGCCGATGTCCGTCATGCCCGGCGCGCTCAGGTGGAACGCCGACGACGCCATCATCACCATCGCGAGATTCACGAACCCGGCCAGCCCGAGCGCGACGACGACCTCGCGGTTCGAGAAACGCACGAGCCGCAGCCGTTCCGTGTCGTCGCGCGGCGCGGCGCGATCCTGCGTCAGGCCCGAATGCAGATACAGCGTGTGCGGCATGATCGTCGCGCCGATGATCCCGACCGCGATCGTCAGCGCCGCATGATCCGGAATCTGCGGGACGACCAGGTGGAACGCGGCCGCGTGCCAGTCCTGCGGCGCGATCAGCAGCTCGCCGAGATAACACGCGCCGATCACGCCGACCAGCGCCGCGATCGCGGCTTCCAGCGGCCGGAAGCCGCGCTTTTCGAGCGCGAGGATCGCGCAGGTCGCGCACGCCGTCGCGATCATCCCCGCGAACAGCGACAGGTGGCACAACAGCCCGAATGCGAGCGCGCCGCCGAGGAATTCGGCGAGATCGGTCGCCATCGCGGCGATCTCGGATGCGGCCCACATGCCCCACACGACCGGCGCGGGGAAACTGTCGCGGCACAGCTCCGCGAGATTGCGGCCGGTCACGATGCCGAGCTTCGCCGACATCGCCTGGAACAGCATCGCGATCGCGTTCGCGGCCAGCACGACCCACAGCAGCCGGTAGCCGTACGCGGCGCCGGCCTGGATGTTGGTCGCGAAGTTGCCGGGATCCATATAGCCGATCGACGCGACCACGGCCGGGCCGACGAACGGCAGCAGCGCGGCGACACCGGTGCGGCGCCCTTCCAGCGCGGCGCGCGCCGCGCCGTCGGCGCGCTCGGGAGACAGCGCCGGCAGCGCGAAGCCGCCGGCAGGTTTGCTCGTGACGGGAATCATGGTGTGTTGTGTTCCGTTCGGATAAGAAGGGCTTGCCCGGAAGCGGGCGCCGCGGCCGGCCTGCCGGTTGCCGGCCGTGGTGGCGCGACGACAGCGTTACAGCGGCACGACGTCGGGACGGTTGCGCGGAAACTGCGCGATCACGTTCGGCGCAACGTTCAGGTGCGCCTCCACGAGCTTCGGCGGCGTATGCGCGAGCCAGTCGGACAGCGACACTTCGGCGTAGCGGTCGGTCTTGAAGATCTCGAGGAACACCAGGTCGGTCTTGCCGGTGTTCTGCACGTAGTGTCCGAGGCTCTTCTTCACGTAGCCGACGTCGCCCGCGCGGAAGTCGGCCGTCTGCGCCTTCGGCCCCGTGTCGAACACGGTCATCCGGGCCTCGCCCTGCAGGTAGTACTGCCATTCGTCCGCGTTCGGGTGCCAGTGCAGCTCGCGCATGCCGCCCGGATGCACGGTGACGAGCGCCGCCGCGACGGTCGTCGACACGTTGAAGTTGGTGCTGTCCGCGATCCGCACTTCGCCGCCGCGCGTCTTCCTGACCGGCTTCATGTCGCCGAGCGAGAAGACGAACGGATGCGGCGGCGCACCGGCCGACGAAGCCGACGCGCGCTGGGCTTCCGCGAGCGGACCGGGCTCGTCGCCCTGGAAGATCCACAGGTTGTCGAGCGGAACGTTCCTGAATGCATCGGCCGGCACGCCGAAGTTCAGCGCGAGCACGTCGGGCGGCGTATGCGCGACCCAGTCGGTCAGCAGCAGCGTATTGAATTCCGACGCACGGCCGTTATCGAACGCGAGCAGGAATTCGGCGCCGTCGGTGCCGAGGCCCTGCAGCGAATGCGGCAGGCCGGGCGGGAAATACCAGAGATCGCCGGTTTTCACGTCCTGCACCGACGGCCGCCCCAGTTCGTCGAGCACCGTGATCCGGCAACGGCCGTCGAGCATGATCGCCCACTCGGCCTGCTGGTGCCAGTGCATCTCGCGAATGCCGCCGCGCGTCAGGCGCATGTTGACGCCGGAAATGGTTTCCGAAATCGCAAAATCGTCCTGCGTGACTTCGCGCGCCCATCCGCCATTTTGAATTCGTTTATGGGCATTATTGAAAGACGCCCAGAATAATGGCATCCCGTTGATATCGGTGGCCGGCGGATCCTGAAAAGACGGAAACTGGTTGGCGATTGCCGGATTTTTCGGACCCGGGTCGGTCAGGCTCTGGCGGTTACGCGCATTCACCGCGCCTTCCGGCGGGCTGTCCGGATTGCCGAACGAGGCGGCCTTGGCCGATACCGCAATGCCCGCGGCGGCAATGGCGCCGGCCGTACCCGCCAGCATCTTGCGTCGAGAAAGATTCGTCATGATTTCCTCTTCATTCTTGTGATTAAGAGAATTTCCGCTACGGAATACTTGCCGTTTTTCGGATTATCGAAAATCAAACATCCCGTGACGCAAGTTAAATACAAATCGCAGCAAAAATTAAATGAATTATTAACCTGAATTAATGATTTAAACTGATCGACTTTAATTTTTGTAATTATTGCGGTGCAGCGGGATGTCGGAATGTCACCGATGTCGGCGAATCGGTCTGGTCCGGTGAATGCGGAAATACGACCGCGCGCGGTCGTGATGCCGTGCATGGCGACCCGAGATGATCGAGACACGCGACGCGCGATCACGATGCGCTGCAGTCGATTCGGATAACTGATCGTGCAAAACGGAAACAAGCGGATGCCGATACGTCGAACGCCAGCCGACCGGGCCGGGCCGAGGCGCGGTTTACTCCCGCGGCATTTCGGCGAGCCGTTGCGCGGCGAACCGCAATCCACCCAGGACGCGCTCCGCCACCCTCGCCGGAAAACCGGGAGGCAGCGCAGCGCCGACCGACTCGATCACGTGCGGCGTCGTCGCGATGAGCCGTTCGACGATCGGTGTCGCGATATCGCCGAGCAGGCAATATTCGGCCATCGCGGTGAAGTGCCGTCGCGTCACGTCGCGCATCGCATAGTGCTTGCGCTTGCCGTGCACGGCCATCGCGAGCTTCGCCTTGTGCCACGACCACTGGTTCGCGCCATCGCCTTCGACCGGCCAGATCGACATCACGTCATAGAGCGGCGTGAGACGGAAGCGGCCGCCCGGCAGCAGGCGCAGGCTGAAGTTCTTCGCATGCCCGTCTGGCGCAGCAAGCATCCAGAATACGATCAGGGCCGCGAACAGTGTGTCGAGATCCTCCCGCGCCGTTTCCGAACGGCGCAGGAGGCCGGCCAGGTCCGGCACGCCGGGGCCGCCCTGCGACTCGTACTTCAGGTGAGGCGGCACGCCGAGCGCCTGGCAGAAGTCCTCCTGCGGCAAGCGCAACAGCCACCCGCCGTCACGATGCAACGTACGATCGAACCGTTCGACCGACAGTACCGTGTGCGCGCCGAAACGCACGATTTCCGCATTCGCCGCCGGCAGGCCGAACGCTCGCAGAATCGCGAGACACAACCACTCGTTTTCGACAGAGGCCGTGAGATCGGCCCGCTTGTTGCCGACCAGCCCGAGCGGCAACTTGAGAATATGCGTCGTCGGCGTCGCGCCATGCGGGCGCATCCAGCGTCCGTCGTGAAACAGCAGTGCGGTCTTTTCCTGCGCACCGGCCAGCGACAGCCGGAAATCGTCGTCGTTCCCGGCCCCCGTCGCCACACCGCTCGCCTGATCGAGCACGCGTGCGACGTCGTCGTCCGACAGCGGCGTACCGTCGATACGATCCAGGCCGGCTGGCGCATCGTCTTCGCCGAGCAATTGCACCGCCCCGACGCAGTCACGACCGAGCGCGGCGAGCAGATCGAACGGCTCGGTCGTCGCCGTACCGAACCGGGCGGCCAAGCGGCGCCGAATGGCGTCGCTGTCCGGAAGCAGGTTGTCGAAATAGTGATTGACGCGTTCGCCGCGCAACGGTGCCTCGCCGACACCAAACGGCAGCGACAGCGACAACGGGCGGCCGACAGCCGACTGCTTCCAGCCGGCGTCGTACCGCAGTTCCATGTCGCCGCGCGCGGGAATCCGCCATGTGCCGACCCGCTGGCCATTCGTCCAGATCGACAACGCGCGGGTGTGCGATTTGCGTCCCATCGCTTACCACTCGACGTCGGCTGCGTCGCGCCCGTCCTTCGTGCGGATGCTGAGCTCGAGGCCGTACAGCGCGGTCAGCTCGAGCAACTGGCTGAGCGACAGGCTTTCGGTACGCGTGGATTCGAGCAGCGACAGACGCGATTGGCCCACGCCGATTCGCACAGCCGCTTCGGCTTGCGTCAGGCCCTTGGCCTGCCGCGCGGAAGACAGGATTTCGCCCAGTTGCGCGGGCGTATTGACGATGAAGTTCACGGCGCGGATTCCTGTAGGCAATAAGTGCAGTATATTCCTGACAGGCATAAACGCAAATTATTCCCCACAGACATAAACTCCAAATATGCCTGACAGACATAAAACGTACCTTTGCATGCCATCACCCGCCCCTTGAACGCGCTTTCGACCCTATCACCCATCCTCACGCCATAGTTTTTATCCGCTGGCGCGAATGATTTTGGCTTTGTTAGATAGATGACATTCGATCAACAGACGACAACGATCTAACATTCGATGACCTGCACGTTCGCCCGTACCGTCGAATCCCGCTATGCCGAGCTGACGCCGACCGCCAAGCGCATCGCCAGCTACATGCTCGCGAACCTGGACCGCCTCGGGCTCGAGACGGCCGACCAGATCGCGCAGCAGGCCGGCACGAGCGGCATCTCGGTCGGGCGCTTCCTGCGCAGCGTCGGCTACCGCAATCTCGACGACCTGAAACGCGAACTGCGCGGCGGCGACGATCGCCCGTGGATGATCACCGACCGGCTCGACGAATACCGCCGCACCGCCGGCACGCAACCGGCTGAAGGCAGCGACGGCACGCTCGCGTCGTCGCTCGAACGCGAACTCGATGCGATCCGCCATGTGTACCGGCTCGCCGAAGGCCCCGTGTTCGCGCAGGTCGCCGATCGCATCGCGCATGCCGACGCCGTATTCATCCTCGGCATCCAGTCGACGCGCGGGATCAGCAACGCGTTCAGCAGCTACCTCGAATACCTGCGCCCGCGCGTGTTCTATTCCGACGGCCAGTCGGGCTCGTATGTCGATTCGCTGAACTCCGAATTCGAGCGACCGTACTGCATCGTCACCGACACGCGCGCGTATTCGCGCAGCGCGCGCCGCTATTGCCAGGCGGCCGCCGAACGCGGGCAGCCGTTCGCGCTGGTCACCGATCTCTCGTGCCCGTGGGCCCGCGAATGGCCGGCCGACCTGCTGCAGGTGAAGACCGACGTCGGCCAGTTCTGGGATTCGCTCGCGCCACTCACCTGCCTGTTCAACCTGCTGATCACGGCCGTCGTCGACCGCCTCGGCCCCGCGATCGACCGGCGCGTCGCGCGCAATCGCGAACTGCAGCACACGTTCGACCAATTCGAATCCTGAGCGAGCCTGAACCAACCCGAACCGCCGATGAACGACCACCGCCTCGTCGAAATCACGCCCGCCACGCATCGCGTCGACATCGATCTCGTCTACGCGACCGATCGCAACCTGACCGGCAAGCCGATCTACCGCCGCGCGCACTGTCTGCTGCTGGAACCGGCCGAAGCCGCATTGCGCCGCGCGGTCGACGTCGCCGCGCAGGCCGGCTTCACGCTGCGCATCTACGACGCGTACCGGCCGCCGCAGGCGCAGCAGGTGCTGTGGGATTTCCTGCCCGATCCGGACTTCATCGCCGATCTCGGCCGCGGCTCGAATCACAGCCGCGGCACCGCGCTCGACCTGACGCTGGTCGGCGCAAACGGCGAGCCGCTCGACATGGGCACCGGCTTCGACGAGATGGTCGCCGCGTCGGGCCATTTCCACGCGGGGCTGCCCGAAACCGTGCAACGCAACCGCCTGCTGCTGCTCGGCGTGATGCACGCGGCCGGCTTCGCGCACATCGACAGCGAATGGTGGCACTACGAACTGCCAGGCTCGCACGCGTTGCCGCAAATCGACAACGCGGCGAGCGGTGCGTGGCGCCTGATGTAATGCACGTCCCGTTGCCGTTTTACGTTCACCCATTGCACGTTCACCTCACGATGGAGCGCAAATGAAACCCCTGACATCCCGGCTCGTCGCGGCGCTCGCCGCCGCATCCGTTCTCGCCGCCGTTCCGCTGTCCGCCGCGCACGCGGAAACGCCGAAGGACCTGTTCGTGATGGCCACGCTGCTCGACGAATTCACGACGCTCGACCCGGGCGAGATCTACGAGCTGGTGCCGGAGGAATACGTCGCGAACACGTACGACCGGCTCGTGCGGGTCGACCTGCGCGATCCGTCGAAATTCAACGGCGATGTCGCGCAGTCGTGGTCGGCGAGCACCGACGGGCTGACCTATACGTTCAAGCTGCGCGCCGGCCTCAAGTTCCATTCGGGCAACCCGCTGACGGCCGACGACGTCGCATGGTCGATCCAGCGCGCGGTGCTGCTCGACAAGGGCCCGGCCGCCGTGCTGAACGGCATCGGCCTCACGAAGGCGAACGTCGCGGCGAACGTGAAGAAGCTCGACGACCTGACTGTGTCGGTCACGACCGACCGCAAATACGCGCCGACCTTCGTGCTGAACGTGCTCGGCTCGTGGCCCGCATCGGTGCTGGACAAGAAGCTGCTGCTGTCGCACCAGCAGGGCAACGACTTCGGCAATGCATGGCTGAAGACCAACGAGGCCGGCTCCGGCGCGTACAAGCTGGTCAAGTGGACGGCCGGCGACAGCATCGTGCTGCAGCGCTTCGACGGCTACCGGCTGCCGCTCGCGATGAAGCGCATCGTGCTGCGCCACGTGCCCGAAGCGGCGAGCCAGCGGCTGCTGCTGGAAAACGGCGACGTCGATGCGGCGCGCGACCTGAGCCCCGACGATCTCGCGTCGGTCGTGAAATCCGGCAAGGCGAAGGTGTCGGCCTCGCCGCAGGCGACGCTGCTGTATCTCGGCCTGAACACGAAGAACCCGACGCTCGCGAAGCCCGACGTGCAGGAAGCGCTGAAGTGGCTGGTCGACTATGCGGGCATCCAGGCCAACGTCGTGAAGACGACCTACAAGGTGCACCAGACCTTCCTGCCCGAAGGCTTCCTCGGCACGCTGAATTCGAACCCGTACAAGCTCGACGTCGCGAAGGCGAAGGCGCTGCTCGCGAAGGCCGGCGTGCCGAACGGCTTCTCGGTGACGATGGACGTGCGCAACGACTATCCGTACACGGAGATCGCGCAGGCCGTACAGGCGAACTTCGCGCAGGCGGGCGTCAAGGTGCAGTTGATCCCCGGCGACAACAAGCAGACGCTCGCGAAATACCGCGCTCGCCAGCACGACATCTACATCGGCGAATGGTCGGCCGACTACATCGATCCGCACAGCAACGCGCAGGGTTTCGCATGGAACCCCGACAATTCCGACAAGTCGAGCTATAAAATGCTGGCCTGGCGCAACAGCTGGGACATTCCGCAACTGACGAAGGAAACCGACGCCGCGCTCGCCGAGCCGACCGCCGCGCAACGCGCGCAGCGGTACCAGGCGATGCAGAAGGAGATGCTCGCGCGCTCGCCGTTCGTGATCATGTTCGAGAAGGTCGCGCAGGTCGCGACGCGGCCCGGCGTGAGCGGGCTCGAAGTCGGGCCGATCAACGATCTCGTGTCGTACCGTAACCTGAAGAAGCAATAAGGTTCGCCGCATGTCGACTCCCGCCTCCTCCCTCGAAGCACTGCGCACGCTGCCCGCGCGGCGCCCGGCCGTACGCTGGGCGTTGCGTGTGCTGCGCTGGGCGCTCACGCTCGCCGTCACGTTCGCGGGGCTGCTCGCGCTGACGTTCGTGATCGGCCGCAAGGTGCCGATCGATCCCGTGCTCGCGATCCTCGGCGATCGCGCGTCGGCCGACGCGTACGCGGCCGAGCGCATCGCACTCGGCCTCGACAAGCCGCTCGTCACGCAGTTCCTGATCTACGCGCGCGACGTGCTGCACGGCAATCTCGGCATGTCGCTGCTGACGTCGAACCCCGTGCTCGACGACATCAGGCGCGTGTTCCCGGCCACGCTCGAACTCGCGACGATCGCGACGTTGATCGGCATCGCGATCGGCGTGCCGCTCGGCGTCGCGGCCGCGGTGAAGCACAACCGGCCGATCGACCACATCGCGCGCTTCGTCGGGCTGATCGGCAATTCCGTGCCGGTGTTCTGGCTCGGGCTGATGGGACTGCTGCTGTTCTACGCGCGGCTGCACTGGGTCGGCGGCCCGGGCCGGCTCGATCCCGTGTACGACGGGATGGTCGACCCGCGCACGGGCAGCCTGCTGATCGACGCGGCGCTCGCGGGCGAATGGGACGTGTTCCGCAACGCGGTGTCGCACATCGCGCTGCCGGCCGCGATCCTCGGCTACTACTCGGTCGCGTACCTGAGCCGGATGACGCGCTCGTTCATGCTCGACCAGCTGAGCCAGGAATACATCGTCACCGCGCGCGCGAAGGGCTTGTCCGAGCGGCGCGTGATCTGGCGGCATGCGTTCGGCAACATCGCGGTGCCGCTGCTCACCGTGATCGCGCTCACCTACAGCAACCTGCTCGAAGGCTCGGTGCTGACCGAGATCGTGTTCGCGTGGCCGGGGCTCGGCTCGTACCTGACCGGCGCGCTGCTGAACGCCGACATGAGCGCCGTGCTCGGCGCGACGCTCGTGATCGGCGTGATGTTCATCACCGTCAACCTGCTGACCGACGCGCTGTACCGTGTGTTCGATCCGCGTGCGCGCTGAGGGCCGCTTCGACATGACCGTTTCCATCCTGCTTCCTTCACCGTCCATGCCGAAGGCCACCCGACCATGAATGCCGCACGTCTCACGCTGCGCGCGTGGCTGCTTTCCGATGCGCCCGCGTCGCGCTCGCAGGCCGCGTTCGGCCTCGCCTACCGCCGCTGGCGCCGTTTCGCGGTCAATCCGCTCAACCTGTTCGGGCTCGCGATCCTGGTTGCGCTGATCGTCGTCGCGATCGTCGGCCCGCTGATCATGCCGCACGATCCGCTGCGCCAGGTGCTGTCCGACCGGCTGCTACCGCCCGGCTCCGCATCGCACTGGCTCGGCACCGACCAGCTCGGCCGGGACATCCTTTCGCGGATGATCGCAGGTTCTCGCCTCACGCTCGGCATCGCGCTGCTCGTCGTCGTGATCGTCGTGCCGATCGGCCTCGCGATCGGCAC
>NZ_JBYSWZ010000009.1:144881-381229 GCF_058781685.1 Burkholderia sp. FW306-1C-G01B
CCCCCCCCCCCACGGCCGGCTATTGCGGCGGCTTCGTCGACAGCGTGCTGATGCGCATCACCGACATCGCGCTCGCGTTCCCGAAGATCGTGCTCGCGCTCGCATTCGCGGCCGCGCTCGGGCCCGGCGTGATCAACGCGGTCGTCGCGATCTCGATCACCGCGTGGCCCGCGTATGCGCGGCTCGCGCGCGCCGAAACGATCCGCATCGCGCAGGCCGACTACATCCACGCCGCGCGGCTGCAAGGCGCGTCGGGCCCGCGGATCCTGCTGCGCTACATCATGCCGCTGTGCATGTCGTCGGTGATCGTGCGCGCGACGCTCGACATGGCCGGCATCATCCTGACCGTCGCGGGTCTCGGCTTTCTCGGCCTCGGCGCGCAGCCGCCGAGCCCCGAGTGGGGCTTCATGGTCGCGTCGGGCCGCAACGTGCTGCTCGACGCGTGGTGGGTCGCGACGCTGCCCGGCATCGCGATCCTGCTCGTGAGCCTCGCGTTCAACCTGCTCGGCGACGGGCTGCGCGACGTCTTCGATCCCCGCCATGGAGCATGACATGCCGATGAATTCCACCACCGCGCCCGCGCCGCTCTGCGAGATCGACGGCCTGAAAATCGGCTTTCGCGGGCACGACGGCGTCGTCACCGACGCGGTGCGCGACCTGTCGCTGACGCTCGCCCCCGGCGAGCGGCTCGGCATCGTCGGCGAATCGGGTTCCGGCAAGTCGCTGACGGGCCGCGCGCTGCTCGGCCTGCTGCCCGAAGCCGCGCGCTGGTCGGCCCGCACGATGCGCTTCGCGGGCCAGGACCTGCTCGCGATGTCCGCGAGCGAACGCCGGCGCCTGTGCGGCAGCCAGATGGGGATGATCCTGCAGGATCCGAAGTATTCGCTGAACCCGGTCATGACCGTCGCGAAGCAGATGGGCGAAGCGTTCCGGCGGCACGAGCCGGGCTTGCGCGGCCGCGCGCTGCGCGAGCGGATCGTCGACGCGCTCGCGGCCGTGCAGATCCGCGACCCGGCGCGCGTCGCCGATGCGTATCCGCACGAGCTGTCGGGCGGCATGGGCCAGCGCGTGATGATCGCGATGATGGTGTCGACGGGCCCGCGCCTGCTGATCGCCGACGAGCCGACCTCCGCGCTCGACGTCGCGGTGTCGATGCAGGTGCTCGCGGTGCTCGACGCGATGATCGCGCGGCACAACACGGGCCTGATGTTCGTCAGCCACGACCTGCCGCTCGTGATGTCGTTCTGCGATCGCGTCGCGGTGATGTATGCGGGGCGCGTGGTCGAAACCTGCGCCGCGCGCGACCTGCGCGATGCGACGCATCCGTACACGCGCGGGCTGCTCGCGGCGAACCCGCCGCTCGCGAACCCGCCCGACGAACTGCCCGTGCTGCGGCGGGATCCGGCCTGGCTCGATCCCGCACCGCATGCGCCCACACCCGCCGATCGCCAGGAGGCCGCACGATGATCGACGTCGATCACGCATCGATCCGTTTCCCGACCCGCACGGGTCACGTCGACGCCGTGCGCGACGCAAGCTTCGCGGTCCGCGACGGCGAAGTGTTCGGGCTCGTCGGCGAATCGGGTTCCGGCAAGTCGACGCTGCTGCGCGCGCTGACGGGCCTCGTGCCGCTCGCGGCCGGCAGCCTGTCGATCGACGGACGGCCGGTCGGCGGCACCCCTGACCGTGCGTTCCGCCGCCACGTGCAGATGGTGTTCCAGGATCCGTATGCGTCGCTGCATCCACGCTTCACTGTCGACCAGACGCTGCGCGAGCCGCTGTCGATCCATGCAATCGGCGACGCCGATGCGCGGATCGCCCGCGCGCTGGCCGAGGTCGGCCTCGGTCCCGCGTTCCGCTTCCGCTATCCGCACCAGTTGTCGGGCGGCCAGCGGCAGCGCGTCGCGATCGCACGCGCGCTGATCGTCGAGCCGCGCGTGCTGCTGCTCGACGAACCGACGTCCGCGCTCGACGTGTCGGTGCAGGCGGAGATCCTGAACCTGCTGCGCCGCCTGCATCGCGAACGCAACCTGACGATGATCCTCGTCAGCCACAACCTCGCGGTGATCGGCTTCCTGTGCCAGCGCGTCGCCGTGATGCAGCATGGCGAGATCGTCGAGCAGCTTCGAGTCGAGGACGTGCGCACCGGGCAGGTCGCGCGCGACTACACGCGCACGCTGCTGCAGGCGACCGAAGGTTACCGCCGTCTCGACCCGGTCACGGGCGCGCCGGCCGCCTGACATCTGCGCGACGCGCCGGCATGCGATACTCCGCACACCACGCGCCGGCTTGCCGCCGCATGGAACCCTTGTGCGTCGCACGGGTCAATTTCCTTTCGTCAACAGCTCAACAGCAATAGGGAGGCGTTCATGCTGCAATTCATCGAAACCCTGGTCGTCGGGCTCATCGTCGGCCTCCTCGCCCGCGCACTCAAGCCCGGCGACGACAAGATGGGCATCCTGATGACGGCCGTACTCGGCGTCGTCGGCGCGCTGGTCGCCGGCTACGTCGGCCGCGCGGCCGGCTGGTATGCGCCGGGCCAGGGTGCGGGCTGGATCGCATCGATCATCGGCGCGATCGTGCTGCTGGTGATCGTCGGCGCGGTGCGCAAGCGCATGGCCTGATCGCGTCGCCACACCGCCCCACGCAAAACGGCCGCTCGGGATCACGAGCGGCCGTTTTCTTTTGGCGAACGACGATTCGCGCTACTACCGATTCGTTGATTCCGCAACGATTCACCCGCAAAAAACGGCGTCCGCCGGCGACCGTCCCTCTGGTTTACTACACCGGCATTACCCGGGCTTGCGGCCGCTCAATTTTGAGATAAATTGATTGAAGGAATACGCCGCTGTTTGCTTATTCCCGCTATTTCCGTTTTTTCATTCAAGAGGTCCGATGGATTTGCCGTTTACGCAGTCAGCGTCGCGGCGTTGACGGACTGCCACCCGAGCGGCCCCGCTGCGACGCGCTTCCTCTCTGGAGCCTGTCATGAAGCATCGCCCGTTCGCTGCCTCGTTCGCCCTGGCTGCCTCGCTTCTGGCCATGTCCTCGTCCTTTGCCGCCGGCGCGTCCGGCATCATCCACTTCTCCGGCATGATCGTCGAGCCGCCCTGCTCGTTCGCGCTCGATACGCCCAACGCCGCGCCCGCTCGCGTGCGCGCCGACTGCCCGCGCCCGGCGACCGGCCAGATCGCGTTCGTCGACGCGGCGAGCATGCAGGCCGTCAAGACCACGACCTTTACTCAGGCCTCGCGCGCAATCGTTTTACCGAACCGTCCGGGCAACAATCTCGCGCCGATGATCGCCGTCGTGACCTACCAGTAACACCGGCCGCCCGCGCGGCGCGCGGCGGGTCCGACGCGGCCGCGCGTCAGTCGCGATGGCGCGCGATCCAGTCGCTGAACGCGCGGATCTTCTGCTGGTTGCCGATGTTCTCGGGATAGACGAAGAAGTAGCGTGCGCCGGTCTCGAGCACGATGTCGAACGGCCGTTCGAGCCGGCGGGCGCTGACGTCGTCGTCGACGAGCGTCACGTCGCCGATCGCGACGCCGAAGCCCTGCATCGCCGCGTTGGTCGCGAGATCGAGCGTGTCGAAGGTCGGCCCGCGCGCGGGATCGACGCCGCGCTCGCCCGCATGATCGAGCCATGCACGCCAGTCGCGATGGTCGCGGGTCGGATGCAGCAGCGTATGGCGCGCGAGATCGCCCACCGCGTCGAGCGGCGACGCCTGCCGCAACTCCGGTGCGCATACCGGTGTCAGCCGTTCGTCGAACAGCGGCAGCGCGAATACGCCCGCGCCCGGCGACGTGCCGTAGACGATTGCCGCGTCGAACGGCTCGGTCGAGAAATCGACGACGTGCTGCCAGGCGGTCGTGATCTGCACATGGAGATCGGGATGCTCGCCCTGGAAGCGCATGATGCGCGGCAGCATCCAGCGGATCACGCAGGTCGGCACCTTCAGCGCGAGATCGGTGCGCTGGCGCGTGAGCTTCATCGAGATGTCCTCGATCCGCGCGAAGCTCTCGTTGACCACCGGCAGCAGCTGCTCGCCCTCGGCCGTCAGCGTGAGGCCCTTCGCATGGCGCTTGAACAGCGGAAAGCCGTAATGCGCCTCGAGCGTCTGGATCTGCCGGCTCACCGCGCCCTGCGTGATGCATAGCTGCTCGGCCGCGCGCGTGAAGCTGCGGTGGCGAGCCACCGTCGAGAAGATCTGCAGCGCGTGCAGGGGCGGAAGTCGGCGCATGAAGAGGCACAGGAAACGGAAGGACCGCGCGCCGGCGCCGGCGCGCGCTGACCGACACGATAAGCCAAACGCCGGCTTTGCGCGAGGCGCGCGACGCTCAGGTCGTCGCGGCGAGTGCGCCCGCCGCGATGCGCGCCGCCGATGCGACGACGTCCGCGCGAGCCGCAGCGTCGGCCTGCGGCTGCGTGAACGACACGGCCATCACGAGCGGCGCGCGCGACGGCGGCCACAGCACCGCGACGTCGGTCGTCGTGCCGTAACCGCCCGTGCCGGCCTTGTCCGCGACGCGCCAGCCGGGCGGCACGCCCGCCGCGATGCCGGTCGCGCCGCGCGCGCCGCCGACCATCCATTCCGTCAGTTGCGCGCGCTGCGGTTCGCGCAGCGTGTCGCCGAGCAGCAGCCGCTGCAGCGTGTCGACCATCGCGACCGGCGTCGACGTGTCGCGTTCGTCATCCGGCGCGGCCTTGTTCAGTTCGGGTTCCCAGTGATCGAGGCGAAACGTCGTGTCGCCGCTCTCGTGTGCGAACGACGTGACGGCCTGCGGGCCGCCGAGCACGCCCATCAGCAGGTTGCCCGCGCCCTTGTCGCCCGAGCGCAGCATCGCCTCGCAAAGCTGCGCGATCGTCATGCCCGTGTCGACATGGCTTTCCGTGATCGGCGAACCCGACACGATTTCGTAGCGGCGGTACAGGATGCGGCGCGGCAGCAGCGACGCGTCGAGCGCGCCGCGCGCGAGTATCGCGCCGGCGGCGACGACCGCATACGTGCCGCACAGAGGAAAGCGCTCGCGCGCGTGGTGGGCGATGCGCACGCCGTTCGACGTATCGAGCGCGGCGACGCCGAGCCGGCCGTTCGACGCTTTCTCGAGTGCGGCGAGTTCGGCTTGCGCGGCATGGGCGCGCCCCTGGTCGGCGACCGGCGCTGACGTGCACGCGGCCACGAACGGCGCGGCAACGGCGGCAAGCAACAGCGAGCGGCGTGTCGGAGAGTGTTCCATGGATGAGTAGTGTTCTGTCGGAAACGATGGCACGAAGCAGCGCGGGCACGCATCGGCGATGCACGCCCGTTCACGCCGACGGCCGCCCGCGACGGCATTCGCCGCGCATCCCCGAAAGACGCCCGTCGGCCCCGCGCGAAGCGCGGGATTCGCAAACAGCCCCTAGCCTAGCAGCGACAGTCGTCGCGTTCCAGCAGAACGGCCTGGCTTCATCCTTGCGAAGAAGGCAGGTACGGCATCGGATTCACCGGCTTGCCGTCGCGCCGCACTTCGAACAGCAGCGCGACGCGCGAGTTGTCGAGATCGCCCATCTCGGCAATCTCGTCGCCCTGGCGCACGATGTCGCCCGTCTTCACGAGCACCTTGCGATTGTGCGCATAGGCGGTCAGGAAATCCGCGTTGTGCTGGACGATGATCAGGCTGCCGTAATCGTTCAGGCCGGTGCCCGCGTACATCACGCGGCCGTCGGCCGCCGCGCGAACCGGGTCGCCCGGCCGGCCGGCGATCTGGATGCCGCGGTTCTGCCCCGGCCGGAACCCTTCGACGATCTTGCCGTTCGCGGGCCATTTGAGCGCGACGCCGCCCGCATGCCGCTTCGTTTCCTTGACGACCTGACGGTTGCTCGCCGTCGATGCCGTGGCCTGTGCCGTTGCCTGGTTACCGGCCACCGCATCGCTCGCGGCGGCCTGCGCGGCGGCCTGCGTGCCGGCCGCGCCCGACGGCGGCAGCGGCTGCTGCCTGACGATGCGCAGCACCTGCCCCTTGCGCAGCTTGCCGTTCGCGCCCAGCTTGTTCCAGGTGCGCAGGTCGGCAACGCTGCAGTCGTTCGCGGACGCGATGCCCGTCAGCGTGTCGCCGCGTTTCACGACGTACTTTTGCGCGACGAGAATCGGCGCCGGCGGCGGCGTGGCGGCCGACGGCGCAGCGGCGGGCTGGCTCGACGGCGACGGCTGTCCCGCCAGCGTGTCGCTCGGCGGGACGGACTGCGTGTTTGCACAACCGGCCATGACGAGCACCGCGGCCAGGCCCGACAGCCAAGCCGCATTGCGGCAAATCTCGCGCGTTTTCATGGACGATCCGACTCCGGTTTGACAATCTTTCAAGCATCTCAAAAACGGAACCGCCGACGTGTAACCGGATGCAAACAATGATGACAAACGATCACGAACGGGACGCCGGCCGGCATTCGCTACCGGTAATACGGTCCGATCCCGAAAAACTTGATGGTCTTTTCGTGTGAAAACGGAAGAATTTTCGTCCCAGGAGACTATGACGGATCGATTTCAATAGGATTGTGCCGCCGCGCTTAGCGCAACCATGCGACGAGTTCGGAACAGGCCCACGCGATGCCGATGCACAGGAACAACACATGCAACGCGATCTTGAACGACACGCCCCACGACGAATCGATCTGCATGACTGGCTCCCCGGTGTCGAGATGCGGCCATGATCGGGCATCGATCGTGCCCCGAAAATGCGGAACCGGCGAATCGGGTCTCAGGCTGCGCCTGAGACCGACACGGCGGTTCCTGCTAACTTATCGCCCATTCCAACGCTATCGCTCCCCGCCCATCATGCGCTTCGACCTGACCGACCTGCGGCTCTTCCTGAACATCTGCGAGGCCGGCACGATCACGAGCGGCGCCGAACGCACGCACATCACGCTGCAGGCCGCGAGCGAGCGCATCCGCGGCATGGAGGACGAACTCGGCGTGCCGCTGCTGCACCGGACCAAGTCGGGTGCGCAGCCGACCGACGCCGGCCGCGCGCTCGAACACCACGCGCGCACCGTGCTGCAGCAGATCGACCACATGCGCGGCGAACTGCAGCAATACGGTCAGGGGCTGCGCGGCCATATCCGGCTGCTGTGCAACACGGCGTCGCTGAGCGAATACCTGCCCGACGCGCTGGCCGATTACCTGCCGCATCATCCGAAGCTGTCGATCAGCGTCGAGGAGCGTTCGAGCCAGGAGATCGTGCATGCGATCCGCAACAAGACGGCCGAGGTCGGCATCGTTGCCGATTCGGTCGGGCTCGGCGGGCTCGAACAGAAACCGTTCCGCGAAGACTGGCTGATCGTCGTCGTGCCGGCCGCGCATCCGCTCGCGTCGCACGACAAGGTCGCGTTCGACGCGATCGCCGACGCCGATTTCATCGGCCTCACCGACGGCAGCGCGCTGCAGGTGCATCTGGCCGACCAGGCGCGCGCGCTCGGCAAGCGGATCCGCTATCGCGTGCAGTTGAAGAGCTTCGATGCGATCTGCCGCGTGATCGCGAGCGGCGTGGGCATCGGCATCGTGTCGCGGCACGCGGCCGAGCGCGCGATGCAGACGATGGACGTGCGGCTCGTCGAACTGGCCGATCCATGGAGCCACCGGAAGCTGACGCTCTGCGCGCGGTCGTTCGACGCGTTGCCGAAGTACACGCGGGAGTTCGTGGCGTTTTTGTCCGGCGAACCAGCGCCGCGGTGACGCGCGCCCCCACCCCACCGGCATACGGAGGCACGGCCATGACCGACACCGATCTCGCCACCCGCTACCGCGCGTATATCGACTGCCTGAACCGGCAGGACTGGCCGTCACTCGGCCAGTATGTCGACGACAACGTGATCCACAACGATCGGCCGCTCGGCCTCGCCGGTTACCGCGCGATGCTGGAACAGGACTTTCGCGACATCCCCGATCTCCGTTTCGACATCCGGCTGCTCGCGTGCGAGCCGCCGCGCGTCGCGAGCCGCCTTCGCTTCGCGTGTTCGCCGAAAGGGACGTTCATGGGGCTCGCCGTCGACGGCAGGAAGGTCACGTTCGCCGAGAACGTGTTCTACGAGTTCCACGACGGCAAGATCCGACAGGTCTGGTCGGTGATCGACAAGGCGGCGATCGAGGCCCAGCTTTAGCAGCCCCGGCGCGGCCGGGCGCCGGTCGTGATCGATGCGCCGATGCCCGGTTTGATTCGTTTCGATCCTTAAGGATAACGTTTTCTCTCAAATGTGATCAAACGCGCATCACTGGAGAGCACACCCGCCTGCCGCTTCAGCGTCGGTATCCCGCACTGCGTCTAATCGGCTTCGGCAAAAATTCCCCGTAATTTACATGTAATCCCGATCTCGCCCCAGCCCCCCTCTCTCTTCCCACTATTCGGGTTTCTACCGGCGCCTCCGGCGTCAAAGTTCATTGACATCACGCCGTTCGATGCCTAAATTTGGAAAACGTTTTCCAATGCATCGGCGCGACGCCGGCCTCGGCCCGCGCAGGGGGAACGCTTGCCCGCTCGGGTTGTGATTCAGGCCATCCGTCGTCAGGGATCAGGGTTGCATGGCGGAGGTCAGGTACGGGTGTCGAGCGCGGCAACGGCCATACCTGCCCGTCCTTCATCACTATTCAAACTGGAGACACCATGCATCCGCGCAGCAGATTCGCGGTCGGCGCCGCGCTCAGCGCCCTTTCCGTCCTGTTCGTCAGCGCGTGCGGCGGCAGCGACGTGACCGACACGCCGCCGCCGTCGCCGCCCCCGTCTTCGACACCCGCGCTCGCGGCGAACTCGCTGCAGGCGCTCGTCTACGGCGCGCCCGACACCAGCGTGCCGGCCGGCACGAACATTCCCGTCACGATGATGGGCCAGATGCGCGCGCTGTTCGACCTGATCCGGAAATCGCCCGACTTCACGCAGGTCGTGATGGATCTCGGCGACGGCACGCCGGTGCACGTGCTCGATACGAACACCGGCGACAAATTCCTGCCCGGCAAGCTCGCGCTCGGCCTGTCGTACATCCTGATCGACATGAAGTCGAAGGGCGACCCGCAATACGCGAGCTACCTCGCGACGTACCAGACGATCACGACCGCGATGATGGCGCAGTCGGGCGGCAACTACGCATATGCGAATACGTCGTGGGGCGAGTACTACTACCTCGTCGCGCTGAACAACCTGAAGGCGCACGGGATGCTCAACGAAGTCTTCAGCGACGCGATGCTCGCGACGCTGCAGCAGCGGCTCACCTTCTGCGACATGTTCGGCCCCGACGCGAGCGGCAAGACCAGTACGTGCCCGGCCGCCGGCACGCCGATCGACATCGCGTCGCTCAACACCGCGCAGAACTACTATGCGGTGTCCTACGGAATCGCCGGGCTGCGGCAGAAGCTCGGCTGGAGCAGCCCGTCATTCGCGTCGGCGACCGATCCGTCCGTCGCGACGATGAGCGCGCGCGACGCGCTGCTGTATACGCTCGCGAACCACATCCGCAAGGATTCGTCGGGCGGGTTCTCGGACGAAGCGTCGAACACGCACACGACCTATTACGACCAGGCGCGCTTCGACCGCTACAGCACGCTGCTGATCGGCGAAGTGGTCGAGCGCACGTTCGAGATGGGTAACGAGGCGAATCTCACGTCCGAGCTGAAGGGTTATCTGCGCAAGTCGGTCGACCTGATCCTGCCGCAGCTGAACACCGACGGCCAGGGCTTCGACTACGGCCGCTCGATCGGCCCGTACGGCGATTCCGCGTTCATGGAAGTGCTGACGGCCGCGGCCAACGCCGGTGTGCTGTCCGACCAGGAGAAGCAGGTCGCGTATGCATTCATCTATCGGGCCGCGCATCGCTTCGACACCTACTGGTACGACCCGTCGCTGCCGACGCCGTCGGTGAACATGTGGGTCAAGGGTCGCGGCACCGACACGTATCGCGGCAAGCCGCGCGTGATGGGCGAGAACTTCAGCCTGCTGCACCAGTACCTGTACGTGAACGCGTGGTGGAACAAGCTCGGCTTCGGCGGCAAGGCGCCGATGGCGGATGCGGACTACAACGCGTGGCTCGACGCGCTGCCGCGCTACACGCTCACCCGGTACAACCAGCCCGGCGACACCGCGCATCCGTACAGCGCGGCGCTGCTCACCGTGCGCGACGGCCGGCGCGTGATCAACCTGAACCTCAGCCAGGCGCCCGACTACAACTCGTTCACGCCGTACTACCCGGTGCCGTTCTCCGACAGGCTGATCTACGGCACGACCGATCTCGGCTATGCGCTGCTGGTGCCGCAGGTGTCGTACAACGGGAAGACCTACATTCCCGTCACGTACTACAGGAACCTGAACGTGCAGCAGGCCAACGGCCAGGTGATCGTGTCGTTCGATACCGCGAAATTCCGTCTCGCGTCGAAGAACGCGGCGTACACGACCGATCTCGACCTGCAGGTGCATTCGGTGCTGACGTTCGCGCACGGCACGGTCGCGCGCAGCGATACGCTGAGTTCGGGCACGCTCGCCGGCAACCTGTCGGTCGAGACGGACTTCACGTCGTTCGCGGATTTCGCGTCCACGCACGCCAACGGCGACGGCGTATCGGTGGCATACGCGAACAGCGCTGCGACCGGCTATGCGGCATCCGGGTTCGACAACTGTGTGCTGTCCGCCTTCGACACGGCAAACGGCACGACGAATCCGCTGTCGACGACGCCGATCGGCCAGTTGCATTCGAACTTCGCGTGCACGACGAAGCCGTTTGCGCTCGGCGCGGGCACGGCCCGCACGCTCGGTTGGACGCTGAAGTATGCCGATCCGGCCTGAGCGGTGCGACCGCCGTCCTGTTACAGCTCCCGAAGCCGGCAGCAGAAACCGGCTTCGGGATGTTTCGGGACGGTGAGCATCACGCTCCGCGGCGATACCCGCTTACAGCCACCCCGAGGCGGCCATGTACGCACCGAGCGCAATCAGCCCGACGAAGAAGCAGCGCCTGAACGCCTTCTCGCTCATCACGCGCCGCGCGTATTGCCCGCCGGCCATTCCGGCCAGCGCCGGCACGAGCGCAAGCGCCGACACGCCGAGATCGACCGTCTGCAGCGCGCCCGTCACGCGCAACTGCAAGCCGAGCGCGATCGTCGATGCGGTAAACGACAGCCCGAGCGCCTGGATCAGGTCGTCCTTCGACAGCCGCAGCGCCTGCAGGTAAGGCACGGCCGGCACGACGAACACGCCGGTCGCGGCCGTCACGACGCCCGTCAGATAGCCGACCACGGCCGACAGCCAGGTTTCGTGACGCCCCGGCGCGGGCAGCCGCGCGGCGGCCAGCCCCCATAGACCGTAGGCGATCAGCACCACGCCCAACGCCGCATGCGTCCACGTGCTGCCGGCCGCGAGCGCGGGCAACCCGCCCGTCAGCGTGCCGATCGCGAGACCGGCGAGCAGCGGCCACAGGCGACGCAGCAACGGCCCGAACGACGGGCCGAGCCACAACTGCCACACATTGGTGATGAACGACGGCACGAGCAGCAGGCTCGCCGCAGCCGACGGCGGCATCGCGAGCGTCAGCAACCCCATCGCGATCGTCGGCAGCCCGAGCCCGATCATTCCCTTCACCGCGCCGGCCAGCAGGAAAACCAGCACGATGATCGTCAGCGTATGAATTTGCATGGAGGGCGTTCCGTCCGGTTGGGATGATTACGGCGCCGATGGTGAACCGCCGTCAGCCTGCCCGCCATCTGGTTTTGCCTGAGGCTGGCTAGGGCCTGTCGGGCGGGCCTGTCAGGCCCTCCGTTCAGGCCCCATGGATCACCCCCCGCGCCTGCTCGCTGTCGAGGTCAGCCATCTGTGAAGCCGGATAGCGGTCACCGGCAGCCGCCCCGGCGGGAACCGCCGTTTCGATGCGCGAGAAATCATTGACCGTTAGTTGCAATTCAGGCGCGTGCGATGCGTCCTTCAATTGCGTGCGCTTGCGCGCGCCGACCAGCGGCACGATGTCGATGCCGCGCGACAGCGCCCACGCGATCGCGCGCAGCGCATCGACCTTCGAGTGGTGAGTGGATGGACCGGATTGTCGGTGCGTCGCGGCGCGCGATAAGCGCGAAACGCGAAACGCTCCACCAAACCATTCGACGCTGATCAACAATGGAGCCTGTTCCAATCCGCCAACGCTCCGCCCCGTATGGACCACCTGCAAGCAATGCGCATCTTCGCGCGCGTCGCCCATCTCGGCAGCTTCACGAAAGCGGCCGAGCAGTTGCAACTGCCGCGCCCGACGGTGAGCAACGCCGTCCAGTATCTGGAAAAGCACCTGAATATCCGCCTGCTGCAGCGCACGACGCGGCGCGTCGCGCTGACCGCCGAGGGCGCGACCTATTACGAGCGCTGCGTGCAGTTGCTGGCCGATCTCGACGATGCGGAATCGCTGTTCGAGGACGCCCGCGCATCGCCGCGCGGCGTGATCCGCGTCGACCTGCCCGAGCGCTTCGCGCTGAACCAGGTGATTCCGGCGCTGCCGGATTTTCATGCGCGCTACCCCGACCTGCGCGTCATGATCAGCACGACCGACCGCTTCGTCGATCTCGTCTCCGACGGCATCGACTGCGCGGTGCGGGTCGGCGTGCTGTCCGACACGTCGCTCGTCGCGCGGCGGATCGGCGAGATGGCGCAGATCAACTGCGCGTCGCCCGCGTATCTCGCGCGCCACGGCACGCCGAGATCGCCGGACGAACTGCCCGACCACGTCGCGGTCGGCTATTTCTCGAGCCGCACGGGCCGCGAGCTGGACTGGGAATATGCGGACATGGATACGGGCGAGCTGCACGCGGTGAAGATGCGCAGCATCGTGTCGGTGAACAGCTCGCAGGCGTATCTCGCGTGCTGTCTCGCCGGCCTCGGGCTGATCCAGGCGCCGCGCGACGGGCTCGCGCCGCTGTTCGCCGACGGCTCGCTGGTCGAAGTGCTGCCGGAATGGCATGCCGAGCCGCTGCCCGTGTCGGTGGTGTTCACGCACGGGCGCCATCTCGCGCCGCGCGTGCGGATCTTCGTCGACTGGCTCGCGGAAACGCTCGGCGGCACGCGCCAGGCGGGCTGACAAGGGCCGGCACCGGCGCGCCCGGCACCGGCCGCCGCCCGTTCAGAACTTGTGGCGGATCGCGGCGCGCACCGCGAACTGGTTCGACGACGACGACGGCCCGTCCGTCCCGACGACGTAGCCGCCGTCGGCCGCCGTGCCGGTCTTGTCGCCGCCGACCTTCTGCCACGCGCCCTGCAGATAGACGTCGGTTCGCTTCGACAGGCTGTAGTCGGCCATCAGGCCGACCGTGTGGTACTTCGGCTTGAACGAGCCGGCCGCGGCATCGAACTTGCCGTCCGTGTATACGTACTGCGCGCCGAGATAGAAATCGGGCGTGAGCTGGTACTTGCCGTTGATCTCGAAGTTCTGGAACTTCGTCGCGGTCAGCCCGAGGCCGGCGAAGGTCGAGGCCGGCAGGTAGACGGTCGACACCGGGTTCTTCACGTCCGTCTTCGTGTAAACGAAGCCGACCGTTGCCGGGCCGAACGTGTAGTTGACGCCGCCGCCGAAGATGCGCAGGCGATCGGCGACGAAGTTCGCGTCGTCGGCCGCGATCGCGCCCGCGCTGCCGACGCCGGGGTTGTTCGCCTGCAGGTACGCGCCCGCGACCTGCAGCCCGGCCAGCGAATACTGCGCACCGATGCTGTACTGGCGGTTGTTCGAGAAACCGGTGCTGTTGCTGAAGCTGTACGTGCCGCCGAACGTCAGGCCGTTCCAGTCGGGGCTCGCGTACTTGACCGTGTTGTTGACGCGGAACGAGTTGTCCGTGTTGTCGTTGTCGAACGGGTGCGAAAACAGCGTGCCGCCCCAGTTGCCGTTCGCGGTCAGCGGCGCGAGATAGTCGACGACGGAATCGTACTGGCGGCCGAAGGTCAGCGTGCCGAAGCGCGACTCGGTCAGCCCGACGAACGCCTGGCGGCCAAACATGCGGCCGCCCTGGTTGAACCGGCCGTTGTTCACGTCAAAACCGTTTTCCAGCGTGAAGATCGCCTTGAGCCCGCCGCCGAGATCCTCGCTGCCCTTCAGGCCCCAGCGGCTGCCCTGCGCGAAACCGCTCGCGAGCTGGTAATTCGTCTTTCCGACCCCATTGACGTTCACGTTGTTCGTGTAATTGAAGCCTTCGTCGATCAGGCCGTACAGCGTCACGCTGTTCTGGGCAAAGGCCGGCGCGGCGAAGGCAGCGAGCGCGGCGGCAAAAATGACGTGCTTCTTCATGACGGATCTCCGGAGCCGAGGGCCGGGCGGGCCGAGCGCCCGGCGAATGTTTGGTCTGTTTTGTGTGTGGCCCGCAGGGCGGACGACGCGGTGTGCGGCCGCGTGAGGACAAAATGGTGTCACGTCGCAAACCGTCCGTCCATCGGGGTAAGGAAACCGCGCGCAAAGCGTTGCGCTCTCCCAACTGCCCCGTTGCGCAGACAGCCTGACCGGGCTTGTCGGCAGCGGCGGTCCGGCCCGCCATCCGCGTAAACCCGACGAGCGTCGCATCGGTGGCACAATGCGCATCCGTTCGCCATTTCTTCACGAAGTCATGCTTCACCCCGATTCATGCGCGGCGTATGCCGGCCGCGCACGCGGCCCGCGCCGGACGGCAGTCCGATGACCGCGCCTGCCCGGGCCGGCCGCTACGCCGAACTCGATTTCTTCCGCGGCCTCGTGCTGCTCGTCATCGTCGTCGACCATATCGGCGGCAGCATCCTGTCGCGCGTGACGCTGCACGCGTACGCGCTGTGCGACGCGGCCGAGGTATTCGTGTTCCTCGGCGGCTTCGCGACCGCGATCGCGTACAACTCGCTCGCCGAGCGGCACGACGAGGCCGCCGCGCGCCAGCGCTTCATCCTGCGCGCGTTCGAGATCTACCGCGCGTTCCTCGTGACGGCCGGCCTGATGCTGCTGATCACGGCCGCGCTGAACGCGTTCGCGATCGACGGCCCGAACATGCCGACCAACGATCTCGACGGCCTGCTCCACAAACCGCTCGCCGCGCTGCGCGACATCCTGCTGTTCCGCCGCCAGCCGTACCTCGCGTCGGTGCTGCCGATGTACGCGTTCTTCGCGCTGCTCGTCCCGCTCGCACTGCCGCTCGCGCGCACGCAGCCGTGGCTGATGCTCGCGTTCAGCGGATCGCTGTGGTACGCGGCGCCGCACGTCGCGCGCTTTTTGCCGACCGTCGAAGGCGCGCCGTGGGACTTCAATCCGTTCGCGTGGCAGTTCCTGTTCGTGCTCGGCGTAATCGCGCGCTGCCAGCCCGTCTACCAGACGCTCGCGCCCAGGCCGCAGGGCTGGCTGCTGACGGCCGTGTCGCTCGCGATCGTCGCCGCCGGCGCGTACTACCGGCTGCGCATCGAGCCGTTCCCGACCGATCCGTCGATCAAGCAGAACCTCGGCGCGCTGCGGCTCGTGAATTTCCTCGCGATCGCGTGGCTCGCGGCCAAGCTCGTGCACCTCGGCTGGATGAAGAAGGTCGCGCACGCGATGCCGTGGATCGGCACGATCGGCCGGCAGGGGCTGCTGTGCTTCGTCGCGGGCACCGGCATCTCGCTCGCGGTCGATTCGCTGCTTTACCAGGCGACCGAAGGCTATCTCGACGTGCCGCTCGGCCTGACCGCCGATGCCGTCGCGATGGGCCTGCTGTATCTCGTCGCCAAACTCTACGGGCCGCTCGTCGCGCGGCTGCCGTTCCGTTCGCGGCAATGACGCGCCGCGCCGTCATGCGCCGCTGCTACGATAGCCGGCGCCTCTCCTGAAACGATTCGCCATGCGCCGACTCGCCCTTCCGTTCGCCGTCGCCCTGATCGCCGGCTCCATCGCCACCGCCCGCGCCACGCCGGCCGCGCCGACGGTTTCGCCCGCGCCGCCGCTGGCCGCGCAAGCCACCCAGGCCGCGCCGGTCACGCCGGCCGCCCAGGAGCCGCCGGTCAATCCGGGCAGCAGCGTCGCGCTGCGCACGTTCCGGTCGGCATCGCTGAAGCGCGACTGGTCGTACACGGTCTACCTGCCGCCCGGCTATAACCCGGAAGGCGCGCGCTACCCGGTGATGTACCTGCTGCACGGCAATGCCGGCAACGCGAACGACTGGATCACGCAGGGCCGGCTGCAGGCCACCGCCGACACGCTGATCGAGCGCCGCGAGATTCCGCCCGTCGTGATCGTGATGCCGCAGGGCGGCACCGACTGGTACGTCGACCGCAAGGAGAAGATGCAGAGCGCGTTCCTCAACGAACTGCTGCCCGAAGTCGAAGCGCACTTCGCGGTGTCGAACCAGCGCGCGGGCCGCGCGATCGGCGGCGTGTCGATGGGCGGCTTCGGCGCGCTGCGCTTCTCGCTGCTCGAACCCGGCCTGTTCTGCGGCGCGATGCTGCTGAGCCCCGCGATCTATGCGAACGAGCCGCCGCTCAATTCCGCCGCGCGCTATGTCGGCGTGTTCGGCGACCGGCAGTTCGACTCGCGCGTGTGGCACGAGCTCAACTACCCGGCGCTGATGCGCGGCTATTTCGCGCGTAGCTGGCGCGTGCCGATGTTCATCGCGGCCGGCGACGACGACCTGACGATCCAGGCGGAATCGAGCGTGCTGTACACGCAGCTGCGCCGTGCGCAGAACCCGGCCGAGCTGCGCATCGTCGAAGGCGGGCATACGTGGGACGTGTGGCGCGGGCTGCTCGGGCAGGGGTTGAAGTACGCGCTCGAGTGCGTGAAGTGACGGCGGGCGGGCGTGGCCCCGCCCGTTTTCGTCAAGCCGGCCGATGCCCGGCCCATCGTCCGTCGACTGGCGCGAAGCACTGCGCGCGCGACCCGGGTGCGCACGCCGGGCTCAAAGCCACGTGCCGCCCTGCCGCTCGCTCGGCTCCTCGGCGAGCGCGTCGAAATCGTGGATCCAGTCCAGGTGATGCAGCACGCTGTCGCGTTCGGCCAGACGCGCGTTGCGCGCCTGCGCGGCCGGCCCGTCGGGCAGGTGCAGCACGTCGGCCGCGGAAATCGACGCGTACTGCACCTTGCGCGTACGGCCGCGACGCAGGCGCTCGTACGCTTCCTGCGCTTCGCGCCAGTTGCCCGGGCCGGCCTTCGCCAGTTGCGCCGCCAATACCACCGCATCCTCGATCGACTGGTTCGCGCCCTGCCCGTGATGCGGCACCAGCGCGTGCGCGGCGTCGCCGATCAGCGTCACGCGCCCGCGGCTCCAGCGGCCGAGCGGCGGGCGATGGAACAGCCCCCAGCGCTGGCTGACCGGCACGGCGGTAATCATCTGCACCACCGCCGGATGCCAGCTCCTGAACACGCGCAGTTGCTCGCCCTCTTCCGCCGGCATGACCCAGTCGCGCGACGGCCACGGCGACGGATGACGCTCGACCAGCAGGAAATTCTGGTCGCCGTCGTCGCCGATCGGATAGTGCAGCAGATGCCCGTGCGGCCCGACCCAGAACTGGATCGTGTCGGGATCGGGCAGCAGGTCCATGCGCGCGGCCGGCACCACGCCGCGAAAGCCCGAGCAGCCCGAATACAGCGCATCGTCATAACCGAGCATCCAGCGCCGCGTGATCGAGCGCGCGCCGTCCGCGCCGATCACGAGATCGGCTTCGACGCGCTCGCCGTTGTCGAACGCGAGCGTGACGCGATCGGCGTGCTGCGCGAGATCGACGAGCCGATGGCCGAGATGGATGCAGTCGAGACCGACCGCCTTCGACAGCACGGCCTGCAGATCCGCGCGATGCACGCCCCAGTACGCGCCGCCGAATTGCCGGCGATAGTCGGGTTCGCCGCGATGATGGCCGATCACCGCGCCGCTGCGCCCGTCGCGATAGACGAGGCCCGGGATGTCCGCACACACCGCGTCGAAGGCCGCACGCAAGCCCATGCGCTCATAGAAGCGCGTCGCATTGGCCGATAGCGCGACGGCCGCGCCGACTTCGCGCAGCGCGTCGGTCTGCTCGTAGAGTTGCGCGTCGATGCCGTGCTCGCGCAGCGCGAGCGCGAGCGTCAGGCCGCCGATGCCGGCGCCGACGATCGCGATCTTCAGGTTCGTCTGCATGATGAAGGTGTCTCCGATATTCAGATGTAGGGTCTGCGGGCTGCGCAGCGGTCATGTCGAATGCATGCGCCGTATCGGTAGTTTCAGGAGTGGACATTCATCCCGCAATAAAATGAAATGAATCTGCTTCATCACCGAATGCAATGAGCCGGGAAATGCGAAACCCATGGAACTGAGCGAGATCGACCTGAACCTGCTGCTGCTTTTCCAGCGGCTGATGCAGGAGCGGCGCGTGTCGAGCGTCGCCGAGCAGATGAACATGAGCCAGCCGGGCGTCAGCAACGCGCTCGCGAAGCTGCGCCGCCGGCTCGGCGATCCGCTGTTCGTGCGCGGGCCGGGCGGCGTGGTGCCGACGCCGTTCGCGCTGCGTCTGGCGGAACCCGTGTCGCACGCGCTCGCGACGCTGCACGCCGCGCTCAATCCCGAGACCGGTTTCGATCCGCTGCGCGCCACGCGCACGCTGACGATCGGCATGACCGATATCGGCGAAGTCGTGTTCCTGCCCGCGCTGATCGAACGGCTGTCGCAAGCAGCGCCGGGCATCGCGCTCAATACCGTGCGCAACACGAGCGTCAACCTGAGCGACGAAATGGCCGACGGCCGCGTCGATCTCGCGATCGGCCTGCTGCCGCAACTCAAGGGCGGGTTCTATCAGCGCCGGCTGTTCGATCAGCGTTATGTGTGCCTGTTCCGGCATGGGCATCCGCTCGCGGATGCGCCGTTGACGGTCGAGGCATGGCGCGACGCCGAGCACCTGGTCGTGGTGTCGGCCGGCACCGGCCACGGGCAGGTGGACGAATGGCTGAAGCGGCGCCGCGTGAAGCGCCGGGTGCGGCTGACGGTGCCGCATTTCATGAGCGTGGGCTACATCCTGCAGCGCACCGACCTGATCGCGACCGTGCCGGAACATCTCGCGCTGCAGCTCGCCGCGCCGTTTTCGCTCGGCTGGCGCGCGTTGCCCGTCACGCTGCCCGGTGCGCCAATTCATATGCTCTGGCATACGCGGGTCAATCAGGACGAAGGGAACCGGTGGCTGCGCGGCGTGGTGGTCGATCTGTTCGCGGAGACGGGTGCGCGGGCGCGCAAGGCCTCGGCCGGGCGGAAGAAATAGTCGCGGTTATCGCGCAATCGAGCGGGCGGTACGATGTCGCTTGAGCTTGCTCCGGGCGCATTTCGAATGCCTTGACCGGGTGGCGAAGACATCGACCGCTCGCCCCTCTTTCCCAATTCAACCCGCAGGAAATCAAGCCATGTCTGTCACGAAGAAATTCGCAGCCGTCACGGGCGCCGGATCCGGCATCGGTCGTGCGGCGGCCGTCGCGCTCGCCCACGCGGGATTCACCGTCGCGCTGCTCGGGCGCAACGAAGCATCGTTGCGCGAAACGCAGGACGCGATCCGCGCCGCCGACGGCGACGCGCACGTGTTTCCCGCCGACGTCACCGACGAAGCGTCGGTCGACCGCGCGTTTGCGCAAATCGCGCAGCAGTTCGGCCGGCTGGACGTGCTGTTCAACAATGCCGGACGCAACGCCCCGCCCGTTTCACTCGGCGAATACGAATTCGACGTGTGGAACGGCGTCGTCGCGACGAACCTGACCGGCGTCTTTCTGTGCGCGCGGGCCGCATGGCGCCTGATGAAAGCGCAGACGCCGCAGGGCGGCCGGATCATCAACAACGGCTCGATCTCGGCGCACGCGCCGCGCCCCGACACGATCGCGTACACGGCCACCAAGCATGCGGTGACGGGCATCACCAAGTCGCTGGCGCTGGACGGCCGTGCGTACAACATCGCGTGCGGCCAGATCGACATCGGCAACGCAGCGACGTCGCTCACGGAACGGATGACGCAAGGGGTCCCGCAGGCGGACGGCAGCCTGGCGCCCGAGGCGCGCATGGACGTCACGCATGTCGCGAATGCGGTCGTCCAGATGGCGAATCTGCCGCTGGACACGAACATCCTGAACATGACGATCATGGCGACCGCGATGCCGTTCGTCGGTCGCGGATAAACACGCGCTGCGGCCTGCGCCGGAAGGTATTGCCCAGGACCTGGCTCGCTGCCTTCCGGCGGTCGACGCGCCCCGTCGCTCAGGCCGGTGCCTGAGCAAGCGCGTTGTTCTCGTCGCACCGGCCGCATGCGTAGGTGGCGCCGTCGCCGGACGGCGCGACGCTGCTCGTCGTGCTGACGCCGCCGCGCCACACGCCGCCGAAACCTGTATCGCCCTGGTTCAGCATGGTGGCCGCCGGATCCCACGCCCTTCATGTCCCGTCAATCCGTCCTGGCTTTCTTGCCGATCGACGCACGCTTGCATATGGCGAACCGACTGCGGTCCTTGCCCCGGATCCAGAGCGGCGCGTTACCGCGCCCGCGGCGGCAACGTTAGCCACGTGAACGCACTCGGCGGCGAAAGCATCGGCGAGTTTCGACGCCGAAGGCCGACCGAATCGACGCTTCCAGTACCAAGCGGGAATGCAAGCGTGGACGGCTGCTCGTATCAAGTTTGCAGTGCAATTGATTCGATTCGATCGGGCTGTGCTGGACAGGGCGGGCGAAAAGATGCTCTTGTCTGGACGTACCTTGACCCCCGATTATTTACGTCTCGGCCTGGATCAGGAACGTCGCTCGATCGCGACCGGCAATCCAACGAGGTTCCCGCCCGCGCCCGCTCCAGACGGCGCCGGAGACGGGATCACGGTACTTTGCGGCAGCCGGGCCACGCCGCCGACGTAGCTTGTACCGAATACCGTCGAAAATGTCTTCTGGCTTCAAATCGAAGTCGGCGATCAATTTCTGAATTTCTTTTATCGCACTCTGCAATTCTGTCTTGCGTGCAAGTTCAGCTTGAGTTTGCAGTGCTTGGATCTTGGCTTTCAGGTCCAGGTAGGTTTGCATGTCGTTTCCTCGGCAATGTGAGAATCGTGAATCTGGAAAGCTTGCGCACGCATCGACCCAATCTGTTTCGCAATGCATAATATTTAGCTTTGAATGTCCGCGATGCCGCGTGGAATAAAAAGCGCGATCGAGAGGGGAAATCGCGAGCCGCCTGTGCCGGGAGGTAATGAATCGCCGAACACAGGCGGAGCCGACGACCGGGGCTAGTCGATCCTGCGCGGAAGACTCGAGCGACTGACTGCCCGACGGCCCTCGGGCGTGCCGAGAGCGCAACCGCCACGGACACGAGATTCGGATGCCGTTGTCGATATCTTCGTCCGGAACGTGAGCAAGGACACGGCCGTCGTGCGCCGAGTTTCGTTCAGACGACGATTTCGCTTCCGCGGCGGACTGTCAAACCGGCGCACTGGACTGCGAACGGCTACCGCGCCCGCCGTACATGCGCACAGTGGTGGTGCGCTTATGCAAGCTGGCTCGGGATGCCGATGCTGTCGTGATCTACGTTCAGCCATGATGGTCTCTTGGTATGTACCCCAAGGCCAGGCCGCAGGCGCCGCTCATTGATTGCCCTTCAGCTTCAGCCAGACCTTGTTGCGTAGTTGAAGTGCCGCAGGCGAGCACATCTTGTACGGCTTGAGGCGATCCTTGTATTGCTCGGGTGTCTTGGTCGCGGGGTTGTTCAGCAGCGCAGGATCGATGTAGCGCTCCGATCCGACGATCTCGTTGCTGTACCGAATCGCGTTCGTCACCAGTGCAATGTTCTCGGGCCGCATCATCCAGTCGACGAACTTGTAGGCCGATTCGACGTTCCGCGCTTTTGCCGGGATAAGCAGACTATCCATGAACAGCCGGACGCCCTCTTTCGGATACACGAACCGGATGGTCGGCAGACGATCCTGCGCGCGCGCAGCGGCACCGTTCCAGACGTGCTGAACGGTGATTTGCCTGGACGCGAGACGGTCGATCGTGCCGTCGTTGCTGTAGGTCTTCACGAAGGGCTTCTGCTTCTGCAGGACGTCAAGCACGCGCTTCGCATCCTCGGGACGTTCGGTACATTCGTCCTGCCCCAGATACCAGCTCGCGGCCATGTACAGTTCCTCCTCGACGTCCAGATCGCCGATCTGGCCGCGCAGCGCCTCGGGCGGCTCGAAAAAGGATTTCCAGCTATCGTCGAGCCGGCCACCCGGCACGCGCGCGCTGTCGTATGCAAACCCGGTCAGGACGACCGTAAAGGGCATCGCATAGTCCCGCTGAGGATCGAATGCCGGATGACGGTATTCAGGCTTGATGTTTGCGATATTCGGCAACTTGCTCTTGTCGAGCTTGAGCAACAGGCCGGATTTCGCGAGCACCGGGACGTAGTAGTCGCCGGCCACCACGACGTCGTAGCCTCCTCCCCCCGCCTGCAGTTTCTGGGTCAGTGCGGCATCGCTTGCATAGGTGTCGAGCGTCGTCTCGATACCGGTATCTGCCTGGAACTTCTTGAGCAAGGTCACGGGCAGGATGCCCGGCCAGCTTCCGATATGAAGCTCGGCGGCCTGCGTCGTCACAGCGGCGAGGAGCAACATCGCCCCGATTGTTTTTTTCATACTGTTCCTATTGCTTGGAGATTTGCATGGTGTATCTCGGACTGCTTGGGCGTGGATCTTCTTTTGCCTCGTGCACCGATGACCCAGACCGCCATCAGTTGCACCGACGAAAGGCCGATGACGACGGTCGAGACAGCGCTGACCTTTGGGGTGATCCCGATCTTCATCGCACTGAAGATGTACATCGGCAATGTGGTCATGCCGGCGCCAGCGAGAAAGTAACTGGTGACGTAATCATTCATCGACGCGACGAACGACAGCAGCGCCCCTGCGACGATGCCGGGCAGCGCCAAAGGCACGGTGATTTGCCGAAATGCGGCCCAGGGTGTGGCTGACAGGTCCGCAGCAGCCTCGAGCAGCGTGCGATCGATCGTCTTGAGTCTGGCTTTGATCGGAAGGTAAGCAAGCGGCACGCTGAAGACCACATGCGCAAACAGGACGACGCCGAATCCGAGCTCGGTCTTGAACATCGAGAACAGCATCATCGTCGCGATCGCCAGCACGATTTCAGGTATGACAAGCGGAAGCGCGACGAGAAGTCCCGCCCGGTCGAACCCGTGCCGATCACTTCTCGACCACCAGGCAGCCGCCGCGCTCGTCGCAAGCACGGTGGAAAGCACCATCGACATCAACGCCAGAACGAGCGAGTTCTTCGCGGCACGGACCAGCGTCGGATCGGACCACGCCTCCTCGTAGCCGCGGATACCGAACCCGTCCCAGACGAGCGCGGACGGGCCGACGTTGAAGCTCATCCCTATCACGATCAGCATCGGCAAATAGAGGAACAACAGCACCGCGATCGCGATCGCCGCGGCCAACGGAAACCGGCGCAGTTCAGGCGAATTCATGAACGCGCTCCTGTCGTTGAAAGAGCGCGCCCAGCCGGGGCATGAGCATCGCCAGAAGCACAATCGCGAGCAACGCAAACGACATGGCGGCGCCCAAAGGCCAATCCCGGCCGCCGGCAAACTGGAAATCGATCAAGTTGCCGATCATGAACGCGTGATTGCCGCCAAGCAGCCCGGGGATCGTATAGGAACCCAGCGCAGGGACAAAGACGAGCCCTACGCCCGCCATGATGCCCGGGCGGCAGCACGGCACAACCACATGGACCAGTGCGGCCGGCTTGTGTGCCCCCAGGTCGTAGGCCGCTTCGACCAGCCGCCAGTCGAGATCGTCGAGCGCGGCAAAGATCGGCAGGACCATGAATGGCGTGAACGCATAGACGAGGCCGATCAAGGTCGCGAGATCGGTGTAGAGCAAGCCGAGCGGGCCGTGCATGATGCCGGCTCCGATCAAGATCCGATTCACCAGGCCGTTGTCTGCGATGACGATGATCCACCCGTACATCTGGACGACGACGCAGGTCCAGAACGGGATCGTGATCAGGATCAGCAACGCGGCTTTCCACTTCCGAGGGCGCGTCGCCATGAAAAGCGCCGTCGGGAAGCCGATCAGCAGACACCCCGCGGTGGTCAGCAGGGCCATGGTCATCGACCGGCCGAAAATGGCGAGATAGCCCCGCTGAAGGACAAGCGAACCGTCAAAGTCCCGATCGAAGACGACCCGCTCGTACGCCCGGGCAGTGAAGTCGCCCCACGCGACGCCGCCGAAGTCGAGCGGCGCGCTGAGCGAGACCACTGCCAGGATGATCATGGGAAGAACCACACCCGCGACCATGACGAGCACCGCCGGGTTATACATCTTCCGCCATGATTTCAGCTTCGGCAGGTGGACCATAGGGACTTGACGCACTACCCATTACCTCAATTAGGCCGATTCGATTGGCAGGAAGCGTATCAAATAGATCGCTCCATTTATAGGGGTTGCCCGTGCCGTTCGCGCCAATGTGTTACCCGTCAGCGCCAATGACATTATAAGTTTGGCGAACGGTATTTTATATTGGATTATTTCGCCAACAGAAATTCTCGTACTCGTGCAATTTAGATCGATGCAGGAACATTAAAGCGTTGACCAATCGTCAGGTCGCCGGGAACGGTCACCGGGTACTGCGCCGCACGCCGGCGCCCGATGGGCGCCGCATGTGGCGCCATGCGGCTTCGCCGGTGGATCGGCCAACCCCAGTCCGCCGCGGCACACGTGGCAGCTATCCGGCTTCCGCGGCATGATCGTTGGCGGATTTGTAAAAATCGTGAGATAGTTGCCCAATTCGCACCACGCATATTTCATATAACGAGATGACAGGCGATAACGAATATGGCCATTGCTGATAAGCTGGAATACCGCCGAATGACCGAGCGCGACATCGGCGCTTTTTATGACGTTCGATTCTCCGTGAGCGAGAATAGAATCCATCCCCACCAGGTTCACCTGCTCAACCGCAACCTCCTGATCGAGAAAATCAGGCAGGGAGGCGGCTGGATTTGTGAATGTCGTGATGAGGTGGTCGGGATCTGTCTGCCGGTCATCACCGAAAAGCCGTTCATCACCGCCTTGTTTGTGAATCCGTCGTTCCATGGCGCCGGCATCGGCCGGGAGCTGCTCGACCGCGCGCTGACATGGTTGAAGGAAAAGGGAGTGGCGCAAGTCACGCTCGTGACCGATCCGGGCTCGCGAGCCGATGGCTTCTACCAGCGTCTCGGGTGGAAGCGCGGCGAACTGGACGAGTATGGATGCCAGGTCGTGTTTACGAAGTCGCTAGGAGTCGAATGAAGCCGGTAGCCGACATGAGTCACCGCACTGCCGCGCAACGGCCGGCGCCGCTTCACACCATCTTCATCACGATCGACTTCATGAAGCGTATGGGGGTTCCCGTCGACGTCTTGCTGAGAGGCGCGGGCATTTCTCCGTCGGACGTCGAGCGACCCAACGCAATGGTGACGCATGCGCAGGAAATGGTGCTGTTTGCGAATGCACTCGAGGCGACCGGCAACACCGCGATCGGGCTTCATATCGGAAACGCGATCCCGGTGACATCGTACGGCCTGCGCGCCCACGCCATGCTGGTGAGCCCGACGTTGGGCGACGCGCTGCGCCTGGGCTTCGAGCATCCGTTGCTGGGGATCAGCTATTTCAGAATGAGGATAACGACAACGGGCGACGTGGCCAGAATTACGGTTGGCGGCTATACCTATCGCACGGATCTCCTGGTTTTGAATACCGACATGGTTTTCACCGCCATTCGCCGGGAGATGCGTGATTTGATCGGGCAATATCCGGAATTCCTGAGGATAGGATTTGCCTATCCGGAACCGCCGCACGCGGAATCTTACGGAGCCTATTTCAACTGTCCAATCGAATTCAATTCTCGCGAAAGTTTTCTCGAGTTCGATCGATCGACACTTGAAATCGCGCTGCCGCTCGCACACCCGATAGAATTCGAATTGGCTAAAAAGGCGTGCGCAAAGCGCGAATTCGAACTTGCGCACTGGGTCCCGTCGGACCTCATCGGACGACTGCTTGGCCTGATGTACGACAACCCCGCGTGTCAAGACATCGCCGAGTTTTCCAGAGAGCTCGGACTTTCGCTGCGCAGTTTGCAGCGGAAACTCCAGGAGATGGGGACGTCGTTCAGTGCCATGCACAACCTTGTACGTCAAGATCTGACATCGCAATATCTGGCCAAAAAGGAATATTCGGTCAAGGAGATCGCGGCGCGATTGGGATACAAAAGTACATCCGCATTCAGCCGAGCGATGAAGCGTTGGTCGAAAGAAGCGACCGAATGAAAAAATAGGCCAGGACTGCCCGTATGAACATGGCCAGCCTCTACTCCGCCGAACTCCAGAGGCGTCAACGCAAATTTGCCACGATCCGCGACAAGCCGGAAATTGTCGGGTACTCGAAGATGTGAAAGAGTTCGATGCGCGGCCACCGGTCGGCCAGCGACAGATGAAACGAAACCGCGTGCATCGACGTGAGGCCATGCGCGAAGAAGTTATCGTGCTCGCCGAGCCGGCTCACGTTCAGGTAGGGTGAGAGCAGGACGGTCAGCATGTGTTCGGGGCTATCGGGTGCCGCGTTCCGTTTGACGGGAAGCGGCATGGGTTGCGGAGGCGGCAGGCTCGCAAGCGCTTTCCGATCGAGCTTGCCGGAGCCGTTGCGCGGGAGCGTGTCGATCACGGTCAGCTCGCGCGGCCACAGATACTTGGGCAAACATTGGCGCAGATGCGCGTGCGCCAGTTCCACCGGATCCGCGATGACATGGCGCGGATCGAGCGTGATGAATGCGGACAGGCTGTCGATCTCGCCCTGGTCGCGCGTGTGGATCGCCGCCGCCTCGCTGATGAACGGCAGCGCCTCCAGCGTGTCGCCGATCTCCTGCAGGTCGACCCGATGCCCGTTGATCTTCACGAAGTCGCCGACGCGCGAGACGAAATTCAGGCATCCCTCCCGATCGACGAAGCCGACGTCGCCGGTGTCGTAACGGATCGTGCGGCCGTCGGCGCTCGCGATGAACTTCTCCGCCGTGAGCGCGGCGTTGCCCAGATAGCCGAGCGCGACCGCGTCCCCCCCGATCAGGATGCGTCCCTCCACGCCAAGCGGCACCTCCGAGCCATGTTCGTCGACGACCAGCACATGCGTGTTCTGGATCGGCAGCCCAATGCGCCGTTCACCGGGCCGATCGATCCGTTGACAGGTCGACCACACGGTGGTTTCGGTCGGACCGTACATGTTGTACGGCCGCGCCGCACGCGCGTGGATTTCGGCCGAGAGCGCCTGGCCGAGCGGCTCGCCGCCGACCAGCAGGCGGTCGAATCGGAACGATGCGCCGAGGTACGGCAACAGGCACTTCAGCAGCGACGGCGTGGACTGGTAAATCGCCGGACGGACCTGCTCCAGCAGCCGGGCCAGCAACTGCGGCGATGCCGCCCGGCCGTCATCGGCGAGGGTCAGGGTTGCGCCGTTGGCAAGCGGCAGCGCGTACTCCAGATAGAAAATGTCGAAGCCGGGCGAGGTGCTGGATAGCACGCTCGTGTCCGCATCGCATCCGAGCAGTTCGCCAAGGCAGTCGATCAGGTTCGCGCATCCCCGGGTCGTGACCCTGACCATCTTGGGTTTGCCCGTCGAGCCGGACGTGAAGATCCGGTACGCTTCGCGGCTTGCGCCTGGTGGCGGCGTGCACGTCGGCGCGGAGGAGCACGCCGCCATATCGAGTTGCGGGGTGCCGACCGGCAAATCGGCGATGAACGGATGCGGCGTGCCGGCCGTATCGTGCAGCACCGCGGTTGCTGCACTCACGTCGAGCATCTGCCTCATGCGCGGCGCCGGCGTCCGGAAGTCGATCGGGATGTAGGGCACGCCCTGACGCTGGCACGCGATCATCGCGACGATCAGCGGCACGCCGCGCGGCAGGCAGAGCAGCATGGCGTCGCTCGTTTGCCTCAGCGTGTCGAGCGACGCCGCGCATCCAAGCACTCGCTCGTGCAGTTGCCGGTAGGTCAATTGCTCGCCGCCGGCGATCAGCGCGATCCGGTCGGGGTCGCGTTGCGCTGCTTCCGAGAACCGCGCGATGAAATCCCGGTAATGCGTCTTTGTTTGACCGCTGAGCATCGGTCGGACTCCGTCATACCTGGCTGGTGAATTCGTAGGCAAGCGCGATGAACTCGCCCGTCAAGCGGCTGATATCCGTCTCGCTGTAAATCCCGGGATCGTAGTGCGCGACGAGCCGGATGCGCTCGTCCGCGTCCGCCTGGAATTGCAGGCACAGCTCGGTGTAGAGCGGCCGGTAGCGGTACGGCCCCTCCTCCCACACTTGCCCGTTCATCTCGATCCGGTAACCGGTGTTCTGGTTCTGGAACATGAACAGCATCCGGTACGGCGCGCCAGCGCGGCCCGAGGCCTGCACGATCACGTCGAGCGGTGCGTTGGCGTGTTGCATCGATTCGGCGAGACGTTCGCCGACGGCCGCCAGGATCGCGTCGTATCCGCGCGTTTCGTCGATCTCGACACCGATCGGGAGGTTCGTGATCCGGCAATCGATCTGCCCCAGTGTGTGTGCGTCGCGATTGTTCAGCGTGGTGCCGGTCAGGACCCGGCGCATGCCGGTCCGCCTTGCCACCAGCGTGTTGAACACCGCGTAGAACAGAACGAACGGCGTGATCCTGCGCACCCGGCAAACCGCCCGTACCGCGCGCAGCAGGTCGTCGGGCAGGATTGCGCACCGCTCCGCCGCGGGATACGGCAGCGGTGCGCCGGCCTCGCGCGGCGCGCGCCCCGGTGTCGAGGCGAGCGTACTGGCCGGTGTCCCCGCGAGCTGCTCGAGCCAGTACGTCGCGTCCTCGGGCCGCCAGTTCGGCGTATCCGATACCGGGACCGGCTCCGCGGTGCGCTCGCCCTTCAGCGTGCGCTCGACGCGCCGCAACAGGTTCTCCAACCCGGTGCCGTCGATCAGGAGATGCGGAAAATTGATCGCGACATGATGACGCTCGCCGTGCCGCACGTACAGCACACGCGCGGCCGGACCGCGCTCGAGATCGAAGCGCCGGCCGAAGAACGCCGTCAGGCAGCGCTCGGGATCGTCCGATTCCGCGAGCGTCACCGCCTCCGCGGTCGTCACCCGCTCGCGCCGCTCGCCCAGCATGATGCCGTCGCCCGTCCATTTCAGCGTCATCGAGAAATCGGGAAGCCCGCTCAGGATCGCGTCGAGCGCGGCGCAAAAAGCCGGCCAGTCCGGCGCGACACCCGCCGACAGGCACAGCGGCACGTTGTAATGGCTGAAGTCGCCGCGCTGCAGCTTCTCGAGCAGGTAGAAGCGTGCCTGGTAGGCGTTCAGGCGCGTACGCGGCGGTGCATCGGGCCCGTTCGACCCGGCGCGCGCGCCGACGCGCGCATTGATGCGCGCGGTCAGTAACGCGGGCGTCGGACAGTCGTAGATGTCCGTCTGCGCCAGCATCACGCCGTAACGCTCGTTGACATGTGCGATCAATTCGACGGCAGAGATCGAGTCGCCGTTCAGTTCGAAGTAGTCGCTGTCGGGGGTGACCGACGGCTCGGCGAGCACCGCCGTGTAGAGTTCGACGATCTCGTCGCACGACGCTGTTCGCGCTTCCCCCGCCCCCCGGGCGGGCGGGGCCTCGGGCCGCTCGCTCACGCCCGCAGCCGCGTTTGCGCCGCCTGCGTCCGGCACCAGCGTGTAGCGCCGTGCCGACAGTTCGGGCAGTGCCGCGTCGAACGCGCGGCACACGTCGTCCGGCGCCTGTTCGAGTATCACGTGCGCGTTCGTGCCACCGACGCCAAACGAGCTGACGCCGCAGCACGTGCGTTCGCGCAGGTCGAGCACGTTTGCGTCGGCCGAAATGCTGAATGGCGAGTCGACGAGGGCCAGCAACGGGTTCGGATTGACGAGCCCGGCTGTGCCGGGATAAACGCGATGCTTCAGCGCGAGTACCGACTTGATCATCGACACGATGCCGGACGACCAGAACAGATGGCCGATATGCCCCTTGATCGAGCCCAGCAGGATCGGTTCGGGCGTCGCGGGCGGCGGATAGGATTCGACGAACCGCCGGAGCGCACGCACCTCGATCGGATCCCCGATCGCCGTGGCCGTCGCATGGCATTCGACAAAGGCCAGTCGATCGGGCGCGACGCCCGCATCGGCATAGGTGCCCTTCAGGAGCGCCACCTGCCCGTCCACCGCCGGCGCGGCGAAGCTGACCTTGTGCGCGCCGTCGTTGTTGACGCCCACGCCGCGCACCAGCGCATGAATCCGGTCGCCGTCTCGCCGCGCCCGGCTCAACGTCTTCAGCACGACCGCGCCGCCGCCATCGGCCGGAACGGTACCGTCCGCCTCGGCATCGAACGGACGGCACACGCCCAGTCGCGAATAGATCGAGCCGGGCTCGTAGGCGTAGGCCCCGTCGAGCGGATACGTGATCGTCATGCCGCCCGCCACCACCGCGTCGCAGCGGCCGGCCCACAGCAGATGGCAGGCTTCGGCCGCCGCGACCAGCGACGACGAACAGCCGCTTTGCAGGTTGAAGGACGGCCCTTGCAGGTCGAACACGTAGCTGACGCGGGTCGCGAGAAAATCGGCACCCCGGTTGACCGTCTCCAGCAGCGCAGGTGGCGGCGCCGCGCGCCCCTGTGCGACCAGCGCCGCGAGATGGTCGTGATAGGTGCCGTTGGCCGCCTGCGACGCAACGACGCCCACCGTGCCGGGATGCGCGCCGCGCGGGTAGCCGGCATCGGCAAACGCGGCGTCGACGAGCATCAGGAACCGGCGGCACTGCGGATCCATCACCTGCGCTTCCTGTTCGCTGATGCCGTAACGGGCGGCGTCGAACAGCTCGGCGGATTCGAGCCGCCGCTCAGGCCGCCCGCCGCGAGGCGGCGCTGCGAGCAACGCCCATAATGCTTCGTAGTCGCCGGCGCCCGGCACGCAGCAGGCCATGCCGACGATGGCGATCGGCTCGCGGGTGCCCGGATTCATTTGGTGTCGTCCATGTCGGTGAAGTCGAGCACCGCGCTGTCGGCCAGCATCGGATCCAGCCGCGTGCGGATGAACGCGAGATGCAACGGATGATTCTGGTACGCGTAGCGGTCCGCCTTGCTGTCGAACGCCATCACGAAGCAATGGCTGAAGCGGCCGTTGTGCGGGTTGTCGGCGTCGTTGCGGCCGAAGTGATACGCGCGGATCGTCGGTATCCGGCTGCGCAGCCCGCCCAGCGCGCGCAGCGCATCATCCGCCTGCGACGCGCTCACGCCTTCGGCGAACGCGAACAGGATCACGTGGAAATACATAGCGCCTCCGCGAAGCGGTTGACGTGCGCGGCGACCTCCGCAAGTCGGGTGGCCTCGACGATGTCGACGTGGTGCGCGTCGATCCGCACGATCTCCGCATGCGGGCACCCGCCCCAGCCGTTGTCCGCCTTCGCCGCGTCGAATGCGCGGCGCAGCGGCCCGTCGGCGATCGGCAAGCGGCTACCGGTCGCGATGATGTTCAGGAACGGCAACGCCTGCAGCGCGGGCCTGAATGCGCGCGCCATGTCGCGCTCGACCCGGAAGACCGCGTTCAGCCGCTGCAACTGCCGTTCGTAGCGCGCCTTCCCGAAGCGCTCGACCAGCAGGCCCGCACTGTCAATGAAATACGGCAGCGCGTCGTCGTCGAACAGCGCGGCGTGGCGTTCGTGAAACACGACCGAATCGATCGCGAGCAGGCCCGCGACCGGATAGCTCGCCGCGAGCCGCGCTGCAATCAGGTTCGCCAGCATGCCGCCGAGCGACCAGCCACCGATGCAAAGCGGCACGCAGACGTCCGGCACCGCCTCCACGATCTGCGCGGCGTACAGTGCGGCCAGTTCGTCGGCGTCGCGGATCAGGTCGCCTTCGTTCGAATACAGGTTGTACGAGTCGATCGCAAGCAGCTCTATGTCGTCCGACAGATGCGCGGCCAACGGCTGGTAGATCTCGGCGCCGGAAATGCTGGCATGCACGAGGACGAGCCGCAGGCGCGGCGTCGAGCGCACCGCGCGCAGCCGCTTCACGAGCCCCCCGTCGGCGCGCGCGGGCGCCGCCAGCAATGCGGCGATGCTCCGCAACTGCTCGCCGAAGCGATCGTGCGTGTCGATCCAGTCGAGGTCGATGCCGACGTCGAACGCGTCGTTGATATCGCTCACCATCGTCAGCGCGAGCATCGAATGCCCGCCTTCGTCGACAAACGACGTCGCGTCGCTCACTTGCTTGAGCATCAGCGCAGACTTCCAGATGTCCGCCAGCGCCGGTTCGATGCCCGGCAGTGGCGGCGTCGCCGCGGCATCCATCGCGACCGCCGGCCCCGGTGCGTCGACTCGCACGCCCGGATCGATTTCACTCACGCCGAGATCGAGGATGCGCGCATCCGGGTCCGCCACGCACGGGAGGCCATCCGGCGTCGGGTCGACACCCGCACGGCCGAAACCGTCGAACCGCTGCGCAAGCTCCGCAAGATCCATCGCCGTCACACACGCGACGCACGCGCTGCCCGCGGCGCGCCGGTTCAGCGTACGGGCGACGTCGCGGAACTCGGCACCGGATTGCCGCACGGTCTCGGCAAGCTCGCGCATCATCGCGGCGACGCGTTCCGGCGTGCTGGCGCCGACGTAGACGTGCAGCGGCCCGGGCGGCGCCGCGCCGCGAGGCTCGGCGAACGCGGGCGGCGACTCGACCAGCACCGCGCAATTGGTGCCGCCGATGCCGAGCGAATTGACGATACCCGTCAACGGCCCGGTCGCTGGCGCGCGCGATTGCGGCACATAGAGAGGCCCGTTGTCGAACGAGATGCGCGGATTCAGCGCGCGATGGTTCGCGGCGGGCGCGATGCATTGGCGCCGCGCCTGCACGGCCGCGCGCAACAGACCCGCGAGGCCCGCGACCGTGTCCAGGTGGCCGATCGACGACTTCACCGACGCGACCGCCGTGGCGTTTGCGCCGCGCCGGCTGCCGGCGAACGCCTTCTGCAGCGCCGCCGCCTCGATCACGTCGCCGATGTAGGTCCCGGAGCCATGCGCCTCGACAAAGTCGATGTCGCTCGCGTCCAACCCCGCTCCCGTCAGCAGGCCGTCGAGATTCTCGGCAACCGCCACGGAGCTGGGTGACGTATAGGTCGCCTTGTGGCTGCCGTCGTTGTTGACCCGGCTGCCGCGCAGCACGGCGAGCAGCGCGTCGCCGTCGCGCCGCGCGTCGTCGAGCCGCTTCAGCACGAACACCACGCAGCCGAAGCCCGGCACCATTCCGTCCGCATCGCGGTCGAACGAGCGCACCACGCCCGATCTCGACAGGTTCATGCCGGGATGGTACGCATACCCGTCGTGCAGCGGAAACGGCAGGCTGGCGCCGCCCGCCAGCACGAGATCGCAATCGCCGAGCCTCAGCGCCTGCATCGCGGCGTGGATCACGAGCAGGCCGCTCGAGCACGCGGACTGCACGCCGTAGCTCGGGCCGCGCAGGTTCAGCACGTGCGACACGCGCAGCGATTGCTGCTCCTTGTTCGAGCCGATTTCGATCTCGAACGGATGGTATTTCGCCGCCACGTCGTGCTGGGCTCGGACCACGCTCGCATACTCGGTGTCGGATGCGGTGGAAATCACCGCGGTGCGCGCGGGCAGCGCTTTCGGGTAGTAGCCGGCCGATTCCGCCGCTTTCCAGCAGTGCTGGATGAACAGCCGCTGTTGCGGATCGATGATGACGCTGTCGCGCAGCGACAGCCCGTACAGGCGATAGTCGAACCGCGGCCAGTCCGTCATGTAGCCTGCCCGATCGACCCAACCCTCGCGAGGCGGTGCCGCGTCGTCGGGCGACGAAAACGCGTCCTCGCCGGCGAACACCAGCCGTTCGAAATCGCCGAGCGTGCCCGCGCCCGGCAACGCGAGTGACGCCCCGATCACCGCGACCCTGGCATCCGGTTGCGCGACGTGTGCCATGTCAGCGTGCCCAGGTGTTCCGATACTGGTCGTCGTCCACCATGAACCACAGCTCCTTCACCTTGTCGCCGACGAAGCGCTTCTCGACCATGATATTGATCCGGCGGCTGCGGCCACTCTCCTTCTCCGTGACGTCGCGAACCAGGCGCGCGAAGGTCCGATCGCCGCTCGCAAACACCGATTCGATCGTTGTCCTGATGTCCGAGTGCGCGGCGACGAAGTCGCGCATCGACGACTTCAGCGACTCGACGCTCAGATCCTTCCCATTGAAATGGCAGACGGCGTCGTCGTGATAATGGTTATTCACCGCGGGGCAGTTGCCGGTGTCGAACACGTCCGTATACAGCGAGCGTACGACCGCGATCATGGTGTCTTCCATACTCCCTCCTTGACGAAAGTCAGGCTGTTCCCGCTGTACGGGCTCTTGCGCAGCACGCGACGCGGCACCGCGAAAAACGGCAGCCGCCGCGCCGTGTACAGCAGTTCATCCCACGACGCGCCCGCCATCTGTTCGGCCAGCGCGTCGAACGCGAGCGGGTCCAGCGGCCGCGACGTCCAGAAGAACGTGGCGGGCGCGCCGAAATCCCATGGCATCATCTCGACCTGGTTCAGGCATGCGAGGTCGTGCAGCATCTTCTGCGCGACATGACCCATGCCCACGCGGTTGTAATTGCCGTACCGATCGAAGCGGTCCTCGCCTCGCCGGCACGCCTGCCAGACCTTCGCGACCGGCTTCGACAGATGCTCGGCCACATCGCGGAAATCGATCTCGACGTCGATCTTCCGCGCGCGCAGCACCGGCCAGTTCATCGACGCGTCGCCCCGCAGCCAGCGCCCCTGCTCGTCGAGCCAGTACTCGACGAGGGTCTGCTCGTGCGCGAGGCGCGGATAGAAATACGTGCAATACGCATAGCGGATGCGCGCGGGTATGCCCTTGTGCCGCAGCATCCCGCACGCGACCTTCGAGATGTTGACGCAGTTGCCGATGGTCTTGTGCTCGAGCGGCACGTCTTCGCGCAAATCCCGGACACCGTGCGCGGCGACCTTTCCGAGCAGGTCCTCGACCCGGTACACATCCATCTCGGCCAGTCGATGCGGCCCGATTCGGGCGGCGTTCAGGCCGCCGTGATGCTCGACCACATGGCGAGCGGCCTGAAACAGCATGTCAATGTCGTCGCCGAGCGAATCGAACAGGTACCCGTAGCGGCCCGGATCGGTATTCGGCGTGTGCCGCAGGTAGTACGCCCGCTCAGTACGCGTATCGTTCACGAATCAGCTCCTCAAGCCCGCCCAGCGACCCCGCCTCGTAGATGTCCAGGATGTCGAGATGCACGCCGAGCTGGGTTTCGATCTCGGCCTGCAGGCGCGCGATGCCGATCGAGTCGAAGCCGATGTCGAACAGGCGAGCCTGGCGGTTCGTCGCCGGCGCGCGAGTCAGCCGCGCAATCAGGCGCGCAAGCGCATCACTCCCCGCATCCCGTCCGGCCTGCTCCGCCTGTTCCGCCAGCAATGCTTCCGCGCGGCGCGCGAGCGCCCGGCCGTCGGTCTTGTCGTTGCGCGTGAGCGGCCAGTCGGCGACGAACACGATCCGCCTGGGCTTCTCCCATGCGTTCAGCACGCCGTCGAGCCGCGCGTCGGCATGACGCCAGCCGTCGCGCGTCACGCCCGCCGCGTGACACACCAGCACCAGCCCCTGCATCGTCTCCGAATGGAACGCATGAACCCGTTCGGCCAGGCCGGCCTGCACGCAGCGCCGCTCGACGCCGCCGAGATCGACGCGATGGCCATTCAGCTTCACCTGCGCGTCGCATCGTCCGATGAAATGGTAAATTCCGTGCGCATCGCGCCGGACTTCGTCGCCGGTGTCGTAGAAGCGTCCGCTGACCGCACGTTCGTGCGCGGCGAACGCAGTCCCGCCCGTCTCGCCGACGTAGCCGGCGGCCAGCCCGGCGCCCGACACCAGCAGGCGCCCCTGGCCCGCCCCGTCGAGCAGTTCGCTCGTGCCGGCGCGCCGGATCTCGCACTGCACGCCTCGCACGGGACGGCCGAGCGGCACCTCGTCGACGACGCCGCGCATTACGTCGGGCGTAAGCGCGGCGATCGTCGTGAACACCGTGTTCTCGGTCGGGCCGTAGCCGTTGAACAGCGCCGTGCCGCGCGCACCGTCGACGAAGCGGCGCGCCGCCTCGGGGTCCACCTTCTCGCCACCGACCAGCAGCGTGCGCAGCGTGGCCAGCGCGGCCCAGCGATCCGCCAGCACCAGCGTGTTGAACAGGCCGGCGGTCATCCACATCACCGAGATCCGCTCGCGGCGGATCGCCGACTGCAGCACCGCGTGATCGAGCACGTCGCGCTTGTCGAGCACGACGAGCGTGTTGCCGTTCAGCAGCGGTGTGAAGATCTCGAACGTCGACGCGTCGAACGACAGCGACGAATACGCGGCGAACACGTCCTGCGGGTCGAGCGGCAGGAAGTCCGGCGCATGCAGCAGGTTGCACACCGACGCGCGGCGCACCATCACGCCTTTCGGCTGCCCGGTGGAGCCCGACGTGAACATGATCGACAGCACGCCGTCGAGCGTGCCGGTATGCACGGGCGCGCCGGCATCGAGGCCGGTCAGCCCGAGCTCGCCGGTATCGAGATCGAGCCGCTCGACCAACGCGCAGCATCGGGCGGTGCGCAGCATGCCGGAGCGCACTGTCGCGGCCGTGCCGGCGTCGATCGGCACGAACACCTTGCCGGCGTCGAGGCAGGCCAGCATGAACACGATGGCTTCCGGGTGCGGCAGGCAGAAGCCGACGACCGGGCCCGGCGCGCGCATACGCAGCGTGGCGGCGATTCGGCGCGCGCGGTCGAGCAGCGCGCCGAAGCGCAGTCGCACCGCGCCGGAGACGATCGCCTCCTTGTGCGCGTGCACGGCGCAAACATCCGAAATAAGCTCGTACATGGCGGGTCAGTCATGTGGCGGGGCGCCGCCGGAAGTCCGGCCCCGCGCCCCTGAGTCCATTCGCGCCGCGGTTCGCCGGCGCAGGTTGCATCGCTGTTGCGGCCGGCCTCCCCGGTCAGTCGTCGCCGCCGCGACCGTCGAACACCCGCACGGCCGAATACGCGAACGCCAGCAGGAAACCGACCAGCACCAGCAAGGACAGCGGCACGGGGAATACATAGTGCCCAGACAGGCTTCCCCGCAACAGGTCCACGCCATACGCGACCGGGTCGACGTACGCGAGCGCCCGCAGCCAGGCCGGGACGTTGTCGAGCGGATAGATGGCGCCGGACAGAAAGAACATCGGCAGCAGGATCGTGTTCGTGAAGACCGGGAACGACGTGATCGCCGAGAGCCGGGCCGCGAAGCCGACGCCGAGCGCGGAAAACACGACCGCCGACAACGCCATCGCGAGCACGAACTTCACGAGGCTCGCCACCGTGAACGTCACGCCGACGAACGGCGCGAGCAGCAGCAGCAGGATCGCGATCACCATTGCCTGAAGCGCACCCGACAGGATCTTGCCGAACGCGATCGCATTGCGCGACACCGGCGCAACGAGCAGCGCCTTCAGAAAGCCGACCTGCCTGTCGACGACGATGCCGATCGCGGCGGAGCTCGAATTGAACAGCAGCGTCAGGATCACGATGCCGGGGTAGATGTACTTCTGGTACCCGCCGCTCCCGAAATGCGCGCCGGCGCTGGCGCTGAGGCCCGAGCCGAGCACGAACAGATACAGGAGCGGCTGCACCAGGCTCATCAGCACCCGGTTGCGATTGATCCACAGACGCTCGATGTCCAGAAAAATGATGCCGACGATGCCGTTCATGCGACGAGGCCCTCCTTCACGTTCTTTTTGCCGACCCTCTGCCCGTTGACGAGGCTGTGCCCGGTCAGCAGCAGGAACACGTCCTCGAGACTCGGCTCGCGCACCTCGACCTTCTCGACGCGCGCCGGCAAGTCCCGCACCAGATCCGGCACCATGTTCGACAGATTCCTGCCGGTGATGCACAGGCCGCTCTCGTCCGAGTCGACCGCATAGCCGCGCTCTACCAGCCAGTCATGGGCAAGCGCGTCGTTGTCGGTCGAGAGCTGGATGATGCCGCCGCCTACCTGCGCCTTGAGCGCCTGCGGCGTGTCGATCGCGACAATGCGGCCCTTGTCGATCAGCGCGATCCGGTCGGCGACGTCGGCTTCTTCCATGTAGTGCGTCGTGAAGAAAACCGTCTTCCCGGCGTCGGCCAGTTCGCGCACTTTCGACCAGAACAGCCTGCGCGCGGTGAGGTCGAGGCCGAGCGTCGCCTCATCGAGGCACAGAAGCGCGGGATCCGCGATCAGCGCCCGCGCGAGTTCCAGCCTGCGTCGCTGCCCGCCCGACAATTGCCGCGCCGGGCGATCGGCGACGTCGGTGAGTTCGAGACTGGCCAGGATCTCCTCGGTCCGCTGCCGCGCGATCGCGCGAGGCAGCCCGTAGAAGTGCGTCATCAGGTTCAGGTTCTTTCGAACCGACAGGATGTCGGCCAGCGCGGGCTCCTGAAAGACGATGCCGATATGGCGGCGCACCCACGCGCGCTCTTTCACCACGTCGCGGCCGTAAACCTCGAGCGCGCCCGAAGTCGGCTTGCGCAGGGTCGAGAGAATCGAAAAGAAGGTGGTCTTTCCGGCTCCGTTCGGCCCCAGCAATGCGAACATTTCGCCCGGGCGGACCGTCAGCTCGACTTCGTCGAGCACCACGAGATCACCGAACTTCTTGCTCAGTCCTCGTGCGGCAATGCTGTTTTGCTGCGTAGAGACACTCATCGCGATTCTCCGGAATCCGGGAGGGTTGGATCGATGCGCGCCGCCAGCCCGATGGCCGGGCATGATTCGCACGTCATGGGGATCAATTCAACCTCGCTTCTGGTTCGTTTGACAGCATTCCGAATAGACACCGATTTTCAACGACGAAAATCCGGAATTAATTTCGACGAGCCGCACTTCTATCATGCGAGTTTCACGCCTGTCAACAAACGACATGCTGCAAGATTTAACAGCCCCCTCGGGGCATTGATGAAAACATCAAGCAATTCAATGGGGATCGCCTTTCTTTCGATTGCGAAAGATATTTGAAAGAAACAGGCGTCGCCGTCATTTTTCGATCGAAATATATGGATCGAATAAAAATCCGAAACGATCTGCGAAATTAAATTGAAGGCTTCTCCGGATACCGAAACGGCCTGCCTAAGATAACAGTATACAATTCCGCACACTCCATGTATTAATCTCGTTGCAAAAGGCGACACCCCGCAATACGAAGATGCGCCTTGATTAATTTTTCAATGCGACACCAAAATCCGACGAAATTCGACCCTTTGTGAAAAACAGGAACTTTTGCGCCAATTCCAATCGTAACCGGGAATAATCCCGAAAACCATACAGCTTGCTTTCATCATGAGCGTTAATGATTCGCCACCTATTTCGGGGCGAATAGGTGCTGCACGCCCTGCAAAAAGGCAAGCGCCGTTGTAATTCCGGATTTTAATCCTGTTTGTACGGGTTAAATAGCCGTTTATATATCGATCGCAATTACGCCCCCGTTATTTTTTGAATGAGCGGGCTGCGGCGATTGGAACCGGATCAAGCATGCGAACCAGTTGAACAACAGGAGTTCGTTATGGATGTGCGTTGCAGTAGTCCCGCGTCGCCCGTGCACGAATCGCCCGTCGACCACGACATCTTCGGCAGCTCGATTTACTACCGGCTATTCCTCGAGGCGGAAACGGTCCGGTGGCGCATGGGCGACATACCGTGGTCGTCGATCGATATCCACAGCACCCCGCGGGCCTGGATCGCGCTGGCCAGAGAGATCGCCTATACCGAGCTCACACCGTTCAACGCAACTGCGCAGTATCTGCAGGATTACGCGAGCGACATCGATTTTACGCAGTGGGCAACGGTCTGGCTCTACGAGGAAATGAAGCATCCGCAGGCGATGATCCGGTGGCTGCACGAATTTGGCGAGACGGTCGACAGCCGCTTCGTGACGGAGGGCCGCAAGGTCGAGATCATCCCTTCGTTGATGGCGACGCTCGTCACGAACGTCTATGCGGAAGTGCTTGCCTGGTCGTTGTACATGCTGATCTCGAAGCGCTCGCCCGAGCCGGTGCTCGCGCAGGTGACCCGCCTGCTGGCCGGCGACGAGGCGCGTCACGCGAGCGGCTTTTATTCGTATGCGAAGAAGCTGCTTGCGAACTCGGACAAACCGGACCGCGAGCGGCTGACGGCGCTGAAGGTCATGTACTTCTGGGCCGAAACCAATCACCGGGTAGAGCATCCGGTCAACCTGTTCCTGCGACGGATGGCGGACCGCCCCGAAGTGCTGGAGGCGATTCCGCTCGCCGATTTCCAGGCCTGCGCGAAGAAGATGTACGCGCGTGTCTATCCGCTGCTGGGCAACCTGCTCGGCCTGCGGATCAACAATGTCGACGACGTGTACCTGCATCTGAAAACGCTGCGATAACCCAATCCCGACGAGGAATTCCAGCAAATGACGCAAGCCGAGCATACCCACGCAAGCGAGCAGTACATCTATTCGGTCGACGACAGCCAGTGCATCGCATGCGGCGCCTGCACGTCCCTCGTCCCGTCGTGCATGCGCATGGAAGGCGGTCTCGCCAGGATCTTCGCGCAGCCGGCCACCGACGAGGCACGCGCGGACATGACGGCCGCGTTCTTCAGTTGTCCCGCCGCGGCGATCCGGCGCACGCATGCCAGGCGTTGACGAGGCTCGCCGAGCGGACGGCGCGCCGCCGCGATCGCGCCCGCCTGATGACCGCAAGGCCGTCGCCTTGCCTAACGATCGAAGGATTTGCGATGCGTCCAACAGCATTACCCGGTGACGAACGCCTGATGAAGCTGTTCCGCAATGCCACCGAGGAACAGTGGGTGCCCGGCCAGACGTTCGAATGGAACGTCGAATGGGACTACGCGAACCCGTTGCGCATGGCAAGCCTCGAATACGAGATCAGCGACGGTGCGTTCTGGAGCAAGGTCGGCGACAGAGGCCGCGAGTCGCTGTCACGCGACTTCCAGGTTTGGCGGCTGTCGCAGATGCTGCACGCGGAGCTGGCCGCGCTCGACGTGTGCGCGAAACTCACGCAGCTTCACACGGACGTGCCGGCCAAGCTCTGCTGCACGTTGCAGGCGGCCGACGAGGCGCGGCACGTGCAGGTGTTCACGCGGCTTCTCGACGAAATCGGCTCGGCCCCGTTCCCGATCACGCCGTCGCTCGGGACGCTGATTGACCAGGTCGGGCGTGACAACCGGATCAGCTTCCTGTCGCTCGGCATGCAGATCCTGATCGAAGGGGTCGGCATCGGCGCGTTCCGGCGCATCAGCATCGCGACCGACTCGGCGTTCGTGCGCACGCTGTTCTCCTACATCATGAAGGACGAGGCCCGCCATTTCGCGCTGGGGCGCCTGATCGTCGGCGAGCCCGAGCGACTCAACGACGAAGTCGGTCCGGCCGAACTCGACGATTTCCTCGACGAAGCGCTCGCTCTACTCGACGAATACCTTCGCCCGACCGAGGTGCTGGCGCGATTCGGATGCTCGGCGGACCAGGCAAAGCAACTGATCGACGGGTCGTCGTTCGGCAAGCAGTTCCGCCGGACGGTATTCGGGCAGATCGGCAGGCCGGTGCTCGAGCTGGATCTCGACCCGCGCGCGAAGACTCGCCAACGCCTCGAGGCGTTGGCGGGGCTGGCCAGCTGACGCCGGCCGGCCAAACGCCGTTCATCCGTCATTCGATGTCAACCGACGCCGCACGCCTCGCGACGTCGTCCAATCTGCAAAGGGTCATCAAATGGGTCTTCTTCAGCGACTGCGGACAGCGAATGCCGAATTCGCGATGCAACTTCGCCATACCTGCCCGCCGGAGACGGTTCGCGGCGACGCCGCCGCGTTCGTCGACCTGCGGCCGGCCGACGACGACGTCGGCGGGCTGACTGGCGCGCTGTTCGGTATTCCGGACGGCGGACTGCTCGCGTGTGTCGCACCGGCGCCCGACGGCGGCCGCGTACTGTATCTCGACGCCGCCGCGTACCGGAGCGCGATCGCGCTGCGCTCGTCCGGCGACGGCGACAACGCGCTCGGTCAGCTCTCCATCGCCGATGACGCGAACCTCGTGGGGCAGCCGCTGACCGACGCCGAGCTGTCGCGCATTCGCGCCGGCTACCTGCTGCGCGTGATCGCGGAACTCGTCGGCGAGGCCGCCGAGGTCAAGCGGCAGACCGCGCGCTTCCTGATCGACAGGAAAAGCACGACCGGCGTCCTGATCGACCTGCCGGACGTTCGCACGCAGCTTTCGCATGTCCATGCGTGGCTCGACGTGCTCGAGGCCGCGCACGCCGAACTGACCGGGCGGCCCGCTTCGCCGGGCACGTGCGCGGAAGCCGAAGTCCTGCTGGTCGCCGCGCTCAGGAAACTGCAGATGTTCGCCAATCAGTGCGTTCAGCTGAACGGCGGTTGGGGCTACATCGAGCGCAATCCGGTCGCCGCGTTCTACCTCGACCTGAATGCGGCTCGTCCGTTGCTGCGGATCAGCGCGACCGGCCCGGGCACCCCGATCGACTGGACCCAGCCGTTCGTCGCGGCCACCGACGACGAGCACGCGTTCCGCGCGACCTTCGCCGAGTATCTGCACGAACGGGTCACGCCCGTGTTCGACGCATGGGAGGCCAGCGGCCGCATTCCACGCGACGGATTCGAGGAACTGGGCAAGCGCGGCTACCTCGGGCAGGCGTGCCCGCGAGAATGGGGCGGTGGCGGCGCCGGCATGATTCGGCACATGCACATGACCGAGCAGATGATGCTCGACAATCTGTTCGGACTGACGGTCAGCACGATGCTGATCGCGAATACGGTCGTGCCGATCCTGACACGCTACGGCTCGGAGGACCTGAAGGACCGCTTCCTGCCGGCGATCGCGGCCGGCCGCACGATCCCCTGCCTCGCGGTGACCGAGAGCGGTAGCGCCGGGGCGATGGTGACCACGCTCGCGACGACCGCAGACGATCGCGGCGACCATTGGGTCGTAAACGGCGACAAGCATTACATCACGAACTCGCCCGCCGCCGATGTCGCGTTCGTGCTCACGCGCACGACGCGCGGCGCCGACGCGCAGGGTCTCACGCTGCTGTGCGTGTCGATGGACCTGCCGGGCGTCGAGATCGTGGAGAAATACGCGAAGCTCGGCGCACACGCGTCGGAAACCGGGCATATCCGGTTTACCGACGTGAAGGTGCCGAAGCAGAACACCGTCGGCTATGTCGGGTCCGGCCTGCTATACGTCGTCGACGTGATCGTCGAGGAGCGCGTGCTGATTGCGGCCGCCGCGGTTTCGTATGCGCTCTACTGCCTGAACCGTACGCTCGCGCAGTTGCCCGCGCGGAACGACGCGGCGGCGCTCGCGGATCTGCGCTGCGAGGCGGCGGCGCTGCGCGTGCGCTGCTGGCAAACGGCACGGCGCGCGGCGGCGCGCACGTCGATTTCCACCGACGCGGCGATGCTCAAGTACCTGTGCGGCGATTTCGTGCGCGACTGCATCGATGCGTGCGAAGACGCGCTGCTCGCGGGTCGCCGCGCGCCGGGCGACATCGCGTGGCTTCAGCGCGCGCGCCTCGACGGCCGCGTGATGAGCCTCTTCACCGGCGCGTCCGGCGTCATGAAGGACTACTACAGCCGGCGCGTGAGCGCAGGCCTGCGGCTGCATGCGTCCGCGTGAGCGGGCCTGCCCGCCCTTCGACGTTCGAACCGCGCTTTCAGGAGATCCAGCACCATGGCCCTTGCCAGCATGTCCCCGTCGTCCCGCGCCGAGCCCGGCAGCCCTGAGTCCGTGCTCGGCAGCGCGCGCTTCTACCATCTGTTCGACCAGGCCGAATCGGTGCGCTGGAAGATATCGGACCTGCCGTGGGAGCGGCTCGACCATTCGCTCGTCTCGGACGAGCTGCTGGACGTGGTCACCGAGATTGCGATGTCCGAGCTGACCACGTGGTCGGCCTCGCGGATGTTCCTCGAGAAATTCCACGACGACGTCGATTTCACGCAATGGGTATCCGTCTGGATGTACGAGGAGACCAAGCACCCGTACGTGCTGATGCGCTGGCTCGAGCTGGCCGGGCGTTCGTTCGACGCGGACTTCGTCGCGTCCGGGCGCGCGACCGAGCCGTTCATCCGTTCCCGCGTCGGCACCCTCGTGATGAACATCCTGTCCGAAATCGAGGCGTCGTCGATCTACATGCGGCTGTCGAAGGCCGTACGGGAACCCGTGCTGAAGACCATCACGCGATTGCTGTCGTCGGACGAGGCGCGCCACTCCGGCAGCTTCTACGTGTATGCGAGCAAGATGATCGCGTGCTCGAATCGGCCGCGCACGGAACGGATCGAGGCGCTCAAGGTCCTGTACTTCTGGCTCACATCGCTGCGCGACGTGCAGCACCCGGTTGCAATCGTGTCGCGCCTCGTGTCGGGCCTGTCCCGGGAGTCCGACGAACTGCCGGGCGTCGACGATCGCGGGCTGATCGATGCGCGGATGCGCTCGGTCATCGGCACGCTCGTCGGCATCTCGCTCGACAGCGCGGACGACGTGATGGAACAGATCCGCCGGCTCGCGCTCGGCTGAAGCGCCAGGTTCGCCGGTTTTCACGCAATCTCATCCTCCTTCGCCACATGACACCCGAATCGATCGTAGAGGTCCTGCAACAGCACGCGGCATCCCGCCCGAATCAGCTCGCGATGCAGCACTATGACGCGCACCTCGAACCGATCGCCGGGTTGACCTACGGCGATCTCGTCGTGTCGATGCAGAAAACCGCGGCCCGGCTCGCGGACCGGGTTCGGCCCGGCGACACCGCACTCGTCGCGATGAAGTACGGCATCGACTACCTCGTCGCCCTGCTCGCGATCCTGTCGCTCGGCGGCGTGGCGATCCCGGGCATGCCGGCGAACCGCCGCTCGTCGCAGCGCCTCGAAGCCATGCTGCGGGTCGGGCAGTCGGTCGCGATGCTGCACGACGGGCTGAACGATTTCACCGAAGGCATCCTCGCGCGCCACGACGTGCATGCGCTGGACCTGTCCGCGCCGGCGCAGGCCGGCGGGACCGTGCCCCCCGTGCGGCGGATCCCGGGCGAGGCCGCCGCGCTGCTGCAGTTCACTTCCGGCTCGACGGCGACGCCCAAGGGCGTGCTCGTCTCGCACGCCAACATCGTCGCCAACCAGATCGCGATCGCGAAACACTTCGGCCATCGCGACGGCCTGCGTCTGCTGGGCTGGCTGCCGCTCTTTCACGACATGGGCCTGATCGGCAACGTGCTGCAGCCGCTGTTCCTCGGCGGCACCGCGCTGATGCAGTCTCCGCTCGACGTCGTGTCGAAGCCGGCGAGCTGGCTGAAGCTGATCGAGCGGACACGCGCGCACACGAGCGGCGGCCCGAATTTCATCTACGACATGTGTGTGCGGCGCGTGTCGGCGGACGAAGCGGCGAGCCTGGATCTGAGCGCATGGGAAACCGCGTACAACGGTTCGGAACCGGTGCGGCGCCACACGCTGGAGCGATTCGCGGAAAAATTCCGCGCATCCGGCTTCAGGGCCACGTCGATCTTTCCGTGCTACGGGATGGCCGAAGCGAGCCTGTTCGTCTCTGGCCACCGCTTCTTCGGGACGGATGGCGGCACGGCGGCGCCGGCGACGGATTCCACGGGTACGCTTGTATCGTGCGGCCCGATCGATGCGGAGACAACGATCGTGGTCGCCGATCCCGTGTCGCTCGCGCCGCTCGACGATGGCTCGACCGGCGAGATCTTCATCTCCGGTCCGTCGGTGGCGAGCGCCTACCGTGACGAATACGGCATCCGGACCGCGCCGTTCGCATACCGCTTCGCGGCCCACGAGGGCCGGCTGTTTCACCGCACGGGGGACCTCGGCAAGATCGAACGCGGGCAACTGTTCGTGACCGGGCGCCGCAAGGACACGATCAAGATTCGCGGCGTCACGTATCACGCCGAGGACGTCGAAAGCATCATCGAGCGTGAGTGTCCGCAGATCGACGATCACACGGTCTGCATCGTCGGCCTGCCCGCCGCGAACGGCGACGAGACGGTCGCGGCCGTCGTCGAGATCTCGCGAACGACCGCCTCGTCCGCGCGAAGCACGCTGGTCTCGCAGATCCGCGAGGCCGTCTCGCTGCACGCGGGCGTCAGCGTCGCGAGGGTCTGCTTCGTCCTGCGCGGCTCGTTGAGCCGGACGTCGAGCGGAAAATTCATCAGATCGCTATGCAGGGAAAGCCTCGCCGACGGAAGTCTGGCGATCATCGATGAACTTCAGGAAGTGTAGCCACCAAACCAAGGAGCGGGAGAATGACTGAACGTGAACAGATGACGGAAAAACTGGCGGCGGAACTCGCGCGCCTGCTTGACGTCGAGAAGCTGGACACCAATGCGACGATTGCCGGCATGGGCTGGGATTCGATGATGCTCGTCGAGCTGGCGATCGCCGCCGAGGTCGTCTATGAACGACGCATCGACCTCGAGAAGCTGCAGGTCGATTTCGACATGAAGCTCGGCGACATCTTCAATAAGGTGGACGAACTGATGCGCGAGACGGAACCGGCCGGGCCGGTCGCGGAATAGCCGTCACCCGCCCGGGCGCGGGCGGGCCCCTCGCCGCCCGCCGCGGCGTCAGGCCGGCGCGCCCACCAGGATCGCGGCGTTGCCGGGAGACAGCCGGTTCTGCGCCATCAGCTCGTGCGCATCCGGCAGCGCATCCCATGCGAACGTGCGGGACAGGCACGGCTCGACCTTGCCGCGCTCGACCAACCGGTTCGCTTCGGCGGCCTGCTTCATGTGCGCGAAATGGGAACCCTGGATGCGCTTCTGGTGCATCCATACGTAGCGGGCGTCGAAGGTCAGCTTGTAGCCGGTCGTGCTACCGCAGAACAACACCGTGCCGCCGCGCTTCACCAGGTAGCACGACAGCGGGAAAGTCGCCTGCCCCGGATGCTCGATCACCACGTCGACGTTCTCCCGCCGCCCGAGGCAATCCCAGATCGCCTTGCCGAAGCGCCGCGCCTCGCCGAGCCAGGCGTCGTAGCGCGGCGTCTGGACGTCGGGCAACTCGCCCCAGCAGTCATACCGGCTGCGGTCGATGACGCCCTTCGCGCCGAGCCCGGTCACGAATTCGCGGCGCGCTTCGCTGGACACGACGCCCACCGCCTCCATCCCGCTCAAGCGGCAGAGCTGCACCGCGAACGCGCCGACGCCGCCCGCGGCGCCCCACACCAGCGCGGCGCCGCCCGGCCGCATGCCCGGCGCATGCTGGCCGAACAGCATCCGGTAGGCGGTCGCGAGCGTCAGCATGTAGCAGCCGGCCTCGGCCCAGCCCAACCCGGCCGGCTTCGGCAGCAGCTGGTTCCGATGCACGCGCGTGTACTGCGAGAACGAGCCGTCCGGCGTCTCGAACCCCCAGATCCGCTGGCTCGGCGACAGCATCGGATCGCCGCCGTTGCACTCCTCGTCGTCGCCGTCCACCTGATTGCAATGCACGACCACGTGGTCGCCGACCGCCCAGCGCCGGACGTTGCGTCCGACCGCCCAGACGATGCCCGACGCGTCCGAGCCGGCGACGTGGAACGGATGCCCGTGAATGCCGAGCACCGATTGCGGCATGCCGGCCGCCGCCCACACGCCGTTGTAGTTGAGCCCCGCCGCCATCACGTAGACCAGCACCTCGTCGTCGCCGATCGTCCAGACCGGCACCACTTCCCTCTGGAACGCGCGGTGCGGCGGCCCGTGGCGATCCGCGCGAATCGTCCATGCATGCATGAGATGCGGCACGCCACCGAGCGGCGGCATTTCGCCGATGTCGTACAGCGCCTTGATCGTTTCCCGGCTCATGACGTCTCCTTCGTTGTTGTGCGTACGCGCCGTGTCACGGCTGCGTCGAGCGTTCGGCGCGCGGGGCGGCGGCCTGGACCACGACGTGCACGCGCGTCGCCGCGCGCCGGGCATGGCGGTTGGCCGCCAGCGTGACGATCAGCGCGGCCAGTTCGCACAGCCCGCCGATCGCGCCGATGTCCGCCACGGAGCTGTACGCGACGATGAACGACCCGAGCGCCGCGCCGAGCGCGAAGCCGAGATACGTGAACGACGAATTGAGCGACAGCGAGACCGGCGCGACGTCGAGGCCGGCGATGCCGATCAGCTTGGTCTGCTGGGCCGGGTTGAACGCCCAGCCGGCCGCGCCCCACGCGGCGATCGCGGCCAGGATCGCGACGCGTGCATGCGCCGGCTCCAGGTGCAGCGCGCTGGCGGTCAGGCTCTCGTACGACAGCATCATCACGACCAGGCAGACGATCAGCACCTTGCCGCTGCCGAGGCGGTCGATCGCACGGCCGCTGATGAACACGCCGATGCCGGCGAACACGCCGTACAGCAGCAGCACGGCGCCGACTTCCGCGTCGCTGAAGCCGGGGCGGCCCGTCAGGAACGGCGCGAGATACGGGTAGATGGTCCAGATGCCCGCGGCCCACAGGGTCGTGATGAGCAGCGTGACCAGCACGGCGGGCTGCCGCCCGACTGCCACGCGCTGCGCGAGCGACGGCACCGACAGGTTCGCGCCGATCCCGCGCGGCAGGCCCGCCACCACCCCGAGCGTCACGATCGCGGACAACACGCCGATGCCGGCGAATGTCGCGCGCCAGCCGAAGTGGCCGCCGATCCACGCGCCGAGCGGCACGCCGAGCGCGACGGCGATCGTGATCCCGCCATGGACGGTCGCGAGCGCGCGCCCCCTGCGCTCCGGCGCGACGAGCGAGCCGGCGAGCGCATTTGCGCTCGGCATGTACAGGCCGGCCGACACGGCCAGCAGCACGCGCGCGGCCAGCAGCGACAGATAGCCGGGCGACGCGCAGGCCGCGAAGTTGGCCGCGGAGAAGCACAGCAGCGCGACGATCAGGAAGCGCCGTCGATTGACCCCCGCGCTGACCGTCGTCAGGATCGGCGAGCTGATCGCATAGGAGATCGAAAAGACGGTGACGAGCTGCCCCGCCGCCGCGAGGCTGACGGACAGATCCTTCGCGATGATCGGCAGCAGCCCGGCGAGCATGAATCCTTCGGTGCCGATCGCAAAGGCGCCCAGCGCCAGGAAATACAGCGATGCGTTCTGTTTCAGTTCGGCGGCTGACGCCATGAAATCGTCTCCCTGCTGATGAATCCGGATAGTGGGCGCGCTCGCGCGCCGCCGGTGTTCGCCCGCGCCGGCCTGACGGCGCGGCGCGGGGAAACCGGGTCTGCATGGTGCCGCGCCACGGCGGCGCGCGCCCGCCTGCTGCTTGCGCGGGCGCGTTGCTTCAACGCGCGGTCGACGAGCTGGACGGGCTGAATACGTCCTGGCCCGTCTGCACGTGGCTCCACGTGAACTGCGCGTTCGACTGCGCGAAATGCCACAGCGCGGAAATGGTCGGCACCTGGTTCTGCGTGCGGCACAGACCCGACCACGACGTCACCGTGCCGTAGTTGCCCCAGTTCACCGCGAACGACACCAGCGTGACGTTGTCCAGGCCGTTCTGCGCCGGTGCGGTGTTGGTCCAGCCGACCAGCGGGAATTGCTGGCCGCTCGTGCCCGACGGCGACCGGTAGGTGCCGGTGATCGCGCCCGTCACCGGATCGACCGACTGGATGTTCATCGTCGAGCCAAGCTGGTTGCCCCACGAGCCGACCAGGCTCGCGCACGACGGCGTGCCGGCCCAGGCCGGCGCCGGCATCATGCCCAGCATGAGAGCGGACGAGGACAGCGCACCGACGGTCGCGAACGACATGAGCATCTTTTTCACTTTTTCATCTCCTTGGTCATGAATGTGCGGATCGTTGCTCCCCGCTACCGCTCCGCACGAACGGCAGCGTTCGCCTGCAATTCGGGTGCGCCCGCCAGTCCCGGCCGGGCGCACGTCACCGACGTCAGGCCGGCTGGGCCAGCGCGAGCCGCGCCAGCACCACGTCGACCACGCTGCGGGGCGCGTCCTTCACGAAGTAATGCCCGCCGTCGATCTCGCGCACGTCGACCGCGCCCGCGAAGTGCTGCCGCCACGCGTCGATCTCGGCGGCGGTGACGACGTGGTCGTGCGTGCCGCCGAGGATCGTCGCGGGCACCGCCAGCGGCGCGCGCCCCTCGTGGACATAGGAGTTCAGCAGCGCGATCTCGGCCCGCAGGCTGGGCAGGAACACGTTCAGCAGTTCGCTGTCCGCGAGGACCTGTTCCGGAATGCCGCGCAGGCGCTTCAGCCCCTCGATGAATTCCGCTTCCGGCAGGCCCGCGATGTCGCCAACAGGGTTGTGCAGGTGCGGCGCCGGATACGCGGCCAGGAACAGGTGCTCCGGTGCGGGCGCCCCCGCGTCGCGCAACGCATGCGCAAGCCCGAACGCCAGCAGCGCGCCGAGGCTGTGCCCGTAGATCGCGTACGGTGCGTCGAGACGCGGCAGCAGCGCATCGCGCAACGCGTCGACCAGCGCCGGATAGCGGGAATGCGCCGCTTCGGCGTGGCGCGGCGGCCGGCCCGGAAGCTGCAGCGCCTGCAGTTCGATCTCCTCGGGCAAGTGCCGGATCCAGCCGGAAAACACCGAGCCCAGGCCGCCGAGGAACGGGATGCAGAAGATCCGCAGACGCGGCGCGCGCGACGGCCGCGGCACGAGAAACCACTTGCCCGCCTCCGCCGCCGGCGCGGCAACGGTCTGCGCCGGCGGCGTTGCATCGGCCGGACGGTCCGATGCGCCGAGCTGCTGCGTCAGGAACTCGGCGAGCGCGTCGATCGTCGGATGACGCCACAGCACCGCGGACGACAGCGGCAGGCCTACCTCGCTCTCGATCCGGTTGCGCAGTTCGAGGCCCGTCAGCGAATCCAGCCCGGCCTGCGGAAAGGTCGTCGCGGGCGTCAGCGCGGCTTCCGGCACCCGCAGCACCGCGGCGGCATGCCGGCGCAAAAGGGCCTGGATCAGCTCGCGCCGCATCGCCGGCGGCGCGTCCTTGAGGCGCGCCTGCGCCGCGCCGTGGCCCGGCCGCGCGGCGGCGCCGTCGCGCACGATGTCGAAGCGAGGCTGCGCCGCCACCGCGGGCGACGCGTCGAGCCAGCGCGCGGCGTCGAACGGGAACACGCCGACCACCGGCTCGTCGCGCTTCATCAGCATGCCGAGGTAGCAGTGCGACTCGCCGGTCGTCAGGCTGGCCGCGCCACGCTCCGCGAGGCGCGCGCCGCGGTCGCCGCGGGCCGCCGCAAGACCGGCGTCCGAGAACGGTCCCCACTGGAGGCTGAGCGCCGGCAGGCCCTGCCCGCGCCGCCACGCGGCGAGCGCATCGAGGCACGCGTTCGCCGCGGCATAGCTCGTTTGCGACGGCGAAGGCAGCAAGGTCGCCGCCGACGAATAGACGACGAAATGATCGAGTGCGCGCCCGGCGGTCAGCTCGTGCAGGTGCCATGCGGCGTCGGCCTTCGGGCCCAGCACGCGCCGGTACGCGTCCGGCGTCTGGGTGTCGACCAGCGCGTCGTTCAGCACGCCGGCCAGGTGATACACGCCGCGCAGCGGACCGAAGCCGGCGTCGATCGCGTCGAGTTCGCGTGCGAGGTCCGCGCGCGACGCCACGTCGATCGCGACCGTCCGCACCTCGGCGCCCTGCCGCCGCAATTGCTCGGCCTGCGCCTGCGCCGCCGCGCCCGCGGCCGAGCGCCCCATCAGGACGATCCGCCGCGCGCCGTTCGCGACCAGCCAGCCGGCGAGCGCCGCGCCGAGGCCGCCGGTGCCGCCCGTGATCAGGTGGGTGCCGCGCAGCAGCGGCGCCGGCCCGCCCGGCTCGGCGACGACGAGATCGGGGTCCTGCATGGCCAGCGCCAGCTTGCCGACGTGCTGCGCCGCCGCCATCTGCCGGAACGCGTCGGCGGCGCGGGACACCGGCAGCACCGTGGTCGGCAGCGACGCGAGCTCGCCCTGCGCGAACGCGTCCAGCACCCGCCGGAACAGCGCGGCGAACTGCTCGGGCCGTTCCCGCTGCAAGCCGCCCAGGTCGATCGCCACGAAGCGGAGCCGCTTCTTGAAGTGGCGCATCGACAGCCGGCCGTCCTCGTAGATGTCTCGCTTGCCCAGCTCGAGGAACCAGCCGTCGGCGGCCAGCACCCGCAGGTTCTGCTCGATCGCCGCGCCCGCGAGCGAATTGAGCACCACGTCGACCCCGCGCCCGCCGGTCGCGTCGAGCGTCGCGCGCTCGAACGTCGCGTTGCGCGAATCGAACACGTGCCGCACGCCGAGCTCGCGCAGCAACTGGCGCTTGGCTTCGCTGCCGGCCGTCGCGATCACCTCCGCGCCGAGCGACAGCGCGAGCTGCACGGCCGCCAGCCCCGTGCCGCCCGTCGCCGAATGGATCAGCACGCGCTGCCCCGCGCGCAGCGACGCGACCTCCTTCAGCGCGTACCACGCGGTCATCGATGCGATCGGCAACGCGGCCGCCTGCGCCGCCGACAGCGTGTCGGGCTGCGGCGCCACCAGCGCCGCGTCGACGCACGCGTGGCTCGCGAAGCAGTGCGCGCCGATCGCGACCACCCGCTGCCCGACCGCCACGGTCGACACGCCCGGGCCGACGCGCGACACGATCCCGGCGCATTCGCTGCCGAGTGCGACCGAGCGCTCGTCGTCGGCGAGGAAGAAGCCCATCGCACGCATCACGTCCGCGAAATTGAGCGCGGCCGCGTCGATCTCGATTTCCACCTCGCCGGCCCGCGGTTCGACGCGCGGCGTCGCCCGCAGCTTCATCGAACCCAGCACGCCCGGCCGGTCGATCTCGACGCGATAGGGTTCGCCGGCCAGCCGGCTGCCCGGCTCGCGCTCTTCGCCGAGCGGCCGGCGCGCCAGCCTGCCGACCCAGCGCGCCGCGCGCAGCGCGACTTCCGTTTCGGCGGACCCGCCGGCAAGCTCGTCGGCCAGCCGCTCCGCCTGCGCGTGCGCGTCGCACGGATCGACATCGATGCACCGCACGTGCCATTCCGCGTGCTCCGCCGACAGCGCGCGCGCCAGCCCCCAGAGGCCGGCATCGCCCAGTGCCGCCCGGGCCGGCGCGGACTGGCCGGCGACGGCCTGCGCGCCGGCCGACACGAAGCTCAGGCGCGGCGCCTCGCGGCCGTCGAACGCGGCAAGGACGGCCTGCACGAGGCGGAGCGCATCGATGCTCGCCTGCATCGCCGGATCGCCGCCAGCGTCGCCCGCGAGCGCACGCTCGACGCTGTCGCCGATCCAGACGATCGAGCGCGTGCCGTGTCCGTCCGATTCCGCCCACGCGCGCAATGCGACCGCCGGAAACGGCATGCCGTCGTCGGGCCTCCAGTGCAGCAGCGCAGCGCCGCCGAGCCGCGCCCGCAGCCGCTCCAGCCACGCGCCGGATGCGTCGCGGCAGGCGGCCACGATCAGCCAATCGCGCGGCGCGGCTTGCGTCTCGGCCGGCAACGGCTGCTCGATCCATGCCTGGCCATGCAGCCAGCGACCCTGCGCGGGCAGCGCCGCGTCGGCGCGCTCGGGGCTCAGCGCGCGCAGCCCGACGATTCGCGCCACCACGCGGCCCGCCGCGTCCCACACGACCAGATCAGCCGTCGACGCGTCGCCGTCGAGCGCGCGCACCCCGTGCACCCAGGCGGGCGCGCCCGCGCCGGCGGCGATCGTCGCCCGTTCGACGGAGACCGGCACCCGGGCCGGCTCGCCGTGCCGGAAGCCGAGCCACGCCAGCCCGTGCAGGCATGCATCGAGGTTGAATGCGTCCGGCTGCGCGGCGCCGCCGTCGGCCAGCCTCGCGACGAACGCATCGTCCGCCCACCAGAGCCGCTCGACGCAGCGAAACCGCGGGCCGTATTGCAGCCCCATCCCGTCGAGCGCGTCATACAGCGTCGCGCCGTCCACCTCGTCGCGCATGCGCGCCTGCGCGTCGGCGAACCCCGGCTGCGCGCCGTCGTCCGCCGGGCCGCTCGCGCGGGTCACGCGGGTCACGCGGCCGCCCGCATGCTCGACCCAGCGGTCGTCGCGCTCGCTGTCGCGACTGCTCACGCGCCAGCCGGCCGCGTCGGGCGATTCGTCGACCAGCACGAGCTGCAGCGGCCGCGGCTCGGTCGCCTCGTCAGGCAATGCCAGCACTTGCCGGAACACGACGTCGGTGACCGCCAGATCCTGGTCCGGCCAGCGCGCCAGCGCGGCCTGCAGCGCCAGCCGCAGGAACCCCGTGCCAGGCAGCAGCGCGCTGCCGTCGATGCGATGCTGCGCGACGAGCGGATGCCCGACGCTCAGCCAGCCGTCGGCCACCAGGGTGCCGGCCTGGCACGCGATCGCGCGCGCGGCGCCGAGGATCGCGTCGGTGTGCCCGTCCGCGCCCGCCGCGCGCCGATAGGCGGGCAGCGGAAACTCGACGTGCTCCCAGCTGCGCGGCGGAATCTCGGCCACCCGGCCGGGCGCGCGCTCGACGTCGAGGCGCGCGCCGTGCGCGAACAACCGGCCGGCGGCCAGCAGCGCCGTGCGTGCCTGCGGGGCATCGTCGTTCATCGCGCATGCGACGCAGCCGTCGACGCCCGCCTGTGCCAGCGCATCCTCGATGGAGGCGCTCAGCGCCGGACGGGGCGAGATTTCCAGGAACAGCCGGTAGCCGCGCGCGATCAGTTTTTCGAGCGTCGGGTAGAGCAGCACCGGTTGCCGCAGATTGGCGGCCCAGTAGTCGGGCGTCAGCGTCGCGCCGTCGATCTCGTCGGCCGTCACCGTCGAATACAGCGGGATCTCCGCCGCGCGCGGCGAAATGGCGGCCACTCCGGCCTTCAGCGGCGCGAGCAGCGGCTCCATGAACGCGCTGTGCGACGCGTAGTCGACCCGCAGCCTGCGGCAGAACACGCCGCGCGCCTGCCACGTGCCGACGAGCGCATCGATCTCGGCTTCCTCGCCGGACACGAGCGTCGACGCCGGCCCGTTGCACGCGGCGAGGGTCACGGCCCGGCCTTCGGCCGCGACCTGCGCCTCGACTTCCGCGCGGCTCATCGCGAGCATCGCCATCGCACCACCCTTTGCCGAGACGCCGAGGCGGCTGCGCTCGCACATGATGCGCGCGGCATCGTCGATCGACAGCGCGCCGGCGACGGCCGCCGCGCTCACCTCGCCCATGCTCTGCCCGACGACCGCGTCGAAGCGCACGCCGAGCGCCCGCAGGTGGGCGGCCAGCGCAACCGCGACCGAGAACAGCAGCGGCTGGACGGTGGCCGCGTCGAGCGCCGCGAAGGCCGCTTCGCCGGCGGCGAGCGCGTCGCGCATCGCGCGCCCCGAATGGCGCTCGACCGCCTGCGCGCACGCGTCGAATCCACGCGCGAACGCGGAGCTCGTCGCGATCAGTTCGCGCCCCATCCCGACCCATTGCGCGCCTTGCCCGGAAAACACCGCGACGACGCCGCGCTCGCCGGGCAGCCGCTCGCCGCGCATGACCTCCGCCGGCGCCGCGCCGTCCGCGAACGCGTTCAGTTGCGCCGCGAGTTCGGCCGCGTCGCAGCCCGCGACCGCGATGCGCAGCGCGCCCGGATTGCGCCGCGCGCGTGCCGTGTGGCAGAGCTCGCGCCACTGCGCGGGCGCATCGGCGAGACGGCGCGCGAAGCGCCGCGCCTGGTCGCGCAGCCCCGCCTCCGACGCGGCGCTCAGGAACACGGCATCCGCGTCGCCGGGCAGGGGCGCCGCGGCCGCGGCGGGCGACGGCGGCTGCTCGATGAGCGCGTGCGCGTTCGTGCCGCTGAAGCCGAACGAGCTGACGCCCGCGATCCGGCTGCCGGACGGGTTGAGCGGAAACGGCGTGGGCACCGTCGGCACCTGCAGCCGCTCGGCCTCCCAGTCGAAATGCGGATTGAGTCCGTTCAGGTGCAGGTTCGGCGGAATCGTCGCGTGCCGCAGCGCGAGCACCGCGCGCAGCAGCCCGGCCAGTCCCGCGCCCGCTTCGAGGTGACCGATGTTGGTCTTCGCGGAGCCGACCCACAGCGGTGACGCGCGATCGATGCCGTAGGCCGCCGCAGCAGCGGAGAGTTCGATCGGATCGCCCAGCTCGGTCCCGGTGCCGTGCGCCTCCAGGTAGCCGACGTCGCTCGGGCTCAGTTTCGCGCGCGACAGGCACGCGCGCAGCAGCTCGGTCTGCGCGAGCCGGTTCGGCGCGGTCAGCCCGTTGCTGCGCCCATCCTGGTTGAGCGCCGTCTCGCGCACCGACGCGAGGATCCGATCGCCATCCCGCAGCGCATCGCCCAGCCGCTTCAGGACCAGTACGACGCAACCTTCGCCGCGCACGTAGCCGTCCGCGTCCGCCGAGAACGCGCGGCACCGCCCGCTCGGCGACAGCGCATTGAGCTTCGCGAGCGCCACCGAGGATTCCGGGCCGGCGCTCACGTGCACGCCGCCCGCGAGCGCGATGCGCGTCTCGCCCTTGCGCAGCGCCTGGCATGCCAGGTGCAGCGCGACCAGCGACGACGAGCAGGCGGTGTCGATGCTGAGCGCCGGCCCCTGGAAGCCGAACGTGTAAGCGAGCCGCCCGGACGCGGTGGCGAGCGACGCGCCGGTTGCCGAGTAGGTGTCGGCGGACTCGGTCGCGAACCGGTGCACGAAATCGTTCGCGCAGATCCCGACGTAGACGGCGGTGTCGCTGCCACGCAAGCCGTCGATGTCCAGCCCCGCGTGGTCGAGCGCCTCGTACGACACTTCGAGCAGTTGGCGCTGCTGCGGCTCCATGCGCTCCGCCTCCCGCGCGGAGAGGCCGAACGCGGCCGGATCGAAACGGTCCGCGCCGTCCAGCACGGCCATCGCGTCGCTGTATACCTTGCCCGCCGCATTGCGATTCCGGTCGAACAGGCCCGGGGCGTTCCAGCGCGCCTCAGGCAGCCCGGATACCGCATCACCGCCGCTTGCCAGCAGCGCCCAATAACTGTCGAGATCGACGACGCCGCCCGGCAGCCGGCAAGCCGCCCCGACGATCGCGATCGGCTCCGAGCGCTCGCGCTCGACCGCCTCCAGCTTGAGCCGGCTGCGTTCGAGCGCCGACAGCGCGCGCAACAGCGAAGCATCAGCACCCATTGCCGTCATCACAGATGTCCTTCCAATGCAGAGATTTCCCGTTCGAGCCGGGCGACCAGTTCGTCCGCGGACAGGTCGGTCCGCGCGGCCGGCGCGGGCGCTGCGCCCGTCTTGTCCGTCTTGTCCGTCTTGTCCGTCTTGTCCGTCTTGTCCGTCTTGTCCGTCTTGTCCGTCTTGTCCGTCTTGTCGTCGTCGCCCGCCAGCGCTGCGAGATGCGCGGCAAGCGCCTCGATGCTCGGGTAGTCGAACGCGATCGTCGGCGCGAGGCGCCGGCCCGTGAGCGCGCATAGCTCATTGCGCAGTTCCATCGCCATCAACGAATCGAGGCCCAGGTCGCGCAACGACATCCGCACGTCGAGCCGCGTCGACGGCCGGGTGCCGGTCACCTTGCGCACCGCCTGCTCGACCAGCGCGCGCGGATCGACGTCGCGCTCCGGCGCGGCGGCGGCCGGCGACGATGCGGCCGGCGGGCGCACGACGTCCGCCAGCAGCGACGGGCGCACGACGCGCGCCTGCGCGAGCGTCGCCCAATCGGCCGCGATCACCGCGACCTGGCTGTCGGGGGCGCGCAGCAGCCGCGCGAGGCTGGCCATGCCGCTCGCCGGCTTCAGCAGGAACTGGCCTTGTGCGCGCAGCCGGCGCAGCGCGGGGGCCTCCATCGAGCCCGCCATGCCGGCGCCGCTCCAGCCGCCCCAGTTGACGGCAAGGGCCGGCAGGCCGAGGCGGCGGCGGTGCTGGACCAGCGCGTCGAGATAGCCATTGGCCGCCGCGTAGTTGCCCTGGCCCGCTGCGCCGAGCGTCGACGCGATCGACGAGTAGACGACGAAGAAGTCCAGCGGCGCCCGCGCGGTCCGCTCGTGAATCCAGCGTGCACCGTCCGCCTTGGGCGCGATCACGCGGCCGTAGCGCATCTCGTCGAGCTCGCTCAGCGGCGCGTCGTCGAGCGTGCCGGCGGCGTGCAGTACGCCCCGCAGCGGCGGCCAGCCGTCCGCGAGCGCGGCGAACAGGCTATCGACATCCGCCTCGACGCCGACGTCGGCAGGCGTCCAGCCGCACCGCACGCCGCGCGCCGACAGGTGTTCGAGCAGCGCGTCGAGCGCCGCGTTGCGGGTGCGCGAGGCCAGCATCAGGTGCCTGGCGCCGCGCTCGACCAACCATTGCACGGCTTCCCGGCCGAGCGCGCCGCTTGCGCCGGTGACGAGGTAGGTCGCGCCGGCCGGCAACGCATCGGCGTCGTCGTCGGCGACGCGCAGCACGACCTTGCCCACGTGACGGCCCTGCGCCATCGTGCGGAACGCCGTGCGAGCGGCGCGCAGCGGATGGACCGTGCGCGGCAGCGGCTGCAGCTCGCCGCGCGCGAACATCGCCTGCAGCTCGCTGAACAGCGCCTCGATCCGGTCGCCCGGCACGTCGGCGATGTCGAACGGCAGGTAGCGCGCGCCCGGATGATGCGCGGCGACGCGCGCCGGCGGCCAGATCTCCGCCTTGCCCATTTCCAGGAAGACACCCGACGGGCACAGCGCGCGCAGGCTTTCCGGGATGAAGTCGCCGGTCAGCGCGTTGAGCACGGCGTCGACGCCGCGGCCGCCGGTTCTCGCGAGAATCTCGTCGGCAAATCCCAGGCTGCGCGAATCGAAGCGATGCTCGACGCCCAGCCGCTCCAGCACACCGCGCTTGCCCGCGCTCGCGGTGGCGAACACCTGCACGCCCATGCGTTGCGCCAGCTGGACCGCCGCGAGGCCGACGCCCGTGGCGGCGGCGTGAATCAGGATGCGCTGGCCGCGCGCGAGACCGCCGAGCGTCGTCAGCGCATGGTGCGCGGTCAGGAAGGCGACGGGCACGGTGGCCGCCGCCTCGAACGACCAGTCGTCGGGCATCCGCGCCACGTAGCGGGCGTCGACGACCGCATGCGACGCAAAGCTCCCGTCGGCCATCGCCATCACGCGGTCGCCGACCCGCAGCGTCGTCACGCCATCGCCGATCGCGGTAACCACACCGCTCAACTCGCCGCCGATGCCGTTCGCGCTCGCCGGCAGCTTGCCGAGCACGCGCAGTACGTCGCGGAAATTGAGGCCGGCGGCGCGCACCGCGATCGCGACCTCCCCGCGTTCCGGCCCCGGCGTCGCGCAGGCGGCCAGCGCCAGCGACTCCAGCCGGCCGTCTGCCGCCGCCGCGAGCCGGTACGACGCCGCGGACGGCACGGCCAGGCTGTCGTCGCCGGCAGCCATCCGCAGCCGCAACGCGTAGCGGCGCGCACGCAGGCACACATCGGTCTCGCCGTCGGTGCGCCACAGCTCCGGCCACAGCGCGTCCGCCGCCGCGTCGTCCGGCAGGCCGCGCGCCAGGTCGACGTTGGTGCAGCGCAGGTCCGGGTACTCGACCGCGAGCGTGCGCCCCAGCGCCGCGATCGCGCCGGCCGCCGGGACGCCCGGCTCCGGATCGTCGGCCGGCGACCACGCGCCCGCGGTCACGAGCCAGAGCTTGAACCCCGGCGCCAGCGGCGCCGCGGCGAGCGCGACGGCCAATGCGCCGACGCGCGCGGCCACGCCGGCGATCACCGCGCTGCCGGCCGCGACGTCCAGCTCCGGCACGACGCGCAGCGCGCCCCGCAACGGGCCGGGCGCGTCGCGCAACGCGTCGGCGATCGCGTCGCGCCCCGCCGCCTCGTCGACGCGCACGAACGTCATGCCGGCGCCGCCGCGCGCGAACCTTGCCTCGAGCGCGGCGCAGCGCGCGGGCGTGCCGACGAGCAGCCAGACGCCCGCCGGATCCTCCGGCCCGACGGCTGCGTCGACCGGCGTCCATTCGATCGCGTGCTCGGTCGGCTCCGCCGCCTCGGGCACCACGTCGAGCGCCGGCTCCGCGAGGCGGCGCAGCGTCATGCCGCGCACCTCCATCACCGGCGCGCCGTCGTCCGTGAAAAGGCGCAGCGTCGCACGGATCGTGTCCGGCTGCGCGTCGCCATCGCGGTCCAGCCAGACGGCCAGCCGCGACGCGGCGAACGGCCGGGTACCGCGCGACAGCACGACCTCGTCGAACGCGAGCGGCACGAAGGCCCCGTCGCGCAGTTGATAGACGAGGCACGCGGCGCTCGCCTGTAGCGCGGCGTCGAGCAGGCCGGGATGCACCGCGAGCCCGTTGGTCGTCCCCTGGTCGACCAGGGTCGCCTCGGCGCGATGCGCGCCGTGACGCACGTCTGCGAGCGCCTGGAAACTGCCGCCGTAGCCGAGCCCGCGCCGCGCGAATTGCGCGCGCAGCGCGGCGCCGCCCAGGTGCCCGACGAGCGCGTCGTCGGCGGCGTCGAACGGCGGCGCTCCGGCTTCGCGCGCGACCGGCGCCAGCTCGCCACGCGCATGCTCGGTCCAGCCCGCTTCTGCGCGCGCGGCGTCGCCCCGGCTGTGGATCGCGAAGCGGCGCGCACCGTTCGCCGGCGCGGAGACGACCAGCTGGATCACCCGGGTCTCGTCCTCGGCGAGGCGCAGCGGCGCGCTCAACACCATGTCGCGCACGCCCGTCGCGACGCCGTCGCCCAACGCGTCGCACGCTTCGAGCGCGAGGCTCAGGTAGAAGCTGCCCGGCACCAGGATCGCTCCGGACAACCGGTGGTCGCGCAGGAACGCGTGGCTGCGCGCGCTGCAACGCTGCTCGAACACGATCGTGCCGTCCGCGACGTCGACCCGCGCGCCGAGCCCGGACACCGCGACGCCAGGCGCACCGCGCGCGGTCTCGGCATCGTCCGGTTCGACCCAGTAGCGCTTGCGCTGGAACGGATAGGTCGGCAACGCGACCTTGACCGGCCGGTCGACGCGATGCAACGCTGCCCAGTCCAGCGCCGCGCCGCGCACGTACAGCGCCGCCGCGCTCTCCAGCATCTGCTCAACCTCTCCGCGTCCGGGGCGCAGGCTCGCCAGCAACACCATCTCGCTGTCCAGCCCCAGCGTCTGACGCGCCAGCGCCGTCAGCGTCGGACGCGCTCCGATCTCCAGCACCACATCCACGCCCTGCGCCGCCAGCGCCTCGATCCCCACGCCGAACCGCACCGGCGCGCGCGTATGCTCGACCCAATACCCCGCCGTCCCCACTTCCGCGCCCGCCATCGCGCCGCTCACGTTCGACACCAGCGGCAGTTGCGGCACCGACAGCCGCGTCGCCTTCAGCACCTCCTCGTACGCCTCCAGCATCGGCTCCACCAGCGGCGAGTGAAACGCGTGCGAGCCCGGCAGCAGATCCGTGCGCACCCCGTCCTGCGCCAGCCGCGCACGCAGCTCCTCGATCTGCGCCGACGTCCCCGCCACCACCTGCTGCGACGGCCCGTTCAGCGCGGCGATCACCAGCCCGCCGCCCTGCTCCGCCAGCCGCTCGCGCAGCGTCGCCGCATCCAGCATCACCGACAGCATCGCCCCGCCTTCGCAACGGCCCTGCATCAGCCGCCCACGGCTCGCCACCAGCTTCAGCCCCGCCTCCAGCGTCAGCACCCCCGCCGCCTGCGCCGCCATGTACTCGCCCAGGCTGTGACCCATCACCACCTGCGGCGTCACACCCCACTCCTCCCACGTCCGGCGCAGCGCATACCCCAGCGCGAACAGCGCCGGCTGCGTGTAGTCCGTGCGGTCCAGCAGCGCCGTCGACGCCCCGAACAGCACCTCCAGCAGCCCCACCTCCAGCTCGCCTTCCAGCAGCCTCGCGCAATCGTCCAGCGCCGCCCGGAACACCGGCTCGCGCTCGTATAGCTCACGGCCCATCCCCGCGTATTGCGAGCCCTGGCCCGTGAACAGCATCGCCACCCGCGGCCGGCGGTTCCGGTACACCCCGCGCAGCAGCGCCGGCTGCTCGCCGCCCTCGCCGAATGCGCGCAGCCGCGACACCAGCTCCGAGCGCTCGCGCACGACCCACGCAGCGCGCTGCTCGAACGCGCTGCGTCCCGTGTTCGCCGTGTAGCAGATCGACGCCAGATCCGCCGAGCCCTGCTCCACGAACGACGCGTAGCGCGTCGACAGCGCGCGCAATGCCTCCTCGCTGCGCGCCGACAGCGTCAGCACCTGCGCGCCGCGGCCCGCGACCGCCGCTTCGCGCGCCACCTCCGGCGCCGATTCCAGAATCGCGTGCGCATTCGTGCCGCTGAAACCGAACGAACTCACGCCGATCATCTTCAGCGGCGCGTCGTTTTCCGTCAGGCGCGTCGGCACCGCCAGCCCGCTGCTCGCCCAGTCGAAGCGGGGGTTCGGATCCGTGAAGTTGAGGCTCGCGGGTACCCGCTGGTGCTGCAGCATCAGCACCGACTTGATCAGCCCCGCGATGCCCGCGGCGGCTTCCAGATGGCCGATGTTGGTTTTCACCGAGCCAACCAGCAGCGGCCGCTGCGCGGTGCGCCCGCGCCCGTACACCTTCGACAGCGCGGCCAGCTCGATCGGGTCGCCGAGCGGCGTGCCCGTGCCGTGCGCCTCGACGTAGCCGATCGCGCCGGCCTCGACGCCGGCATCCTTCAGCGCGGCTTCCAGCAGGCGCTCCTGCGCCCGGCCGTTCGGCACGGTCAGCCCGCTGCTCGCGCCGTCATGGTTGATGGCCGTGCCGCGAATCACGGCCAGGATTCGGTCGCCGTTCGCGCGCGCGTCGTCGAGCCGCTTCAGCACGACCACGCCGGCCCCTTCGCCGCGCAGATAGCCGTCGGCCGCCGCGTCGAACGTGTGGCAGCGGCCGGTCGGCGACAGCGCCCGAATCTTGCAGCAGAACACCGTGGACAGCGGCGACAGCATCAACGCGACGCCGCCCGCGAGCGCCATGTCGCATTCGCCCATGCGCAGGCTCTGGCACGCCTCGTGGACCGCGACCAGGCTGGCCGAGCATGCCGTGTCGACGAGCATCGTCGGCCCCTCGACGCCGAGCACGTAGGCGAGCCGGCCTGCCGCGATGCTCGGCGTGTTGCCGAGCCCCGCGTACGCATCGACGCGCCGCGCGTCGCGACCGAACGCGAGCCGCTCGTAGTCGTGCCAGCTCACGCCCATGAAGACGCCGCACGACGCGCCCCGCACCGCGCTCGGCGCGATCCCGGCATGTTCGAGCGCTTCCCAGCCCACTTCCAGCAAGAGCCGCTGCTGCGGATCGAGGGACACGGCCTCGCGCTCCGAGATGCCGAAGAACGCCGGGTCGAAGCCGTCCACCGCGTCCAGGAAGCCGCCGCGCCGCACGTACATCTTGCCCGGCACCTCCGGATCGGGATCGAAGAAGTGCTCGACGTCCCAGCGGTCCGCCGGAATCTCCGTCGTCACGTCCCGGCCGTTCGACAGCACGTCCCAGAACGCGTCCGGGCCCGCGACGTCGCGCGGAAAGCGGCAGCCGATGCCGACGATCGCGAGCGGCTGGCGCTGGGCCCGCTCGAGTGCCTCGACCCGCTCCCGTGCGAGCTTGAGCGCCTGCGCGATCCGTTGCTGCGTTGTAGTCACCTTGATGTCCCCGTGTCTGTGCGCGTGATGCTCAACGGCGCAGCGACGCCTCGAGGCGCGCCAGTTCCGCGTCGACGTCGTCCGCCGCCTCGTCCGCCGCCTCGTCCGCCGGCTGTCCCGCCGCCTGCCCCGCCGCCTGCCCCGGATTTCCGGCCCCGGCCGCCGGCACCGGCTCGTCCGCCGCCGGCACGCGTTCCGCCTTCAGCCGCTCGAACAAGAAGTCGGCGCCGAGCTCGACGTTGCCGTAGTCGAACGCGAAGGTCGCGGGCAACGACAGCCGCAGGTCGCGCTGCACCTTGCTGCGAAACTCGACGGCGGCCAGCGAATCCAGCCCGAGCTCCAGGAAGCCGCGGGTTGGCGCGACCTCCTCGGCGGTGCGGCCGAGCATCACCGCGATCTGCGCCTGCAGATAGGTCGCCAGCGCGTCGTGCAGGGCCGGCAGCGCCAGCGCGTCGAAGCGGTCGCGCACGTCGTGGGTCGCGACGGGCGCGGCGTCGGCCGCCTCCTTCGGGAACCAGTCGGCGAGCAGCTTGCACACGCCCTCGGACGGTTCGGTCTGCGCATAGCGCTGCCAGTCGTCGTTGCCGATCACGACCGTGGCCACGTCGGCGCGCCGCGCCGCTTCGACGTACTTGAGGAGTTCGTCCGGCGACAGCGCCTGCAGACCGCGCGCGGCCGTCTTGTCGCGATGCGCGCGATCGAGCGCGGCCGCCATCCCGACCTCGGCGAACGGCCCCCACTGGATGCTCGTGGCCGGCAGCCCGAGCGTGCGGCGGGCGCCGGCGAGCGCGTCGAGGTACGCGTTCGCCGCCGCGTAGTTGCCCTGCCCGGCGGTGCCGAACAGCGCGCTGATCGACGAGAAGCAGACGAAGCAGTCGAGCGGCGCGTCGAGGCTCAGCGCATGCAGGTTGAGCGCGCCCGCGACCTTCGCGTGGAACGGCACCGCGAACTCCGCCCACGACTGGCCGCCCAGCACTCCGTCGCGCAGCGCGCCGGCCGCGTGGAAGATGCCCTTCAGCGGCAGCGGGCCGGACAGCACGGTCTCGTGCCATGCGGCGCGCAGCGCCGCGAGATCGGCGACGTCGCAGCGGGCCAGCTCGACCGTGCAGCCCTGCTTGCGCAGCGCGTCGATCGCGGCGGCCGCGGCGGCGTCAGGGGTGCCGCGCGACATCAGCACGAGCCGCTTCACGCCGGCCTGCGCGAGCTGCTGCGCAAGGCGCAAGCCCAGCCCGCCGAGCCCGCCCGTGATCAGGTAGCTGCCGTTCGGCTCCAGCGGCGGCGCGTCCCGGCGGGCCGGCTTCGCGCGCGCAAGGCGGGCAACATGCACCGCGCCGTCGCGGATCGCGAGCTGCAGTTCGTCCGGCGCGGCGTGCAGCAGCGGCGCCAGCGCCGCGGCCGGGTCGGCCGTCGCGGGATCCAGGTCGATCGTGCGGCAACGCCATTCCGGATGCTCGGCCGCGACCACGCGCGCAAGCCCGGCCAGCGTCGCCTGTGTCGCGCGCTCGACGTTCAGCGTGCCGCCCGGCTCCTGCGCGCCGCGGGTGACGAAGCTCACGCGGGCCGGCCTGCCGACCTGCGCCAGCGCGCCGACGAGCGCGAGCGCGCCGCCGCACAGCCGCTCCTGGACCGCGAGCGGGTCGGCCGGCGTGTCGGCCTCGGCACCGAGGTCCAGTGCGCGCAGGTCCACGACATGCAGCGTGCCCTTGCCCGCACGCGCCGCGACCGCGCGCAGCGCTTCGCGCCATGCCGCCTCGCTCGCCGGATCGGCCAGCGGCACGGTCAGGTCGTCGCCGGCGTGCGATGCCGCATCGACCTGCACGCAGCGCACTCCCGCGCCGCGCAGCCGGGCAGCCAGCGCCGCGCCGGTTCCCGCGCCGTCGCCGACGACCAGCACGCAGTCGTCGGCCGGCAGCGGCGGTGTCGCCAGGTCGTCGAGGCGCTGCCAGCGGGTCGCGAACAGGCGATCCGTTCCGTCGCCCTGCAACAGCGCGTGCACCGCGCCCCGATGCAGGCGGCGCACCTCGAAGCCGCGCACGTGCGCGATCACGCGCCCCGAATCCTCGAACACCCGGATATCCGCGGTCACGCCGTTCTCCTCGCCCTCGCCCTGCCGGACGATCCGCGCATGGACCCACAGCCGGTCGGTCGCGGGGCGTCCGTACAGGCGATAGCTGTCGATGCTGAACGGCACGTAGATGTAGTCGGTCTTGAGCAGCTCCTCGGTCGCGAACTGCCAGCAGCTGTTGAGCAGCTGGAAGCCGGATTCGACGAGGCCGGCGTGGAACGGCCCGTCGATCGGTTCGAGCAGCGCCGGCAGGCGCGTGCGGCACAGCGCCTCCGCGTCGCCCCGCCAGATCTCGTCGATCCAGCGGAACGAATTGCCCGTGTCCATGCCGGGAATCCACACTTTCGAATAGAAGTCGGCGCCCGACAGGTAGTCCGCACAGCGCGCCTTGACCGCGTCCAGCTCCGATGCGTCCGGGGCCGGCGGCAACGCGCGCGGGCCGCGAATGCTGCGCGCCTCGACGTGGAGGGTCCACGCCGCGTCGTCGGCGGGATCGCGTTGCGGCGCGAGCGTGACCATCTCGATCGCGTGCGACTGGCCGGCCGCCGCCGGCCGCATCACGATCTGCACCGTGCGCCGTCCCGCCTCGGGCATCACGAACGGCCGCAGGAACAGGATTTCGTCGACGACGCAGCCGGCTTCGCCGTAGACCGCCTCGGCTGCGGCCAGGAACATTGCGATGTGCGACGCGCCGGGCACGACCATCGCGCCGAACAGGCGATGGTGGTCCACGTAGGCGGGCCAGTCCGGGCGGAATTCGGCCTCGAAGCGCACCTCGGCCGAGCGCGGCAGCTTCAGGCGCCGGCCGAGCAGCGTGTGCAGGCCGCCTTCGTCGGACGCCGCGTGCCGGTGCGCGGACGCATCGGCGTGCTGGCTCGCATCGACCCAATGGCGCTTGCGCTGGAACGGATAGGCCGGCAACGCGACCTTGACCGGCCGGTCGACGCGATGCAACGCTGCCCAGTCCAGCGCCGCGCCGCGCACGTACAGCGCCGCCGCGCTCTCCAGCATCTGCTCCACCTCTCCGCGTCCGGGGCGCAGGCTCGCCAGCAACACCACCTCGCTGTCCAGCCCCAGCGTCTGACGCGCCAGCGCCGTCAGCGTCGGACGCGCTCCGATCTCCAGCACCACATCCACGCCCTGCGCCGCCAGCGCCTCGATCCCCACGCCGAACCGCACCGGCGCGCGCGTATGCTCGACCCAATACCCCGCCGTCCCCACTTCCGCGCCCGCCATCGCGCCGCTCACGTTCGACACCAGCGGCAGTTGCGGCACCGACAGCCGCGTCGCCTTCAGCACCTCCTCGTACGCCTCCAGCATCGGCTCCACCAGCGGCGAGTGAAACGCGTGCGAGCCCGGCAGCAGATCCGTGCGCACCCCGTCCTGCGCCAGCCGCGCACGCAGCGCCTCGATCTGCGCCGACGTCCCCGCCACCACCTGCTGCGACGGCCCGTTCAACGCGGCGATCACCAGCCCGCCGCCCTGCTCCGCCAGCCGCTCGCGCAGCGTCGCCGCATCCAGCATCACCGACAGCATCGCCCCGCCTTCGCAACGGCCCTGCATCAGCCGCCCACGGCTCGCCACCAGCTTCAGCCCCGCTTCCAGCGTCAGCACCCCCGCCGCCTGCGCCGCCATGTACTCGCCCAGGCTGTGACCCATCACCACCTGCGGCGTCACGCCCCACTCCTCCCACGTCCGGCGCAGCGCATACCCCAGCGCGAACAGCGCCGGCTGCGTGTAGTCCGTGCGGTCCAGCAGCGCCGTCGACGCCCCGAACAGCACCTCCAGCAGCCCCACCTCCAGCTCGCCTTCCAGCAGCCTCGCGCAGTCGTCCAGCGCCGCCCGGAACACCGGCTCGCGCTCGTATAGCTCACGGCCCATCCCCGCGTATTGCGAGCCCTGCCCCGTGAACAGCATCGCCACCCGCGGCCGGCGGTTCCGGTACACCCCGCGCAGCAGCGCCGGCTGCTCGCCGCCCTCGCCGAATGCGCGCAGCCGCGACACCAGCTCCGAGCGCTCGCGCACGACCCACGCAGCGCGCTGCTCGAACGCGCTGCGTCCCGTGTTCGCCGTGTAGCAGATCGATGCCAGATCCGCCGAGCCCTGCTCCACGAACGACGCATAGCGCGTCGACAGCGCGCGCAATGCCTCCTCGCTGCGCGCCGACAGCGTCAGCACCTGCGCGCCGCGACCCGCGACCGCCGCTTCGCGCGCCACCTCCGGCGCCGATTCCAGAATCGCGTGCGCATTCGTGCCGCCGATCCCGATCGAACTCACGCCGGCCACCCGCACGCCGCCCTCGGGGCGCCACGCGCGCAGCTGCGTATTGACGAAGAACGGGCTTGCGTCGAACGGAATGTCCGGATTGGTCTGCGTGCAGTGCAGGCTCGGCGGGATCTCGCCGTGAAATACCGTGAGGACCGCCTTGATCAGCCCGGCGACGCCCGCCGCCTGATCGAGGTGTCCGATGTTGGTCTTGACCGAGCCGATCGCGCAGAAGCCGGTGTCCGCGGTCGACGCGCGGAATGCCTGCGTCAGCGCGGCGATCTCGATCGGATCGCCGAGCGGCGTCGCCGTGCCGTGCGCCTCGACGTAGCCGATCGCACGCGGATCGATGCCGGCCGCCGCGTGCGCCTCCATGATCGCTGCCGCCTGGCCGTCGACGCTCGGCGCGGTGTACCCGACCTTGCCCGAGCCGTCGTTGTTGATCGCGGTCCCCTTCACCACCGCGTAGATGCGGTCCCCGGCCGTGAGCGCGTCGTCGAGCCGCTTCAGCAAGACCACGCCGGCTCCGCTGCCGAACACCGTGCCCGCGCCCTGCCGGTCGAAGGCGCGGCAGTGGCCGTCCGGCGACGCGACCATCCCTTCCTGGTACAGGTAGCCGACGCGATGCGGAACGTGGATGCTGACACCGCCGGCGAGCGCCGCGTCACACTCGCCGCGCAGCAGGCTTTGCGCGGCCAGATGCACGGCGACCAGCGAAGTCGAGCAGGCCGTCTGCACGTTGACGCTCGGGCCGCGCAGGTTCAGACGGTAGCTGACGCGCGTCGGCAGGTGATCCTTCTCGTTGCTGATGCGGATCTGGAAAGCCGCCGCGGGCGCCGAGTCCGATTCGAGCGACGCGAGAACCGACTTGTGATAGCCGCTCGCGTCCGTGCCCGCAAATACGCCGATCCCGTCGCCCTCCTTCTGCGGATCGACGCCCGCATCCTCGAGCGCCTGCCACGCGCATTCGAGGAAGATCCGCTGCTGCGGATCGAGCAGCTCGGCTTCGCGCGGGCTCATGCCGAAGAAGGTCGCGTCGAACGCGTCGATGTCGTCGAGCACGAAGCCCGCGCGCACGTAGTTCGGATCGGCGAGCAGCGCGGGCGAGACGCCGGCCGCGCGCAGCTCGGCTTCGCTGAATTCCGTGCGCGATTCGACGCCTTCGCGCAGGTTGCGCCAGAACGCGTCGACGCTCGACGCGCCCGGCACCCGCACCCCGATCCCCACCACCGCGACGCTCGCCGAGCGCGCCGGCGTCTCGCCCCGGCTGCGTCTGCGCGGCCGGCCGGCGGCGCCGGCCGGCTGGCCGTGCGCGTCGAGATGGGCGGCCAGCCCGGCCACCGTCGGATTGCGGAAGAACTCGACGCGCGGCACGCGCATCCCGAACGCCTGCTCGATCTTCTGCTGCATCTGCAGCAGCAGCATCGAATGGCCGCCGAGATCGAAGAAATTGACGTCGACGCCCACCTCGGGCGTGCGCAGCACGTCCCGCCAGATCGCCTGCACGCGTTCGAGCGTCGATCCGGCCGCCGCGGCCTGCGGCGCGGGCGACGCCGCACGTGCGAGCGCCGGCAGCGCGTTGCGGTCGACCTTGCCGTTGTCGGTCAGCGGCACCCGCTCGATGGACACGAACGCCGCCGGCATCATGTAGTCGGGCAGCGTGCGGCGCAACGCGTCGCGCCATGACGCCGAGCGGTCCGTGGCTGCGCCGTCGTCGTGCACCACGTAGGCGACGAGCCGCTGGTCTTGCTCGTCGACGCGCTCGACGATGGCAACCGCCTGGCGTACGCCCGGCAGCGCGGTCAACGCGGCCTCGACGTCGCCCAGCTCGATCCGGAAGCCGCGTAGCTTCACCTGGTTGTCGAGCCGCGCGAGCCAGCGGATCGCGCCGCTCGCGCTCGCCCGCACCAGGTCGCCGGTGCGATACAGCCGAACCTTGCGGCCACCGTCGAGCGTCGCTTCGACGAAACGCTCCCGCGTCAGCGAATCGCGGCCGTGGTAGCCGTCGGCAAGGCCCGCGCCGCCGATATACAGCTCGCCCGCCACGCCGGGCGGCACCGGTGCGCCATGCGCGTCGAGGATATGCAGGTGCACGTTGCGCAGCGGCGCGCCGATCGCCACGAAACCGTGATCCCGGACTTCGTGCCAGGTCGCCCACACGGTTGCCTCCGTCGGCCCGTAGACGTTGCACAGGCGGCCCACCAGCGGCCGCAGCGCGCGAGCGAGCGGTTCGTCGAGCGCTTCGCCGCCGCACACGGCGGTCAGGTCGGGCTTGCCGCGCCATTGCGCGGCGACCAGCATCCGCCAGGTGGCCGGCGTTGCTTGCAGCACGCGTGCCTGCGCCGCGTCGATCCGGCTCGCCAGCGCCAGCGGGTCCGCCGTTTCGTCGCGGCTCGCAAGCCACACGCGCCCGCCGGCGACGAGCGGCACGAACAGCTCCGCGAACGCGATGTCGAACATCGGCGTGGTCACGGCCAGCCACGTCTCGCCGGCCTGCAGGCCGCTGCGCTCGTGCATCGCGAGCAGCAGGTTGACGGCCGCGCGATGCGCGACGCGCACGCCCTTGGGCTGCCCCGTCGAACCCGACGTGTAGATCACGTAGGCGATCGCGGACGGATCGTCATCGCTGAAATCAGTGCCCGCGCCGTCGCCAGGCGCGCCTTCCAGCAGCGTGTCCAGCGCCACCTGCGGACGCGCCGGCGCACCGTCGGCCGCCGCCTCGGCGATCACGAGCCGGACGTCGGCGTTCTCGAGGATGAAATCGCGTCTCGCGGCCGGGTAACCGGGGTCCAGCGGGACGTACGCGCAGCCGGCCGTCATCACGCCGAGCAGCGCGCCGAGCAAATCGACGCGACGCTCCACGCACACCGCCACGCGCTCGCCCGGCTGAACGCCTTGCGCGCGAATCTCGCGGGCGACCCGCGCCGCCCGCTGCAGCAGTTCGCGATAGCTCAGCCGCTGCGTCGCCGTCTCGACCGCGATCGCGTCCGGCGTGCGCGCGGCGGCCGCCCGGATCAACGCGCTGACCGTCAGATCGGGGATCTCCGCCACCGGGCCGCGCAGCGTGTCGCACCACGCGGCAAGCGCAGGCGCCGGCCACAGCGGCAGCTCGCCGACCGGCGCGGCCTCCGCGTCCGACAGCGCCGTGGCCGCACCAAGCCAGCTCGTCAGCATGCCTGCGATCGTCGCGGCTTCGTAGCGATCCTCGTCGTACTCGCATTCGAGCGACAGGCCCTCCGCGCGGCGGATCAGCATGAAATTGAGCTCGCTGTCGACGAACAGCGCGTCGGCGTCATCCAGCGCCGCCTCGGACAACGCCGCCTCGGGAAGATCGGCGGGCAAGCCGGCGAACGACACCGTCACGGGAGCAGGCACGCGCTCGGCGTCGTGCAGCGCGCGCTGGTCGAGCGCGCCACGGGTCGCGCGCAGCAACGCATCGGCCGGCGCCTCCGGCGCGACGTCGAGCGTCAGTCGCGTGCGCGCCGGTTCGTCCTGCGCGTCGGCCTGCGTGATCAGGTCGAGCGGCACGCTGCGCTGGTCCGCGTAGCGGGCGAGCGTCATGCCGAGCCCCGCGAGCCAGAGTGTCGTCTCCGCGTAGCCGTCCTGTCGAGCGCGCTTGCCGGCCGCCTCCGCCGCCGCGGCGGGCACGGGCATGTCGTGACGCATCCTGCGGTAGCGGGGCGTGACCGGCGCGGGATAGTCGCGCGGCAGGTCGAGCGGTACGGGCGCGTGCGTCGCGGGCGTCGTCGTGTGTGCGTTCATGGTCGTGTCGTCGTTATCTTCAAGCCTTCAGCACTGCCAGGTAATTACCGATCACCAGCGCGTCGAGGCGCGCTTCGCGGAACGTCTCGACGGCCTCCTCCGCGGTGCGAACGATCGGCTGGCCGCGCACGTTGAACGAGGTGTTCAGCAGGATCGGGATGCCCGCCGCATGCTCGAACGCTTCGAGCAACTGATAAAAGCGCGGGTTGCGGTCGGCGAACACCGTCTGCACCCGCGCGGAGCCGTCGCAATGCGTGACGGCCGGCAACGCGTCCCGGTGCGCGGCCTTCACGCCGGTCACGTAAAGCATGTGCGCGAAGGTATCCACTTCGCCCGCCCTGACGTCGAAGAATTCCGGCGCGCGATGGGCCAGCACGGCCGGCGCGAACGGCCGGAAATCCTCGCGCTTCTTCACCAGCGCGTTGACGCGCGCGCGCATCGACGGCGAGCGCGGATCGGCGAGGATGCTGCGATTGCCGAGCGCGCGCGGACCGAATTCCATCGCGCCCTGGAACCAGCCGACGATCTGCTCGCGCGCGAGCAGGTCCGCCGTCGCGCTCGCCAGTTCCGCCGCGTCGTCGAAGCGGCGCACGTCGAGCCACGGCTTGTCGAGCGCCGCGCGGATCGCGCCGTCGTCCTCGTGCGTGCCCCAGAACGGCATGCTCATCGGCTGCATCACCGCATCCGGGTCGTGCTCGCTCTGCACGTAGAGCGCCGCGCCGAGCGCCGTGCCGTCGTCGCCCGAAGCGGGCTGCACGAAGGTGCGCCTGAACAGCCGGCTGCGCAGCACGACGCCGTTCGCGGTGCAGTTGAGCGCGACGCCGCCCGCCATGCACAGGTGGCGCGCGCCGGTGCTCGCCTTGAAGGTCCGCAGCGTATGCAGCGTCGTGTTCTGCAGCACGGCCTGCAGCGCGGCCGCGAGATCCATGTGAGCCTGGGTGATCGGCTCGTCCGGCAGGCGCGGCTTGCCGAACAGTTCCTCGATGACGCGCGACGACGCGCGATAGGTCGCCATCTCGAGCGGCGTCTCGTTCAACTGAAGGACCGGAATCGTGTAGAAGCCATCTTCCTGCAGGCGCACCAGCTCGCTCAGCTTCGCGAAGTACGGGCGCGGATCGCCATACGGCGCGAGTCCCATCACCTTGTATTCGCCCGAGTTGAAACGGAACCCGAGGTGCAGCGTGAACAGCCCGTACAGCACGCCGAGCGAATGCCGGTGCGACACGCTCGCGACCCGGGTGAGGCGGCCGTTGCGGCCGGTCCAGATCGACGCGCTCTCGGTCTCGCCCATTCCGTCGGAGACGAACACCAGCGCGTCGTCCATGCCGCTCGGGTAGTAGGCGCTGGCCGCGTGCGCGAGATGGTGAGGCACCTGTACGAACTTCTCGTCCCACGGCCCGTCGCCCCAGCGTTCGCGCAGCACGCTCAATTGCGCGTCGCGCGACTGGACCTGCTCGAACTCCACGCGTGCATCGCCCGACTGCGCCAGCGATGCGGCGACAGCATCGTAGGCAAAGCCGTGCGCGATGCGATCGACCTGGTCGAGCCGCAGGCCCGCCTGGGCCAGCACCGCGTCGATCGCGCCGGCCGGAAAGCGCTCGGTGCCCTTGTGACCCGTGAAGCGCTCTTCCGCCGCCGCGCCGACGATGCCGTCCGGGCCGACGAGCGCCGCGGCAGCGTCCAGCCCTTGCGTGATGCGCAATTCACGGCGCTGGATATCCGGGTAGTGCTGCTCGCGAAACGCAATGGCGCGGTCCAGCCCGCTAATCCCAAGGACATGCATGACGGCCCCTCGTAAAGTGATTCGAATGGTGTCGGGTCGACACGGACGCCGGGTCAGCGCGCGCCCAGTCTCGTAATCAGATGCTCGTCCCGCTCGAGCGTCGGGTTCGGGGTCGTCAACAGCCGGTCGCCGACGAATACCGATCCGGCGCCGGCCAGGAAGCACAGCGCCTGCAGTTCGTCGCTCATGTGCTCCCGGCCGGCCGACAGGCGGACCACCGATTCCGGCATCAGGATCCGCGCGACCGCGATGGTGCGAACGAACTCCAGCCCGTCGACGCCGTCGGCGTCGGCCAGCGCGGTGCCGGGAATCCGCATCAGCGAGTTGATCGGCACGGACTCGGGATGGACCGGCAGGTTCGCGAGGGTCTGCAGCATGCCGATGCGGTCGTCGCGGGTCTCGCCCATGCCGACAATGCCGCCGCAGCACACCTTGAGGCCCGCGCCGCGCACGTGATCGAGGGTCTCGAGGCGATCGTCGAGCGTGCGCGTACTCGCCACCGTCGGGTAATACGCCGGCCCGGTGTCGATGTTGTGGTTGTAGAAATCCAGCCCGGCTTCCGCCAGCCGCTCGGCCTGCGGCCCGGTCAGCATGCCGAGCGTCACGCAGGTCTCGAGGCCGAGCGCCTTCACGCCCTTGACCATGTCGCACACGCGCTCGAGATCCCGCTCGCGCGGGCTGCGCCACGCCGCGCCCATGCAGAACCGCTGCACGCCGGCCGCCTTCGCGGACGCCGCGGCAGCCAGCACCGCATCGAGATCCATCAGCTTGCTGGCCGGCAGCATCGTGTCGGCATGCACCGACTGGCTGCAATAGCCGCAGTCTTCCGGACATCCGCCGGTCTTGATCGACAGCAGCTGCGAAATCTGCAGCGGACGTCCCGCATGGAAGCGGCGCTGGATCGTCTGCGCGTCGTACAGGAGATCCGTCAGCGGCGCGGCGAACAGCGCCGCTATCTGTTCGTGCGTCCAGTCGTGCCGGACGGCCGCGTCGGCGCTCCGCCCGCCTGCGCACGCGCGAACGCCGTCCGACGACGTGTCATGACTCATGTGAACGATTCCGTTGATTGAAATGAAAATCGGACGGCAGTCAGTTCCGCCCGGTGCTCAGCACCACCTTTCCGGCCACCTTGCGCTGGCGCAGCAGCTCGATTGCGTCCGCCGCCTCCGACAGTTCCATGACGCGCGACACGTGCGGTGCGAGCTTGCCGGCCTCGAACCAGCCGAACAGCGTGGCGAACGCCTTGCGCACCCAGTCCGGCCGGTTCGCCCGGTAGTGCCCCCAGTAGAAACCCATCACGTCGCAGTTCTTGACCAGCAGCAGGTTCGCCGGCACGCGCGGGATCTCGCCGCTCGCGAAACCGATGACGACGATGCGCGCCTCGGGCGCGACCACCCGCAGGCTGGTGTCGAACGCGGCCCCGCCGACCGGGTCGTACACGACGTTCACGCCCTTCCCGCCGGTCAGCGCCTTCACCTGTTCGCGGAAATCGTCCCGGCCGACCTCGATCACGTGGTGCGCGCCGTGGCGACGGGCGGCCGCCCGCTTGTCCTCCGAGCTCGCCACCGCGATCACCGTGGCACCGAGCGCCCGGCCCACTTCGACAGCGGTCAGGCCGGTGCCGCTGCCCGCGCCGTGCACCAGCAGCGTCTCGCCCGCCTGCAGCTTCGCGCGCCACGTGAGCGCGCCGTACGACGTGCCGTAGGCGATGGCGAAGCCTGCGCCGGTCGTGAAATCCATCGACGCCGGTATCCTGAACAGGTTTGCGGCAGGCAGCACGACCTCGTCCGCGAAGCCGCCCCACGCGAGGATGCCCATGACTCGCTCGCCGACCGACACCGACGTCACGCCGGGCGCCGTCTCGACGACCGTGCCCGCGATTTCGAAACCCGGCACGAACGGCAACGCCGGCTTGGTCTGGTAGCGCCCCTCGACGATCAGCGTGTCCGCGAAATTGATGCCGCACGCATGCACGTCGACCCGCGCCTCGCCCGCCCCGAGCGGCGCCGGCGTCACGTCCCGCAGCGCGAGCGCCCCGGTGCCGTCATAGGCTTCACATACGATCGCGCGCATGATCAAGCCCCGGCCGGCACGTCGTCGGCGCGCGCGCCCCGACGGCCATCCTGCTCGATGCCGGCCGACCCGGCCGACAGCATCTGCTCGACCCGTTCCGCAGCCTCGAGCGCGCATCCCCACGACAACGTCACACCGGCCCCACCGTGCGCGTAGTTGTGCAGGATGTGTGTGCCCGGCACTGCTTCGAGCCGCACGTTGCCGTGCCTGAACGGCCGCAGCCCGGCCCGCACCGGCTCGTCCGGATCGATCTCGACGTTCGCGAGTGCGGGCATGAACTCGATGCCACGCCGGTACATCCGCCGGATCGGCTCGTGATTGTCGAACCCGATGTCGGTGCTCCATTCGTCGGCTTCCGCGATCGCGCCGAGCACGATGCGGTCCTCGCCGCGCGGCACGAGGAACACGATCTCGTCGACGCCCGTCACGTGGTCATGAGACACGCAGTGCGCCTGATCAAGGCGCGGCATCTTGCTGCCGTCGTTCACGAGGCGGATCACGGCGCCGCGCAGCGGATACATCGGCTCGCCGCTCAGTTCGGCCGCCCCGAGGCCCGCGCAGTTGACGATCGCATCGACGCCGAAGTCCGCCTTCAGGCGCGCCTCGTTCGCCTGCAGGTCGCCTTCGATCCGCTGCTGGACGACCCGGATGCCCTTTGCGATCACCTGGCCCAGCAGCCAGGCCATGTAGACGTCCGTATCGACCATCGGCGCGAGATGGCAATACGCGTCGACGAGTCCGATGTCCGGATTCACGCCGTTCTCGCGGATCAGCGACGGGTCGCGCCGGAAGCCCGGCACGTGCTCGCGGATCTCGTTCATCTTCTCGAGATGGAGCGCGTGCTCCTCGATCCTGTTGCGGAAATAGAAATTGACCGGGCGGATGTAGACGCCCGTCGCCGGATCGGCCGCGAGCGTCTCGAACGTGCGGAACGACACCATGCACCAGTGCTTCGAGCGCTCCAGCGAAACCTCGTCGTCGTGATAGCCGCAGACGGCGGGCGGCCATTCCCACAGGGCGCCGGCCACCACGGACGTGATGTTCGGCGCGAATTTCTCGCCGACGACCGTCACGCGGATGCCGCGCGCGTGCAGGCACAGCGCTGTCGTCAGGCCGGCCACGCCCGCGCCTATGACGAGCGCGTGCCCCTTCTCTCCAGATACCCTCATGTCTTCTCCATGAATCGGCCGCTCCACGCGACCCCGAGGCGGCCGACAGGAAGCAGCACTGCCGGGCGCGCCGCGCCCGCCGCACGCACGACTGCGGATGATCAGCTGCCGGCCGGCGCGTCCGCGCGCGCAACGCGCTGCCGGATCACCGTCGCGAGGCGCTCGATCTCGTCGTCGGGATGGCCCGCGGTGATCAGGACGCGCAGGCGGGCCGTGCCGCGCGGCACCGTGGGCGGACGGATCGCGGTCACGAAGAAGCCTTCGTCGGCAAGCATGCGCGATGCGTCCAGCGTGGCCCTCTCGTCGCCGATGATGATCGGCACGATCGGCGTCTGCGGCTCCGGGATGCCCAGCGACGCCGCGAACGCCTTCGCTTTCGCGAGCGGCCGTCCGACCAGCGCCGGATCGGTCGCGATGATCTCGAGCGACGCGATGGTCGCCGCGACCGTCGCCGGGGGTTGGCCCGTCGTCAGCCCATAGGTACGCGCGCGGTTGCGGATCAGGTCGATCACTGGGGTCGACGCCGCAAGGTAGCCGCCGTAGCTGCCCACCGCCTTGCCTAGCGTGCCCATCTTCAGGGGTACGCGCGCGTCGCGCCCGGTCGCGAAGGTCGCGCCGCGCCCTTGCCCCACCACACCGATGCCGTGCGCGTCGTCGGACATCACCCATGTGTCGAAACGATCGCCAAGCGCGACCAGCGCCTCGAGCGGCGCGATGTCGCCGTCCTGCGAGAACACGCCATCGGTCAACAGGATCGCTTTGCCATGTGCGCGCCGGTGCTCGTCCAGCAGCGCCTCGACGTGGGCGAGGTCGTTATGCCGGAACGCGACGGTCCGGCCGCGCGACAACTGCGCGCCCGCCCACAGGCAGCCGTGCGCCAGTTCGTCGATGAGGATCAGGTCCTCCTTGCCGACGAGGGCCGGAACGATGCCCGAGTTGGCGAGGTAGCCCGAGCCGAACACGCAGGCGGCCTCCGTGCCCATCAGGCCGGCGAGCCGCGCTTCGAGATCGGCGAACAACGGGTGATTGCCCGTCACGAGCCGCGACGCGCCGGCACCGGCCCCATAGCGGCGAATCGCGGCGATCGCCGCTTCCTTCACCGCCGGATGCTGGGTGAGATTGAGGTAGTCGTTGCACGAGAACGAAAGCAACCGGCGTCCGTCCCGGCGGATCCAGATCCCTTCACTTCGATCCGTTTCCGTGAGGACGCGACGCAAGTTCGCTGCGCTCAGTTCCGCGAGCTTTTGCTCTGCAAATGAATCAAGCGAATGAGTCACTGGGCCCCTCTCTTCCCGAAATTCGGTTCAATGGACATGTGCGCCGCGGTGCCCGTGCATCCGGCCATAGGTGACGCCGTGCACGCCCCGGCGCCTCGCTGCCACGGAAAAACACGGGATATTTCGATGAACACGGATACGAATACACATCGGTGCAAAGCCCCTTCCATCTCTTATTCATTTGCAACTGGCGCATCGACCCCGCAAGTCAACTCATACAGAGGTGCCTTGTTTGCTTTGCGCCGGCAACTTTCGCGCAATAAAAAAATTTCGGATTCGATCGTTTTACGACGCATCCTGACAAAAGCGTTTTTGCAACAAAAACAAGATACCGGCAAGACGTCAGGCACTCGCCAGCGCTCCGTGGAATCGGGCTTGTCGATGATGTCAGTGTCACATCACCCGGCAATTTTGCTTTTGATATCTCTCAGATTATTGATTTTTGAATAATTTTTATGAGTGAACCGGTACCAGCAAGCCACAAACTGCGTTGCCCGGCCACCGGCCTCTGCACTGTTTAGCGAATTGAAAAACGGGAAATGCACACCAGAACGGCGCGCACCAAAACGCCGACCGATAGACTCCGGGAGTTCTTCAACGGAACATTGCAATAATGAAGCGACCCTCTGGCGATATTTTAAATCTTCTTGAACTGCAAACTCATCGAGACGACAAGGTAGTACACAGCGTTTTCAAAGTCAATCTCATTAACAATCTTCATGTCGCGCGCGCGAGCGCGAACATTAAACTCAATATTTAGGGGATTTGATTTGATTTTGTTTTCAATCCTGCATGGCGAAATTACAATTCGACAAGCCCTGCGATAAATAACAGGCAATTGACTTGAAATTCGATTCAAACAGCGTGATTGACACCGTCAAACGATGTTCTCCGATACGGTCGCCGGCGCGCGGGCCAGTCAACCTGTACTCCCTCGTCGATACCTGCAAAGCGAACGATGTCGAGCCGCACCGCTACCTCGTCCGGCTGTTCGCAACGTTGCCGCTTGCCACGACCGTCGACGGCTACGCTGCACTCATGCGTTGGGTGATGCCCGCCGGCCCCGAACTCCGCGGGGCGGCGTTAAAAGAAGCCTACTTCCAGACAAGGACGTCGCAAACGGATCGCATACCTAAATATCCATGCTCTACAAAAACAAACATCCTCAAGCATCCGGATCCGGAATCCGCGCCGACTGAATCACGACCAGCGTGTCCCCCGCCTCGATCCGGCATGGCGGATCTTCATAAAACGACTGGATCTTCCCGCAGCGATCGAGCCCGACCACGATCGCGCCCGGCACGACATTCGTCATGCAGCCGATCTCGTGCGGCAGCGCCTCGCGTTCGATCAGCGTCGCGCGCCCGCGGGTCGACAGCATGTCGTTCACGAACGGCACGATATAGCGGCTATGCACCGCATCCGCGAGCAGCAACGCGCCGATCTTCGTCGACGACACGATCACGTCCGCACCGGCCTGCCGCAGTTGCCGCTGGTACAGGTTCTCCTGGATCCGCACGACGATCTTCGTGTCGGGCGCGATGCTGCGCACCGACAGCGTCAGCAGGATCGCGGTCGGATCGTCGGTCACCGAGATGATCACGGCCTTCGCCGCGCGCACCTGGGCCTGCTGGAGCAGATCCTCGTGCGCGGGATCGCCGAGCAGCCCCGTCACGCCGAGCGACGTCGCGGCCTCGAGCGCCTGCTGCTGCGCATCGATCACGATGATCGTCGCGGCATCGACGCCGCTCTCGAGCAGCTCGCGCACGGCGATCGACCCCGACAGGCCGTAACCGCACACGACGATGTGATCGGACAATTGCTTTTGCAGGCGTTTCATGCGGAATTCCTCGATGACGCGCTGGATCACGAACTGATACGCCGTGCCCAGGAAAATGAACCAGATGACGATGCGGATCGGCACGATGAAGAACGCATCGATCAGGCGGGCGCGCGCGGTGACGGGCACGATGTCGCCGTAGCCGACCGTCGCGACCGTGACCATCGTGAAGTACACGAGATCGGCGACGGTCATCGGCGTGCTCTTGGTCGAATCGCGCAGGCCGTCGCGATCGAGATACAGCACGAGGAACGCGAGCATGCACAACAGCGCGACCGCACCGACACGAAACAGCAGCGTGCGCCGCGGCGACGTCGCGGGACGCGTGAACAGCATGCGCGCACGCGGCGCCTGCCACGGGTTGCGGGCGCGACGCAGGCGTGAGCGCAACGAACGGCGCTGGGCGGAAGGCGAGGCCAACGGGGAATCTCCTGAAGGATGCGGGCTCGATTCTACGACGGGAAGGCAGCGATCCGGCCCGACGCCATCGCATCGATTCGTCCGTTACAGCATGCTGCGCGGCCGCACCATCGTCCCGTCGACGAAACGCTGCGCACGAAACGCCGACAGGTCGAGCGACGGCGCACCCGTGTCGATCCATTCGGCGAGCAGCCGGCCGACGATCGGCCCCATCGCGAAACCGTGACCGCAGAACCCCGTCGCGATCGCGAGCCCCGACGGCGCGCCCGGCGCATCGATCACCGGAATGCCGTCGGGCAGCACGTCGATCAGGCCGGCCCATGCCTCGACGATCTGCGCGTCCTTCAGCGCGGGGAAGATCGCCTTGAGCTTCGCGAGCGCGCGCGGCGCATGCGCGCGATTCGGCTGCGGCTGCGGATCGCGCGGCTCGATCGGCCCGGCCGCGCCGTTGATGCGCGCAAGCACATCGCGCCACGCGGCCGAATTCACGTGCAGCCGGAATTTGTCGCGCTGCGACCAGAACTCCGGCCAGAACAGGCTCAACCCGCGCAGGTGGCCGAGCGTCAGGTCGACGTCGACCTGCATGTCGTCGGCGAGATTGATCGCGCCGTTCTTGCGCTGCCGGATGCCGAGGCCGTGCCCCCACACCGTCGACGCCGATACCGGCGGCACCACGTTGGTGCGCATGCAGGTGCCGCGCACGGCCTGCTGCGGCAGCCGGATGCCGACGCCGTCGAGCAGCCTGAAACTGGTCGCGCCGGCCGCGCAGATCACGCGCCGCGTGCGGATCGTGCCGCGCTCGGTCGCGACGCCGACGACCGCGCCGCCGGCCGTCTCGATCGCCGTCACGCCGCAGCCTTCGAAGAAGCGCGCACCTGCCTCGGTTGCACGCGCGGCGAACGCCGCGGCCACGCGGCGCGGCTCGGCCTGCCCGTCGGTCGCGGTATACAGCCCGCCGAGCGTGCGCGCCTGCGGCGAAAGGCCGCTGACGCGCTCGTCGATCTGCGCGCGCGTCAGCGTGCGCGTATCGAGACCGTGCTCGCGCGCGACGGAGAGCCACGCGTTGAACGACGCCCAGTCCGTTTCGTTGTCCGCAATATAGAGACAGCCGCCCTGCCGCCATTCGAGATCGAAACCGAGGGTTTCCTCTAACCCCTCCCAGATCCGCATGCCGGCCATCATCAGCGGCACTTCGGCGGCTTCGCGCCCCTGCTGCCGCACGAAGCCCCACGCGCGTGTCGACTGCTGTCCGGCGATGCGCGACTTGTCGAGCACGACGGCCTTCAGGCCGCGCAGGCCCAGGTAGTACGCGGCCGCGCAGCCCATGATGCCGGCGCCGGCGATCACGACGTCGGCTTCGGCCGGAAGCGCCGTTTCGGCGCGGGTCAATGCATCGTGCAGCGGATAGGTTGTCGTCATTGCTTCCTGTCAGGCGTCAATACATTCGAGATACGGCCGCTCGCGGTAACGTCGTGACACACCTTTCACACAAACGCACCTTTCGCGACACTGAATGACGACCATTTTGCGGTAAAGTTATCTTTTCCGCGCGTGGCCGGTCGGCTCGCCATTGGACGTCATGAAGACTGTCCGTCGAGACTGCCGCAAGGCGTCGTTCTGAACGTCACGATCCGTTCCCGTAGCATGACCACTGAAGCAATCACCACGGATTCCCTCGCGGTCGCCGAGCGCGTGCGCGAGCTGATGACCCGCAACGGCATCGGCAAGCGCCAGCAGACCACCGAGCTGTGCCGCATCCTCGACCTGAGTTTCTCGCAAGGCCACCGCAAACTGCGCGGCAGCAGCCCCTGGACGCTCGCGCAGATCAAGAAAGTTGCCGAAGCGTACGGCGAACCCGCCGCCCAGCTGTTCGGCGCGCAAACGCTCGACCCCGGCATGGTCGGCGCCTGTTCGCAGGAAGCCGTACTTTACGCGGGCGTCGCCGAGATTCCGTGCACCGCATGGATCGGCGCGCCGCTCGAAGCCGGCGCGCGCCCCGAGTTCGTCGCGTACGAACAGAACGGCCGCTGGCGCGTGCTGCGCCACACGGGCGTGCTGTACCAGAACGCGTACGACGTGCACAAGATCGAAATCTATCCGCGCCGCGCGGAGAGCGACAAGCTCGTCGTCGCCGTGATCGATCCCGATCGCGTCAGCGCGACCGAGCTGTGCCGCTATCTCGAACGGCAAGGTTTCGCGACGGCCGCGTTCGACGGCCTCGCGCCGTTCGTCGACGCGCTGCAGGGCCAGGCTTTCGATGCGGTGCTCACCGAATGGCTGTTCGACGACGGCACGGCCGCGACCGCGATCAAGGCGGTGCGTACGTCCGACAACCCGGGCGCGCCGATTTTCGTGCTGACGGGCGACCTGCTCACCGGCCGCGCGAGCGAAGTCGACATCAGCGAAGTGATCCGCACGTTCGACGTCGTCTGCTACGAAAAACCCGCGCGCATGGCGATCCTCAGCGCCGATCTCGCGAAACGGCTCGCGCGCGGGTAGCTTCCGCCCGCCTCCGCCCCTCTCCCGGACGGCCAGCGTCCGTGCGGCCGTGAACAGGTTCCTCAGTACAATAGCCGCACCTGTTCACGCCTACGCCGCCCGACTCCATGGCCCGCCTCATTCCCGACGACTGGAAAAGCCTCGCCGCGACCGGCGCGGCCGAACGCGAGCGCGAAACGCTCGCCGCGCTCGAACACGTGCTGCCCGACACCTACACCGTGTACCACGGCGTGCACTGGACGCGCGCCGACCAGGCCTTCTCGGTGTTCGGCGAGGCCGCGTTCGTCGTCGTGAGCCCCGCCGGCCGCGTGCTGCTGATCGAGCAGAAGGCCGGCTTCCTGCGCGAAACGCCGAAGGGGCTCGTGAAGGTCTACCTGCAGACCGAGCGCAACGTCGCGATCCAGCTCGCGCGCACGCAGGAAACGCTGCACCGGCGCCTGACAGCCGCGCTCGGCGCGGGCGTCTACGGCGTCGAGGCGCTGCTGTACTGCCCCGACTACTCGATCCGCCAGGCATCGATCGCCGGCGTCGCGGCCGACCGCATCGTCGACGCGTCGCGCAAGGCGCAGCTCGCGCAGGTGATCCTGCAGATCCTGCCCGAGGACGACGAACGTCTCCCGAACGCGCCGAAGCTCCACCATTTCCTCGCGGACGAGCTCGCGCTCACGCCTGACACGAGCGCGCTCGTCGGGCAGGCCGGCACGCTCGTCACGCGGCTGTCGGGCGGCCTCGCCGCGTGGGCGCGCCAGCTCGAATTCGCGCCGTTCCGGCTGCGCGTCACCGGCACGGCCGGCTCGGGCAAGACGCAGCTCGCGGTGCAGGCGATGCGCGATGCGGTCGCGGCCGGCAAGCGCGTGCTCTACGTGTGCTTCAACCGGCCGCTCGCCGACTACATCGCGCGCATCGCGCCGCCCGGCGCGAAGATCGCGAACTACCACCAACTGTGCGACTGGGTCGCGCGCGACGGCGGCTATACGCCCGACTTCCAGGTGCCCGGCGAATTCGAGCGCCTCGAGGCGCGCTTCGCACAGGCGCCGATCGCCGAACGCTGGCGCTTCGACGTGCTGGTCGTCGACGAGGGGCAGGATTTCCATGCGCCGTGGGCGGCCGCACTGGAGCGTTTGCTGGCGCCGGACGGCGCGTGGTGGTGGCTCGAAGATCCGCTGCAGAACCTGTACATGCGCGAGCCCGTCGCGCTGCCCGGCTGGGTGACGCTAAAGGCACTGACGAACTACCGCAGCCCGCGCGACCTGCTCGACTTCGTGCGCGACGTCGTCGGGCGCGTCGAGCCGCTTGCGACCGAGCTGCGCTCGGGCAGCCCGTTCGACGGGTCCGATCCGTCGGTGTCGGCATACGGGGAAGTAGGCATGTCGGGCGACGCATTGGCGCAAGCCTGCATCGACGCGACCAAGCGCGCGATCACGCACGCGCTGTCGCTCGGCTTCCGCAAGCAGGACATCGCGGTGCTGTCGTATCGCGGCCGCGATGGCTCGGTGCTCGCGCCGCTCGACCAGCTCGGCCCGCACCGGGTCAAGAGCTTCACCGGCAAGTACGACCTGTTCGGCAACCCCGAATATCGCGAGGGCGATGTGCTGCTCGATTCGATCTACCGCTTCAAGGGCCAGTCGGCGCCGTGCGTGATCCTCACCGAAGTCGACTTCGACACGCTCGACGCGCGTGCTGCGCGCAAGCTGTTCGTCGGCGCGACGCGCGCGACGATGAAGCTGCTGATCGTCGCGTCGTCGCGGGCGGCTGGGCAGCTCGCGGCGGGTTGACGCAACGGGCGGGCAGCCGGCAGGCGAGTGCCCGCCGCGTCGCCGCCCGTTATCGATCAAGCTACCCGGAACGCCCCCACCGCACGACGCAACCCGTCAGCCTGCTCCTCCAGCGACGACGCCGCAGCCGCGGCCTGCTCGACGAGCGCCGCATTCTGCTGCGACACCTGATCCATCTGCGACACCGCGCGGTTCACCTGCTCGATCCCGTCGCGCTGCTCGTTCGACGCGGCCGCGATCTCGGTCATGATCCCCGTCACGCGCCCGATCGCCTGCTGGATGTCCTGCATCGTCGCGCCGGCCACGCCGACGAGCCGCGAGCCGTTCGCGACGCGCTCGACCGATTCGCCGATCAGCGTGCGGATCTCCTTCGCGGCGGACGCCGAGCGTTGCGCGAGCGTGCGCACCTCGCCCGCGACCACCGCGAAGCCGCGGCCCTGCTCGCCCGCGCGCGCGGCTTCGACCGCCGCATTCAGCGCGAGGATGTTGGTCTGGAACGCGATCCCCTCGATCGTGCCGATGATGTCGGCGACCTTCTGCGAGCTCTGGTCGATCTCGTTCATCGTGCCGATCACCTCGCCGACCACCGTCGCGCCGCGCGTCGCGATCTCGCTCGCGCTGTCCGCGCACGCCTGCGCCTCGAGCGCATGGTCGGCGTTCTGCTTCACGGTCGCGGTCAGTTGCTCCATGCTCGCGGCCGTCTCCTGCAGCGCGGACGCCTGTTCCTCGGTGCGCTGCGAAAGATCGGTGTTGCCGGCCGCGATCTGGTGCGTCGCCGTCGAGATCGCTTCCGAACCCTGGCTGACCTGGCGCACCGTGTCCGCGAGGCTGCGCTGCATGCCCGTCACGCCCTCGACCAGTTCGGCCATCTCGTCGCGCGACGACCAGCGCACTTCCGACGTCAGGTCGCCGTCCGACAGTCGGCGGAAATGCGACAGCAGCCGGTTCACCGGCTGCGTGATCGCGTAATGCAGGCCGATCGCGCAGCCGAGGCACGCGGCCAGGCCGAACGCGATGCCCGCGATCGCGCCGGCGCGCATCCAGCCGTAATAGGTCTGCGCGGTGTCGTAGACATCCTTGCCGCGCGCCGCCTGGTAAGCATCGAGCGCATCGGTCGCCTGCGTGAGCGCGACCGACAGCGGCGGCGCGACCTGCATCAGCAAGCGGTCGGCCTCGTCGCGCCGGCCGTCGCGGATCGCGTCGATCAGCGGCTTCAGCGCCTGCCCGATCAGCGCCTGGCGCGCGGCGTCGAGACGGCTCGCGAGCGGGCCTTCGTCGCCGTCGTGCGGCATCGCCGCGTAGCCGCGCCACGCGGCGTCAGCCTTCGCGAGATAGTTCTCGGCCTTCTTGACGAGATCGGGCACTTCCGGCGCTTCCGGATGCAGCAGCGCGCGGTCGAGCGTCGTACGCACGATCGTCAGGTTCAGGCTCGCCGCGGACAACGCAGTCTTCGCCGCCAGTTGCTGCGTATAGGCCTCGTCGAGCGCGCGGTTCGAGCTTTGCATGCCGGCGAGGCCGATCAGCCCCGACACGACGAGCAGCGCGGCGACGAGACCGAGCGTGGAGAAAATCCGCGTACGGATCGAGAAACGGGAAAACAGGGCGTTCAGGTTCATGACGGGACGTGAGCGATGAAAAGTGCCGCGGCAATCGGTCCGCGGCACTCTGGATTACGGTTTGCCTGCAGAAAACTTGAGTCCGGCCCCGCTTTCTGTCTGATCCCGATCAATTTTTCGCACCGGCAATCTCCTGTTACGGCTGCAACATATCGAGGCTGGGCAGAAATTGACTAGTCAATCACTGGTCGTTATATTTCGACCAATTCCCTGCCATGGCAGATATCTCGATGACAACCGACACCCTCCTTACTCCGCCGGCCGCCGAGACGGCCCGCCGCGACGCGCCGACCGGGCTGATCGTCGCCGCGCTGCTGCTCGTCATGCTGCTGTCCGCGCTCGACCAGACGATCGTGTCGACCGCGCTGCCGACGATCGTCGGCGAGCTCGGCGGGCTCGACCAGTTGTCGTGGGTCGTCACCGCGTACCTGCTGTCGTCCACCGTCGTGCTGCCGCTGTACGGCAAGCTCGGCGACCTGTACGGCCGCAAGATCGTGCTGCAGGCCGCGATCGTGCTGTTCCTCGCCGGTTCCGCGCTGTGCGGCGTCGCGCAGGACATGACGCAGCTGATCGTGCTGCGCGCGCTGCAGGGGCTCGGCGGCGGCGGCCTGATGGTCGTCACGATGGCCGCGATCGGCGATCTGGTCCCGCCCGATCGCCGGGCGCGCTACCAGGGGATGTTCGGCGGCGTGTACGGCCTCGCGACGATCGTCGGCCCGCTGCTCGGCGGCTTCCTGGTCGAGCATCTGTCGTGGCGCTGGATCTTCACGATCAACCTGCCGCTCGGTTTTCTCGCGCTCGCCGTGATCGGCATCGCGTTCCGGCCGCACAGCGCGCACGTGAAGCACCGGATCGACTACATGGGCGCCGCGTTCCTCGCGACGGCCCTCACCTGCGTGATCCTGTTCACCAGCGAAGGCGGCTCGCTGCTGCCGTGGACGTCGCCGCAACTGTGGATGACGCTCGTGCTCGGCCTCGTCGCGATCGGCGGCTTCATCTACGAAGAACGGCTCGCGGCCGAGCCGATCGTCCCGCTCGAACTGTTCCGCCATCGCACGTTCGTGCTGGTCAGCCTGATCGGCTTCGTGGTCGGCACCGCGCTGTTCGGCTCGGTCACGTTCATTCCGCTCTACCTGCAGGTCGTGAAGGGCTCGACGCCGTCGCAGGCCGGGATGCAGTTGCTGCCGATGATGGGCGGGATGCTCGCCATGTCGGTCATTAGCGGCCGGCTGATCTCGCGGTTCGGCTCGTACCGGATGTTTCCGATCGCCGGCACGCTGATCGGCGGGATCGCGCTGGCGCTGCTGTCGACGCTGTCGCTCGATACGCCGCTGCAGACGATGTACGCGTACATGGCGCTGCTCGGGATCGGCCTCGGGATGGTGATGCCCGTGCTCACGCTCGCGGTGCAAAACACGGTCGAGTTCCGGCACATGGGCGTCGCGACATCGGGCGCGACGCTGTTCCGCTCGATCGGCAGCTCGATCGGCGTCGCGGCGTTCGGCGCGCTGTTCTCGCACGGGCTGCAGGCGCGGATGCTGCAGGCGCTGCCGGCCGGCACGGAGCTGCCGCCCGCGCTCGGCCCCGGTGCCGTGCACCAGTTGCCGGACGCGGTGCGCGACGCGTACCTGCATGCGTTCGCGGGCTCGCTGCATGTCGTGTATCTCGCGGCGGCGACCGTGGTCGCGATTGCGTTCGTGCTCGCGTGGTTCGTCGAGGATGCGCCGCTGCGCAAGCACAACTGATCGGCATGCGAGCCGCGCCGCGGCCGGCACTGGAAGCGCGCCGCGCCGCGGCCTTCAGGCCTTCGACCCGTATCGCGCCCCATTCCCAGCGGCCCGTCCTTACGGCACCAGCACGACCGCGCCCGTCGTCGCGCGCGACTCCAGCAGCCGGTGCGCATCGGCCGCCTGTTCGAGCGGCAGCCGCGCGCCGATCTCGACGTGCATTCCGCCCGCCAGCCGTTCGAGCGTCGCGCGCGCGGCTTCGCGATACCCCGCGACGTCGCGCGCGATGAAACCGAGCACGCTCGGCCGCGCGAGCGCGATCGAGCGGGCCGGCCCCAGTTCGTCGAGATCGACCGTCTGCCGCGTGCCGATCGCGGCAACCTGCCCGATGCTCGCGACCATCCCGAACGGACGGATCGCGCCGAGCGTGCGCGTCAGCACGTCGCCGCCGATCCCGTCGATCGCGTAATCGACACCCGCGCCGCCGCCGAACGCGCGCGCGGCCGCGACGAAATCCTCCTCGCGATAATCGACGACCGCGTCGGCACCATGCCTGCGCACGAGCGCGGCTTTCGCGGCCGACCCGACCGTGCCGATCACCCGCGCGCCGAGCGCGCGCGCCCACTGCGTCGCCAGCAGCCCGACGCCGCCGGCCGCCGCATGCACGAGCACCGAGTCGCCGGCGCCGATCTGCCGGACGCGATGCAACAGCATATAGACGGTGATCCCTTTCAGCAGCCCGGCGGCGACCGCGTCGTCGCTCAGGCCGTCGGGTATCGGCAGCACGCGCCCGGCCGGCATCGTGCGCAGGCTCGCATAACTGCCGGTCGGCATGCCCGCATACGCGACGCGCTGGCCCGGCACGAGATCCGTCACGCCGGGCCCGACCGCGTCGATCACGCCGGCCGCCTCGACGCCGAGCGCGTCCGGCAGCGCGGGCAATGCGTGCGCCCCCGTCCTGAAATAGATGTCGACGAAATTCACGCCGACGGCGGTCTGGCGAATCCGCACCTCGCCGGCGCCGGGCGGCGCGACGGGCGCATCGACGCGGCGCAGCACACCTGCGTCGCCGTAGCGGTCGATCCCGATCCGGATGGCGGTGGCAGTTTGGGTCATGACGTTCCTCGCAATCGAATGAAGTGACACGATCATCCCATCGTGCATAATCGATCGGAATTCCCGTTTATCGCCCAACTACTGTGCAAAATTCGACCGATCCTGGTTCCGTACCCGCGTCCGCGCCGTCAATGAGCTGGGACGACATCCGCACCTTCCTCGCGGTGATGCGCGGCGGCAGCCTGTCGGCCGCCGCACGCGCGCTGCAGGTCCAGCATTCGACGGTCGCACGGCGCATCGACGCGCTGGAGTCCGCGCTCGGCATCCGGCTGTTCGACCGGCTGCCGCGCGGCTGGCCGCCGACCGACGAAGGGCTGCACCTCGCCGAGCACGCCGCGCGCGTCGAAGCCGATGCCCATGCGTTCGCGCGCGCCGCGCAGGGCGCGGCAGCGCTCGACGGCGTCGTGCGCGTGTCGGCGTCGCCGGTGTTCGCCAGCCATTTCCTCGCGCCGCGGCTTGCCCGCGCGCAGCGCGCATGGCCGGCGCTGCGGATCGACCTGATGGGCGAGATGCATGCGGCGAACCTGTATGCGCGCGAAGCCGATCTCGCGGTGCGGCTGTCGCGGCCGAGCGAGCCGGGGCTCGCCGCACGCCGGCTCGGCACGATGCGCTTCGCGCTGTGCGCGTCGCCGGAATGGGCGGCCGCGCCGCCCGACACCTGGCCGTTCGTCGGCTACGACGACGCGCTCGCGCAGACGCCGCAGCAGCAATGGCTCGAACGCTTCGCGGCCGGGCGCCGTTTCGCGTTCGTCGCGAACGACCTCGCGGCGCTGCACCGCGCGTGCGTCGCCGGCGCGGGGGTCGCGCTGTTGCCGCGGTTTCTCGTCGACGATTCGCTCGCTGCAGCCGGTGCGGCACCCTCGTCCGCACCCGCGCCGCTCGTCGAGCTGACTTCCGCGCCGCGCTGCGACATCGAGCGCGAGATCTGGCTCGTCGTCCATCCGGACGTGCGCCGCTCGCCGCGCGTGCAGCGCGTCGCGGACGCGATCGCAGACGCCGTGCGCGCGGCGGACGGGCGGCTCTGACACCGCCGCCCCTTCAGAACCGCCGTTGCGGGCCGACCATGATCCCCGGCTGGCTGCGCCCCGCCGATGCGCCGCTCAGGACTGCCGGACAGGCGACGCCTGACGCTCGCCGGTACTGGCCGGGTGATCGCGATGCGACGCCGAGCGCCGATGATCGATCAGGCCGACCGCGACGGCCGCCGCCAGCGCGGGCAGCCCGATCGCCATGAAGTTCTGTTCCAGCGGCAGATCGATGCCGACCAGCAAACCGATGACGATCGGCGCCAGGATCGCGCCGCTGCGGCCCACGCCCAGCGTCCAGCCGATGCCGGTCGAGCGGATCGCCATCGGATAGAACTGCCCCGCATACGCGCAATTGACGATCTGCGTGCCGATCGTCGACGCGCCCGCGAGGCCGACCAGCACGAACAGCAGCGCGGTCGGCATCTTGTAGCCGAGCAGCGTGATCGACACCGCGGCAAGCAGATACATCGACACGAGCACCCTCTTGATCGGAAAGCGATCGGCCATCCAGCCGCCGCCGATCGCGCCGACCATCGCGCCGGCGTTCAGCACCAGCACGAAGGTCAGCGCGGAGCCGAGGCTGTAGCCGGCGCTCGCCATCAACCGGGTCAGCCACGAGCTGAGCGCATACACCATGAACAGGCACATGAAGCAGGCGATCCAGAACATGACGGTGCTGAATCCGCGGCCGTCGTCGAACAACTGGCGAACCGGCGCGCTGCCGGCGTTGCCTTCGCGCGGGACGACATAGCAGTCGCCCGATTGATGCCGGTATGCGGGATCGAGCCGGCGCGCGATGCGCGCGAGCTCGTCGGTCCTGCCGCGCCGGATCAGAAACGGCAGCGATTCCGGCATCCATTTCACGAGCATCGGAACGAGCAGCACCGGCGCACCCGCGGCGACGAACACGGACTGCCACCCGTACGCCTCGATCATCCCCTTGCCCATGACCGCCGCCAGCATGCCGCCGACCGAATAGCCGCTGAACATCAGCGTCACCAACGTGCTGCGCAAGCGGCGCGGCGCGTACTCGGTCATGTGGGCGATCACGTTCGGCATCACGCCGCCGATGCCGATGCCCGCCAGGAAGCGCGCGGCGCCGAACAGCGCGGGCGTCGGCGCCAGCCCGGCCGCCGCGGTAAAGACGCTGAACAGCGTCAGGCAGGCCGCGATGGCCCAGCGGCGCCCGATCCGCTCGGCGACGGTCCCGAACACGATGTTGCCGAACATCATGCCGAACAGCGCCGAGCTGACCATGAAGCCGGCCTGCGCCGGATTGACGCCCATCTCCTTCATGATCGCCGGGAGCGCGATGCCGGCCACCGCGAGGTCGTAGCCGTCGAACACGATGATCAGCGCGCACCAGAACAGCACGACGCCGTGCAGCGGACCCAGCCGCGCATCGTCGGAGAGCGCCTGCAGGTTGATTTGACGCATGGAGCTTCGTTCCTTTTTCCAGAGGGGATTCGGGCCCGGCGGTAGCCGTCGCATCACACGCGTTCGAAGTAATACGATCGCTCAGCTCATCGATTTAGTAGCTGTACGAAATTTCATCGTGAAATGCGCCGCTTTCCGTCCGGATGCCGGCGCAGTGTAGGAAGCCACAATGATTCTCACTATCCGGAATTTGCACGTGGCTCGCGAACTCAGTCCGCTTTTTTTCTAGTGCCGCGTACCGCGGGCCGCGCGCTATCCGGATTTTTCCCTGGCGGGAGCGGGACTATCCGATTCTTGCGATACTTTCGACAAGTCTGACGAAGATCAATATCATCCTTTCAGGATATCTCGCTCACAAGAGAAACCGATGTGGCACGACGCGCATCCGCGGCCCGCTGGATGCGCTGCACGAAAAGCGCCACACAGGAGACGCCCCCCATGCCCCTCACCCCGAATGCGGAAGTGCTGTCCGCGCTATATCGGAATTGCGTGTTCCGATCCGGCTTGCGCATGGATGCGCACGAGCAGGTCTCGCTGGAGCTGGCCGAGCATGCGCTGCGCTGGAAGCAGGGCGTGCCCGACGCGGCGCTTTTCAAGGGGCAACTGAATCATCTGAGCGTCTACGCGCTGCAGTACGGCGCCGAAGTCGAGGTCGCCCCGCGCCCGTTCGACGGCTTTTCGCTCGTCCACACGTCGCTTGCGGGCGGCGCCGAGATCGAGTGCGACGGGCACGTGATGGGCGTGTCCGAAGGGCGCACCGCCGTGCTGGCGCCGACGTCGCACGTCCGCCTTCGCTGGCGGTCCGGCACCCGGCAACTGATCGTCAAGGTGCCCGATTCGCTGATGCGCGCGGTCTGCGGCCGCCGGCCCGACGACGCGGCGCCCGGCCTCGCGCCGGGATTCCTGTTGCCGACGGCGCTTGCGTCGCAATGGGATCTGATCGCGCAGTCGCTGCTCAACGTGCTCGCCGTCGCCGACGACGGCGGCATCCGGGCCGAATGGCGCGACCATTTCGAACGAAGCCTCGCGCTGTTCCTGCTCGTGCATTGCCCGCCGTCGCCCGCCGCCGTGCATGCCGGCGCGGCGCCGCCAGCGCGCGGCGCGCCGGCGCAAGCCGTGTCGCGTGGCGGCATCCGGCAGATGGATGCGCTGCACGAATTCATCCACGCGCGGCTCTGCGCGCCGATCTCGCTCGAAGATCTCGCCAGGGCGGCCGGCGTCAGCCTGCGGACGCTGAACGTGCTGTGCCGGCGCTACCACGGCGCGACCCCGATGGAACTGCTGCGCAACATCCGGCTGGACGCCGCGCGCGTGCAGTTGCTGACCGACCCGGTGGCCAGCATCACCGATACGGCGCTGACGTTCGGCTTCGGGCACCTCGGCCGCTTTTCCGCGTACTACTTCGCCCGCTTCGACGAGTTGCCGCGCGACACGCAGAAGAAGCGGCCGCCGAACTGAACGCCGCGGCGCCCGGAATGCGGCCGCCGCTTTACGCGCCAGGCAATCGCCCGCATAGTCATGGTTTGCCCGCATCCCCGCCCTGCCGCCCCGCCACCATGCCTGATACGCCAGCCGCCTGCATCGTCCGCGATTCGACCGAAGCCGATCTCACCTCCATTCACGCGATCTATGCGCACCACGTCCGCCACGGCGTCGCGTCGTTCGAGGAAACGCCGCCCGACGCCGCCGAGCTGCGCGCGCGCCGCGAAGCGGTGCTGAGCCACGGGCTGCCGTATCTCGTCGCCGAATGCGACGGCCGCGTGGCCGGCTACGCGTACGCGACGCCGTACCGCACGCGCAGCGCATACCGCTTCACGATCGAGGATTCGATCTACATCGACGATGCGCAGCGCGGGCGCGGGATCGGCCGCGCCCTGCTCGCGGCGCTGATCGCGCGCTGCGAGAACGGCCCGTGGCGGCAGATGATCGCGGTGATCGCCGACGGCGGCACCGGCGGCTCGACGTCGCTACATCGCGCGTTCGGCTTCGAGCCGGCCGGCACGCTGAAGGCGGTCGGCTTCAAGCACGGCCGCTGGATCGACACGGCGCTGCTGCAGCGCCCGCTCGGGGACGGCGCACGCACGCTCCCCGCCTCGCCCGAGCCTGCCGCGTCGCGCTAGAATGGCCGCATGTCAAAACAGACTCATTCCACCCCCGACGAGGCCGCGGCGGATTCCCGCAACGAATACACGGTCGACGAACTGGCGCGCGTGTCCGACACGACCGTGCGCAACGTTCGCGCGTACCAGGATCGCGGTTTGCTCGCGCCGCCCGAGAAGCGCGGGCGCGTCGGCATCTACGACGACACGCACGTCGCGCGCCTGACGCTGATCAACCACCTGCTCGCGCGCGGCTACACGCTGTCGAACATCCAGGATCTGATCAAGGCGATCGACGAAGGCCACGACCTGCGCTCGATCCTCGGCCTCGAAAACGCGATCGGCGGGCGCTGGTCGCATGAACTGCCGAAAACCTATTCGCTCGCCGCGCTCGCGCAGATGTTCGGCCCGCAGGCGACCACGCAGCTTTCGCGCGTGACCGAGCTCGGGCTGCTCGAACGGCACGGCCTGTCGTTCGTCGCGAAGAGCCCGGCACTGCTCGAAGCGGCGGCCGCGATGACGAAGGAAGGCATCCCGCCGCGCGAGCTGCTCGACGTGATCAGCCTCGCCCGGCCGCACTTCGACGCGATCGCGCGGCTGCTCGTCGATCTCGTCGTGAAGCGGCTCGACCGTTACGACGCCGACACGCTGCCGCCGGCCACCGACGTGCCCGAACTGGTCGACGCGATCTGGCGCCTGCGCCCGCTCGCGGCCGTGTTCGTCGAAGGCGAGACGAACCGCGCGCTCGAAGCCGCGGCGGGCGCATATCTCGGCGGCCGCGTCGCGACGATCCTCGACAAGAAGCTCAGCGACGAAGCGGCGCGCCAGTCCGGCACGCCCGATACGCAAGGCGACGACGACAAAGCATAGGGCCGCCGCCGTCATATTCTTATCGGCAATGCTTCGTTTGCGAGCGCAACCGCCCATGCGACGATTCTTCCAACCGAGCGGCACCGGCCGCTCTCCCGAAGACGTTTCGCATGGAGTCCGTTCGATGATTCGTTTCACCCGCTGGATCACCCGCACCGCCGCCGTCACGCTCGTCGCGCTGTCCGCCGCGTCGGCCTTCGCGCAGGGCGGCGCCGACAAGGTCGTGCGCATCGGCTATCAAAAGGCCGGCCTGCTGTCGATCATCAAGGCGCAGGGCTCGCTCGAAGCGCGGCTCAAGCCGCTCGGCTACAACGTGCAGTGGTTCGAATTCCCGGCCGGCCCGCAACTGCTCGAAGCGCTGAACGCGAACAGCATCGACTTCGGCTACACGGGCGCGCCGCCGCCCGTGTTCGCGCAGGCAGCAGGCGTGCGCTTCGTGTACGTCGGCGCGGAACCGCCGTCGCCGCACAACGAAGCCGTGTTCGTGAAGGCCGATTCGCCGATCCGCTCGCTCGCCGAGCTGCGCGGCAAGAAGGTCGCGCTGCAAAAAGGTTCGAGCGCGAACTACCTGCTGCTGGAAGCGCTGAAGAAGGCCGGCGTGCGCTACGACGAGATCCACCCCGTGTACCTGCCGCCCGCCGACGCGCGCGCCGCATTCGAAAGCGGCAATGTCGATGCGTGGGCCGTCTGGGATCCGTATTACGCGGCCGCACAGAATTCGCTGAAGATCCGCACGCTGTCCGACTACACGGGCCTCACGCCGGCGAACAACTTCTACGAGGCGACGCGCGATTTCGCGGAGCAGCATGCCGACGTGGTCGGCGCGATCCTGAAGCAGGCGCGCGAGACGGGCCTGTGGGTCAACGGGCATCCGGCCGAGACCGCCGCGCTGATCGCGCCGAAGGTCGGGTTGCCGCTGCCGCTCGTCGAGACGTGGATCAAGCGCGTGCCGTTTGGGGCGGTGCCGGTCGACGGGAAGATCGTTGCGGTTCAGCAGGGTGTCGCGGACGCGTTCTACGCGGCGAAGCTGATTCCGCAGAAGCTGAGCGTCGCCGACAACGCGTGGAGCGACAAACGCGTGGCAACCGCGCTCGCGGCGAAGTAACGCGCAGCGCGCGCAGTCGAAAAAGGCCGACGGGCACCCTGCCCGTCGGCCTTTTTTGTTCTTCTCGAATTTTCGGGGAACGTGGAGCGAACTGTCGGCGTTCGGCCGGTTGCAGCCGCTCGCTATCCGCCGAAGACGATCTGCGGATAGCGACGTCGAGAGACTACCATCCGGAAACGGCGCAGCCCTAAGCCTTGAGATCTGTTGCCGCGAAATCCGGATCTTCTCTTGGCCGAAGGATTTTTTCAACGAGCCGGGCCGACATATGACGGCTCAGTAGTCTCTGCAAGTTCGCCAGCAGTCGATTTCGCGCCCCCACAACCCGGTAGCTCAGATTGCGATCGAGCGCCCACAACGCATCCCGCACCACGTTCGCGACCGGCATCGGCACGCCGACAGCAGCCTCCTTCGCGCCGACAACGTCGAAAAAGGCCGTTTGCGTCGCGCCAGGACATAGCGCGACGACCCGGATGCCCCGATGCCGGTTCTCAGCCCAAACAGCTTCCGAAAATGACAGGAGAAAGGCCTTCGTCGCGCCGTAGACGGCCATATACGGATCGGGCTGGAATGCCGCGGTTGACGCGACGTTGATGACTGCGCCACCGGATCGCGCTTGCATCCCCGGCAGCAGAAGATGAGTCAGCTCGAGCGCGGCGATGCAGTTCACCAGAACTTCATCGCGCTGGCGCGTCAACGGAATCGTTTCAAAGCGCCCGTATGCTGCGAAGCCCGCATTGTTGATCAGCACATCGACGAACGTGCCGGTCTCCTTCAGATGACGATCGATCGTGTCGACGGCGTCGGCCGCGCTCAGGTCGACCGTCAGAAAATCGGCGTCGCACGCATAGTCGCGCCGCAGTTCTGCGGCCAGATCGCGCAGCTTGTCGTGAGAGCGTGCGACCAGCAGGAGTCTCGCACCGCGTTCGGCCAACGCATAGGCAAACGCGCGCCCGATACCCGACGATGCACCGGTGACGAGTGCTGTTTTTCCGCCAAAATCGAAAGATTTACTCATAGCTTGCTGATGGAGTGGAACGGGAGTTTGCACTCTAAACCGTTGACTATAGGCAACGGTCAAGCGTAAATGACGCTCCACGACATTGATTGGAGGCAGCATGCGCATCGGCGAGCTATGCAAGCGGGCGGGTGTATCGCGCGACACCGTCCGTTACTACGAGCGCATGGGTCTGCTGGACAAAGCAACACAACCTAACGCGACGAACACTTACAAGCGCTATTCAGAACTTTCGTTACAGCGGATAAGGCTGATCGTCCACGCGAAGGCGTTGGGCTTCACGCTGGCGGAAATTCGCGACGTTGTCCATGTATGGGAAAGTCCGACGTTCGGCGTTGACCAAAAGGTCGCGTGCCTGCAAGCAAAACTCGCCGAACTCGACGCAAAGAGTCTCGCGTTGATCACGCTGCGAACAGGGTTGCTGAATGCGTTGGCCAAAGTTGGCGGCGATTGTGTCGAAGAAGAAATAGCGTGATGAGTCGCGTCCGTGCAAGTGTCATGCTGCATCGACCGGTTGAATCCGCAGTCGGAAAGCGCGGGCCTGTCAGCAATTTCGTGTTCGAGGCATATGATGTTCCCAAGGAGAACGTATGCCACGCAAACCGAAAACACCGCCGGCAACGCTGCCGGCGATTCCCACCGAGCTGCTTGAACAGTTCGGCAATGGTCCGATGACGGCCGAGGCCATCAACGCCGCGACGATGGCGCTCAAGAAGGCGCTGATCGAGCAGGCGCTGGGTGGCGAGATGAATCATCATCTCGGCTATCCGCCCGGTGCTGCCAAGTCAGCCAATACGGGGGAACCAGCGCAATGGTAAAGGCGCCAAGACGACCCTGACCGAAGATGGACCGATACGCATCGAGGTCCCGCGTGACCGCAACGGCAGCTTCGAACCGTTGCTGATTCCCAAGCACGGACGACGCTTCACCGGTTTCGGCGACAAGATCGTTGCTATGTATGCCCGGGGGATGACGGTATGCGAGATTCAAGGCTTTCTGCTTGAGCAATACGGCACCGAGGTCTCGCCCGACTTCATCAGCTCCGTGACCGACGAGGTGATGGCCGAGGTCACTGCCTGGCAGGCCCGGCCGCTCGAGCCGATGTATCCAGTCGTATTCTTCGATGCGTTGCGGGTCAAGATCCGCGAAGACGCTGTGGTTCGCAACAAGGCGGTTTATCTGGCGCTGGGCGTGCTGCCCGATGGTTCGCGCGACATCCTCGGCCTGTGGATTGAAAACACCGAGGGTGCCAAGTTCTGGATGAAGGTGTTCAACGACCTGAAGACGCGTGGCATCCACGATGTCCTGATCGCCGTAACCGACGGCCTCAAAGGCATGCCCGAGGCGCTGGCTGCGGTGTTCCCGGCGACCACGCTGCAAACCTGCGTCGTCCATCTGATCCGCAACAGCCTCGATTACGCGAGCTGGAAGGATCGCAAGGGATTGGCCGCCGCGATCAAGCCGATCTATACGGCACCCAGCTCGGAGGCGGCTCAGGCCGAACTTGAGGCGTTTGCCGAAGGGCCCTGGGGCCAGAGATTCCCGCCCGTCAGCACAGCCTGGCGCAATGCCTGGGACCGCGTGATTCCGTTCTTTGCGTTTCCGCCTGAGATACGCAAGGTTATATACACTACGAACGCCATCGAGAATATCAACTCGCAACTGCGCAAGATCATCAAGACGCGGGGACACTTCGCGACAGATGACGCAGCGACGAAACTCATCTGGCTGGCACTGCGCAATATCACCGCTGATTGGGGACGCGCAGCCAAGGACTGGAAGGCGGCCATGAACCAATTCGCGATCCTCTACGCCGATCGTTTCGTTCGTCCGTCCGTGTGATTCTCAACCCGCCTTGAACACGGAAATTCTGATACCCCACTTTTTTCTACTGCTATGCCGGCAAAAGACCAGCAACACGATAGCTTTCAATTAGCCCGTCATAGACAGAGATATCCGCGCGACTTCTGGCGATGAGTTGCGCGCCAGCGACGGCTGCGAAGATAGCGCGAGCACGCCCCTCGCTGTCCTCGGCGCTGGCCGTGGCCGACAGCACTTTGCTCAACCACGCAATATTCACATCTGCAAAGGTTTGGACTTCTTTCGTCACCGCTTCGGGCAAGTCATCAGATTCGGCGGCCATGAAACTGCAGAGGCAGATACGATTACCGTTCTCCAGCGCCTTGCGAAACGTCTCTGGATAGCGGCGCAGACAGTCGATCGGATCCGAGGATTCAGTCCACAGTGCGTCCAGAGTGGCCGCCGAGTCCTCCCAGTAGCGCCTTGCTACCGCCGCGCCAAGATCGGCCTTCGTGGGAAAGTGATGGTGAATGCTGGCTGCCTTGATACCGACCGCTAACGCGAGATCACGAAAATTCAGACCGTCGTAGCCATGCGACTGCGCAGCCAGCTTGGCTGCCGCGAGGATGTTTTCCCTTGAATTCGAACTGGCTTCGTTCCTCACTGCTTGCCTCGCTTAAGAAAAATACGTGTTGACCAAGCACATTATAGCGTCTAACGTAAACCTACCAAGTGGCAGGTAGGGTCGTATCAAACGGTTCGGCCCTATCTAATTTCAAACGCTTCACCCATCCTGATAGGCGAACCATGGCTTCCGACACCCGCGAATTCGACGTAAGCAAACTGGCTACGATGACGATTTACGATTTCCCCACGGGCCCTTATCCGACACGAGTCCGTATCGCTCTGGCCGAGAAGAGCCTGCAATCGCGCGTCCAGTACGTCTTGGTCGATCTCTACAAGGGCGAGCACAAAAGGCCTGGGTTCATCGCCAACAAGAACTACTCCGGCACGCTACCGGTGCTTGAACTGGATGACGGAACCTGTATTGCCGAGTGCACCGCCATTACCGAATACCTCGACACGCTCGATGGCGTACCCACGCTTACCGGTAGCACGCCGCGCGAAAAGGGTGTGATCCACATGATGAGCAAGCGCGCCGAGCTGGAATTGCTCGACGCCATCAGTGTCTATTTCCACCACGCCACGCCCGGGCTCGGGCCCGAAGTCGAGCGCTATCAGAACTCCGAATGGGGATTTCGTCAGCGTGACAAAGCCCTGAGGGGCATGCAGTACTTCAATGACGTCCTGAAAAAGCAGCCATTTGTCGGCGGGGATGCGTTCTCGATGGCCGACATCACCGTCATCGGCGGCCTGGTCTTCGCGTCGATCGTGAAGCTGCCCGTTCCCACCGAGTGTGAAGCCCTTCTCGCCTGGTACAAGAGAATGCGGGAACGCCCGAGTGTCAAGAACCAGCCGGCATTTGCCTGAAATTGCAGCTGTGGCCGGACTTCATTGACGAGCGACCAATCTTGGATTGCAGACCCAAGCGAACGCAGTCGAGAGAATGAGCTGACATATTCCCGCTTAAGCCGAAGCCAAACTGATTGTGGCGGTCCGGCAATGGACAAGGCTAAGACATTCATCCGGCGGCTGAGCGTCTGCAAACGGACATGCGCGAAAGATCGACGCTCTTCGTAGGATGATCGGGGCCAATTTCGTCCGACCGGGAACATTGGACCGGATCACCCCTCGGAGGCAGCCCACCTTTGAACACTAACCTCTGCCAGCGCCTCGAATACAGCGGGTGTGCGTTCCAGGCGGGCGATCGTCCGCGCGCCTTCGAGGGCGGCTACCAATGCGGCTGCGGTAGAGGACGCGCGCGTGGGAGCGAAACCGCACCCCCTAAAATGCTCCGCGATAATCTCGGTCGACTCAACAAACCCGCGTGCTATCCGTTTGGTCAGCTCGGCGTCGAGCGCGGGCAGCTCATTCGCCAGATTTTGCATCAGACATCCATACTGGAAATCAGAGGCGACCATTTCAGCCGCGAATGTCCTGAAAATCTGATGAACAAAATTCAGAGCATCACCCGTCGTATTCGCCGAGATGTCCCGTAGTACAGCAATTCGATTCGCAATGTAATTATCGATTGCTTCTTCTGCGAGTTGTGCCTTGCCGCGTGGAAAGTGAAAGTAGAACGATCCTTTAGGCGCACCGCTTTCTTCAAGGATCTGGGTCAATCCCGTCGCAGTGTAGCCCTGGATGCGAAACAGTCGTTGAGCCGTGGCAATCGCGCGAGCGCGGGCGTCAGTCTTACGTGGCATGCCGAGAACATAGCACGTTTCGCTTGATGATTCTATGGCGATTGGCATAGTATGGTGATCGCCATATCCGGAGCCCGGCGATGCCCCTCGACCCAATCGCAAGTCAAGAAGGTTCGTTCAGTGATCCGCAGCCTCCCCAGATCGCGGCACGAATAGCTGAAACTCAACGTGAAACGCGCGGGTTTTCTCGCTCATCCCATGCAGAGCGTCTTCGTGTCGGGGCTGCTCGTCCTCGATTGCCCGGCCGCCGGGCGAATCGTTCGTCGCGTGCGTTTTCGCTGAAGCTGAAGACAGCGCTTGCACGCGGACGGGGTGTTCCATCATGAGTCGCCCACATCGCTTCAGGCCAACGGCGTCCCGACGAGCCTTCCTGGCGATGGGCGCGGTCAGCCTGTTTGCCCCTTTGATTCGACCCGCCCGCGCAACCCCCATAGGAGGAGTTGACTTGTCCGCATCAACATATGGCGGTGGAACGCTTCCGAAGACGGTCCGCTCGCGCATGATCCACGGGGTCAACGGCCTCGATGTCCATATTCTCGAGGCCGGTTACGAGCCCCCCGGCCGGCCGCTTGCATTGCTTCTGCACGGTTTTCCCGATTTGGCTTACGGCTGGCGACACCTGATCCCGATTCTGGCCGACGCCGGCTACCATGTCGTGGCGCCCGACCAGCGGGGTTTTGGCCGCACCACCGGTTGGATGAACGACTATGACGCCCAGCTGGCGCCTTTCAGCCTTTTGAATATGGCGCGTGACGCCCTCGGATTGGTTTTGGCGTTGGGGTATCGGCGTACGGCAATGCTCGTCGGGCACGACCTCGGATCGCCCGTCGCGGCCTATTGTGCGCTAGCCCGACCTGACGTCTTTCCCTCGGTAGTGCTGATGAGCGCACCGTTCCCCGGTCCGCCGACGCTTCCGTTCAACATTGCGGAAAGCGAGGTATCGTCGGTTCAACCGAATACCGGCAATCAAAAGCTGGCGGCCGCGCTGGCTGCGCTCGACCCGCCGAGAGAGTATTACCAGCAATACCTGAGCACACGGGAGGCGAACCATGACATGTGGCACCCCCTCAAGGCTTACACGCGTTTCTTCGTGCATTTTTCTACGTCAAGAGCGCCGACTGGCCGGGAAATAAGCCGCATCCGTTGAAGGCGCTGACCGCCGCAGAACTTGCGCAAATGCCCACCTATTACGTCATGGATCTCGGCAAGACGATGCCCGAGACCGTCGCGCCATTCCAACCCTCCGCCGCCGAGGTCCTGGCCAGCAAATGGCTCACCGAGCCGGAACTTGGGGTGTACACGGAGGAGTATGGCCGCACGGGGTTTCAAGGCGCCCTGCAGGCTTATCGCGTCTTTTCCGATCCTGACCTAAACGCTGAGTTGCGCCTGTTTTCGGGCAAGACGATCGATGTCCCGTCGCTCTTCATTGGCGGCAAGAGCGATTGGGGTACGTATTCGGCGCCGGGCGCGCTCGATCTCATGAGGACGAAGGCGACGACGAGAATGGCGGGCATCGAGATGATCGACGGCGCCGGTCACTGGATCCAGCAGGAGCAGCCGGTTCGGCTCAGCGAGCTCCTGCTCGCCTTCACCAAGGAGGTGGTTGGGGCGGATCACACCGGCAGTTAGGTTGGGGAATGGCTATCGTGGCTCTTGAAAATATCGCCCGACTTCCAGACCACCGTCCCAAAAACACGACAAGCGATCCTAAGCGTCATCGGCGGACACGGCATCAAGAAGCCATTTTGCGACGCGCTGACTTGCCTTGCTGCGACTGCTCGCTCGTCGTTGAATCAATGATGTCTGCCCCACGCATTCGAGCGGCGTTCCGTCGAATTTCACCAATTCGCCGGCAGCCAAATGGTCCGCCACCAGCGATTGGCGTGCGAGAGCGACGCCTGCCCCGCGGCGCGCGGCCTCGATCATCAAGCCCGCATCGCTGAACACGATCCGCCTGCGCTCTCGCGGAATATCGCATCCGTTGAACTCATACCATGCGTCCCACGATTGGTGGCGAGATCCGCCGAGACGGCTGCAGTCATCTTCGAGCAACCTCATACCGTCGAACGGGTCCGGGCGCCCGGCACGGCTCGCCCGACTGCCGGGCGCGTGGACCGGGATGAGCACGTCGTCGGTTGCCGTCATCCGCTCTCCCGGGATACCAGCCCTCGGATGCAAGCGGATCGCGAGATCGTATTCGCCTTCGTCGATGGCTACGATCTCGTCGGAAACATGCAGATCGAGACAGATGTCTTCAAAGGACTGGGAGAGCGATTCGAGTCGGGGAGCGAGCCAGCAGTGCGCAAAGGACGAGACAACCGTCATGCGGACAGTGTCGCGGCGATCCGCAAGCCTGTTGTCCGCGCGCGCCAGCGTTCTCAGCACGCCTTCCGCTGTTGCCAGATAAGCAAGGCCATCGCGGGTCAATTCGAAGCGGCCATGGTCTCGATGGATCAGGCATGTATCGAGGCGGGTTTCGAGAGCCGCCACGCGCTGGCTGACCGCACTCTGTGACACGCCGATTTCGACAGCCGCCTGCTTGAAACTCTTCAGCCGGGCGACAGCCTCAAAGGCGCGAAGCAAGTGGGTCTGGGGCGGATCACGGCGGACAGGCATCATCGGGCCTTATAGCTGATCAGAAAAACGCCATCGACAGGGGCCATCAGGGCCAATAGATTACCCGTGCGGCTATCGAAAGACAAAGGAACGGTGATGAGGAACAACTTCGAGATGTTGGCACGTTGGACCGTCTGGGCGAATGGCCTCCTATACGACGCATGCGCCAGGCTTTCGTCGGACGACTATTTTCTCGAGCGCGCCTGCGCCTTCGGCTCGATCCACAATACGCTCAATCATCTGCTTGCCACCGACCGCATCTGGCTCGGCCGGCTCTCCGGGGAAGGGCATGACATCCCGTCCCTGGACCATGTCGTCTGCCGGGATTTCGAGAGCCTGCGAACCGCAAGACTAACGGAGGATGGGCGGCTTGTCCGCATTGTCGGCACGGTCGCATGCAACGACCTGGAGAAAAACATCGACTACACGAGCATGGATGGAACGCCGCAACGAAAACCTCTTCAACTCGTTCTTTCCCACATTTTCATTCATCACGCCCACCATCGCGGCCAAGTTCATACGCTCCTCTCGCAGACGCCCGTCGCGCCCCCCGCCCTGGACGTCACCTATTTTCCGCTCGGATGACTCATGCTTGCGTGGAAGCGGATTGCCATCGCATGCAATGCAGCGACTTATCGACCTCGGAACCTGTTTTCAGGCCGTGAGCCCCCGCAGCGCAGGAACGAGTCGGATAGCGCCGCCGGAAGATGCGCACACTCGATCCCGTTAGCCTGAAAGGAGATCGTCATGGAGAATCCGCACAGAGGTGCCGTCGATGCGCGCGCGGCTCACGCCAGCCAGCACCCGAACAGATCGTGCGTCGTGGGTACCTCGTACTTGAGCAACAAGCCCGCGTGGTGAAGGTCGACCATCGCCCTACTTCAACGCCCCCGCCACCTTCTTCTGCCGCCATAGACACAGCAAATCGCACGCAACATGCGCGGCCGCGATCGCAGTAATGTCCGCATGATCGTAAGCGGGCGCGACCTCGACAACATCCGCCCCAACCAGGTTCACCGCCCCGAGCGCACGCACAATCGCCAGCGCCTGCGCGGACGATAGCCCGCCCGCGACCGGCGTGCCCGTGCCGGGCGCAAACGCCGGATCGAGGCAGTCGATATCGAACGTCAGATACGCGGGCCGCGCGCCGACAATGTCGACGATCCGCTCGACCGCCGCGCGCGAACCGTGGTCGTGCACCCACGCGGCATCGAGCCGCTCGATCCCGAGAAAATCGTCGTTCCACGTGCGGATGCCGACCTGCACCGACGTCGCGGGATCGATCAGCCCTTCCTTCACGGCCTTGTAAAACATCGTGCCGTGATTGAGGCTGTCCGGATCGTCGTCGGCCCACGTATCGCAGTGCGCGTCGAAATGGATCAGCGACAGCGGCTTGCCGTAGCGCTCCGCGTGCGCGACCAGCAGCGGATACGTAATGTAGTGATCGCCGCCGAGCGTCAGCATCTTCGCGCCCGAGCGCAGGATCGTGCGCGCATGCTCGACGATCGCGGGCTTGATCGACAGCGGGTTGTGCGCATCGAACCAGCAGTCGCCGTAGTCGACGGCCGCGAGATCGTCGAACGGATCGAAGCCCCACGGATACGGATTGAGCTCCGCGAGCTGAACGCTCGCCGCTCGGATTGCGGCCGGCCCGAGCCGTGCGCCCGAGCGATAGGTGGTCGCGAGGTCGAGCGGCACGCCGGAAATCGCGACGTCGACGCCGTCGAGCGCGCGCGAATAGTTGCGGCGCATGAACGACAGCACGCCCGCATAGGTGTTTTCGATCGAGGAGCCGTACGGCGTCGTGCGACGGATCGCGCCGTCGCCATGGAGAAGTTCGGTCATGGTCGGACCTGTTTTCATGGGGGCCGGCTCGGCCTCGCGTTGCATGGGCGCGCGGGCCGGGCACGGCGTGGATTCATCGGGCACGCACCGGCTTGCGCATCCAGTCGCGCGGCCGGGCGGGACAACGACAACGGCAATACCGCGGCGATCATAGCAAGCCGAATTGGAGCCGTTGCCCCGGTTCAGCAGGGGCAACGCGTTGAAAAATCCGGCGGCAACGGCCGCGCATCGTCACCCGGCAGCACCGGATCGCGGCGGCGGCGGGCACACACCTGCACGTGTCATCCCGACCGCGTCCTAGAAGGATTCGCCGGTTTTCGCCCGCCCTTTCTTCCGGATAATGGCCGCAGCCGCGCCGACGACGACGACGGCGCGCCGTCCACCGCAGAAAAAAACAAACCGGAGACACCCGCCTTGATCGCCACGCTTCCCGCCACCTACCGCCGGCTCTGGCCGCTCGCCGTCGCCGCCGCGCTGCTGTACGGGCTGTCGCTCGCCGCCGCGCCCTATCCGGGCCAGGCCGCCGCGAAAGCCGCGATGGGCATCCTGCTGCTCGCGGCGGGCAGCACCAGCGGCGCGCCGCGCGAACGCGCGTGGCTGTGCGCGGCGCTCGCGACGGCCGTGCTCGGCGACGTGCTGCTCGCGCTGCCCGACTGGCCGCTGTCGTTCGTCCTCGGCCTCGGCGCGTTCCTGCTCACGCACCTGTGCTATTGCGCGATCTTCCTGCGCTGGCGCGCGCGGCCGCATGGCTGGCGCATCGTCGCGCTGATCGGGCTGTGGATCGCCGCGCCCGCGTTCTACCTCGCCTTCCTGCCGCACCTCGGCGAACTGCTGGCACCGGTCGCCGTCTACATGCTCGTGCTGTGCGCGATGGCGAGCTTCGCGCTCGCCGCCCGCTCGCACGGCCCGCTGGTGGCCGTCGGCAGCCTGATCTTCGTCGGCTCCGATACGCTGATCGGCGTCGGCCGGTTCCTCGGCGGTTTTCCGGGCATCGATTACCTGATCTGGGGCCTCTACGCGCTCGCGCAGGTCACGATCGTGGCCGGGGTTTTCCATGAGACGGCCGCCCGATCGATCCGCCCCTGATTCCGTTTCAAACAGACCGCCGCATGCCGGCGGTCTCCTCTCCGCCCCGCTCCGCCCGTATCGACGCGTCTTTCCGCGTATCCCGCATTGCGGAAAATGCGCTGTTCCAAACCCCGCTCAGCCTTTTCCCGCCTGGTTTTCCGGCCCTTAGAGCGCCGCTTCTAGCCTCTTGCGGTTTCCGGGCTCACCCACTATCGTTACATCAACCAATGTAACATTAAAAAATGAGCCAAATCGGAGACACCCGGATGAATGCTCGCACGTTGCCTTTCGGTCCGCCCGGCCACGACGGCCTGGACGAAACCATCGACATCGCCATCATCGGCACCGGCTTCGCCGGTCTCGGGATGGCGATCCGCCTGCGGCAAACAGGCGTGACCGACTTCGTCGTCCTCGAGAAGGCCGCGTCGGTCGGCGGCACGTGGCGCGACAATCACTACCCCGGGTGTGCATGCGACGTGCAATCGCACGTCTATTCGTTCTCGTTCGCGCCGAACCCGCGCTGGACGCGCATGTTCGCGCCGCAGCCGGAAATCCGCGCGTATCTGGAAGACTGCGTGCAGCGCTTCGGGATCGGCCCGCACCTGCGCATGAACCACGAGCTGCAGCGCGCCGAGTACGACGAGGCCGCGCAGCGCTGGCGCCTCACGTTCGCGAACGGCAAGCGGCTGTCCGCGCGCGTGCTGGTGTCGGGGATGGGCGGCCTGTCGCGCGCCGCGCTGCCGGCAATTCCGGGCGTCGAGAATTTCCGGGGCCGCGCGTTCCATTCGCAGCAGTGGGATCACGACTACGCGCTCGCAGGCAAGCGCGTCGCGGTGATCGGCACCGGCGCGAGCGCGATCCAGTTCGTGCCGCAGATCGCGCCGCGCGTGAAGGCGCTCGCGCTGTTCCAGCGCACGCCGCCGTGGATCATGCCGAAACCCGACCGCAACCTGACCGGGTTCGAGAAATGGCTGTTCCGCACGCTGCCGTTCACGCAGAAGGTGGTGCGCAGCGGCATCTACTGGATGCTCGAATCGCGCGTGCTCGGCTTCGCGATCCATCCGTCGCTGATGAAGAACGTGCAGAAGCTCGCGCTGCGCCACATCCTCAAGCAGATTCCCGATCCGGAGCTGCGCAAGACCGTCACGCCGAACTACACGCTCGGCTGCAAGCGCGTGCTGATCTCGAACGACTACTACCCGGCGCTGTCGCGCAAGAACGTCGACGTGATCACGACCGGCATCGACCATATCGAAGCCGACGCGGTCGTGACGACCGACGGCCGCCGCCATGAAGTCGACTGCCTGATCTACGGCACCGGCTTCCAGGTCGCCGATCCGTATCCGCGCGGCGCGATCGTCGGCCGCGGCGGCCTCGACATCGTCGACGCGTGGCGCGACGGCGCGCATGCGTATCTCGGCTCGACGCTGCCCGGCTACCCGAACTTCTTCATGATCGTCGGCCCGAACACGGGCCTCGGCCACAACTCGATGGTGTTCATGATCGAGTCGCAGATCGAATACATCCTCGGCGCGCTGCAGGCGATGCGCCGCGAGCGCGCGGACGCGATCGAGGTGCGTCCGCTCGTCGAAGCTCAGTTCAACAGCGACCTTCAAGGCAAGCTGAAGAAAGCGATCTGGTCGACGGGCGGCTGCAAGAGCTGGTATCTCGATCCGCGCACGGGCAAGAACACGACGCTGTGGCCGGGCTTCACGTGGCGTTTCCGCCAGGCGACCGCGCGCTTCTCGATCGCCGATTACCACGCGTATCGCGCACCGCACGACACGATCGCGCGGCCGATCGCCGCGCCCGCCGCTTCCGCCTCCACTTCCGCCGAAGCGGCCTGAGCCCGACAAGGAGCCAACGACATGAGAGATTTCGCCAACAAGGTCGCCGCGATCACGGGTGCCGGCTCGGGCATGGGCCGCTCGCTCGCGATCCAGCTCGCGCAGGCCGGCTGCCATGTGTCGCTCGCCGACAAGAACGGCGTCGGCCTCGCCGAAACCGAACGGATCGTCCGCGCGATCGCGCCGAACGTGCGCGTGTCGACGCGCGTGCTCGACGTCGGCGAGCGCGACGCGATGTTCGCGTGGGCCGACGACACCGCGAAGGAACACGGAAAGGTCAACCTGATCTTCAACAACGCGGGCGTCGCGCTGTCGAGCACGATCGAAGGGATGGACTACAGCGATCTCGAGTGGATCGTGAACATCAATTTCTGGGGTGTCGTGCACGGCACGAAGGCGTTCCTGCCGCACCTGAAGGCATCCGGCGACGGCCACGTGATCAACACGTCGAGCCTGTTCGGGATCTTCGCGCAACCGGGCATGAGCGGCTACAACGCGACCAAGTTCGCGGTGCGCGGCTTCACCGAATCGCTGCGCCAGGAGCTCGACATGATGAAGTGCGGCGTGTCGGCGACCTGCGTGCATCCGGGCGGCATCCGCACGAACATCGCGCAGGCCAGCCGCGTGTCGAAGAACATGGTCGGCTTCATGGTCGCGAGCGAGCAGCAAGGCAGGGACACGTTCGAGAAGTTCTTCATCACGACCGCCGACGACGCCGCGCGCACGATCCTCGCCGGCGTGCGCCGCAACAAGCGCCGCGTGCTGATCGGCCGCGATGCGAAGGCCGGCGACTGGATGGCGCGCGTCCTGCCGTCCGCGTATCAGGCGCTCGTCGTGCTCGCGACGCGCCGCGAGGCCGCGAAGGCCCGCCGCGACGCCGCACGCGGCACGCCGGCGCCCGCCCCGCTGCACGCCACCTACAACAACGCAGGTAATCAGGGAGGAGAACAATCATGACGACCCCGAACATGATGCCCGTGCGGCGCGACATCCGTTTCGCGCTGCCGCCCGAACGCGCGCGCGACTGGCACGTGCAGGGCGTGCCGGTCACGCACTTCATGAACGCACTGTCGCTGCTGTTCCCGGCCGGCGAACGCTTCTTCATGGATTCGGTGCGCAACTACCGCGACCGGATCGAGGATCCCGAGCTGAAGAAGCAGGTGCTCGGCTTCATCGGCCAGGAAGCAATGCACACGCGCGAGCACATCGAATACAACGACCTGCTGCAGGCGTCGGGCCTGCCCGCGCACAAGCTCGACAAGCGCCTGTGGACGATCCTCGGCTGGTTCAAGAAGGTGCTGCCGCATTCGATGCAGCTCGCGATCACGATCGCGCTCGAGCACTACACGGCGATTCTCGCGAACCAGCTGCTGTCGGGCCACGAGCACCGCATCGACGGCTCGGTCGAAGGCTACCAGCAGATGTGGATGTGGCATGCGATGGAGGAAACCGAGCACAAGGCGGTGTCGTACGACGTATGGACCACCGTGATGAAGCCGGGCCTCGGCAGCTACCTGCTGCGCACGGGCACGATGCTGACGACGACGGTGTTCTTCTGGGCGATCGTGTTCGACTTCCACGTGCGCCTGATGCGCGCGCACCGTCGCGAACACGGCAAGTTCGGCGGTATGTGGCGCCTCGTGAAGTACCTGTACGGCCCGAAGCACGGCGTGTTCCCGAGCATCGCGCGGGAATGGCTCGACTACTTCCGCCCGGGCTTCCACCCGTGGGACCACGACAACCACCAGTACCTGCAGGGGCTCGACACGCTGCTCGAGAACATCGACGCGACCAACGCGCGCTACGCGGCGCAGGCCGCCCCGCGCCGCGTGCCGCTGCATCCGGTTGCGCAGGCATGACGCGATGGCGCGCGCTCACGAGATGCTGACCGTCCAGTCCGGCGACGTGAAACTCGCCGTCTACGTAAGCGGATCGCGTCGCGCGCCGCCGCTGATCCTCGTGCACGGCTACCCCGATTCGGCGGCCGTGTGGGCGCCGATCCGCGCACGGCTCGCGAAGCGCTACCGCGTGATCGCGTACGACGTGCGCGGCGCCGGCGCGTCCGATGCGCCGCGCCGCCGTGCCGACTACACGCTCGCGCGGCTTGCCGACGACCTGAAGGCGGTGGCCGACGCGACCTGCGGCGGCCGGCCGTTCCACCTCGTCGGCCACGACTGGGGCTCGATCCAGTGCTGGGAGGCCGTGACCGACCCCGCGTTCCGTGGCCGGATCGCGTCGTACACGTCGATCTCGGGCCCGTGCCTCGATCACGTGTTCCGCGCGAAGCTGCGGCTCAAGCAGAGCCTGAAGTCGTGGTACATCGCGTTCTTCCACCTGCCGTTCGTGCCGTCGCTGGTGTGGCGACTCGGCGGCGCGGCGCTGTGGCCGCGCTGGCTGCAGCTCACCGAACGCGTTCGCGCCGAGCGCGACCCCGTGCAACTGAAGAATGCGCTGAACGGCCTGCAGCTTTACCGCGCGAACTTCCTCGCACGGGCACGCAAGCCGCGCGAACGGTATGCGCAGGCGCCCGTGCAGATCCTGGTGCCCGTGCGCGACCGCTACGTGACGCCCGAAATGTCGGTCGACCTCGACCGCTGGCTCGGCGACCACGTGCGCGAGGAAATCGACGGCACGCACTGGATCGTGCTGCGCCACCCGGACATGATCGCGTCGCGGATCGACCGCTTCGCGTCCGCGCAGGAGCGGCCGGCGGTCACGACCGCCGCGGTTCAGCGCACCGCCGGCGTCGGCAGGCGCCTGAACAGCGTCTCGTAGTCGACGACGAGCCCGTCGTCGTCGATGTCCATCTCGGCCGTGAAATTCCTGAAGATGCCTTCGTAGCGGTAGCGCCGGCCCGGCTCGATGCACGCGTAGGCCTGCTTGACCGGCGTGACCTTCAGGTCCGGCGTCGAGATGTACGCGACGTCGATCGGCCGCCGCTCGCCGCGCGCGAGCCCGAGGCGGCCGATCGGCAGCGAATTCGTGAACGGCGTCGCCGCGATGTCGATGTCGACGCAGCCGTCGAGCTCCGGCAGCGCGCGGCCCGCGCCGTCGTGCCAGTGGCCTGCGCCGTCGCCGCGCAGTTCGAGCGTGCCGCCGCCCATCACCTTGAGCACCGCATACGTCACGCGCCAGTGCGAATCGCACTCGACGCGATACGCGAGCCCGTATGCGCGGCCGTACCGCTGGCCGACCACCGCGCTTTCGACGACGATCCCGCCGCCGCTCCGGTCGAACGTCAGATGTTCGGCCCCGTCGCCCTCGAGCGACGCCCAACGCACTTCGCGCATCCTTCCGCCTCCGGGTTTACTCAATGCGAAGGATCGTCGCATACATTCCGACCATCCGGAATTTCACTGTCGACAAATCCAACGAGCGTCATTCGTTGTCGAAGTTCATGTCCCTGCCTTCAAACGAGGACCGGATAGCTTCCACGACTCGCGACGCCCTGCGCTCATTCTCCAGCTGCGGATACTGCTGCTTCAGCTTGCCGGAGATTTGCCAGCCGTTTTCCTTGACAGAGCGAATGATACGGTCAGCATCCGGGCCCGGCATCTCCACGACCTCCTTGAGCCGCTCCTGGGCAAGCTGAAAGATCAGCAGCGTCCTGGCTTCATCGGCCATCTCCGTGCGAATCGTGTGCTCGACAACTCGCGCGGTATACAGAACGTGAGCCGTCAGATCCGGATAACGCCAAGCGAAGCGCGCATCTTCGTAGTCGTCGAATACGAAGTTGCTCAGCGTCCCGTCCTCATAGGTCACCAGTTCTCCGAACCGATAGGACGTTGCATAGCGGCGCATGAAGCAGCGAGAAAACACCTCGAGCGTGCGATCGTAACCGGCACGGAACTCCGTCGAACTCGTGATGGTTGCCGAGATCGGCAATATCACGCCATCCGGCACCGCCTTGTCCCGCACCAGAGAATCGTTGATTAGAAAGCGATGAATCCGGCCGTTGCCGTCTCGCATAGGGTGGATATAAACGAAGCCGAATGCCAACGCAGCGGCACGTGCCAGCGGCTCTGCGCCTCGAGTCGCGGCCTCGAATTCACCGAGGCCCTCCAGCATCGCCGCCACGTCCTCGAACGCAGGAGCAATGTAATGCACGATATTCTCGCGCATCGTCGCCTGCCCTACAAAGACCGGCGAACGCCGCAACCCCAAACCGAACGCATCGTGGCCCAGAATGCCGGCTTGCAGAGTATGCAGGCTACGGTCGCTTAGTGGAGCGTCGATACGGCCGCAGTATTGCGCGATGACGTGTGCAAACCGCTGGATGCGGTCGGTCTGATCAGCCTCTTTCTCGATGAGAAAGCTCGCCCGCGACTCCTTGAACGTCAACCAGCTGGCTGTCCGCATCAGGATGTCGGCCCCGAAAACGCGATCCAACTCTCTCAATGCGGTGCCCAAGTCGAACTGCAGCGCTGCCTGCACCGCCGCAGTTCGCCGAACCAGCGGGCAGAACGCGGGCGTTCCCGGCAAGTTGTCGTGCACGCGCCAACGGCGAACGCGAAGCGACTCTGTGCGAGTAAGGTATTCAGTCGGAGAAACGGCGTTGACATAGCCGCCGTTGGTCACGTCAGGCACATTCAGGCGCCTGCCTGTCAGCCACTCGTACAAGAAACCCGCGCGTCGGGCGTATTGGCCAAAGGGGGCATTTCGGCACCACATTTCGATCGGCTCCGGTCCCACGGCTGCAAACAGGCGTGCAAAAAACTCGAAGTGAAGCTCTTCGTACTTGAGTCCGAATTCAAAATGGCCGGCGAAGTCGTCGGTGGGTCGATAGCTGGGCGGATACCGGTTTTCTACCTGCTCATCAGTTTCCCGGCTCGCACGTCCGGTGCCGATGACCGAATCGACACGCAGAGGTTGTGCGAGCGTAATACCGTAGCGAGCAGCCAGAGCCTTGAAGCCGACTTGCATGGAAAAATCTCCTACCGAGGCCGCGAAAATACTACCAATTTCCGGATCCTACCCGAAAACGCTAACGCGTTCGCAGGGGCACGGAAAATCTAACGACGACCAAAATTTGCTACCAAAATAGAGAAACTCCAAAAAAACGCTAATGCGCCTGACAAACGCATCTTGGACAACGCTTTCCGCCCCAATTCGGGGCGCCGCCCACAAATCCTGACTATCCAGGATTCCCTATTCCGGTGCATGGAATTGTGTCCTATGCTCGCGGCTCGTCCTGTCCCGCCGCCACCATGCCTACCGCCCGCTCCGCCTCGCCGTCGATCGACCTGCGCATCCTGCTGCGCGGCATCGGGCAGATCGTGCTGCAGGCGAATGCGTTCACCGGCGCGCTGCTGCTCGCCGCGCTGGCGTTGACCGACGTGCGGCTCGCGTGCGCGGCGCTGGTCGGCTCGGCCGCCGCGAGCATGACCGCCGTGCTGACGGGCGCCGAGCGGCGCGACGTCGAACTGGGGCTGCACGGCTTCAACGGCGCGCTCGCCGCGCTGATCGCCGTGCTGCTCGCGCCCCGTCCGCTCGCCGCGCTCGCGCTGGTGCCGCTGGTCGCCATCGGCGCGGCACTCGTGCAACGCGCGATGCGCGCGCCGCTCGCCCGCTGGCGCCAGTGTCCGTATTCGAGCCCGTGCCTCGCCGTTACCGCGCTGTGGCTGTCGTTTGTTGCGCCGCCGCATGCGAGCGGCGCAACGGCTGGCGCGACACTGACGCTTTCTTCCATCGCCGACGCGCTGCTCTCGGGCATCGCGCAGACCATCTTCGCGCAAGGCGCGTGGGCCGGCGCGCTGATCGTCGCCGGCATCGCCGCCGCGTCGCGCCGCGCGGCCGCGTTCGCGCTCGGCGGCGCCATCGTGTCGGCCGTGCTGCTGCTCGCGCTCGGCGCGAACGGCACGTCGTTCGCCGACGGCCTGCTCGGCTTCAACGGCGCGCTCGCCGCGCTCGCGTTGGCGCCGCGCGGCCCGCGCGCGGCATTCGCGGCCGCCGCGCTCGCCGCACTGATCCAGTGGCTCGCGACATGCGCGGGCATCCCCGCGTTCACGGCCCCGTTCGTGCTCGCGTCGTGGGTCACGGTGGCCGTCGCGCGCCGCTTCACCCTCGGAGAACCCGATGTCGTCATTCGCACACCGTCCTGATGCCGTGAAACCCGGCGGCCCGATCTCGGACGCCGAACGCCGGCTGCGCGTCGATCTCGCCGCCGCGTATCGGCTCGTCGCGCTGAACGGCTGGGACGACCTGATCTACACGCACCTTTCCGCGACCGTGCCCGGCGAGCCCGGCCATTTCCTGATCAACCCGTTCGGCCTCGCGTTCGACGAGGTCCGCGCATCGAACCTCGTGAAGATCGACCTGGCCGGCAACCGGATCGGCGACAGCGAGCACGCGGTCAACGTGACGGGCTTCGCGCTGCACGCGGCCGTGCATGCCGCACGCGCCGACGCCGTGTGCGTGATGCATCTGCACAATACGGCCGGCATTGCCGTGTCGATCCAGCGCGACGGGCTGTTGCCCGCATCGCAGCACGCGCTGCGCTTTCATCGCGACCTCGCGTACCACGACTACGAGGCGCTCGCGTTCTCGCCGGCCGAAGGCGCGCGGCTGACCGCGAACCTCGGCGCGAAATCCGCGATGCTGCTGCGCAATCACGGCACGCTGACGGTCGGCCGCACCGTTGCCGAAGCCTATGTGCTGATGGATACGCTGATCAAGGCGTGCGACATCCAGGTGCGCGCGCAGGCGGGCGGCGGGCCGCTCGTGCTGCCCGACCCGGCCGTCGCCGACCGCACCGCCGAACAACTGCGCGGCGGCGGCGCGATCGAAGGCGAACTGGAATGGCCGGCGCTGCTGCGCCGGCTCGACCGGATCGATCCGTCGTATCGCGACTGACGCCGCAACCATCGCCGCAACCGCGGCCGAATCGTTCAAACCCAACCGGAGCACCTGTCATGCCGACTTTCAATATCCAGCTGTTCGAAGGCCGCACCGTCGACCAGAAGCGCGAATTCGTCGAAGCGATCACGCGCGTCACGTGCGAGACGCTCGGCTGCGCGCCGGGCTCGGTCGACATCATCCTGACCGACGTGAAGAAGGAGAACTGGGCGACGGCCGGGAAGCTGTGGAGCGACGAGGGCTGACAGGCGTAACGCAGTCCCTACGGAACCCGCCGGGCAAAACGAGCTCGAACCAGGCCGGAGCCTGAACGGCCGCGCCGCGACATCGCAGCGCTCGAAGGAGACCGCATGATCGAGAACACACGCATCGCCTCGGCGTTGAACGAGATGATCCTGTCCATGGGCGCGGAACTGGATCGATCGCTTCAGCAAGTCAAGGAAACCTGCTCCGAACACGAGTTCGCGACCTATCGCGAATTCGTCTCCTCCTTGCTCACCACGATGCTGGTCGACTTCATGAATCCACTCCATGCACGGCACCCCGATCTGAAGCCCGAGCGGCTCGACTAGCGCGCGTTCGCGCCGTCCCCCGGCTCCGCCGTTGTGCGCCCGCACATCGCTTTGTCACGCAATCGGCGCATAATGCCGGACAGACGCAGCAGCCAATGGCCACCCGGGAGACCGCCATGGAAGCGAAGAACGAGGAAGTCGTCGCACACCTGCTCTCCGACGTCGTCGAATTCGCGCGCGAGCGCCTGCCCGAAGCCACGTTCCGGATCGTCGAACCTTTCCTGCGTCATTACTACGATTTCGTCGACGCCGACGATCTCCAGGACCGCAGCATCGCCGACCTCTACGGCGCCGCGATGGCGCACTGGCAGACCGCCCAGAAATACGTGCCCGGCAGCGAACGGCTGCGCGTATACAACCCGATCCTCGAACAGCACGGCTGGCATTCCGACCACACGGTGATCGAGATCGTCAACGACGACATGCCGTTCCTCGTCGACTCGGTGACGATGGCCGTCAACCGCCTCGGGCTCGCGCTGCATTCGGCACTGCATCCCGTGTTCCGCATCTGGCGCGGCGCCAACGGCGGCATCGAGCGCGTCGACGCGGGCGGCGCGACGTCCGGCGACGGCCAGTCGCAACTCGCGTCGTTCATCCATTTCGAAGTCGATCGCTGCGGCGACGCCGCGCTGCTCGACACGCTGCGCGAGGACATCGCGCGCGTGCTCGGCGACGTGCGCGCATCGGTCGAGGACTGGCCGAAGATCGTCGACATCGTGCGCGCGACGATCAAGGACATGAAAGCGCGCGAATCGACCACGGAGGACATCGAGGCGCGCGCGTTCCTCGAATGGATGGCCGCCGATCACTTCACGTTCCTCGGCCACCGCGACTACGCGCTGGTGTCGGATGGCACCGGCTTCGGCCTGCGCGGCATCGAGGGCACGGGCCTCGGCATCCTGCGCGAATCGCTGCGCACGTCGGGCGCGTCGGACGTGACGCCGCTGCCGAAGGCCGCCGCCGACATCATCACCGGCTCCTGGCCGATCTTCCTGACCAAGGCGAATTCGCGCGCGACCGTGCACCGGCCCGGCTATCTCGACTACGTGGGCGTGAAGCTCGTCGGCGCCGACGGCAAGATCACCGGCGAGCGCCGCTTCATCGGGCTCTACACGTCGACCGCATACATGGTGTCGAGCGCCGAGATCCCGATCGTGCGCCGCAAGTGCGCGAACATCGTGCAGCGTGCAGGCTTCCTTCCGAAGGGGCATCTCGGCAAGACGCTCGTGACGGTGCTCGAAACCTATCCGCGCGACGAGCTGTTCCAGGCCGACGAAGACCAGCTCTACGACATCGCGCTCGGCATCCTGCGGCTGCAGGAACACCAGCGCACGCGCCTGTTCGTGCGCCGCGACCGGTTCGACCGCTTCGTGTCGTGTCTCGTGTTCGTGCCGCGCGACAAGTACAACACCGACCTGCGCCGGCGCATCGCGAAGCTGCTCGTCGACGCGTACAACGGCGTGAACGTCGAATTCACGCCGCTGCTGTCGGAATCGGCGATCGCGCGCATTCATTTCGTCGTGCATGCGGAGCCGGGCACGATGCCCGACGTCGACACGCGCGAGCTCGAAACGCGGCTCGTTCAGGTGGCGCGCCGCTGGCAGGACGATCTCGCCGACGCACTGCTCGACGCGTTCGGCGAAGAACAAGGCAACCGCCTGCTGCAACGCTATGCAGACTCGTTCCCGGCCGGCTATCGCGACGACTATCCGGCGCGCACGGCCGTGCGCGACATCGAGCTGATCGAGCGCGTGAAGGATTCGGGCCAGCTCGCGATGAACCTGTACCGGCCGATCGAGGCCGGGGCGCGCGCGTTTCGCTTCAAGGTCTATCGCACGGGCGACCCGATCGCGCTGTCGCGCAGCCTGCCGATGCTCGAGCATCTCGGCGTGCGCGTCGACGAGGAGCGGCCGTACCGGATCCAGACGCAGGACGCCGCGCACGCATGGGTGCACGACTTCGGGCTCGAACTCGCCGACGATACCGAGTTCGACATCGAGCGCGTGAAAGGCCTGTTCGAGGATGCGTTCGACCGGATCTGGAGCGGCCGGATCGAGAACGACGACTTCAACCGCCTCGTGCTGCGCGCGCACCTGAGCGCGCGCGAAGTGACGATCCTGCGCGCGTATGCGAAATACCTGCGACAGGTCGGCTCGACGTTCAGCGACGCGTATATCGAACGCGCGCTGACCGGCAATCCGGCGATCGCGCGCCAGTTCGTCGAGCTGTTCCTGCTGCGCTTCGACCCGCGCACCGGCGACACGCGCGACGTGCAGGCCGAACGGCTGCTGAAGGCGATCGAAGCTGCGCTCGACCAGGTGCCCAACCTCGACGAGGACCGCATCCTGCGCCAGTTCCTCGGCGTGATCAACGCGACCGAGCGCACCAACTACTTCCTGCTCGACGCGAACGGCGAATCGAAACCCTACCTGTCGTTCAAGTTCAATCCGGCGAAAGTGCCGGGCCTGCCCGAACCGAAGCCGATGTTCGAAATCTGGGTGTATTCGCCGCGCGTCGAAGGCGTGCACCTGCGCGGCGGCCGCGTCGCGCGCGGCGGGCTGCGCTGGTCGGATCGCCGCGAGGATTTCCGCACCGAGGTGCTCGGGCTGATGAAGGCGCAGATGGTGAAGAACGTCGTGATCGTGCCGGTCGGCTCGAAAGGCGGCTTCGTCGTGAAGAACCCGCCGCCGCCGAGCGATCGCGAAGCGTGGATGCGCGAAGGCATCGCGTGCTACCAGACGTTCCTGCGCGGCCTGCTCGACCTGACCGACAACCTGGTCGGCAACGCGATCGTGCCGCCGCCCGACGTCGTGCGCCACGACCCGGACGATCCGTATCTGGTCGTCGCCGCCGACAAGGGCACGGCCACCTTCTCCGACTACGCGAACGCGATCTCGCACGAATACGGCTTCTGGCTCGACGACGCGTTCGCGTCCGGCGGCTCGGTCGGCTACGACCACAAGAAGATGGCGATCACCGCGCGCGGCGCGTGGGAATCGGTGAAGCGGCACTTCCGCGAGATGGGCATCGATACGCAGACGACCGACTTCACGGTAGTCGGCGTCGGCGACATGTCGGGCGACGTGTTCGGCAACGGAATGCTGCTGTCGCCGCATATCCGGCTCGTCGCCGCGTTCGATCACCGGCACGTGTTCCTCGACCCGAACCCCGATCCGGCGGTCAGCTTCGCGGAGCGCCAGCGGATGTTCGCGCTCGAACGGTCGAGCTGGGCCGACTACGACCCGGCCGCGATTTCGGCGGGCGGCGGCGTCTATCCGCGCACCGCGAAGACGATCCCGCTGTCGCCGGGCGTGCAGGCCGCGCTCGGCATCGACGCGCACGCGCTGCCGCCGACCGAGCTGATCCGTGCGATCCTGCAGGCGCCGGTCGACCTGCTGTACAACGGCGGCATCGGCACCTACGTGAAGGCCGCGCGCGAAACCCACCTGCAGGTCGGCGACCGCGCGAACGACGCGGTGCGCGTGAACGGCGCGGACCTGCGCTGCAAGGTGGTCGGCGAAGGCGGCAACCTCGGCTGCACGCAGTTCGGCCGCATCGAGTTCGCGCAGCGCGGCGGCCGCATCAACACCGATGCGATCGACAACTCGGCCGGCGTCGATTGTTCGGATCACGAAGTCAACATCAAGATCCTGCTCGGGCTCGTCGTCTCCGACGGCGAGATGACCGGGAAGCAGCGCAACGCGCTGCTCGCGGAGATGACCGACGAAGTCGGGCTGCTCGTGCTGCGCGACAATTACTACCAGACGCAGGCGCTGTCGATCGCGGGCCGCTACGGCGTCGAGCAGCTCGACGCCGAGGCGCGCCTGATGCGCTGGCTCGAACGCGCGGGCCGCCTGAACCGCGTGATCGAGTTCCTGCCGACCGACGACGAAGTCGCCGAACGGCAAGCCGCGAAGCTCGGCCTCACGTCGCCGGAGCGCGCGGTGCTGCTCGCGTACAGCAAGATGTGGCTCTACGACGCGCTGCTCGAATCCGACGTGCCCGAGGATCCGCTGGTCGCCGCGATGCTCGTCGACTACTTCCCCAAGCCGCTGCAGCAGCGCTTCAGCGAGCCGATGCGCCGCCATCCGCTGCGCCGCGAGATTCTCGCGACACACCTGACCAATGCGCTCGTCAATCGCGTCGGCTGCGCGTTCGTGCATCGGCTGATGGAGGAAACCGACGCGAATCCGGGCGACATCGTGCGCGCGTGCATCATGGCGCGCGACGTGTTCGACCTCGATGCGGTATGGCGCGACATCGACGCGCTCGACAACCGCGTCGCCGACGACGTGCAGGCGCGCATGTTCGTCGACGTCGCACGGCTGCTGGAGCGCGCGGCGCTGTGGTTCCTGCGTCATTTGCAGTCCGGCGCGGTGGCCGACGGCGGCGTTAGCGAGCTGATCGCGCGCTGCCGCGACGCGGCGCAGCGGCTCGCGCCGCAGCTGCCGTCGCTGCTGCCGGCCGACGCGCTCGATGCGCTGTCCGAGCGGCAGCGCGTGCTCGTTGAAGCCGGCGTCGACAGCGCGCTCGCGGTGCGCGTCGCGAGCGGCGACATCTCGGCCGCGCTGCTCGACATCGCCGAAGTGGCCGCAACCTGCAACCGCAGCCTCGAACTCGTCGCGGGCGTCTATTTCTCGCTCGGCACGCTGCTCAATTACGGATGGATCGGCGAACGCGCGGCGACGCTGCCGACGCCGACGCACTGGGACATGCTCGCACGCGCGGCCGCGCTAGCGGAAGTCGCGCGACTGAAGCGCACGCTCGCAACGAGCGCGCTCGCGGAATCGTCGGATTCGACCACGCCGGAGACGATCGTCGGCGCGTGGCGCGAGCGCCGCGACGCCGCGCTCGCGCGCTACGAGCACCTGCTCGCGGACCTGCGCGCGTCGGGCGGCGCCAGCCTCGCGGTACTGCTCGTGATCGTGCGCGAGATGGCCGTGCTCGAACGCGCGTGACGGTTCTGGCTGGATCAGACCGTCGCGACCAGCAGCTCTTCCGCGTTGTTCGGCGGCCGCAGGCCGTCCGTGCGATCGGCGAAATAGCGCCGCGTCAGTTCGGCGGCCGATACGTGCGCGGCAGTCGCGAAGCCGGCCCCCAGCGCGAGCGCCTGGATCTGCGCCGGCATGAAGAAGCTGATGAACGGCGTGCCGCTCGCGCGCGCGCCCTTCGCGGCCATTTCCAGCCCCGGGCGCACGTCCGGGTCCGCGTTCTCCAGCGGCAGCAGGAAAGTCATCGCGAGCGTCGAGCCCGGCGCGAGCGACGCGACTTCGCGCAGCGCGGCCGCGTTCGCTTCGCGCGTCAGGTACATGCTGACGCCGGTGGACACCACGACCGCCGGCTTGCCGGCATCGAAGCCCGCGCCGACGAGCGCATCGCGCCACGACTGCTTCGCCTCGAAATCGACCGGCACGAAGCGCAGCCAGTCGGGCACGCCGAAGCCGAGTTCGACCAGGCGGCGTTGCTTCCATGCCTGCGGCGCCGGCGGGTCGACTTCGAAGACGGTCACGCGCGACGCCATGTCGGGCCGGCGCTGCACGAAACTGTCGAGGCCCGCGCCGAGGATCACGTACTGGCTCACGCCGCGCGCGGCCTGCTCGGCCACGAGATCCTCGATGAAGCGCGCCCGCGCGACGATCGACGCGCGAAACGGCCGCGTGAACCGCGGATCCATGTCGCCGCGCTGCTGCCAGCCCGGCGCCGGCGCGAGCAGTCGAAGCCCGACTTCGTCGGCGAGCACGTGCGGCGGCGCGTCGAGTTCGACGTGCAGCGCGCGCCACAGCGCGACGCGCGCGGCGGTGCTGTCGGGGGCGTCTTCGCGGGTATCGGTCATCGCGGCCTCACGCGCCCTGCTTGCCCGGCGCCTGCAGCCGCCACACGCGGCCGTCCGGGTCGCGCACGGTCATGTCGCGCGTGCCCCAGTGCGTGTCCTCGAACGGCGTGACGACATCGACGATCGGCTGCGGCCGCACCGCCTGCTCGTCCGGCACCTTGAGCACGACCTGCATGTCGGGCACCTCGCCCGGCGGCACTTCGGCGATGAACAGAAAAGGGCCGTCGCCGCTGCGTAGCTGGCCCGAGTTGTGATCGGTTTCGAATTCCAGCGTGAAGCCCAGCGCCTGGAAGAATTTCGCGGACTTGCCCCAGTTGTGCGTCGTCAGGTACACGGCTTCGATTCGCTCGGATGACATGTCACTCCTCCTTGGTGGACGGCCCCGCGCCCGGCGGCGGCGCGGCCAGGTATGCGCGCAACGCGTCGGCCACCAGCGCGGACAGCGATTGCTCCGTTTCGATGGCGCGATGCTTGACCTGCCGGATCAGGCCAAGCGGCAGGTACACGTTGAATTGCTTCACTTCTTCGTCGGTCATGGCTGCTAGTATGCTAGCAAAATAGCAATTGTCAAATGCGGGCGGTGGAGAGCGGGATGTCTTGATCGGGCGCGGCCCGCCGCGCGGGCCGCCGGCGCGAACCCCGTGGGTTCGCGTCGTTACTTCGCGGCGCGCGCCGCCAGCCGCGCAAACAGCGCGTCGAGATCGAACCCTGCCGTATCGATGCCGATCGTGTCGCGCAGGCATGCGCCCCACGCGGCCGCGTCGTCGAACGTGACGGTGCGCCCGGCCCCCACCGCGTCGCGCAGCGTCAGCGCGGTGTTGAGCAGCGCCGCGCGGCCGTCCGGCAGCACGCGGCATGCGATCAGGTCGTTCACGAAGATCGATTCCGGATACGTCGACGTGAACCAGTTCGCGGCGTCGTAATCGATCCACTCGGCCGGCTTCAGCGAGAAACGGTAAGTGGTCTGCCAGCCATCGGGGATTTCGAACTGCATGTCGAATTCGCCGTCGACCGGCGCGTCGATCACGCGAAACGCGCCATGCGGCGTCAGTTGCCGCTCGCCCGGCACGAAGCGCAGCGGCGCGGTCAGCGTCGCGCTGCCGAAGCCGATGTCCGCGAGCCAGACCGCATCGTCGAGATCGATGCGCAGCAGCATGTGCGTCTGCGCGGTGACGATCTCGGGCGGCCGCATCCAGCGCACGCGCGCGATCAGCGGCGTCACGCGAAAACCGATCGTCGTGAGCGCGGTATGGAACAGCTTGTTGAGTTCGAAGCAGTAGCCGCCGCGGCGATGCCCGATCACCTTGTCGACGATCGCGGGCAGGTCGAGCGCGACGCGCGCGCCGGTCAGCGGATTGAGGTTTTCGAACGGAATCGCCTGCGGGTGCAGCAGATGCAGCCGGCGCAGCACGTCGAGCGTCGGCTCGGCCGGGCCGTCGTAGCCGATGCGGGAGAAATAGCGCGAGAGGTCGAACGAGTCAGTCATGAACCTGCACCGGTAAAAAGGACACGCCACGATAGCATCGCGCGAAATCCCCATGTTGGGCGGGGCGATTGTCCGCCGTCGCGCGCGATGCCGGCACCGCACCGCGCGCGGCCCCGCGCAACGTTACGGCAGCAGCTTCAGCGCCGACGACGCGACCGACGGCACCGAAATGCCCTGGCTCGTCGCGAACTGCACGGCCTGGTTGAGCATCGCCGCGAGCGACTGCAACTGGCCCGGCGCGCTTTGCGCGATATACGACGCGGCCTGCATGTTCTGCGGATTCAGGCCTGACTGCAGCAGCGACGCGGCGCTCGTCGAACCGAGATTGCCGAGCCCCGACTGCAGTTGCGAATACTGCGTAAGCCCCTGGCCGAGCGATGCGAGGCCGTTGCTGAACGCCTGCTTGTCGATCGGGCCGTGCGACGCGCCGCCGCTCGCGAAAGCCTGGCCGAGCGCCTGCGACACCGACTGCTGCGCGCCGCCCATCTGCGACAGTGCGGCCGGCGTCAGCGCATCGCCGCCGGCCAGCTGGCTCGCGGCCTGCTGCGCCTGCCCGGCCGCGCCGGTCAACCCCATCGCCGACGCGAGCGACGACTGGCCGGACAACACCTGCTGGTTCGCACCGACATACGCCTGCAGCAGTTGCGCGATGCCGCCCTGCGCGGGCGCTGCCTGTTGCTGGCCGCCGCCGAGCAGCGATGCGCCGAGCGACTGCAGATCGAGCTGCGCGTGCGCGGCGCCGCTCGCCAGGATGCCGAACGCGATGCCTGCCGAGGCCAGATGCCTGCCCGTCGCGCGAATGTGCTTCATGTGTTTCCCTCGTGCCGGAATGATTGAGGCCGATATTGTCGAAGCGCGTCGCGCGCCGCCGCAACGACTGAAACACATCGAAACGAAATCACGCCACGCGGCCGCTTGCAATTCCGCGACCGACGGACACGGTCGAGCGGATTCGTCCGCGGTTGATGCGCGATATCACGCCTGTGCCGGCATTCGTTCTCCGGTTGCATGAATGACGGCGGGTTTCGGGTTCTGCGAGCGGTACCGCAAAACGTATCGCGGCCCGGAAACGCGTTCTCGCGGGCGTGCTGAGTGCTGGGTGCCGACAAACATCGCGTTCGGGGATCGAAGCAAAACGGGCGGCTCGCCGCCACCCGTTTCGTCACCCTGCTACCCGTCACCCTGCTACCCGTTACCGGCTGCCGGCCGGCCGCGACCTTACGCAGCCATCCACGCCGGCAGCCGCCGGCCGACCCAGTCGGCCGCCTGCTCGTAGCCGCGCGCGAGCTGCAGCACGGCGAGATCGGCGCGCGGACGCCCGATCAGCTGCATCCCCATCGGCAGCCCCGCGTCATTGAAGCCGACCGGCACGTTGATCACCGGACAGCCGGCCAGCGTCCACGGCACGACCGTTTCCATCCAGCGGTGATAAGTGTCCATCGCGCGGCCCGCGATTTCCTTCGGCCAGCGCTGGTCGACGTCGAACGGAAACACCTGCGCGGTCGGCGCCGCGATGAAGTCGTAGCGATCGAAGAAGCTCAGCACGGCCTGGTGCCACACGGTGCGCTCGACGCTCGCGTCGAACACGGCCGCGCCCTGCATCGCGAGCAGCCCTTCGACCTCGTAGATCGCCTCGGGCTTCAGCAGCGCGCGGCGCGCCGGGTCGCGATAGTGCGCGAGCAGCCCGCCGCCGGACAGCAGGTGCCGATGCACGAGCCACAGGCGCCAGATCCGGTCGGGCGCGAATGCCGGCAGCGCGGCATCGACGTCGCAGCCGATCTCGCGCAGCGTTGCCAGCCCCTGTTCGCACTGCGCGAGCACGCCGGCCTCGGTCGCGAGATAACCGTTCCAGTCGCCGACCCACGCGATGCGCTTGCCGCGCAGGTCCGCGTCGAGCGGCTGCGCGAACACGGCCGGATCTTCCGCGAGCGACAGCGGATCGTTGCGGTCGTAGCCGGCCTGGATCGCGAGCAGCTGCGCGACGTCGCCGACCGTGCGGCCCATCGGCCCTTCGATGCCGAGCTGCTGCATGAACACGTCGACGGCCGGCCAGCGCGGTACGCGCCCCTGCGACGGGCGGAAGCCGTAGATGTTGCAGAACGCGGCCGGATTGCGCAGCGAGCCGCCGAAATCGCTGCCGTCCGCCACCGGCAGCATCCGCGACGCGAGCGCCGCCGCCGTGCCGCCGCTGCTGCCGCCCGCGCTCTTCGTCAGGTCGTACGGATTGCGCGTCGCACCATAAACCTCGTTGAACGTGTGCGAACCGAGCCCGAACTCCGGCGTATTGGTCTTGCCGATGAAGATCGCGCCGGCCGCGCGCATCCGCGCGACGCCGACGGAATCGGCCTGCGGCACGTTCTCGCGGAAGATCGGCGAGCCGTAGGTGGTCCGCAGCCCCTTCGTCATCGCCAGATCCTTCGGCGCCTGCGGCATCCCGTGCATCCAGCCTTGGTACTCGCCGCGCGCCAGCGCGGCATCCTTTTCCGCGGCTTCGGCGAGCAGCGCATCGCGCTCGCGCAGCGCGACGATCGCATTGACTGCGCCGTTCACGCGCTCGACGTGGTCGAGATACGCGCGCATCGTCTCGACGCACGAGATCGCCTTGCCGCGGATCGCCGACGCGAGCTCGCCGGCCGACAGGCGCACGATCGGGTCGACGGGGATGGAGGCGGGAGCGAGAAGCTGCGGGGCGCCGTGCGGCATGCGGGTCTCCTGAAATCGGAATGGAATGGCAGGCCGCGTGGCGGCGGCGGTCGCCCCCGAACCGGCCGGGAGGGGCCGCGCCGCGGCCGATGCTCTCTACTCTACGCGACCCCGATTCGGCGACCTCCGATATTTTCCGTCGCGATTCATTGCGAATCCGACTGAATCGGGGCAAAGCATACCGGGCCGCCCACGCCGGCCCGATCGATGAAATCGTTTATGCGCATAAACTAAAATTTCTTATATTTCTAATAGGCGCGACACGAGACGGCGCGCGTTAACGACATTTTTACGCGATCGCCCGATCTCTTTAGATGGTTCGTTCCGGCGGCGCGCTACGCTGGAAGCATCTTGTTCCCTGGACATCGTTCATGCTCAAGCTGCTGGTTCCGGTCGGTCACTCGCCACGCTCGCTTCAGGCGGTTCGCCACGCGACATTCCTGTATCGCGAGCGGTGCGCGTCGGAGATCGTGCTGATCAACGTTCAGGCGCCGCTCGAATCGACGCGGCTCGAGGCCTATCACCCGCTGTCGCGGCTGCGCTCGATCGAGGAAAAGTTCGCGTCCGACGATCTGGCCATGGCGGAGCGGATTCTGCAGGATGCCGGCGTCAAATACAGCGTCGTGAAGAAGGTCGGGCCGGTGGCCGATACGATCGCGGCCGTGGCGGCCGAGACCGGATGCGACGAGATCGTGGTCGTCGCGCCGCGGCACGACCCGCTTCATGCACTGATGTCGGTGTTTCGCCGCAGCGTGATGGGCCGGCTGGTGCGGATTTCGAATGTGCCGGTGACGGCCGTGCAATGACGGAAACGATGCGTGTCGACAGTCTCACGACGGGCCGCAGGCTTGCACCAGCGACGGACGAATGAGCGGCGCAGTATGTGTGCGCGTTGCGCGCCGCACGTGTACTGCCCCTCACGCGGCGCTTATTTGATGACCTTGCGCCAGAACACGAAATAGGCGGCCGCCGAAGACGCAACCAGCAGGATTGCCCACATCGGAGCAAGACTGATCAGCACGGAAGAGACGTTAAGCATTTGGATTCCTCACTATTTCGACAGCGATGTTCGGCACGCACCTGCTTGCCGGAACCGATGCATTCATCCGTCATCGCGTTCCGTCAAATCATGCATTCATGCTATCGCTTTGAGCGGCAGCGCGACCGCCCCCTCCCGCCAGTACCCTGACATTCGTCAAACTCGCGCGAATCACACACCTCTCGCACCGAAATCCGTCGCACGATTGCCGCGCTGCGTGCCTATCCTCGTCTGCCGGCCGCCAGCCTGAAAGCTCCGTTCCTTTTGCACGCGAAACACGAAAAACGCGACGGGATCACGCCGCCCCGCCACCGATTCAGCAGACGTTTACCGGGGGAAGCCCCAAGTGCTTCGCCGAACGTGTCCGCGTTACGCTTGAGCGACGAGGAGACGCACCATGAGACGAGCCGTACATATCGCTGTTTTCGCGCTGCTGGCGTATCTCATTGCCGATCGCGCGATCCTGCATGCGCAGGGCCGCGACGCCAGCCCGCTTGCATGCGAACAGGGCGCCGCGCAGGTGAAGGCCGACGCGCTCGGCCGCGGCTTCGGCGAGGCGGCCGCCGGCAGCCAGAGCGAGGCATTCATGTCGGGTTGCCTCGTGACCGGGCGAGGCAACCGGGACGTCGCGATGGCGAACCGTTGACGCGAATCCGGTGACGTTCCGATCGCATTCGAGTCAATTCCCGCTGTTTACCGTCATTTTCTCGATCGATGTCGCGACGGATGTCACGCTCCGGACGCCGTTCATGCTGAAGGTCTGCTCGTGGCCCGTGCCGTCGCGGGGAAGACGCCGCTTCATCTACAACAACAGTCAATCAAAAGATGAGTCATCTCAACACCGATTTGATCCAGCGTTTTTACACGGCCTTTCAGCAGCGCGACATCGACGCGATGCTCGCCTGCTATGCCGATGACATCGTCTTCAGCGATCCCGCGTTCGGCGAGCTGCGCGGCGAGCTCGCGCGCGACATGTGGCGCATGCTGGTGGCGCGTGCGCAGGAATTTTCGTTGACGTTCGGCGAGGTCGACGCGGACGAACAAACCGGGCGCGCGCAGTGGGTCGCGCACTACCGGTTCACCGCGACCGGCCGCATGGTGGTCAACCGGATCGATGCGCGTTTCCGGTTCCGCGACGGGCTCATCGCCGAGCATCGCGACAGTTTCGACCTGTGGCGCTGGGCGCGTCAGGCGCTTGGGCTGAAGGGCGCCCTGCTCGGCTGGACGCCGTTCGTGCAACGCGCGATCCGCGCGCAGGCGCGGAAGAATCTCGACGCGTATCGGGCAAAGCGGAGATAGGACGCGCGCCGCTACTATTTCATCGTGGCGTTGGCGTGTGTACCGCTTCTTGCGTGCTTGTGCAGATATGTGCGGCACCTGAAACCAGAATCGAGCGCAAGGGCTTCTCTAGCTGGGGCGTGTAGTCGTCCGGCGCGGCTTCGCACGGCCCGCTTCTGTTCCACATAACGAAAGCGAACCCCGAAGAGACCGACCTGGCGTCAACGGACGCCCCCAAACCGCAGCCGGGCAGCCAGCCGCAAATCGCCCCCCCCTCCTGCCGGCTATCGCAAGAACCACACGAAATACCTTGTCCGCAAAGGCGCTCGGGCCGCCCCCCGGAGCACGCACGGAAACGCCGACTCCCCCGCGCCGCCACGCTCCCCCGCATCTTGCCCGACAACTCTTATATAAGACATAAGACATTTGACGTTACAGTTCATTGAGATTAGAATCCCGCTCAAAGCAGTGCCTGGAACAGCCCCGGAGTGCCGGAAAGGCCTTCCCCTCAAACGCCATATCAGCAGGTCTCCCCATGCTTGAAAACTTTCGCGCTCACGTGGCCGCCCGCGCCGCGCTCGGTATTCCTCCCCTGCCGCTGACGGCTCAGCAAACCGCCGAACTGGTGGAACTGCTGACGAACCCGCCCGCCGGCGAAGAGCAGACGCTGCTCGAACTGATCACCTACCGCGTGCCGGCCGGCGTCGACGAAGCCGCCCGCGTGAAGGCCGGCTTCCTGGCCGCCGTGGCCAAAGGCGAGACCGCCTGCCCGCTGATCTCGCGCGCGCGCGCCACCGAACTGCTCGGCACGATGCTGGGCGGCTACAACATCCAGCCGCTGATCGAACTGCTGTCCGACGACGCAGTCGCGGCCGTGGCCGCCGACGCGCTGAAGAAAACCCTGCTGATGTTCGACCAGTTCCATGACGTGAAGGAACTCGCCGACAAGGGCAACGCCCACGCGAAGGCCGTGCTGCAAAGCTGGGCCGACGCCGAATGGTTCACGAGCCGTCCGGAAGTGCCGCAAAGCCTGACCGTCACCGTCTTCAAGGTGACGGGCGAAACCAACACAGACGACCTGTCGCCGGCACCGGACGCGACCACCCGCCCGGACATCCCGATGCACGCGCTGGCGATGCTGAAGAACGCGCGCCCGGGCATCACGCCGGAAGAAGACGGCAAGCGCGGCCCGGTCAAGTTCATCGAGTCGCTGAAGGAAAAGGGTCACCTGGTCGCATACGTGGGCGACGTGGTCGGCACCGGCTCCTCGCGCAAGTCGGCCACCAACTCGGTGCTGTGGTTCACCGGCGAAGACATCCCGTTCGTTCCGAACAAGCGCTTCGGCGGCGTGTGCCTCGGCGGCAAGATCGCTCCGATCTTCTACAACACGATGGAAGACGCGGGCGCGCTGCCGATCGAACTCGACGTGTCGCAGATGGAAATGGGCGACGTGGTCGAACTGCGTCCGTATGACGGCAAGGCGCTGAAGAACGGCGAAGTGATCGCCGAATTCCAGGTCAAGTCCGACGTGCTGTTCGACGAAGTGCGCGCCGGCGGCCGCATTCCGCTGATCATCGGCCGCGGCCTGACCGCGAAGGCACGCGAAGCGCTGGACCTCGCGCCGTCGACGCTGTTCCGCCTGCCGCACCAGCCGGCCGACAGCGGCAAGGGCTTCTCGCTCGCGCAGAAGATGGTCGGCCGCGCATGCGGTCTGCCGGAAGGCCAGGGCGTCCGCCCGGGCACGTACTGCGAACCGAAGATGACCTCGGTCGGCTCGCAGGACACCACGGGCCCGATGACCCGCGACGAACTGAAGGATCTCGCGTGCCTCGGCTTCTCGGCCGACCTCGTGATGCAGTCGTTCTGCCACACCGCCGCTTATCCGAAGCCGGTCGACGTGAAGACGCACCAGACGCTGCCGAACTTCATCAGCACGCGCGGCGGCATCGCGCTGCGTCCGGGCGACGGCGTGATCCACTCGTGGCTGAACCGCATGCTGCTGCCCGACACCGTCGGCACCGGCGGCGATTCGCACACGCGCTTCCCGATCGGCATCAGCTTCCCGGCAGGCTCGGGCCTGGTGGCCTTCGCGGCCGCCACCGGCACGATGCCGCTGGACATGCCGGAATCGGTGCTGGTCCGCTTCAAGGGCAAGATGCAGCCGGGCGTCACGCTGCGCGACCTCGTCAACGCGATTCCGCTGTACGCGATCAAGCAAGGCATGCTGACGGTCGCCAAGCAAGGCAAGAAGAACATCTTCTCGGGCCGCATTCTCGAAATCGAAGGCCTGCCCGACCTGAAGGTCGAGCAAGCGTTCGAACTGTCGGATGCGTCCGCCGAGCGTTCGGCCGCCGGTTGCACGGTCCACCTGAACAAGGAACCGATCATCGAATACCTGAACAGCAACGTCACGCTGCTGAAGTGGATGATCGCGCAGGGCTACCAGGATCCGCGCAGCCTGCAGCGCCGTATCGCGGCAATGGAGCAGTGGCTGGCCGACCCGCAACTGCTGTCGCCGGATGCCGACGCCGACTACGCGGCCGTCATCGAGATCGATCTCGCCGACATCCATGAGCCGATCGTCGCATGCCCGAACGACCCGGACGACGTGAAGACGCTGTCCGACGTCGCTGGCGCGAAGATCGACGAAGTGTTCATCGGCTCGTGCATGACCAACATCGGCCACTTCCGTGCGGCGTCGAAGCTGCTCGAAGGCAAGCGCGACATCCCGGTCAAGCTGTGGGTCGCCCCGCCGACCAAGATGGACCAGAAGCAGCTGACGGAAGAAGGTCACTACGGCGTGTTCGGCACGGCCGGTGCGCGTACCGAAATGCCGGGCTGCTCGCTGTGCATGGGCAACCAGGCACAGGTGCGCGAAGGCGCGACGGTCATGTCGACGTCGACCCGCAACTTCCCGAACCGCCTGGGCAAGAACACGAACGTGTACCTCGGCTCGGCGGAACTGGCGGCAATCTGCTCGCGCCTGGGCAAGATCCCGACCAAGGACGAGTACATGGCCGACATGGGCGTGCTCAGCGCCAACGGCGACAAGATCTACAAGTACATGAACTTCGACCAGATCGAAGACTTCAAGGAAGTGGCCGACACCGTGCAGATGTAAGCACACGGGTCGGGCTGCGGCGGGTTGTTGCCGTCGCAGCATCGCGCAATGGCGCCGCAGGCTGCATGCTCGCGGCGCCATTTTTTTATTCGGCGCTGGACCGAAGTACCGGCCCGGTCAGTCGCAAGCGCGTAAAACCGTTCGGTCAGGTCGGACGGCAAGCCTTCGCCTATCCTTGCGCTGCGTCGAGATCGACATGCTCGCGGACGTCTTCAGGTTGCGCGCAACGCGCTCCGTTGCCAACGGATCGCCCCAGACAAAAAGGCCCGGACATCGTCCGCTACCGCCGGCCGCGCTTACGCTTCGAGCGCCTCCAGTACCTTCCCCTTCGTCTCGATCCCGACGAAGTGCACGGTCACCGCCGCGATCAGCGGCACGATGCCGATCAGGTAGAACGCGGGCGCGAGGTTCCCGCCGATGATCGCGTGCGGCACGACCATCGGCGCGACGAACGACGCGATCTTCAGCCACGCGCTGCCGAGCCCGCAGCCCGACGCGCGGATGCTCGTCGGATACTGTTCCGGCGTGTAGACGTACGCGGTAATGAACCCCGACGCCATCAACCCGAGCGACAGCGAGCAGAAGACCGCAACGACATACACCGACGATGCGTGATAGATGCCCGCGAGCGCCAGCGACAGCGCGCACAGCACGAACGACCACACGATCACCGGCTTGCGGCCGAGCTTGTCGACGAGCAGCGCCGACGCCAGCGACCCGAGCACGCCCATTACCGAACCGATCACCGCGAGGTTCAGCGCGAGCTGCAGCGGCGCATGATAGAAGTTCTTGTAGATCGTCGGCAGCCACGTCGACAGTCCGTACTGGATGAACCCGCAGGTCGCCCACAACGTCGCCACCGCGAGCGTGCGCTTGCGATACGCGGCGCTGAACAGGTCGCTCATCCTGCGCTTCGGATGCTGGCGCACCATCTCGTCGAACGCGGCCGCCTGCGTGACCGGCGGCAGTTCGCCGCGAACCGACGCTTCGAACACGCCGACCGCGCGCCCGGCTTCCGCGAGCCGCCCGCGCGACGCGAGCCAGCGCGGCGATTCCGGCACGAGGCGCGTGAGCACGAGCGACAGGATCAGCGGCAGCCCGCCGACGAAGTACATGATTTCCCAGCCGAACCGCGGCACGAGCCACGCACCGAGCGCCATCGACACCAGCAGGCCGATCGGGAACACGATCTCGTATAGCAGCACGAAACGGCCGCGGCCATGCGCGCGCGTGATCTCGTTGATGTACGTCGCGGCCACCGGCAGCTCGCCGCCGAGCCCGAGCCCCTGCAGGATCCGCAGCAGCACGAACACCTCGAAAGTCGGCGCGAAACCGCATGCGATGCTTGTGATGCCGATCACGGCCGAGCTCCATGCGATCGCCTTCACACGGCCGTGCTTCTCGGCCAGCGCGGGAAACAGGAAGGCGCCGATCAGCTGGCCGATCGCACCGGATGCGATCAGCATGCCGATCTGCGTCGGCGACAGCCCCCATTTGTGAATCAGCAGCGGCAGCGTCGCCGCGATCGTGATCACGTCGAAGCCGTCGAAGAACGTCGCGGTGCCGATCAGCACGCGTGCGCGGATTTGCATCGCGTTGCCGGGAAGCCGCTCGAGCCGCGCGATGATCGCGCCGGGCGTGGAGGCGGCAGCTTCCATCGTGGCGCGTCCGGCCACGACGTTGTCGAAAGTGCTCATGCGGGGTGTCTCCTGGTTTGCCGGTCAGGCAAGCGCTTTGGTCGTGTCCGCCAGGGCTTCCGTATCCACTGCCCGGCCCTGGTTCATCCACTTGCGCGCGAGCTTCAGCTCGCGTGCGTTGTTCACGGCGATGACACCTCTCACATGCCCGTCGCCAAGGAAAAACAGCGTCGCGCGGCGCGCGGCGAGATCGCCGCGCACGACGAGCTGCGCATCGGCCGGCAGATCGCCGAGGATCTGCAGGTTCACGTCGTACTGATCGGACCAGAACCACGGAATCTCCGCGTACGGCGCGCGCACGCCGAGCACGGCTTTCGCGGCCGCGATCGCCTGGTTCTGCGCATTGGCCCACGATTCGAGCCGCACGCGCCGTTTCAGCCAGCCGTTGTGATGGTTCGCGACATCGCCGCACGCGAAGATCGCCGGGTCGCTCGTCGCACCGAATTCGTCGACGACGATGCCGTCGTCGACGGCCAGCCCCGCATCGCTCGCGAGCGATGCGTTCAGCGCGAGGCCGATGCCGGCCACCGCGAAATCGGCGTCGATCGTCGTGCCGTCGGCGAGCGTCGCGCGCACCTTCGATGCGTCGCCAGGCTGCGCATCGAGCGACGCGAGCGCCGCGCCGAGACGCACGTCGACGCCGTTCGTGCGATGCAGATCGAGCAGGAAATCCGACACGATCTGCGGCACCGAGCGGCCGCACAGGCGCGGCGCGCCTTCGACCACGACCGCCTCGACGCCGAGCTTGCGCGCGGTCGCCGCGACTTCGAGGCCGATCCAGCCGCCGCCGATCACGAGCACGCGTTGGCTCGCGCGCAGCTTCTCGCCAAGCGCTGCCGCTTCGTCGAGCGTGCGCAGGTAATGCAGGTTCGGCGTCCTCACGATTGCGTCCGGCAGGCGGCGCGACGTGCCGCCGGTCGCGATCACGAGCCGGTCGTATTCGATCTCGCGGCCGCTGGCGGTCGTCACCACGCGGCGCGCGCGGTCGATCGACGCCGCGCGTTCCGGTTGCCATGCTTCGATATCGAGCGCGCCGAATTCATCCGGGCGCACGACGCGTACGGTTTCGATATCGGCGTCGCCGGCCAGCACGGCCTTCGACAGCGGCGGACGCTCGTACGGCAGGTGCGGCTCGTCCGCGATCATCACGAGGCGGCCCGTGTAACCTTCCGCGCGCAACGTCTTCAGCACCCAGCCGGCGGCCTGGCCGCCGCCGATCACGACGACCGTGCCGGGCGCGGGCTGCGCCTGTGTGTTCGCTTCGGTCACGATTTGCGCTCCGTCATGAACTTGCCTTCCGGCGCCTTCGCGTTTTTCTGCCGGCGCGTGTTGCCGTCGAGGCCGCCGTCGACGGCCCACTCGGCGAACACGGTCGGGCCCGGCTCGAATTCGCGCGGCTGCCATTCGGGCGTCAGCACGTCCTCGTCCGCGTAGTACTCGATCAGCGCACCGGCCGGATTCTGGAAGTACCAGAAGTACGCAGACGACACCGGGTGACGGCCCGGGCCGAGTTGCGTTTCCCAGCCGCAGCGGTCGATATGCATGCCGCCGCCGAACACTTCGTGGATGTCGCGCACGGTGAATGCGACGTGGTTCAGGCCGCGCTTTCCGTTCGGCAGCGCGAGCAGGAACAGGTCGTGATGGCCGCCGTGCGGCGCGCAGCGCATGAACGCGCCGCGGCCCGGGTAGCGATCGGACGTCTCGAAGCCGAGCAGTTCGTGATAGAACTTTTCCTGTTCGTCAAGGCAGTTCGTGAAGAACACGACATGCCCGACCTCGACCGGCTCCGCGCGTGCATAGATCGGGCTCGGCTGGTCGACGCGCAGCGTCTGGCCCCACACGTTCGACGGCGAGCCCGTGATGTCGAGTTCGCGCTTGCGCGTGACTTCGACGCGGATCGCCATTCCGTTCGGGTCGATACAGCCGACCGCATCGTCGTGCGAGTAATAACCCGGCTGGCCGGCGAGCTTCGTGCGCAGCGCGTCGACTTCGCCCTGCGTCGCGACGCCCCACGTCACTTCGCGCAGCGTCGGGCCCGCTTCGAACGCGGGCGGCAGCGCCGGATCGTCGGCGTTGACGGCCAGCACGGTGCAGCCGTTCATCGTCTCGAAGCGCGCGCGCGTGTCGTCGTGCGCGACTTCCTTCAGCCCCCAGTCGGCGAAAAAGCGTCGGCAGGTCGCGAGATCGTCGACGCCGTACGTGATCTGCTCGATTCCCAAAATGCTCATTGCGTCATTCCCCTTCGCTCAGTTCGCCCACGGCAGCGGCGCGTCGTTCAAACCCCAGTAGAGGCTCTTCTGCTGCATGTACTCGCGGATGCCGAGACGCCCCTTCTCGCGCCCCATCCCGCTCTCCTTCCAGCCGGAAAACGGCGTGGAAATCGAGAACAGCTTGTACGTGTTGATCCATACGGTGCCCGTCTCCAGCGCGCGCGCGATGCGCCACGCGCGCTTGTAGTCGCGCGTCCAGATGCCGGCGGCAAGACCGAACACGCTGTCGTTCGCCTGCGCGATCAGCGACGCTTCATCGTCGAACGGCATCGCGACGAGCACGGGCCCGAAGATTTCTTCCTGGCAGATGCGCGCGCTGTTCGGCAAGCCTTCGAGTATCGTCGGCTGGTAGAAGAAGCCGTTCTCGCGCCCGTCGCCCGACGGCCGCTCGCCGCCGCACAGCAGGCGGCCGCCTTCTTCCAGGCCGAGCGCGACGTAGCGCTCCACCGATTCGCGGTGCTTCGCGGTAATCAGCGGCCCCATCTGCGTATCGGGCCGCGTCGGGTCGCCCACGCGCAGCTTGCGTGCGCCCGCAACCAGGCGCTTCATGAATTCGTCGTACACCGTGCGCTGCACGAACAGCCGCGAACCCGCGATGCACGCTTCGCCCGACGAGCTGAAAATGCCGTACAGCACGCCGTTGACCGCATGATCGAGATCGGCGTCGTCGCACACGATCGTCGGCGACTTGCCGCCGAGTTCGAGCGACACGGGCATCAGTTTCTCGGCCGCGATGCGCGCGATGCCGCGGCCCACTTCGGTACCGCCCGTGAACGACACCTTCTTCACCAGCGGATGACGCACGAGCACGTCGCCGATCACCGAGCCCTTGCCGGGCAGCACGCTCAGCACGCCCTTCGGCACGCCGGCTTCCTCGCAGATGCGCGCGAGCGCAAGCGACACGAGCGGCGTGACTTCGGCCGGCTTGAGCACCACCGCGTTGCCGCCTGCGAGTGCCGGCGCGAGCTTCTGCGCGTCGGATGCGATCGGCGAGTTCCACGGCGTGATCGCCGCGATCACGCCGATCGGCTCGTACACGCTCATCGTCAGGTAGTCGCCGCGCGACGGCGTCAGTTCTTCGTCGAGCGTTTCGAGGCAGGCCGCGAAATAGCGGAACGTGTTGGCGGCGCTGGCCACCAGCACGCGCGTCTCGCCGATCGGCTTGCCGTTGTCGCGACGCTGCAGGTTCGCGAGCGCCTCGTGGCGCTGCATGATCAGATCCGCGATGCGGTACAGCACCTGCGCGCGCTGGTGCGGCTTCAGCCCGGCCCAGTCGGCGCGGCGCCATGCGGCATCGGCGGCTTCGACGGCGCCGGCCGCGTCTTCGGCGTTCGCCGTCGACACTTCCATGTTCACCGACTGGTCGGCCGGATAGATGCTGGCGTAAGGCACGCCACGGCCGCGCCGCCACTCGCCGCCGATCAGGATGTTGCCGTCGGGTACGAGGCTCGTATCGAAAGGAGTCATGTCACAAGTCCCACAAATCTGTCTCTGCGCACCCGCCCTCGCCGTGGCGCGGACGGACGTTCAATAGTCCGAATCTCTCGAAGCGCCGCTCAGATCACGCAGCGGGCCACGCGGTTGCGCAGCGCGCGGATCGCACTGAACGCCGTCAGCGCGGACGTCTTCGGGTTGTCGGGCAGCGGCTTGCCGCTCATTTCCAGCGACATCTCGCCGAATGCGCCGCACGCGGTGATGCGGTGCACGTTGCGCGAGACGGCCGGATCGGCGATCAGGCGCACGCGCGTCGCATCGAGGCCGAGGCCCGCGAGCGCGACGGTCGCCGCGACGTTCGCGTTCTTCGGATAGAGCCGCGCAGCGTCGCGCGCAGTGCCTTCGAAGATCACCTTTTCCTCGGTCATCGCGCGCAGGTCGCACAATTCCTCGGCCGGCGTGCCGAGCCAGCCGAGCGGCGGCTTGCGGCCGACGTACAGCACTTCGTCGAGACCGCCCTGCTTCGCGGAAGCCAGCGCGTCGATGCCGCCGATCGCGCCGGACAGCAGCGTCAGCGTCGCGTCGCCTTCGTCGGCGGCCCGAGACAGCACGTCGAGCAGCGCGAGATCGGACAGCGCGCCGATCGAAGCGACCGCGCAGTCGGTGCCGGCCTTCAAGAGCGGCACGACGTGATCGACGAGCGCACTGTGGCCCGCGCATTCGAGCGCGAACCCGGGGCGGCGGGCCAGTGCGTCGACCGACGACACGACCTCCACCGCGCCGCCCAGCACGCTCTGCACCGCGGCGCGCTGGTGGTCGGGCACGATCACGTGCGCGATGCGCAGCGCCGCATCGTGCTCGACCGCGTGGTACACGGCCGCGCCGATCGCGCCGAAGCCGATCATCGCTACGTCGACGGGTGCGTGCGCGCGTGCGTGATCGTTACGCATACTGGCGCTCCGACGGCGCTTCCGTCTTCACCGGCGGGCCTGCGAACGACGAGGCGAACGAGCCGACCGACAGCATGTCGACTTCGACCATCACCGGCCCTTCCTTCGCCATCCCGTCGCGCACGATCGCTTCGGCCTGGTCGAGCGACGTGATCCGGTAATGCGCGAGGCCGAAGCTCGCGCAGAACTGCGCGAAATCGGGCTGGTGCAATTGCACGAAGCAGCGGCGGCCACCGTAATGCGCGTCCTGGATGTTGCGGATCACGCCGTAGCACTGGTCGTTCATCAGCACGATCATCACGTTCGCGTTTTCCTGCACGGCCGTCACGAGCTCGCCGACGTTGACCATCAGGCCGCCGTCGCCGACGAGGCAGACCGTCTTCGCGGCGGCGCCCGCCAGCGCCGCGCCAATGCCCATCTGAATCCCCTGGCCGATGCCGCCGCCGAGCGCATGCACGCCCGCGCGCGGTTCGAAGATCTTCAGCAGGCGGTTGCCCCACGTGCTGTTCGAGATCGTCACGTCGCGCACCCAGTTGTAGTCGCGGCCGACCGCGCCCTGCAGCGTATCGACGAGCTGCTTGTAGGGCCCCAGGCCCTTCGCCACATCGGCAACCGCCTGCTCGCGGGCCGCCGCGAGATCCGATGCGAACTGCGGATCGACCGACAGGCGGCCTTCGAGGCGATCGGCCAGCTCGGCCAGCACGCGCTTCGAATCGCCATGCACGAACAGCTCGTTGCGATAGCCGCGGTTGTCGGCGAGCGCGTCGGCATCGACGCGGAACAGCGGCTGCGGCAGCGCGAGCTTGTACTTCAGCGTCTCGTTGCCGCGCAGGCGCGAGCCGACCACGACGAGCGCATCGCAGGTCTTGTAGAACGCTTCGACGGACGCATGCACGTTGAACGCACCGAGCGTCGCCGGATGATCCTCGGGCAGCACGCCGCGGCCCTGCACGCTCGTCACGACGCCGAAGCCGAGCTTCACGAGGCGCTCGACTTCGTCGCGTGCGTGACGCGCGCCGCCGCCGAGCCACAGCAGCGGACGGCGCTTGGCCGCGAGTGCATCGGCGAGCTTCGCGACGCGTGCGGCGTCATGCTCGCTCACCGCGACGTGCGCCGGCGCAAGATCTTCCGGCCATTCGATTTCGGCGGCCTGGATGTCGATCGGAATCTCGACCGACACGGGGCCCGTCGGCGCGGTCTGCGCGATGCGCACGGCTTCGCGGATCGTCGGCAGCACGGTCTCGACCGTGCGCACGCGGAACGCGGCCTTCGAGATCGCGTCCAGCATCGTCAACTGGTCGGGCGCTTCGTGGATATAGGCGAGATCCTGGTCGAGGTACGGCGTCTCGATCTGCCCCGTGATGTGCAGCATCGCGGTGCCGGCCGTCAGTGCCTCGACCATCGCGCCGGCCGCGTTGCCCGCCGCCGTGCCCGTGCTCGTGAACGCGACGCCGAGGCCGCCCGACACGCGGGCCAGGCCGTCGGCCATGTTCACCGCGCCGGCTTCGCCGCGCGCGCCGACATACCGGATGTTGCCGCGCGAGTTGATCGCGTCGAGGATCGGCATGTTGTGGATCGAGATGACACCGAATGCGGTTTTCACGCCGCACTGCTCGAGAAAGGCGGCAATCAGCTCGCCAACCGTGGTTTTTTCAGACATGGCGTGCAAAGCCTCCAGAAACGTCGATATGGCTGCCCGTCGTGTAGGACGACAGATGCGTTGCGAGATAAAAAAGTGCCCAGGCGGCCTCGTCGGGCTTGCCGAAGCGATTCAGCGGAATGTTCTTCGTGCGCGCGAGCGCCCCCGTCCAGTCCTCCCAGCTTTCGCCGGCTTGCGCCTGCGCTTCGTAGCGGCGGCGCCACTGGCCCGACTCGACGATGCCGATCAGGATCGAGTTCACGCGGATGCGCTGCGGCGCCAGTTCGGTCGCGAGCGACTTCACGAGGCTCAGCACGCCCGCGCGCGCCGACGACGTCGCGACCATGTGCGGCTCGGGCTGCAGCGCGAGCAGCGAGTTCACGCAGGTGATCGTCGGCGCGGCCGCGTCGCGCAGCAGCGGCAGGAACGCGCGCGTCGGGCGGATGATGCTGAAGTACTTCAGTTCGAGTTCTTCGCGCCACGCGTCGTCGGTCGTGCCGGCGAAGGTCGACACGCGGCCCTGGCCTGCGTTGTTGACCAGCATGTCGGTACCGCCGAAGCGCGCGGACACCGCTTGTGCGAACGCGGCCACGTCGGCTTCGTCGAGCACGTTGCAGCGCTCGGCGAGCAGTTGCGCGCCCGCGTATTTGTCGCGAAGCATCGCTTCGGCGCGTGCGAGGCGGTCGCTGTCGCGGCCGCAAATCGCGACCGATGCGCCGGCCTGCAGGAATCGTTCGGCCGTCGCGAGGCCGATGCCGGACGAACCGCCCGTCACCACCGCAACCTGCCCGGTCAGATCGATTTCAATCATCGGAGTCCTAACGCCTTCATAAACGTGTGCTCGTCATCCGAGCGGTAATTGAGCCGCCGCGACAGTTCCGCCGCCGCGCGCTGCACCTTGTCGATCAACCCGTCCGCGATCAGCGCCGCGTCGATCTCCGGCCGCGGCACCGTCACCGTGATGCACGCGACGATCTTCTGCGTCTCGTTTCGCACCGGCGCCGTGACCACCGAGATGCCGCGTTCGAACGACGAATTGCTGACGCCATAGCCGCGCAGCGCATCCTCGCGGATCACTTCGTACAACGCATCGACCGTCTCCGGCGTCGCGCTCGTCATCCGGTTCAACGTGCCTTCCGGATACAGCGAGCGCAGCTCCTTCAGCGACAGGTCGCCCATCAGCACGTGGCCGTGCGTCGTCGCATACGCGGGCAAGCGCGTGCCGACGTTCACGCGGATCGAGCTGAACACCGGCGACTGGCTCTGCGCCTTCGCGACGAACACGACGTCGCGGCCGTCGCGGATCACGATGTGCGTCGTGAAGCCGGTCGCATCGCGCAGGCTCTCGATCACCGGCAGGCCGAGGTCGGTCAGCTCCAGCGAGCTCAGGTATTCGAAGCCGAGCCGCAGCACGGCGATGCCGAGCTTGTAGTTGCGATCCTTGTCCGCACGCTCGAGAAAACCGAGCGATTCGAGCGTCTGCAGCAGACGGAACACCGTCGTGCGTGGAATGCCGAGCCGCTTCGACAACTCGGGCGCGCCGAGCACGGGCTCGCGCGGCGAGAATTCGGCGAGAATCCGCAGCCCGCGCTCGAGGCCCGGCACCACGTAGCTGGCTTCGGCCTTCCCGGTTTCGGGTTCTTGTTGCAGCGGTTCGCTCATACCCGACCCCACTGCGTATCGCACTGACGGCAGAACGTGTCGACCAGTGCGGAATAAACGGCCGGCGCTTCCACGTACCCGGCATGACCGGCTTGCGGAATCACCTGCAGCCCGACGTGCGCGGCCGCGGCGATCCGCTCGCATGCGGCGGGCGGCGTGATCGCGTCGTTCGCGCCGACGGCCACGGCCGTGCGGCCGCGAAAACCGGCGAGATCGGCCGCGAGATCGGCATTCGCGAGCAGATGCGTGGCCTGCGCGTAACCTGCCGGCGCGATGCGCGCCATGTTCCAGCGCACCCACGCGCGCGCATCCTCGCTCGCGAAACCGGACAGCATGTTGCCGCTGCGCTGCTCGGCGAGCCCGGCCGGACCGAGTTCCGCGAGCATCGCGAGCCGCGCGTCGCGGCGCGATTCGCGCGTTTCGGCTGGCGCGCTGCCGTAGCCGCCGGCAGGCGACACCAGCAGCAGGCCGGCGATCCGACCAGGCATCGCGCGGGCGAGACCGCCCGCGACGATCGCGCCGAGCGAATGCCCGACCAGCACGCAGCGTTCGATGCCGAGTGCCTCGAGCCACGCGTTCAGCGATGCCGCGTAATCGGCGGCAGCCGGCGACGCGTCGGGCACGGGCGTCGACGCGCCATAACCGGGCGCATCCCACGCGAGCACATGCCGCGATGCGCCGAGCGTGTCGAGCTGGCGCACCCAGGATGCGGCGCCCGAGCCGATCCCGTGCAGCAGCACGACGGGCAGCGCGCGGCCCGCATGCTGCGCGCCGGCCTCGCGATATCCGATCGTGCCCGCCGCGCCGGCCGCGCAACGCTGCTCGGGAAACTGCCCGAGCAGCGCGGCGAATGCCGCGGTGCGGTCGCGTTCACGTTTGTCGATGACACTCATTGCTTCACCGGCTCCGTCTCAACGCTTGATCTTCGCGAGCGGCGAATCGGGCGGATAGGTCGGCGTGATCGGCTTCGGCGAACCGAGCATCACGCACATCAGCGCGTCTTCCTCGCCGATGTTGATTTCCGTGCGATACACGCCGGGCGGCACCGAGATCAGGTCGCGCTCGCCGAGGATCGCTTCCCACGTCTCGCCGTCGCGTTCGCAGATCACCTTCATCTTGCCGCGCAGCACGAAGAAGATTTCTTCCACGTCGATATGGATGTGGCTCGGGCCGATGTTGCCGGCCGGGATGACCATCGTCGAGAACGTGAAGTTGCCGGCCGGCACCGTGTTGACGTCCTTCGCGACGCCCGTGCCGCCGGTGCCGACATAGCGCATCTGCGCACGGCGGTACTTCGGGTCGTAGTCGGCCTGGAACTTCAGTGCGTCCCAGTCGTAGCGACGCGTCGCGTAGCGCGCGACGCGCCCTTCCATCCAGTCGTTGAAGCTTGCGCCTTCCGGCTGGTCCCACGACTTGCGTTCGAGATCGGCGTCCGCCATCGTCAACTCCTTCATCAAGGGTGAAAACATCAATTCATCACGAAGCCGCCGTTCACCGGCAGCAGTTGGCCCGTCACGAAGCGCGCGCCGTCCGACAGCAGGAACAGCACGGGGCCCGTCACGTCGTCGGGCACCTGCGCGCGCGTCAGCGCGCGGCCCTGCATGTAGAACGCATGGCGCTCGGCCGGCACGTAGGCCGTCGCCTCGACTTCGGTCAGCCCCGGCGCGATCGCGTTGACCGTCACGCCGTGCGCGCCGAACTCGCGCGCCTGCGCATGCGTCATCGCGATCACCGCGCCCTTGCTCGCGACGTACGCGAGCAGCTTCGGCGCGCCCCACAGCGCGGTGTCCGATGCGAGGTTCACGATCGCGCCGCGGCCCGACTTCGCGAGGTGCGGCAGCGCCGCATTGCTGACGAGCCACACGCCGCGCACGTTCACGTTCATCACGGCGTCCCACGTCGCGACGTCGAGCTCCGTCGACAGCTTGCCGCCCGAGTTCGTGATCGCCGCGTTGTTGATCAGCGCGTCGATGCCGCCGAGCGCCGCCGCACTCTGCGCGACGAATGCGTCGACGCTCGCCGGATCGGCCAGGTCGAGCGCGAAGAAATGCGCGGCGTGACCGGCTTGCGCGAGCTGCGCGGCCAGCGCGCGGCCCTCTTCGGCGAGCACGTCGCCGAACGCGACCTGCGCGCCCGCGGCGACGAGCGCCTTCACGAACGCCGCGCCGAGACCGCGCGCGCCGCCGGTGACGAGCACGCGGCGCCCCGCGAGCGGCACGACCGGTGCGAGCTCAGCCATTCGCGGGCTCCGAAGCGGCGTGCGCCGCGCGATGCGCGTCGAGCGCGGACAGGTGTTCCTGCGCACGCTGGCGCAGCATCCGGCGCACGCGCGTGATGCCGACGTCGTGCTGGTACAGGTATTCGTGATCGCGCGCCTGCGGCGCGAGGCTTTCGAGGACATAGCGGTCCTGCTCGAGCACGTCCCAGTGCAGCCCTTCGAGGCGGTTGCGGTACATGAAGCGCCACACGTCGCGCTGCCAGCCGCTGACCTTGCGCGTGCGCCAGAAGTAGACCTGACAGTTGTCGCCGTCGACCGGCGTCGCGAAGCCGATGATCCCGAAGTTGCCGCCCGGGCCGAACTTCTGCTTGTACGGAATTGCGAGGCGCATCCACAGGCAGCCGGTTTCGCCGAGTTCGACCCAGTCGAAGTTCACGTCGCGCTGGCCGATCTTCTCGAACATCAGGCCCGTTTCCGTCTTGCGCACGCGCATGTCGGCCTGCTTGTCGCCTTCGGCCATCGAGTGCGACGTCGCGTGCAGGTATGCGCCGTGCATCGGGTCCATCACGTTGTCGATCGCGTACTGGTAATTGCACTTCCAGTTCGACACGCACAGGAAGTGGCCGTATTCGTCGGCGACCAGTTCCTCGGGCAGGTTCAGCGGCGCCGGCTCGCCGTGCGCTTCGTCGCCGAACCACAGGAAGATCGCGCCGGCCTTCTCTTCGACCGGATAGGACTTCACGCACTTCGTGCCTTCGAGCGGACAGTTCGACACGGCCGGCACACGGTTGACCGTGCCGCCGCCGTCGACTTCGATGCCGTGATACCAGCACGCGATGCTGCCGCCGAGGTTCCAGCCGAGCGACAGCCGCGCGCCGCGGTGCGGGCAGCGATCCTCGAGTGCGTGGACCTTGCCGTCGTGATCGCGCCACAGCACGATCTGCTCGGACAGGCGCGTGAGGCCGACGGGTGCGTTCGACACCTGCCAGCTCGGCGCGACGGGATACCAGTAGTTCTTGATGCCGCGGTCGAGATAGTCACGGACCGGGTCGTGTTGGGAAGCGTGTTGTACGGGGGACGTCATCAGTGTGCTCCGGATGCGGTTGTCGTCGGGTCGGCGGATCGCGCGCTCGGTGCGGTCATTCCGCGAGCGCGGCCATTTCGGCGCGGAAGCGCTCCGGTGTCCACGGCGTGCCGTCCGGCGCGCGGAAGCCGATGCGGTTCAGGCCCGCGACGACGTCGTCCAGCTCGGTCGCGCCGGCTTCGAACACGCGTTCGAGCGCATCGCCGAGGTCGTTCTCGTACTGGGTCGGCTCGGCCTTGCGGTTCTGCCAGATCAGGTTCTCGACCTGACCGGGGATCTCGATCTGCCCCTTGCCGGCGACGTTGTTCGGCTGCGGCGCCACCCACGGCTTCAGGAAGGGATTGAAGTTGACGGTCGCTTCTTTCATGTCATTCCACCTTGATCTGGATTTCCTCGCCGGCGAGGCGCACCGCGTACTGCTTCAGCGCGCGTCCGCCCGGACCCTTCAGGCATTCGCCCGTCCTGATGTCGAACACGGCCTCGTGCAGCGGGCATTCGACCGTGCCTTCGTCGACGAACCCCTGCGTCAGCAGCGCGTACGCATGCGGGCACACGTTCTCGAGCGCATACACGTCATCGCCGACGCGGTAGATCCCGATTTCGACGCCGTCGGTCCGCTTGAACTCGATCGGCGTGTCTTCCGACAGCGCGCCGGCGTGCCCGGCGCAAATCCATTGTTCAGACATCTCACACCCTTCCTTCTGATCGACTCTCGGTTTGCTTCTTGTTTGTTCCATATTAGGAACAACAGTTTATGGATGGTGATTATAGAAGTGACTTTCCACGAGTAAAACAAAAAGCTGCACGCCCTAGGGAAAACACCGACCGCCGGATCGATCATTGCACCCACCCACCCCATCCAATGTGATTTTTTGTTTTGTAGCGGGGAGTTATGCCCTTTTTACGGGCTTCGCGCAGCGATGCCGCGCACCGTCCGGGAACCCATCCGTCCCGAAAAATTTATTTTTGATCACGCGCTTGACGCCCCTATACTCCATTCCATCAGAGGCACGTCGTTCCTTATATGGAACACAAGAAATGCCCATCCGGCGGTGGAACACGCGTGACGGCAGGCCGTCCCCGCGCATGCCGCCACGGCACGTTTTCATCAGGTTGGAGAGTCAGGAGATCAAATGGTCAAGCATGCGGTAGCAGCAGCAGTCATCGGGATGGGCGCCGCGTCGGGCGCGTGGGCGCAGAGCAGCGTGGTGCTGTACGGCAGCCTGGATGCGGGCGTCGCGTACGTGAACAACGTCGGCGGTCATGCGAAGTGGGCGATGATCCAGGGCAACACGCAGCCCGATCGGTGGGGCCTGAAGGGCAAGGAAGACCTTGGCGACGGCCTGTCGGCGATCTTCCAGCTCGAAAACGGCTTCTATACGAACAACGGCCAGTTCGCGACCGCGAACACGATCTGGAACCGCGCGGCGTTCGTCGGCCTCAGTTCGGAGCGCTACGGCACGCTGACGCTCGGCCGCCAGACGCCGCTGTCGTTCGACTATCTCGATCCGCTCAGCACGGCCTACCTGGCGCTGAGCTGGTACGCATTCCACCCCGGCAACATCGACGGGCTCGCCGCAACCGGCAACGTGCCGTACAACAATTCGGTGAAGTACCGCTCGCCGACCTACGCGGGCTTCTCGGCAGCGGCGGCGATCGCGCTCGGCAACACGACGAACTTCTCGACCGGCAAGTCGGTCGGCGTCGCGCTGAACTATGCGAACGGGCCGTTCAAGGCGTCGGCCGTCTATTCGAACGAACACGACCGCTCGATCCTGATCGGCCAGACGGGTATCGCTTCGTTCCAGGGGCAGAACACCGCGAACGGCTACATAGCGAACAAGGTCGAGAACATCGGCGCGGGCGCGTCGTACCAGTTCGGCGACTTCCTCGTGCACGGCCTCTACACGCACACGAAGATGCAGTCGAACGGCTATTCGGATACGTTCCAGAGCTATGACGCGGGCGTGAACTACCGCAGCAGCGCGTTCAACACGATCGCGGGCGGCGCGGCGACCACGACGCTGGCCGGCCGCCGCTGGACGCAGGTCGAGCTCGGCGACATCTACGCGCTGTCGAAGCGCACGCAACTCTATGCGAACGTGTTGTACGAACACGGGTCGGGCGGCGCGAAAGCCGCGTTCTTCACGGCCGGCGTATCGAGCACCGCGAACCAGGTGATCGTGCTCACCGGGATCCACCACTCGTTCTGAGCGGTTTCACGCGTTCGGCGTCCGAAACGACAAGAGCGGCCCGCGGGCCGCTCTTGTCGTTTGGCGATGCCGGGCGCGTCGCGCCGCCCGCGCGTCAGAACATCGCGACCTTGTGGCGTGCGTGCGCGAACGTCGGGTCGCTTTCGAGCGGACGGTAGTTCAGGCGCTGCGACAGGTCGACCGCCGCGCCGCACACGGCTTCGACGAGCCGCTCCTTCTCGCCGGCCTCGCCGATCTCCGAGCGCGGCACCGTTGCGGTGATCGCCGCGACGATCGAGCCCGAATGATCGCGCACGGGCGCGGTCACGGCCGAAATGCCGCTTTCGAACGCCGCCTCGCTGACCGCATAGCCGAGCCGCGCGTACTGCCGCACACGCTCGTACAGTTCGTCGACGGTGCCCGGCGTGCGCTCGGTGAACTGTTCGAGCCGCTTTTCCGGATAGAGCTGGCGCAGCGCGTCGCGCGTCAGGTCGCCCATCAGCACGTGGCCGTGCACGGTCGCATGCGCGGGCAGGCGCGTGCCGACATGCACCTTCACCGAACCGAACATCGACGCATTGCTCTGCGCCTTCGCGACGAACACGACGTCGCGCTGGTCGCGGATCAGCAGGTGCGTCGAGAAGCCGGTGGAATCGCGCAGCCGTTCGAGCACCGGCGCGCCGAGATCGGTCAGCTCGAGCGAGTTCAGGTATTCGAAGCCGAGCCGCAGCACGCCGACGCCGAGCCGGAAATGGCGGTCGCCGTTCACGCGTTCGAGAAAACCGAGCGCCTCGAGCGTCTGCAGCAGGCGGAACGTGGTCGTGCGCGGAATGCCGATGCGCTTCGACAACTCGGGCGCGCCGAGCACGGGCTCGCGCGCCGAGAATTCGGCGAGGATCCGCAGCCCGCGCTCGAGCCCCGGCACCAGATAGGACGAAGCGCCGCCGGACGATTCGTCGTCGCCGGCAGCGGCAGGATCGGGTGCGTCGCTCATCGTTGTCTTGACCATGTGGACATGGACGGAAGGAAATCAGTCACGAAACAGGTCATGGATCGTCGTGGATATTCAGTCATGCTACTCCAGCGCGCGCTCAGGCTCGCACCCGCGCGCTTCGCCGCGACGCGGCATGCGCATCCGCGACCCCATGCAGAGTCATTCACGGTCGAGAGGATAGCAGCGATGGACAGCGCGACGCCATGCGGAAATCGCCGAACGGCGGGAACCCGGCCGCCCGGCCGTTGCCTGCTTCGGGCGGCTGAAAGACGGCGAGCGGCGCGGCATCCGGCGCCGCGTCGCCTACAGGCGCGACAGGTGGACCCGGATGTTCGCGCGGTCGTACGTAAAGCCGCCGGCCGCATCCTGCTCGAGCACCCGGGCAAGGTCGACCGCATACATCCATCCGCTGCCCAGACGGCCGCCGTTCACCGCCCGGATCCGGCTGCCGCCGACCGCGATCGCGGCATGAAAGACATTGCCGCCGCGGGAGAAACCGACCGCGGTTCCCGCCGGAATGCTGGCGCGCCCGTCCCACTGATCGCCGGTCTCGAAGTTGAATCGCGTCCTCCAGTGCTGGCCGATCGTGTCGAGCAGCGTACCGGGCGCGATCATCGCGTCGCCGCGCAGCAGGTACCGGACATAGGCCGCGGCGTCGTAACAGACGCCGCCGGACACGTACTCGTTGATGTCGGCCATGCCGTACATCAGCGCTTGCGCATGTTTCTGCTTTTCGGCGAAGCCGGATTGGGCGACATGGCCGCCTAACTGGGTCAGTTGCATGGGTAGGTCCTTTTGAGGAAGAAGGGCATCGTAGCCCCGCCAACGCAATAACCTCATATCTTATTACGATATCCGCCTGCATCGGCCGGCCCATGCGTCACGGCGTGCGCGCCGCCGACGCCGGTGCGGCGGCCGCCGCGTCGGGATTCGGCGCGAGCCGCAGGCGCACGCGCAACGGCTGCAGCATGTCGGGCGGCGGCGGCTCGGCCAGCGGGCCGCCGGCCGTCAGCAGTTGCCGCAGCGTCGCGTCCGCATCGGAATCGCCCAGCGACGCGAATTCGACGCGCGTGACGGCGCCGTTCGCGCCGATCCACGCGCGCACGACGATCGCGGGCGGCGGTGCATCGGCGCTCGCGTGCGGTACCGTGCGATGTACGCATCGCGGTTGACGGAAGACAGGAATCGATCGGGAAAAAACAGCGGCCAGCGGGCGGCAGGCGATGAAGGCGATCCTCGGGCGGGATCGCCGCGACGGCGTCAGGCCGTCACGGCGGCGTCATACTCGGCGCGGGCAAGCTGGCCGGCGGCGTACGCCTCGGCTTCGCCGCGAAAGCCTTCCCGGCTGAATGCAACGACTTTCACGCCGACGCCGGTCGCCCGCTTCACCGTCAGCGCCCATTGCCATCCGCCGTCTTGTTCGAAGACGTGCAGCGAGGGTTCGAAGGAAGGGTCGAGTACGGTCACGCGTTATGCTCCTGCCCCCTTGCGCATTGCATCGGCAACGCACGGGGCATGTCGAAAGGGTCGCGCCAGTATACGAATGACGCGTTTCAGCCATTCAACAGTCTAGTCAATGATTGTTGCGACGCACCATCAGAGGTTTCACTCATCTATCGGAACCGGGCGGTCGATCGAATATGTCTGAAATCCATATGGGACGGGCCTCAGAGCCGCTTCAGGCCGCACGGCACAACGCTCATGCGGCAACGTGCCGCACGCGCGGCCGATTGCGTGCATCGGTCGTTCGTGGGTCACAAAAACGGGGCGGGAATCTCCCGGCCACCCGGGCATCGTCGTCTTGACGACCGGCCGCTACCGGCCCGTACCGGCCGGCATCACGCGCCGGAATGTCAGGTTGACGCGCTCGCCCTGCACGCTCGGCGCCTTCGGCACGCGATGCTGCCATTCGGCCTGCGTACGCCCGCGCATCACCAGCAGGCTGCCACGCACGAGGCGATACGCATGCGTGACGCCGGTCGCGCGATGGCGAAGATCGAACACGCGCATCGCACCGAGGCTCACCGACGCGATCACCGGCGCATCGCCGAGCTCGGGCTCGTTGTCCGCGTGCCAGCCGAGGCTGTCCTGCCCATTGCGGTAGCGATTGAGCAGCACGCTGTTGAATCGCGCGCCGCATGTCGCCTCGACCGCGTGCTTCAGGTCGAGCACGGCCGGCGTCCACGGCGCCGGCACGTTGCGGATCCCCGAATACACGTAAACGGCATCGGGCTCGCCCTGCCACGCCGTGAGCCTCGGCAACGGAATGCGTCCGCGCGGCGTGCGGATCGTGTCCTGCCGCCACGCGACCTCGCCGATCAGCGCGGCCAGCGCGCGGTCGGCGTCGGGTTGCGCGAGCCAGTCCGGGTACCAGTCCACGTCGGGCACGGGCGTGTCAGAGAAAAGATCGGGCGTCGACATGTCGGGAAGGAGCGAGCGATGAACGGGGCGAACCATGCATGTCTGCATACTAGCCAACGGCGCCGCGCGCCGCCATGCGCTGTCATTCGCCGATGAAAGGGCCGATGAAAGGAAACCGCCGCGCACCGCGATGCGCGTTCTCGCATCACGCTATCATCGCGGCGTGTCGCGGCGCCCTGCCGCGGGGCGCGGCTTTCTTCCGCCATGCCTGCCGGCGCGCCCCGGCCGCCTTCTTCCCGGATCCCATCATGACGACGCTCTCCGATTCCGCCCTCGATCAACTGTTCCGCACCGCGCGCACGCACAACGCGTGGCAGGACAAACCCGTCGACGACGCGCTGCTGCACCGGCTGATCGACCTGACGAAATTCGGCCCGACGTCGGCGAACTCGAGCCCCGCGCGCTTCGTGTTCGTCAAGTCGCCCGAAGGGAAGGCGCGCCTGAAGCCCGCGTTGTCCAAAGGCAATCTCGCGAAGACGATGGCCGCGCCCGTTACCGTGATCGTCGGCATGGATTTCGCGTTCTACGATCACCTGCCGCGCCTGTTCCCGCACGCCGACGCACGCAGCTGGTTCGCCGGCAACGATGCGCTGATCGAGGCCACCGCGTTCCGCAACTCGTCGCTGCAAGGCGCGTACCTGATCCTCGCCGCACGCGCGCTCGGCCTCGATGCGGGCCCGATGTCGGGCTTCGACAGCGCGAAGGTCGATGCCGAATTCTTCGCGGGCACCGCGATCAAGAGCAACTTCCTCGTGAATCTCGGCTACGGCGATCCGGCCGGCCTGTTCCCGCGCAGCCCGCGCTTCGACTTCGACGATATCGCCCGCATCGAATGACGGGGCTCGCTAGCCGCCGCGCGTCAGCCGGATCAGCGTAATCTCGGACGGCACGCCGAAGCGGTTCGGCGGCCCCCAGTATCCGGTGCCGCGGCTCGTATAGAGCCACAGATCGCCGAAGCGGCTCAGCCCGCCGATCACCGGCTGCTGCATCCGCACGAACGGCGGCCACGGCAGGAACTGGCCGCCGTGCGTGTGCCCCGACAACTGCACGGTAAAACCCGCGCGGTTCGCCGCCTCCGCGCTGCGCGGCTGGTGCGCGAGCAGAATCTTCGTGCCGACGTCGCGCGGCGCGCCCGCCAGCGCCTGCTCGGGGTCGCTGCGATGCGCGGGATCGAACCCGCCCGCCGTGAAGTCGGTCACGCCGGCGAGCACCGCACGCGCGCCGTCGTGCTCGATCAGCACGTGCTCGTTCAGCAGCACCGTCAGCCCGATGCGCCGGAATTCGTCGATCCACTCATGCGCACCCGCGTAATACTCGTGGTTGCCCGTCACGAGAAAGCTGCCGTGCCGCGACTGCATGCGGCCGAGCGGCGCCGTATGCTCGCGCAGGCGCTTGACCGAACCGTCGACCACGTCGCCCGTCACGACGACGAGGTCCGCATCGAGTGCATTGACCGCGCGCACGATCCGTTCGATATAGGGCCGCTTGATCGTCGGCCCGACGTGGATGTCGGACAGTTGCACGATCGTCAGCCCGTCGAGCGCAGCCGGCAGCCCCGCGACCGGAATCGACACGCGCTTGACCGCCGCCGTGCGGCGCGCGCCGACGAACCCGATCGCGGTGACGAGCACCGCGGCCGCCAGTACGCCGAGCGCCGTGTCGGCTGCAGCGCCGCTCCACGCGCCGTCGTGCCCGAGATGCCGCCACGCGAACACGCCGAGCAGCACGAACTCGCGCAGGACAGTCAGCACGAGCAGCGACGAAAAGAAGCCCATCACGAGCGAGCCGGCCCAGCCGACCAGCGTCGCGGCCCAGCCTTCGTCGAAGCGGCGTGAGAACATGCCGACCGGAATCAGCACGACGAAGCTCGCCAGCGCGAGCGCCGAGATCGTGCGCGCGACCGGCGACGCGAACGCGTCGGGAATGATCCGCATCCCGACGTACAGATGGAACAATACGCCGATTGCAATGAACCGGACAAAGAAACTTCGCATGGAGCGCTCACCTTCGTTGCAATACGGCTTCCGCGAAATCCGCAACACGGGGCCGTGACGCCCCATGCCGCGCTTCGCGCCATACGTACGATGGTACACAGATCCCGGCTACGACGACCGGTCGCGGCCACCGGTGGAGGCTCGCGCGGCTTCGTGCGGCGATCGGCCGTTTCCACGCCGATTCCGCCGCATCAGCACGAGAAATGCAGCCCGCCCTCTTTCGTCTGACGATCCTTTACAGTCCGTTAGCAACCCTACACGAGCTTGCGCTGGCAGAATCATGGCGATCCGACCGCCCCGCCGCCGAAACGCGATGCCGGACGGGCCGGCACCACCGCCAGCGCGACCGCGACCGGCCGTGGCCCGTGCCGCCCCCCTCGAGACGGACGGCTGGCGGTCCGCATCGCGCTGCTTTATTATCGGCCCCGTATCGCGGAATCGTCGTCGCGGCGGCGAACCGCATTGCGCCGCGCCCGGCATCCCCCCCATCGTCGAGCTCGCCACACCATGAGAAAAACAACGCCGCGCGCGCCCCTGCGCGTCGCCGCCGTCCTGACGCCAGCCCTGCCGCTCGCGGGCTGCGCATCGCGCGGCGCACCGTCGTACGTGCTGTTCGGCGCGTATTTCCCGCTCTGGCTCGTCAGCGCGATCGTCGGCATCGTCGGCGCGATCGTTGCGCACCGCGTGTTCGTCGCGACCGGCTGGGCCGCCACGGTCCCTTACCAGCTTGCCGTCTGCACCGCGATCGGGCTCGTGATCGCCGTGCTCGTCTGGCTCACCGGCACGGGGCCGTTCGCATGAAGGCCGCCGGAACCGCCCGCCCCTCCATGAAAGGCCGCGTGATCGCGCTCGCGATCGTCGCGCTCGGCATCGCGGCGCTCGCGTACGCGTACCACCGCACGACGGCCTACCCGTCCACCGACGATGCGTCGATCGACGCGGACATCGTGCATGTCGCGTCGCCTGTCGGCGGGCGCATCGTGCGGCTCGCGGTGCATGAAAACCAGCGCGTCGCGAAAGGCGACCTGCTGTATGAAATCGATCCCGTACCGTACCGGCTGACGGTTGCGCAGGCGCAAGCCGACCTCGAGCTCGCGCGCGCATCGCTCGACACGCGCCGCCGTTCGCTGATCGGCGAACGCTCGAACGCGGCGGTCGCCGCCGAGCAGGTCAAGCGCGCGGCGCAGAACGCCGACCTCGCGACGCGCGACGTGAACCGGCTCGCGCCGCTCGCCGCGCAGGGCTACGTCAGCGCACAGCAGTTCGACCAGGCGAAGGTCCGCCAGCGCGATGCGGCCGTGTCGCTCGCGCAGGCGCAGGAACAGCAGCGCGCGTCCACACAGACGATCGGCGACGAAGCCGACGCGATCGCGACGCTGCATGCGCGCGAGGCCGCGCTGGCCCGCGCGCAGCACGCGCTCGACGATACGGTCGTGCGCGCGCCGCACAACGGGCTCGTGACGGGCCTGACCGTGCTCGCCGGCGAGACCCTCGCGCCGAACCAGTCGATCTTCACGCTGATCGACGCGAGCGAATGGTTCGCCGTCGGCAATTTCCGCGAAACGTCGCTGAATCGCATCGAGGTCGGCGACTGCGCGACCGTCTATTCGATGATCGACCGCAGCCGCCCGATGACGGGCAAGGTCGTCGGCATCGGCGCGGGCATCGCGGACAGTGCTCGCATCAACCTGCCGCGCTCGCTGCCGATCGTGCAGAACTCGGTGAACTGGGTACACGTCGCGCAGCGCTTCCCCGTGCGCGTGAAGCTCGACGAACCCGACGGCAAGCTCGTGCGCGTCGGCGCCAGCGCGATCGTCGAGGTCCGGCATGGCACTGCCTGCCGCTGACGTCCGCTCGCCGGGCCCGCGCGAAGTCCTGCGGCTGCTGGCACCGTTTCCGGGGCGCACGGCGATGGCCGTGCGCGTCGCGCTGATCTGCGCGCTGGTCGTGCTCGTGACGAGCGGCTACGGCACGCCGGAAGCCGCGATCTCCGCGTATGTCGTGTTCTTCCTGAACCGCGCCGACCGCGTGACGAGCGTCGTGCTCGCGGTCGCGATGCTGCTGCTCGTCACGGTCGTGATCGCGCTCGTGATGGGCGTCGCGATCTTCAGCATCGACTATTCGATCCTGCGGGTCGCCTGCATGACCGTGATGTCGATCGGCCTGCTCTACCTGACATCCGCCAGCAAGCTGCGCCCGGTCGGCGCGATCCTCGCGATGATCGTCGGCTTCGGGCTCGACCAGCTCGGACTGGCGCCGTTCGGCGAAGCCGCGACACGCGCGCTGCTCTATGCATGGCTGATGGTCGCGATCCCGGTCGGTGTCGCGATCGTCGTCAACCTGCTGATCGCGCCGTCGCCGCGCAAGCTCGTGCACGCGCAGCTCGCGAAACGGCTGCGGCTCGCCGCGCGGCGGCTGCGCGGCGATGACAGCGGCGACTCTCGCGCCGCGTTCGACGCGAGCCTGCGCGAAGGCGACAAGCAGTTGCTCACGTGGCTCAAGCTGTCGAAGCTCGAAGGCTCGTCGGCGGCCGCCGACGTCGTCGCGCTGCGGCAGGCCATCGCATCGAGCACCGCGCTGCTCGTCGCGGTCGCGCTCGCCGACCGCGAACCCGACGCGCGGCTGCCCGACGCGTTTGTCGAGCCGATCGCGACGACGCTCGACGAGATGGCCGCCATCCTCGAACGCGGCGGTTATCCGGTCGACGTGACGCTCGCGCTACCGGCAGCCGAAGCGCTGCCACCGCTCGCGCGCGTCGTCGCGGCGGATCTGCACACGGCGATCACGCACTTCGCGGAACCGGCCGAGGCCGATGCTTCGGCCGACACAGCCCACACGCACGCCGCCGACACGCGTGCCGAACCCGCCGCACCGCCCGCCCCCGGCGGCGGCTTCTTCCTGCCCGACGCGCGCACCAATCCCGACCACATCCGCTATGCGCTGAAGACGACGGCAGCGGCGATGTTCTGCTACCTGCTGTACTCGCAGCTCGACTGGTCGGGCATCCATACCTGCTTCATCACCTGCTACATGGTGTCGCTCGGCTCGACGGCCGAAACGGTCGAGAAGCTCACGTTGCGCATCGCCGGCTGCATCGTCGGCGCGCTGCTCGGCACCGCCGCGCTCGTGTTCGTCGTGCCGTCGCTGTCGTCGATCGGCGAGCTGATGGCGCTCGTGTTCGCCGGCGCATGGCTCGCCGCGTGGGTCGCGTTCGGGTCGCCGCGCATCGCCTACGCGGGCTTCCAGGTCGCATTCGCGTTCTTCCTGTGCGTGATCCAGGGCGCGGGCCCCGGCTTCGACCTGACGCTCGCGCGCGATCGCACGATCGGCATCCTGCTCGGCAACGTGGTCGTGTATCTCGTGTTTACGCGCATCTGGCCCGTCAGCATCGGCAAGCAGATCGACGCGGCGCTCGCGGCGCTGCTCGACCAGTGGCGGCGCGTCGCGCAGATCGCGCAGCCAGCCGAGCGGCGCGCGCTGGCCGCCGAAGCGTTCGCACGCCACGGCGCGATCTCGCAGGAGCTCGGCCTGATCCATTACGAACCGTCGTGGGTGCGGCCGGCCGCCACGTGGCTCGCCGCACGGCGACGCGCACTCGCGGAATTCGGCGCGCTCGAAGGCCCGCTGTTCCTGCTCGCCGAGCGCGCACCGGGCGACGCGGCGATCGGTGTGCAGCTCGCGCGCGTGGTCGACCTGCACGACGACGAAGCCGCGCCCCGCGCGGATTCCCCCACTCCGCCGGCCCCACCGCCGAATGTCGCCCCCACCGACCCCGCACGCGACGCGCTGCTGAACCTGATCGACACGCGGCTCGCGCACATCGCCGACGCCGCCCGTCAAGCCACACCGAAGGAGCCTGCCCCCCATGCGCCTACCTGAACCGCCGGCCGCCTCGATCGCCGCCGCCGCCCTCGCGACCGCCGTCGCGCTGGCCGGCTGCGCGACGTCGTCGATCGATCTGGCGCCGGAGGCGTCCGACCGCCCGTGGCAGCCGCAGACCTCGGCCGCGGGCGACATCGTGCCCGCACCGCCGCGCGCGACCGCGCAAGGCGCGCACGACTACACGCTGCCAGCCACGCCCGCGCTCGCGTCGGTAGCGCCGCCTGCCGCGCTCGATTCCGCGCATGCGTACACGCTGCCCGAGCTGATCGATCTCGCCGAATCGGCGAACCCGCTGACGCGCATCGCATGGAACGACGCGCGCAATGCGGCGCTCGCGGTCGGCATCGCGAAAGCCGCCTACCTGCCGAAGCTGTCCGCGACGGCCATGGGCGCGTACCAGGCGAGCCACGGCTCGACGTCGACGATATTCGGCGACTCGTCGAGCGACACGACCGTGCACGGCACGATCTCGGCGCTGTCGCTGCAATGGCTGCTGTTCGATTTCGGCGGCCGCGCGGCGCGCGTCGAAGCGGCCGAACAGGCGTCGATCGCGTCGAACGTCGCGTTCACGGCCGTGCACCAGCAAGTGATCCACGACGTGACCGTCGCGTACTACCGGTACGAAGCCGCGCGCTCGCGCGCACTCAGCGCGCAGCAGGGCCTCGCGAACGCGGACGCGATCCTCGCGGCGTCCCGCGCGCGGCTCAAGCATGGCGTCGGCACGGTCGTCGAGCTCGCGCAGGCGACGCAGAACCGTGCGCAGGCGAACCTCGCGCTCGTACAGGCGAGCGGCACGGAGAGCGACAGCTACCTCGCCCTCGTGTCCGCGCTCGGCATCTCGCCGCTGTCGAAACCGACGATCGCCGCGCTGCCGAAACGGCCGCTGCCGCCCGCGCTCGGTTCGTCGGTCGACGCGATCGTGTCGGACGCGATCGCGCGCCGCCCCGACCTGCAGGGCGCGTTCGCGCTCGAAAAAGCCAATCGCGCGAAGATCAAGGCCGCCGAAGCCGCGTTCATGCCGAAGATATTCCTGTCCGCTTCGACGTCGTATGCGAGCGGCGGCACGGCTATCTCAGCGCTGCCCGCGATCGGCGACCAGGCGCCGACCGTCAACCTGAGCGGCAGCCGCTACGGCGGCGGCGTGTTCCTCGGCGTGACGATCCCGCTGTACGACGGCGGCCTGCGTTCGGCCGTGCTGATGCAGGCGCGCAACGACGCGCAAAGCGCATCCGCGCGCCTCACGCGGACCAAGGAGGAAGCCGTCCGCCAGGTCGTCGCCGCGCAGAACGCGGTGCAGACGAGCCTCGCGTCGCACGACGCCGCGACCGCGCTCGTCGATGCCGCGCAGACGAGCTACGATGCGGCGCTGACCGCGTACCGGAACGGCGTCGGCTCGGTCACCGATGCGACGATCGCGCAAAGCCAGTTGCTCGCGGCGCGGAATGCGGAGGTCGACAGCTACGCCGGCGCGCTGTCGGCGGCTGCCGCACTCGCGCTCGCGACCGGGACGATCGGCTCGGCGCAGTAGCGCAACCGCCGCCGGGCGGTTGACGCATGCGCACGCCGCCCACTAGAATGCCGCCCATTCTTTCTTCAGGAACCATCGTGGACAGTTGCAGCACTCCGTTGCGTGCGCCGCTTGCCGCCTGAACGCCTGTCCGACGCAGTTCTCTCCTGCCCCGGCTCGCGTTCCGCGAGCCCGCACGCCTACCCGTTTCACACTGAATGACGCATACGCGCGGTACAGTACCGCGCGATGACGGCTATCGTCGCGTCGCCTTCGGCATTGCGCCGCGGCGATACGAGCCGGCATGCGCGCCTTGCACGGCAGGACAACCATGACTTTCGATTTCGCACTCCGTCTTTTCACCGCGTTCGCCTGCGGCGTCGCCATCGGCCTCGAACGCCAGATGCGCCAGCGCACGGCCGGCCTGCGCACGATCACGCTCGTCGCGAGCGGCGCGTGCCTGTTCGTCACGCTCGGCGTGCTGACCGGCAACGGCGTCGCGGGCGTCACGCAGATCGCCGCGTACGTCGTGTCGGGCGTCGGCTTTCTCGGCGGCGGCGTGATCATGCGCGACAAGGGCTCGATCCAGGGCATCAACACGGCCGCGACGCTGTGGTGTTCGGCCGCCGTCGGCGTGCTGTCCGGCTCCGGCCATTACGTGCCCGCGCTCGCCGGCACGGGCGTCGTGCTGCTCACCAACACCGTGCTGCGCGGCGTCAGCCAGGCGATCAACGCGACGCCCGTGTCGAACGCCGATCTCGTGCGCGAATACCAGATCACCGTGATCTGCCTCGCCGCCGACGAAGTGCACATCCGCACGCTGCTGTCGAACTCGATGTACGCGAAGCCGCTGTCGTTCCAGAGCCTGACGAGCGAGGACGTGCCCGACCAGCCGGACCGGCTGAAGGTGACCGCGACGCTGAAGCTGCATCCGAAGGATCAGCAGAAGCTCGAGCAGATCGCGAGCCGGATGAGCATGGAGAAGAGCATTTCCAGCGTGAGCTGGACCGCGAAGGAAGCGGAGCCGTTGATGGAGTGAGCGGCATGGCGGCCGCCGGATTCGGCGTCGCCGCCCTCGCTCGCGTCAGGGTGCCTCGATGAGCCCGGCCGAGATCGCCTTGACGACCGCCTGGACCTTGTTCGTCGCGCCGAGCTTCTCGAGGATGTTGTTGACGTGGAAGTTGACCGTCCGCTCCGAGATGCTGAGGATCTGGCCGATTTCGCATGCGGTCTTGCCTTCGGCGGTCCAGCACAGCACCTCGCGCTCGCGCGCGGTCAGCGTGACGCCCGCCGCGGGTGACAGCTTCGGCACCATGAAGCGGCTCATCAGCGAATGCGACAGGTTCGCGAGCCAGTTCGTCTGCAGCGTCAGCATATTGATCTCGGCCGGCGTGAGCCGGTCGGCGTGGCGCGCGATGCTCAGCAGCCCGAACGCACCGCGGGCCGCCCAGCTCGACTGCGCGACACCCACCGACAGCCCGAATTCGCGCGCGTCCTGCCACAGCGGGTTCGGATCGATCCGGTCGACATCCGGCCAGACGATCATGTTGGTGCTGTGCGCGCCGTCGCGCACCGTCGAATCGATCTCGATGTAGTTCCGCGCCTGGTAGTGCGCCATCCAGCCATCCGGATAGGTATCGAAGATCGCGACCGACGGTTTCGACACCGGCAGCGGCACGCGAATGCCGTAACAGCAATATTCGAATCCCAGCCGTCTGGAATAGGCGGCGATCCGCTGGAAGAGCTGCTGCTCGTCTTCCGCGGCGCTGAATTGTTGATAGGCATCCTGCCAGCGCAGTTCCATTCGTTCTCCGACAACGTCACGCTGTCATACTTGTCAGGTGCCAGCTCCAGTTCGAGGCTGATACATTCCGCGCATGACTTCACCTTTGCTGCACCCGGTCCCCGGCCCGTCCCCGGACGGCTACGTGCGCCTGTCAGAAGGCGCACTGGCCGCGCTTGTACTCGATCATGTCACAAGCGGCCTCGATACATCGCTGCTCGCGGAACTGCGCGACAACGCGATCGACGCACGCCTCGCCGGCTATACCGAATGGCAGCGCACGGCCCGTGCCGGCGTCCCTTACGTGACGGTCGGCTGGGACTGGTACCTCGAACGCGCAACGGGCACGTTCGTCATCACCGGCGGCGACGTCCGCAGCAACGTAATGGCCGTCGACGCCACGGGTGCCGACATCGGCATGTTCCGCACGGCCGCCGCGCTCGTCGCGCGGCTCGCCTGCATCGACTGGCACGCCGCAGTCGCGTCGGCCCTGCTCGGTCGCAACGACGCCTATCATGCCGGTCCGACGCTCCAGTGACAACCGGCAGCGCATTCATCTGACAATTTCCATGATGCTGGCGCTCTTTATAAGCAAAAGCGCCCGGTTTTTCAATCCCGTCGATCAAGAAACCGTTACCACGTCCTAAATGGCGTCTTTGCGCCGCCCAACCTGTAAGAGTTACCAGTTACCGCCTCCTCGTGCCGCGCGATGTAATGCGTGCATACAAAAGCACAAATCCGAGGACACCATGCGGACCTTCGTTCACGAAGAAGGGCGGTTGCCACACGAACTTGCAGCGGATCTCGGGCGCTACCGGCGCCGCGTGTTCGTCGAACAACTCGGTTGGGAGCTCCCGTCGGCGAACGAAAGCTTCGAGCGCGACCAGTTCGATCGTGACGATACCGTGTACGTGTTCGCGCGAAATGCCGGCGGCGACGTGTGCGGATGTGCGCGCCTGCTGCCCACGACGCGCCCGTATCTGCTGCAGTCGCTGTTCGCCGACCTGATCGCCGCAGACATGCCGCTGCCGCAATCGGCGGCCGTCTGGGAGCTGTCCAGGTTCGCGGCGACCGACGACGAAGGCGGGCCGCGCAATGCCGAATGGGCCGTGCGACCGATGCTCGCGGCCGTGGTCGAATGCGCGGCGCAGCTTGGCGCGCGGCAGTTGATCGGCGTGACATTCGCGAGCATGGAGCGGCTGTTCCGCCGGATCGGCATACACGCGCACCGCGCAGGCCCGCCGAAGCAGGTGGACGGACGTCTGGTGGTCGCGTGCTGGATCGATATTGACCCGCAAACGTTTGCGGCACTAGGAATCGAGCCGGGGCAGGCAGCCCGGCAAGCCATCGCCGCCTGAGCCGGAACGCGCGTTTCCGTCCGGGCGGCATCGTAACGAAGGAGAACCAACGTGGACCAGTCTCAGGTCTTTCGCGCGATGATGCCCGGGTTGACGAGCGCCAACGGCGCCCGCATCGCGGTCGCCTATCCGTCGTTTCCCAGGCCGCTGCCGCTCGTGCGGCTCGACCGCCGCGGGCTCGTGTTTCGTGCCGCCGGCGCCGCGCCGCTCGTCTGCGGGCTGCCGCGCGCGGCGACGCTGCTGGTCGCGGACGAGCCGCTTTGCTCGCTGCGCCTCGTGATCCGCGATATCGCCCCGGCCGGCGAGGGCCGCCACGACCTGACGATGCAGCCGTCCGGCGCCGCCGGCGACGAATTGCTGTGGCATGCGCTGCGCGACCACGCACCTTACCGGCAGATTCAACACCCGCTCGCGCCCGTCGGCGCGCCCCTCGCCGCGGCGAGCGAACCGCACGCGGCGGCCGGTGAAGCCGGGCCGCGCCCGGCGCGGCGCGCGGCGTTCCGCCTGCCGTGCCACAGCGACGCGCTGTTCTTCGCGGACTGGCTCGAATATCACTTCGACGAGTTGCGCGCGCTGTCGCAACAGCACGGGCCGCAACTGCAGCTCAACCAGCTCGAGCGGCAGGTTGCCGACGACGAGGTTGGCGTGCGCTTCGTCTACGACATCGACGGACACGCGACGCGGCATGCGCTGACCGACTGCGCGCGCGAGGCCTGTGCGTGGATCGAGACGGAAATGCGCGACAAGTACGCGCTGCCTGTCGCGCAGGAACGGTTCGGTGCGTTTGCGGCGCACGCGCGGGCTGGCGGAATGTGAGTGCGGTATCGGTTGCATCGACGCGAGGCGGCCGGTACGGCAGCAAGTTGCATCGATACAACGGGGGCTTGCCAACCCTCGGGTTTTCCCTTAAATTCACGTTTGTCTCCTCCATGTCTCCAAACATGGATTCAGCCCGCTCAAGCAGCGGGCTTTTTCTTGCCTGCGTGAATTGCGGGGCCGCATCGCCTTCCGTTCCGGCTAACCTGTCGGACGTGCACTGGCCGGCGGCGACCAGTAATGGCGCACCGCCCCTGGCAGACCGACGGCAAGGTGCGGCACCTGATCGCACGCAAGCTCGTCGACCGGACCGAGCTACTCGGGCGCTGTGACCCTAGCCCACTCATTGCCACCGTAAGGACCGCGACGGCGGACGCAGAATAGGTGGCACCGACTGATCCGTGCCGGCCGACCTACAGTCGCAGCCCGTGCGAATGCTTACCGACGCCGAACCCGCGTCCCCCCCGCCCCCCCGCGATCCTCGACCGCATAGCCCAGCGTCTCGATCTCCGTACGTAAAGCATCCGACCGGCCCCAGTCCCGACTGGCGCGACTCGCAGTCCGTGCCCGCAGCAGTTCACGCACCGGTTCCGGGATCGCTTCATCGGCTTCGGGGCTCCATTGCGAGAGGCATAAGCCGAGCACGGCATCGACTGCAGCGAGCGTGGCCTTCTTGCGCGCATCGGGCAGCGCGCTTTTCAACAGGTCCCACACCAGCGCCAATCCGTTCGCTGTATTCAGATCGCGATTCACCTCTGCCCGGAATCGCAGAACGAAATCGGGGTCGGCATCGCCACCAGCCGGGAGCTCATGGAATTTTTCACGGAGCCGACTTAGCGCCGCGCTTGCGCCCTGCAACGCGCTCCAGGAAAAATTGAGGTGGCCGCGATAATGAGCGCCCAGGCATAGATAGCGAAAAGCAAGCGGATCGATGCCCTCGTCGGTCAGCGATTGCAATCGCAGGAAATCGCCGCCCGACTTCGACATCTTCGCCTTGTCGACCTGCAGGAAGTGACCGTGCAACCAGAAGTTCGCGAGCCGTGTGCCGTGACGCGCCTCGTTCTGCGCGATCTCGTTCGTATGGTGAACAGGAACGTGATCCTCGCCGCCGCAATGGATATCGAACCATGGACCGAGGTACTTGCACGACATCGCCGAACATTCGCTGTGCCATCCCGGAAACCCGGTTCCCCACGGGCTGGCCCATTCCATCTGACGCTGCTCGCCCACGCGACTGAACTTCCAAAGCGCGAAGTCGGTTGCGCTGCGCTTTTCGCCCATCGAGACGCGTGCGCCGGCGTTGAGTCCGGCCTTGTCGAGCCTGGCGAGATAACCGTAGCCCTCCTGCCGCGACGTGTCGAAATAGAGACCATCCGGCGTGCGGTAGGTATACCCGCGTTCGTCGAGCGATTCGATCAGTGCGATCTGCTCTTCGATATGGTCGGTCGCCTTGCACCAGATCGTCGGCGGCTCGATATTGAGCAGCCCGAGATCAGCGATGAACGCCTCGGTGTAGCGTTCGGCGAGGGCCCAGGCCGAAACGCCGCTGCGTCGGCTCTGACGCTCGACCTTGTCCTCGCCTTCGTCCTGGTCGGACAGCAGATGGCCGACATCGGTGATATTGACGACATGGCGGACCGTATAGCCGTTGAATTCGAGGGTCCGGCGCAGGAGATCCTCGAACAGATAGGTTCTCAGATTGCCGATATGAGCATGGTCGTAGACGGTCGGACCACAGCAATAGAGCCCGACCCAGTCCGCATGAATCGGACTGAACGGCCGCAGCGAGCGCTCCCAGGTGTCGTAAAGAAGGATGTCCATCGTATCGCGGTAAAGGGATAAGGAAGGCGGGGGCAGGCCCGACGGCACCGATGCCGCAACCGCCAGGCCGCCGTCGATTAGCCGGATATCGTGTCGGTAACGGGCGGCGCATCGGTCCAGCCCGCCACGCGCGGGTCCGAGGCCATGCGCGCGCCGAGTTCGGCTTCGATCCGGCGCAGCATGATCGTCGCGAAATCGACGATCGGCGTTCCCGGGCCGAAGATGTCCGCGATGCCGAGACGACGGAGTTCCGGATGGTCCGAATCGGGAATCACGCCGCCGAGAAAGACAGGCAGCCGGTACGGCAGATGTCGGTCCATGCCGTCCATCAGGGCCGGAATCGAGACACCGTGTCCTGCCGTCAGCGATGAAATGCCGATCGCGTGAACCTGTTCGCTTAACGCGATCCGGACCACTTCCTCGGCGGTCTGGAACAGCGTTCCCGTCACGACGGAAAAGCCAAGATCCTTAAGGGCGCCCGACACCACGCCGATCCCACGGTCATGACCGTCCTGGCCGAGCTTTGCCATCAGAATGCGCGGCGGGCCGTCGTTCCTGGCCGAGAACCGCGCGATCGCCGCGACGAGCTGTTGCCATCCGGCATCGTTCACGAACTCACGTTCGTAGACGCCCGCGAGCACCTCCGTCCGAACCGAATACCGGCCCCACACGGCCTCGATCGCGGCCGAGATCTCGCCGACCGTCGCGCGAACGCGAGCCGCCTGGATCGCCGCATCGAGCAGGTTGCGCCGGCCGCGGTCGGCCTGCCCGCGTGCGGCCGCGTCGCGCAACGCGGCCAGCGCGGCATCGACATCGCGCTGGCTGCGCGTTTCCTTCAGGCGCCGCAAGCGTTCGACCTGCTCGCTGCGCACCGCGCTGTTGTCGATCCTGCGCACCTCGGTCTCGCAGTCCAGGGTATCGGGCCGGTATTTGTTGACGCCGACGATCACATCCGCGTTCGAGTCGATCCGCGCCTGCTTGCGCGACGCATCGTGGGCGATCTTGCGTTTGGCCCAGCCCGATTCGATCGCGCCGATCACGCCGCCGAGCTGTTCGATCTCGTCCATGACCTGCGTGACCTGGGTGACGATATCCTGGGTCAGTGATTCCATCATGTACGATCCGGCCCACGGATCGACCACGCTCGGGATCCGCGTTTCCTCGCGAATGATCAGCTGCGTGTTGCGCGCGAGGCGCGCGGAAAACGCGCTCGGCAGCGCGATCGCCTCGTCGAGCGAGTTGGTGTGCAGCGACTGGGTGCCGCCGAACACGGCCGCCATTGCCTCGATCGTGGTGCGCACCACGTTGTTGTACGGCTCCTGCCGAGTCAGCGACCACCCCGAGGTCTGACAGTGCGTGCGCAGCATGCGGGAGCGTTCGCTGGCCGGATTGAACTCGCCGACGAGTTGCCACCAGAGCTGGCGTGCGGCGCGCAACTTCGCGATCTCGAGGTAGAAGTTCATGCCGACCGCGAAGAAGAAGCTGAGTCGGCTCGCGAATTCGTCGATGGCAAGACCGCGCGCCAGCACGCTCCTCACGTACTCGCGCGCGTTGGCGAGCGTGAACGCCAGCTCGACCGTCGGCGACGCGCCCGCCTCATGCATGTGGTAGCCGGAGATCGAAATCGAATTGAACTTCTTGAGGCGGGTCGCGCAGTATTCGATCACGTCGGTGGTGATCCGCATCGACGGGCGCACGGGGTAGATATAGGTGTTGCGCACCATGAACTCTTTCAGAATGTCGTTCTGAATCGTTCCGGTCAGCGCGGATTCCGCGACGCCCTGCTCCTCGGCCGCGACGATGAAGCAGGCCATGATCGGCAGCACGGCGCCGTTCATCGTCATCGAGACCGAAATCCTGTCGAGCGGTATGCCGTCGAACAAGACCTTCATGTCCTCCACGGAATCGATCGCGACACCCGCCATCCCGACATCGGCGGCGACGCGGGGATTGTCCGAGTCGTAGCCGCGATGGGTCGGCAGATCGAAGGCGACCGAGATTCCATCGACGCCGTCCCGAAGCGCGTTGCGATAGAACGCGTTCGACTCCTGCGCGGTTGAAAAGCCCGCGTATTGGCGGATCGTCCACGGACGCGTCGTGTACATCGTCTCGTACGGGCCGCGCAGATACGGTGGCGCGCCCGGCAAGGTGTCCTGAAACGGCAGCCCCGCCGTGTCCGCCGCGGTATACACCGGCTTCAGCGGGATCTGCTCCATCTCGCGCTGCAGCGCGGCAAGGTTCAGCGCCGCTGCCGGCGCGCCCGGATCTCGATTGTCAGGCATGGTTGTTCCTCCATTGGGACTTCGGGTGACGCGACGGCGCCGCTTACGCCGGCTGCCGGACGCGTTCGTCGCGGGCGTCGTGCCTGGCCGCCGGCACGGCCTCCACGAGTTCGATCAGGACGCCTTCGCCACCCAGCGGAAACTGCGCGCTGGCGGCCGGATGAATGAAGGCGACGCGCGCACCGCCGGCGCCGCGCCGAATCCCGCCATCGGCGAATCGCACGCCTTGCGCGCCCAGCCACACGACGGCTGCATCGAGGTCGCTGACGGCGAGGCCGATATGATTGAGCGCGGGGCGAGTCACGTCGGGTTTGCGCGCCGGGTCGAGCGGTTGCATCAGGTCGATCTCGATGGCCCCGGCGCCCGAACCCGCGATCAGGATGTCCTCGTCCACGTTTTCGGCATCGCTGCGAAAGCGCTCGGCCACCGACAGCCCCAGCAGGTTCACCCACAGATTCGTCAGGCGCGCCTTGTCGGGACCACCGATCGCAACGTGATGCACGCCCAGCACCGTGAATGGCCGCGACGTCTCGCGTGGCGCCGCGACGGCCGTCATCCCGCGCAGATGCGCGCCGACGAGCGCGAGCAACGGCGCGGGCGACGCCTGCAGGTAGAAGTGATTGCCATCGAGCAGGTGGTGCGAGAACGGGCCGCTCGTCACTTCCCGCCAGGCCAGCAATTCGGACTCGGTGACCTGCGGATCACGGTCGCCGGAAAACGCGACGATCTCGCAAGCGAGCGGCGGCCCGATCAGGGGCGTATAGCGCTCGTTCAATTCGAAATCGGCGCGCAGGCTCGGCGCAAACGTCTGGAAGATCCCGCGGTCACGCAACACTTCCTCGGGGGTGCCGCCGAGTTCGCCGATCGCGTCGGCAAAGGCCGCGTCGTCGAGGCAGTGAACCGGCGGCCGCGGACTGCGCAGGTGGGGCGCCCGGCGTCCCGAGACGAGCAGCGAGCGCGGGGCGCGGCCGAGCCCCGCCACGCGGCGCGCCACCTCGAACGCCACGATCGAGCCCATGCTGTGACCAAACAGCGAGAACGGCCGGTCCAGATACGGCATCAGCGCGTCGACGAGCGGATCGATCAGGTCCTCCATGCGGCGATAGGCACGCTCCCGCATCCGGGCCTCGCGTCCGGGCAGCAGCACCGGGCACACTTCGATCTCGGGCCCGAATGCGGTGCGCCAGGGCGCATACAACGCCGTTCCGCCGCCCGCGTGGGAAAAGCAGATCAGCCGTGTCGTGGCGGTGTCGGAATAAAGCGGGCGCCCGCCGATCCAGCTTGTGTTCATGGGTGGGATTCCTGGGGAAGCGTAAAAATCTGGGATGAATTGATACCGCCGAAGCCGAAGCTGTTGGACATCGCGGCGACCGCCCGGCATGTGTGCACATGCGTACCGACCCAGTCGAGGCGATCGTCGACGGGCGTGTCGAGCGCCGGATTGCCGTGCGCGAATCCAGCGCGCATCTGCAGGACGAGCGCCACCGCTTCCAGCAATCCGGCGCTGGCCAGGCAATGACCGAACAGCGCCTTCGGCATGTTGATCGCCGGCCGGCAACCGGCCTCGGCGAACACTTCCGCGAGTGCTGTCGCCTCGATCCGGTCGCCGAGCACCGACGCGGTTCCATGCGCGCTGACGAGGTCGATCGCGGCGGCATCGAGGCCCGCCTGCGACAGCGCGCGCCGCATCGCGCCCACCTCGCCCTGCACGCTTGGATTCGTCGAGCGGTTCGCGTCGAGCCCCATCGTCGCGGCGGCGAGGCGGGCAAGCGTCCGGCCGCCGCGCCCGCGCACCGCCGCCTCGGGCTCGAGCACCATCGCAGCGCTGGCCTGGCCATAGACGAAGCCGGCCGCCGCGCGGTCGAACGGCCGACAGACGCATTCGCCGGCCCGCGGCGCCGGGCCCCGGTACATCGCACCGGCCGCCGCCAGCGCCTGCAACTCGGCGCCCGACAGCATCATCGGCACGCCGACCACCAGCACGGCATCGACCTCGCCACTGAGCAGCGCGCGCCGCGCATGCGCGAGCGCGATCCCGCCGCTCGCCGACGCGCCGCCGATCGCATAGCCCTCGCCTCGGATGCCAAGCGCCTCGCTGAGCGCGCCGACATGATCGGTGTCCATGAAATCGCTCGCGTAGCCGGGCCGCACCGCGCGCCCTTCCATCGCGCGCGCCATCGACTCCGCGACCCCCTGCTGATCGAGATTCGTCCCGCTGACGATCAGCGCGACACGATCGGCGGCGGCCAGCGAGCCCGCCTGGCACCACGCCTGAGCGGCGGCCAGCAACGTGGCGCGGCGCGCCTGGCCGGCCCGATGCGCGCTCCGCTGCAGGCTGGCTGCCAGCGTGGCGTCGATGCCGAGCGCACCCGCATCGCGGCCGATGTCGCAATCGGGCAGCGGCGCGAGCGCGCTCGCCGGCAGGCTGGGGTCGGCACCGGCTTCGATGCCGACGCGGCCCGCGCGCATGGCGTCGAGCAGCGCAGCGGTCCCGAGACCGCATGCGCCGACCGCGCCCAGGCCCGTCACGGCAAGGGCAGGCGCGGTCAATTGCGACGCCCGATGAAGCCGCACAGCAGCGCGACGAGGCCGCGCAGGTCGTGAACCGCGCTGAATTCCGTCACGGGAATATCGAGCTGAAGATCGTCGAGCGTCTTCCAGACGATATCCATGCGGTCGATGCTGTTGCAGCCGTAATCGGCCAGTTTCCCGGCGATCGATACCTGTGCGGGATCGATGCCGGGCATGAAGTCGGCGATATTGCCCGCGATCACCTGCAATACCGTGCCTTCCAGATCCTGTCCCACTGGGATGGCTTGTGTCATGTTGTCGTTACCTCTCGTTGTTCGTCGAAGCGGCTAGATCCACTCGTAATGGCGTTCGTAATCCGCGATCCGCGCCAGCGCGAGCAGCCCTGGCCGTGTGGCCGGCAGCAGCGGGAGATCGTCCTCGATGCGCACGGTGCGCGAACTGACGGGCGTGATCGCACCGAGCGTGGTCCGCAGCAACGCCTCGTACTGCTCGAACGACACGAGCGTGCGCGCCGCCAGCGCGTCGGCGATCGCGAACGGCGCGAGCGCGGCGCGCGAACGGGCGTCGACGACCCCGCTCAGGAATTCCGACGAGCATCCCGAGCCGTATGCATAGAGCCCGACGCGCACCGGCGCGTCGCCGTCGCGGTTCTCGATCAGGCTGGCCAGCGCGAGGTAGAGCGAACCCGAGCACATGTTCCCCACCTGGCGCGGATAGACCAGCGAAGGCTGCAGTCGGCGCGCAAAATCGTCGCGCAGCACGGCGGGATCGGACAGCTTGGCGACGTCGCGCATCATCTTCCGGTGCGCCGCCTGCACGATGCCGGCGAACGGCGTGTGCATGCATAGTTGTCCGAAGGTCGTCACGAAATCGGCTTCCGGCACGCGCGACTGGTAGTCCTTGAAGCTGTTGCCGAGGCAGTCGAGATAAGCGAACAGCGACTTGTCGACGTCGGCGATGTCCTGGGTCGGCAGCGGCCGCGCGGAATCCATCGTCTCGTAGCTATAGAGGCCGAACGCGCCGCGGTCGATCGTCAGGACCTCGGGCGCCTCGCCGAGCAGCATCGCCACCGCGCCGAAGCCGGTCGACGGCTCCGCATACCCGGCCCGCGCATCGACGAGCGAGATATCGGTGGCGATGACGAGAGCCTTGCCGCCGGGCGAGACGCCGGAGCCGAGGTAGCCGAGCGCCATCTGCAGCGCGGCCGTCGCGCCGTAGCAGGCCTGCTTGACCTCGAGAAAGCGGCAGTGCGGCCCGAGCCCCAGATAGCGATGCACGTACGACGACAGCGACTTGCTGTAATCCACGCCCGACTCGCTCGACACGATCAGCATCTCGATCCGGTCGGCGGCCTCGCCAAGCTGGTCGATGATCGGCTTCGCCGCGTTGACCGCACTGGTGACCGGATCCTCGAAGCCGAGGCCGAGCGAACGCCGCTCCTGCTGGATGTTGCCGATCCGCTCGGGATCGAGGCCGCGCCCCCGGAACAGCTCGGCCACGTCGATCGCCGCGACGCCGGCATAAACGTTGAGCTTTTCGATGCCGACTTCGCTCATGCCTTCCCCTCCCGCAGCGCGGCCAGCAGCGCGATCAGCGCGTGCAGGTCCGGCACGTCGCTGAAACGCGACATCGCGACGCTCAGCCCGAAACGTTCGCGCAACGACATGATGATCTCGACGCGGTCCACCGAATCGGCGCCCAGTTCCTTGAGATGCCGGCGCTCATCGATGCCCGCCGCGTTCAGCGCCGGCATGATGTCCAGCAGCACGCTATGGACCTGCTCGCGGGTATCGCGCAGCACGGTGTCGGATGGTACGGTCATGCCTTTTCCTCACAACAGAGTTCGATGATCGCCAGCACGCGGCCGCTGTCGCGCTCGCTGATGCCGATATCGAAGACTTCCCGGCCCGGCTGCGCCGGGACCTCGAAACGCCGGATCCGGATCGCCAGGCTCGTACAGGCGTCCGCATTGGCAAGAAACAACAGGCGCTGAGACGTGACGACGCGGTCGAGAAACGACGCGTCGTCACGTCTCAGCTGGCGCCAGGCTTTCGCAAGCGCACTGTCGGCGATCTCGAAATAGCTCGCGAAATAGAGCAGGCCGACGCCGTTCAGGTCGCGCCCCATGTCGACCTCGTAGGCCAGCCGCAGGTCGTCGCGCAGCAACAGCGTGCCGTCGTCGGGCACGAAACTGCCGCCGCGGCGCGCGGCGTCGTAGGCGGTGCGGGGCGACAGTTCGGGCGGCAGCCGGTCGAGATGCTGGTAGCGGAACCCGGACGGCGCCGCCGACTGCAGTTCGCGGTTGCCCTGGCCGCGACGCTGGATCCAGCGATTGAAGGTTTGCGCGTACAGACAGCCGGGCAGCCGCGCGTGCAGCATCTCGTGCGCCGACACCGTGGCCGGCAACTCGCGCGAGGCCGGCGCGAGCCGGTGGACGGTCAGGATCGATTCCGGACCGAAGCCATAACAGCGCGACACCACGTGCAGCCGGTCGCCGAAGGTCGGCACCCGCAGATGAAATGCCTGGTCGCCGATCAGCTGGTAGTAGAAGAATGACAAATAGGTCGGCACGTCCTGCGCGTCGGTGGCGCGAAACGTATTCACGCCGCACAGGTGGCTGACCGCCTCCCAGGTCCAGTCACCGATCTGGCCGGCGAGGCGGGCGTTATGGCCGCACATGGCGGGCTTCACGGTGACGAAGCGCGACAGCACCTGATCATCGACCCGCACCAGGGTGTCGGGTTCGAAGCCGGCGAAAGTTTCCAATACGGTCATCGTTACAACACTCACTTCAGGGTTGTGGAGGGCCTCGCGAGACCCGGGCCGCCCGCCAGGCGGCCCGGACTTCGCGAGCGGGGTCCGGTTGGCGTCAGTCGAGCGCATAGGCGCGGCGCTCGAGCGGATCGGCAGCGGGCGGCGTCCGCGACGCGACGGTATCGACGAACGCATCGATCAGCGCATTGACGCGGGCATGCGAGGTCAGGCTCGGGAAATGGCCGGCGTCGTCGAGCTCGACGTAACGCGCCGCCGGAATCGCCGCGTCGATCTCGTGCGCAATCGCGCGGGCGATCACGGTGTCGTGTTCGCCGTGGATCAGCAAGGTCGGCACCTGCAGCGCGCGGGCGGCGTCGAGCAGGCTCGGCCGCGCCGCGAACACGTCGAGATAGCGCAGACCGATCTTCGGATCCATGCTTTCGCATTCGGCGAGCAGGCGCTCGTATTCGCCGCGCGGCCGGTCGAGCGTCACGCCGGCGCGGTCGAGCGCGTCGAAATCCTCGCGCGCGACCACCGCGAGACGATTGACTTCTCCGCGCCGGTTGCCGACCTTGTACGAGCTGCCGAGCAGCACAAGCCCGCCGACGCGCTCCGGATAGGCATGCGCGACCGCGAGCGCCGTCAATCCGCCGAAGCTTGCGCCGGCCACGACAAAGCGCGAGGCGATCCCGATCCCCTGCACGGCCGCCAGCACGAGCCGCGACAGTCCGGCGAACGTGAGGTCCGTGCCATACGTCGTCATGCCCGCGCCAGGCGCATGGACGACCACCACGCGGCGGGTCCGGGCCAGTTCGGCGAACTGCGGCGCGAAGAAGCCGGCGCCGATATTGAACGGATGCAGCAGGACGACCGGCTCGCCTGCGCCGCACTCGAATACCTCGATCTGCGCGCCTTCATACGGAACCAGATGCCGTCGGACGGCCGGCTGCCAGCGGCGCGCGACCTCTTCGTTGCGAGCCGCTGGCGCGCCCGGGGCAGCGTCGGCCAGCGCCTCGACCACGTCGTCGGGCACGCTGTCGCGGATCACGTATTGCGCGGCGGCGCCGGCACCGCCGGGCACGCGCAACAGCTCGGCCGGGGCCGCGGCGGCGCGTGACGCGGCGAAGGCCGCGTCCAGCGCGTCGAGGGCTGCGTCGTCGAGCCCGACCGGAACGGCGAGCCGGATGCACTGCCCCGTTTCGTCGAGCCCGGCCGACAGATGCGGCGCGGCGCGCACGCCCGCCACGTCGTAAAGCCAGGCCAGCGCGGAGGCGACCGGCTCGGCGTGGCCCGCGCACCAGGCGGCGGCATCGATCAGCACCGCATGAGCGCCGGCGGCCCGCACCGGAATGCCGGCCGCCGCGACGCTGGCTGCGACGCGCGCGACATTCGCCACCCGTGCGGCGACCGCCTGTTCGAGCCAGTCGCGGTCGGCCAGCGCGCTCGCGAGCAGGCGCCGGCCTGCCATCGACACGTCGTGGCCGCGGTCGCGCACGCGCTGTTCAAGCGCCCGCGTGATCGCAGGGTGATTGCTGGCCACGAGCCCCCCCGCATTGACGCCAAAATCCTTCGACATCGACAGCGTCAGCGCATCGGCCAGGCCGAACAATTCGGCGGCGACCTCCCAGAACGGTCGGGCGCTCGACTCGCTGATCATCCACGCGTTCTCGAGCCCGCGCGTCGCGTCGAACACGAGCGGAATCGACGCGGCCGCGAGTCGTGCCTTCACGGCGCGCAGATTGTCGATCGAGATTGCCCGGCCACCGGTCGCGTTCGGCGCCAGCTCGATGCAGCAGAGGCCGAGCGTCGCCCGATGCTGCTCGATCATCCGGTCGAGATGCGCGAGATCGATATCGGCGCTGTGCGGCAGCGTGGTCAGCCGATGCGGCACCCAGCCGAGTTCGAGCTGGTTGAAGGTCCAGGTCTGGAACAGATGGTTTTGCAGGATGCCTTTCCTCGGGCCCTCGGCCGCGCGCAGCAAAGCCATCTCGGCGGCACGTCCCGACGGCGCCGCCTGCACGTACGAGAACGGCAGCAGGCGCTGGTCCGCGAGGTCGAGGCAGATCGCATTGGCCGTCTCGGTCAGCTCGCGGACCCGCTCGGCGAGCGCGAAGTCGTCGCGTTCGGCCCACGAATCGGTGACCAGCTCGACGATGCCGGCGGCGGGCGACAGGCGCAGCGGATTCCATCCCGCCTCGCGCAGGCGCGCGCGCCGCGGACTTTCGCCGGTCACGGGCGCGCGGTCCGCCGTTACGGCGTCGATGCCGGCCGCCGCGTCATCCGGCACGACGGGCGGCACGCTCGATTCCGCGTCGACGCGCGGCGGAACCGACGGGTTGACGATCAACAGCAGCACCGACGAGACATCGACCGCCGACGCCGCCGCGGGCTGGCACAGATAGACCGGCAAATTGTCCGGCCGGTATTTGTTCTTGAACTGGAAATTGCCGTCGCCGCGGAAGATGCCCGAATCGCGCAATTCGCCGAGCGTGCGCTCGACATGGGGATTCGGATTCGGCGAATCGGCGACGACGACGCCCAACGTCGCGCCGAAGCTGAACATTTGCACGCCTTCCTGCGCGAGGCGCTCGATGATCGTCACGATCGTGTAGTCGAGCCCGCCGTCGCCCATCGCGTCGCCGAAAAACTCCAGATCGAGCAGATAGCCGTTTTCGGACGGAATCTTCGTCACGATGATCGCCGCGACGATCAGGCTGTCCACGCGGGTCAGGAACAGCCGGTGACGCGTCGCGAGAATGCCCGCGCCGATCTCGTGCCGAACCGTGCCGACATACGGATTGACCATGTCCTTGCGGGCGGCCCATTCGTCGATCAGCTCGACGATCCGCCGGTCCGTGGCCGGCTCGCTGCCGAGCACGTATTCCTCCACCGAGACCGCGCCCGATCGCTCGAAGCGATTGATCTTCTTGCGCAGGCGTGTCATGTCCTTGCCGTTCAGCGAAAACGACGCGATGTCGTTCAGGCGCTGCACGGTGCCGAACGAGGTCGCGCAGAACGGCACCCCGGCCAGCTCGGGCAGCGGCATCATCGACAGCAGGTTCGGGCGCAGATTGCGCGACGTCGCCCATTCGACCCATTCGGCCGCCAGCGCGGCATAGCGGCGTTCGTCGACGACCGAACTCCATGCGAGCAGCAGGCCGTCGCGCTCGGAAAAGTTCAGGTAGCCGCTGCCCCCGCTGCCGAGAAAGATCAGCGGCGCGATGTCGCGGCCGGGCAAGCCGCCCTCCTTCGCCCATGCCGCTTCGAGCGAAGCGACCGTGGCGGCGAGATCCGGATACGCGGACAACTCGCGTTTGGCGATCACGGCCGCGCCGTTGGCCAGCCGCTCGGTTCGCACGGGAACGTGTGCAGTCGCGCCGGGGCCCGGACGCGACGCGGCCAGCAGCATCGCCGCGTCGTCGTAGGTCGCGGCGAGCCAGGAGGCCAGCGCTCGCGGCGTCGGGTAATCGAACAGCGAGCTTTTCGGCAGCGGGCCAAACGTGGTTTCGAGGCCGGCGATCACGCGCAGCATGTCGAACGAGGTCAGGCCGGCGTTGCTGAAGTCGTCCTGATCGCCGAGCTGCCGTCCGGTCAGCGCCTCGACGTGATCGCAAATCCACGAGGCGTCGATCGCGCGGGCCGGCTCGCTGTCGAGCGCGTGCGGCTGGGCGGCCGGCTGCGCCGCGGCGCCCTCGGCCCCACGGGTCGCCTCGACCAGTTGCGCGAGCGCCGCGACCGACTCGACGTTGTAGAGCGCCTCACCGCTCAGTTGCGTCGCGAAGCGCTCGTTCACACGGCGCACCAGATCCATCCGGAAGATCGAATCGAGTCCGAGATCGTCGAAGCGCGCGTCGAGGTCGACCTGCTCCGGCGTCATCAGCAGAATCTCGGCCAGATCCCGTCGAATCGCGTCGACGATCGAGGGCGCCGAAGCCGCCGCCGTGACGGTCGCTCCAGCGTCCGTCACGCTCGGCGCACCACGACGCGTCACACCGGCTTCCGGTGCCGATGCCGCCGGCATCGCGTGCTGCGGTGCCGGCGTGGCCGGCAGCGAACGCAGTAGCACCGGGGTCCGCGGCGCGGCAGCGGACACTGGCGCAAGTCCGCTTTCGTTCACGAGCGGGCGCAGCGCCGCGGCGGCGGCCGCATCCCGAGCGGCGGGCGGGGTGGCCGGCGCAACCGTCTCGGCGACCTCGTCGCCGCGCGTCGCGATAGCGGGCGCCGCGAACCAGTGCCGCTCACCCGCGAGCGGCGCTGCCGGCAGCGAGCAGCGCCGGCCGCCGTGCTCCGGCCATGCGGTGCGGGCGGTGGACAGCCACTCGAGCGCCGCGTCGCGATCCGGCGCGGCAAGCAGGTCGAGCCGCGTTGCGTCGCGGGCGTCGCCACGCGCCAGCCTCTGAAGCTGACTCATCAGTTCGGATATCGAGTCGGCCACCAGCACGCTGCGGAACGCGTGCGTGTCGCGCCCGTCGCGCAGCGTGAACGCGACATCCTCGAGCGCGACGTCGCGCGTCGACAGCGCGCTCGCCAGCGCGCCGGCATACGCGGCGAGTCGGCCGGCATCCGGCGCCGACAGCGGGAAGGCGAGCATGGCCGCCGCCGCCGGCTCGCGCACGACGGCCGGCGCGGACTCGAGAATCACATGGCTGTTGGTGCCGCCGAAGCCGAACGCGCTGACGCCCGCCAGCAGCGGCGCGCCATCGGCCGCTGCCCAGCGCCGCCCGTGATCGAGCAGCATGAAGGGCGAGCCCTCGAGGCGGATATAGGGATTGAGTTCGCTGAAATGGCGATTGGCGGCCAGGCGCCCGTGCCGCATGCTGAGCACGGTGCGCAGGAAGCCCGCGATCCCCGCCGCCGCCTCGAGATGGCCGACCGTGGTCTTGACCGCGCCGAGCGCGACCCACGGCGATGCCGGGACGGTGACGCCGGCATCGTCGCAGGCGAGCGCAAACCCTTGCTTCAGGCCTTCGGTTTCGACCGGATCGCCGAGCGGCGTGCCGGTCCCATGGGTTTCGACGAAGCTGATCCGGCGCGGATCAACCCCGGCATCGGCGATCGCGCGCCGGATGACCTGGGCCTGCGCGGCCGGATTCGGCGCGGTCAGCGAATTCGATTTGCCGCCGTGGTTGACGGCGCTGCCGCGCACGATCGCGAGCACGTTGTCACGCTCGGCCAGCGCGCGCCGCAGCGGCTTGAGCACGACCGCGCCGACACCTTCGCCGCGGACATAGCCGTTGGCCTTGCGGTCGAATGTCTTGCACGCAAAATCGGCGCTCAGCATGCCCGAATCGATGAACGCATGAAACAGGCCGGGCGACAGCGTGACATTGACCCCGCCCGCCACGGCCATCTCGCATTCGCCGTTGCGCAGCGCGGCAATCGCCCGGTGCACCGCGACGAGCGCGCTCGAACAGGCTGTGTCGACGACCTCGCTCGGCCCGTGCCAGTCGAACAGATGCGATACCCGGTTGGCGATGATCGAATGCGCGACGCCGGATGCGACATGCGGTTCGACCCGGACACCCGCATCCGTCAGCATGCTTTCGTAGTCGCTCGTCGATGCGCCGACGAACAGGCCGATGTCGCGGCCGCACAGCCGCTGCTGACCATAGCCGGCATCCTCGACGGCCTGCAGCACGGTCTCGAGAAAGAGCCGCTGTTGCGGGTCCATCAGCGCGGCCTCGCGCGGCGAAATCCCGAAGCGGACCGCGTCGAAGCGCGCGACATCCGCGAGGAAGCCGCCCTCGACGCGGCGCGTGACCGGATCGTCGAGCAAGGCGGTGCGATCGGACGGCGGCGCGCCGGTCAAGCTCACGCCGCGCTCGAGGGCATCCCAGAACGCGTCGAGGGACGCGGCCCCGGCGAGCCGGCCGGCCATGCCGATCACCGCGATCGCGCCGGCCTCGCGGTCCGCACCGGCCTCGTCATGCGGGAGATCGGCGGCGGCATCGCTCGGCTGAAGCACGGCCGCGCGCGCCGGCGCCTGCGCCATCGCGTCCGCGGCCGTGCCCACCGTGTGCGAGGCGGTCGCAACGGCCTCGGTCGCGGGCACCGGGGCAAACCCCGCCGCGATCCGCGCGCCATGCTCGCGGCCGAGATAATCGGCGACATCGCCCAGCGTCGGGCATTCGAACAGCACGGTCGGCAGCAGGTCGAGCCCGAACCGTGCGTTGATCCGGTTGACCATGTCGGTCAGTGAGATCGAATCGAAGCCCAGTTCGAGCAGTTCACCTTCGGGATCGACTTCGGCCGGATCGACGAACAGATAGGACGCGCCGATCTGCTGCAACGTAGTCAGGATCGTGGCCCGCAGCGATGCGGGTACGATTGCGCCCGCGGCAACCGGAGCAGCCGCCGGCGCGCGCGTTTCGTCGCGCAGCGTCACCGCCGGCACGAACGCGTTGCCGGCCGGCCCGGCGATGTCGCCGGACTGCGCGGTAAGGCCCGCTGCCACGACCCGAGGCCGCTGAACCAGCGCAAAGCTCGGATGGCGGCCGGCCAACGCGAATTCGAAGGCGGCGAGACCGGCTTCGTTGCTCAGGGCCGCCATCCCGAATCGCTCGCGGAACAGCGCCTCGGTCGCCGCGTCGACGCGCATGCCGCCCGCCTCCCACAACGGCCAGGCGACCGCCACCGTGACGCCGTGCCGGCGCCCCGCCGCGCGTTCGCGCTCGCGCGCCGCGCCGAATTCGATCAGGAAGCGATTGGCGGCCGCGTAGTCGATCTGGCCGATATTGCCGGTCTCCGCGACGAGCGACGAACAGAGCATGAAGAAGTCGAGCGGCGCGTCCGCCGTGGCCGCGTCGAGCGCGAGCGCACCGCGGACTTTCGGACGCAGCACGCGCGCAATCGCGCGATCGGTCTTGTTCAGCAACAACGCGTCGTCGGTGACGCCCGCGGCATGCAGCACCCCGCGCACCGGCCCGTGCCGTTCGACGATCTCGGCGACCGCATCGGCGAGCGCATCGGCATCACCGACATCGACGCGGGCGTACACGACATGACTGCCGCGCACGCTAAGGCTCGCCATCCATGCCTTCAGCTCGTCGGTCGCCTCGGCGCGGCCCAGCACGACCGCCGTCGCGGGGCCGCGCGCAACCAGATGCGCGGTAAACAGCCGCCCGAGTGCGCCCGCGCCGCCGCTCACGATATAAACCGCGCCGGGACGCACGTCGGCCGCAGCCGTCGTATCACCCGGCATGGGCTGCAGGCGCCGCACGAGACGCGCGTCACCGTCGAGGCGCACCATATCCTGTTCCGCCGGTGCGCAGAGTTCGTCGGCCACACCCTCGGCCTGCTCCAGCGCCCCCGGCGCAATTGCCAGATGGCTGCAGGCAAGCCACGGAAACTCCATCGCCAGCGTTCGCGTTGCGGCCGCCAGCGCGCCAGCGACCAGATCGCCGCTGCGTCCGACGACCAGCAGACGCACCTTGCGCCCGTCGCGGCCGGCCTTCAGCCGTTCGAGCAGACGACGCTGGCCGGCCAGTTGCGCGGCCAGCGCCGACGCAGGATCGGCGCCGGCGGCGTCGAGCAGCAGCAGCACCGCATCGAGGCCCGACAGCGGCGCGCCGTCGTCGTGAAGCACGGACCAGCCGCGCTGGCGCAAGGCTGCGCCGACGACGTCACGATCGGCGCGATCGCCGCCCGACAGCAGGACCGTGCCCGCCGTCATCACGGCGGCCGGACGCGGCGTCGCGCATTCGACTGCGCACAGATATTCCGGACCGGCGTTGCCCGGTTGCGCCGGCGGCTGCGGCAGCGCCGCGATCCTCAGGCCGTCGAGCCGCAGCACCACATGGCCGTCCGCATCCCAGAGCGTCAGGTCGAAACGCGCCGTGTCGGCGGTGCGCTCGGCGAGCACGACGCGTGCCCGCTCGGGCGCGCCGAATTGCATGACCGCGTCGATCGAGACCGGCACCGCGGGTTCGCGCGCCAGCAGCGCAACCAGCTGCATGGCGGCATCGACGGCGACCGCGAAGGCCGTATCGGCTACGAGCAGCGTCGCGTCGAGATCGCCGACGACGCTGTCGTCGGTGGTGGCGAAGCGCGCCACCGCGCGCAGTTCGGGACCGTATTCGAAGCTGCCGGCACGCAGCCGTTCGTAGAGCGTCGCGCCTTCCGAGCAGACTCCGTGGGTCGCCCACAGTGCGGCAAGATCACGCGGAGCCGACGCGCACGACGGCAGTTCGGCCGCCAGCGCGCGTGCGACGATCTCGCCGTCTTGCCCGCGTACCAGCATGCCGTCGGCATCGTCGGAGACGGGCAGCTCGATGCCGCCCCCCTCGACCACCGCCTGGCGCAGCCAGCGCACCGCCCGCACCGCGCGCGGCGCGTCAGGCCCCTGCCTATCGAGCATCAGGTCCAGCAACGCGGCACCGGGCACGAGCGCGCGGCCGCCGATGCGATGAGCCGCCGCGAGCCGCGTGAGGCGCGCGGCCGACGGCGCGGGCCGCGCATCGGCGGCGGTCCCGGGTGGCGGCGTCATCCAGATCCGCTTGTGCTCGAATGGCACGCTCGGGAATCCGCAGCGCACGGGCGCCGCATCCCAGGTGCGCCGCCAGGCGATCTCATGACCATTGACCCACAGCTCGCCGAGCTGGCGCAGCCCGCGACGCGCGATCAGCAGCGCGATCAATTCTTCCGCGACACCGCCGAGCGACAGCGCGCCTTGCCCCGCCTGCGGCGAAACCAGCGCCGCCGCATCGCCGTCGGCAATGGCGCGGAGTGCGGCCTGCAACGCATCGAGCGACGCGGCCATGGCGACCGCGCGCACCGGCAACGCACGGCGGCCCGTCTGGCTCGTGAAGCAGAGACGGCTCAGCGACGCGTCGGGATGACGCTCCAGCCAGTCGGCTACGCGCCGCGCATACGCGGCGAGTTGCGCCGGGCTGTTGGCCGACAGCAGGAACGCCTGCTCGCCCGCCGTCAGCGCAGGCACGCGGTGTTCCTGCCATTGCTGCAGGATCACATGAGCGTTCGCACCGCCGGCTCCAAACGAGCTGACGCCGCACGCCGATGGCCGGCCGTCGCCGGGTGACGCCAGGGGCTGCAGGGTGCGCGCCGGCATCACGGCAGCGCCGAAATCGATCTTCTCGTTGAGCTCGTCGAGGCCCGCGCACGGCGCAACCGCGCGATTTCTCAGTTGCAGGATCGCCTTGGCGATCCCGGCGATGCCGGCGGCGCCCTCCAGATGGCCGATGTTCGACTTGACCGAGCCCGCCAGCAACGGCGTCGGCCGGCCGGTGCCGCCGTAGGCCCGGTTCAGCGCGGCGATCTCGATCGGATCGCCCAGCTGGGTGCCGGTCCCGTGCACCTCGATCGCGCCGATCTCGTCCGGGGCCAGGCCCGCGCGGGCCAGCGCCTCGGTGATCACCTCGGCCTGCGCGTTCACGTTCGGCACGGTGTAGCCGCCCGTCTTGCCGCCCGCATTGATCATGCTGCCGCGCATCACCGCGAGAATCTCGTCGCCGTCCGCGAGCGCGTCTTCGAGCGGCCGCAGCAGCACGGCGCCGACCCCTTCTCCGGGCACGATCCCGTCGGCGGACTTGTCGAAGGTGCGGCAGGCCAGCCCCGTGCCGAGCATCTGCATCGCGCTCAGCGCGATATGGTGCGCGGGGTGCAGGATGACGTTCACGCCGCCGGCGATGGCCTGGCGGCATTCGCCGCGGCGAATCGCTTCGCAGGCGAGATGGAACGCCGTCAGCGACGACGAACAGGCCGTATCGACGGCCATGCTCGGGCCGCTGAAGTTGAACGTGTAGGACACCCGATTGGCCACCGACCAGTACGGACTGTGCCCCAGGTTGAACTGGCCTTGCGGCCAGCCCGCTGCCGCCGCGATCTGCCCGTACGAACCGTACATGATGCCGACGAACACGCCGGTACGCGTTTCGCGCGTGTCGCTGCCGTTGTGGCCGGCCTGTTCGAGCAGGTCCCAGCAGCTTTCGAGGAACAGGCGCTCCTGGGGGTCCATCGCCGTCGCCTGGCTAGGCAGGATGCCGAAGAACTTCGGGTCGAACTGATCGACGCCGTCGATGAAGCCACCCCACTTGCCGTAGCTGCGATGCGGTTGCGGCGTCGGATCGAAATACGCATCGGCATCCCAGCGCTCGGCCGGGACGGCCACGATGGAACGGCGACCGTCACGCAGGTTGTCCCAGAATGCATCGAGGTCAGGCGCGCCCGGATAGCGTCCGACCGCCGCGATCACGGCGATGTCGCCGTCGCGCCGGCCGGCGTGTTGCGCGGGCCGCGCCGTCAATGCCGTCGGCGCCGCCGGCGTCACGGGCGCCGGCTCGCCGACCGGTACGAAACGGCCCGCGTCGGCGCCATGCGCGTCCGCAGACGCCGCACGCCCGCCGTCATTGACGGTGCCCGATCGCGGCGTCAGCCGCCGCGCGACCTCGGCGGCCCGCTCGGTACGCAGGTAACCGGCCACTTCGGCGATCGTGAGCCGTTCATAAAGCAAGGTCGACGGCAGGTCTGCGAAATCGGCCTTCAGCGCGCGCAGGACATCGGTGCCGAGCAGCGAATCGACGCCGTACGACTCGAAGGTCTCGTGCGGATCGAGTGCGTCGGGCTCGAGCTTGAGCACGCCGCCAAACACGCCGCGCACATAGTCGAGCACGACGGCGTCGGCCGGCGCGGTCACGCTCGCGCGGCTGGCATTCGCCGCCGGGACCGGCATTGCCGCCCGCGGCGCGTACTGCACGTCTGGCGCCGCGGCGCCTGAATCGTCGGCGGGCATCGCGACGGCACCCGCCAGCGCGGCCAGCGCATCGCCCTTGTGCTCGACAAGGTATGTGGCCACTTCGGCGATCGTCAGCTTCTGGTAGAACAGCGTCGACGGCAGCTCGCCGAAATCCTGCCGCAGCGCGCGCAGCAGATCCATGCCCAGCAGCGAATCGACGCCGAACGTGTCGAAGGTTTCGTTCACGTCGAGCGCATCGGCATCGCACTTCAGCACGCGCGCGAACACGCCCGCGAGATATCGCTCGGCCGCCGGCCGCGCCGTAGCGGGCGCACCATGCGGCAACGGCCCGCCCGACGACGGCTTGCCTCCATCTGTGTACATCGAATTCCCCTGTATCGAGTGAACCACGGTCGCGACGGACGGAGCCGCCGCGTTTTCAAGCGTCAAGCCGAACGATGCGAAACGGCCGGGATCGGCATTCATCACCATGGCCTGCGGCAAACCGGCGCCGAGCTGCATCCGCAGACAGGCGAAGCCGTCGGTGGGCTCGATCGAACCCACGCCGCGGGCGGCCATTTCGCGTCGATAGCGCGGCCCCGAGACGATCCCGACGCTGCCCCAGTAACCCCAGTTGACGACGAAGACCGGTGTGCCGCAGCGGCGGCGCAGCTCGCCACCCCATGCATCGAGATAGGCGCTCGCGGCCGCGTAGTTGCCCTGTCCGGGCGAATCGAGCAGCGACGACACCGACGAGAACAGCACGAACTTGTCGAGCGGTTCGCCTTCGAGGCTGCGATGGAGATTCGCGCATCCCGCGACCTTCGGCTCCAGCACGCTGGCCAGTTGCTCCGGGCGCATCGTGTCGAGCGTCGCGTCATCGAGCACGAGCGCGCTGTGGATCGCCGCGCTGATCGGGCCGAACCGGCTGCGGATCACGCGCACCGCGTCGGACAGCGCCGCCTCGTCGCCGAGGCTGGCCGACACGTAGATCACGCGGCCGCCCAGTTGCTCGATCTCGCGCATCCGCGCGCGGATCGATTCGTCGAGCGGCCGGCGCCCGATCCAGCCGAGCGCGGCGCCATGCATGCGCGCGAGCTCCTTGCTGAGCGCGAAGCCGATCCCGCCGGCCCCGCCGACGATCACGCAGGTCTCGCCATCCCCGAGCAGCCGGTGCGGCGTCACATGCGCGACGGGCCGCATCACGCGGCCGTACCAGCGGCCGCCGCGCAGCGCCACCAGGCCCGGCAGGCCGGCGGGCCGCAGGGGCAGCGCCTCGCGCGACGCGGCGCTGTCATGCGCGAGGTCGATCACCTGGAGCCGCAGCCCGGGGCGCTCGGCCGCCGCCGTGCGGGCGATGCCGGCCAGCGCCGCCTGCACCGGACGCACCGGCGCCGTGGCATCGACCGGGACCGCGCCGGCCGTCAGCACGGTGACCCGCAGGCTGTCGGATTGCGGGGCGCAGAGCCGGGCGAACAGCGCGCGCGCCGCTTCGAGCGTCTGGGCGGGTTCCGCTTCGCCGAGCGCGCGCGCGTCGATCACGAGTTCGCCAGTCACGGCCTCGGGTAACGCGCGATGCGCATCGGGACCCAGCGGCAGATAGGTCCGCTCGCCGGACGGCTGCGCAGCGCCGGACGGCATCTCGCGCCAGCGCGGCTCATAGAGGCGGCTGCCGCCGTCCGGCGAGGTCACGAGCCGGAAGCCCGACACTTCGAGCACCGTATTGCCGTCCCGATCGCACGCGGTCACGTCATAGCAGCCGTCCCCGATCCGCTGCGCGACCACCGTCACGACAGCATCGAGCGACTGATTGAGGCGCACGGTGTCGATCCGGCGCGGCAGCTTGAGCGCCGTTCCCTCTTCGAGGACCGCGACGACCTGGAGGATCGCGTCGAGGGTCTGGATCATCCCCCGCCCGGAATCGGCGCGCAGCCACGCGACGGCGCCCTGCGCGTCATGCATGACGCGCGTGATCAGCCGATAGCCGGGCCCGTATGCAATGCCGGCGCGCGCGAACCGGTCGTAGAGCACGTCGTGCTCGATCGCGCGCGGGTAGCCGGCGACGAGCGTGTCCAGCGCCATGCGCGGCCGCGGCCGGCCGGCCCCCTGCGGAACGCAGCGGGCACGCGCAAACGACGGCTGGCCGGCGATGCGCATCTCGATGTCGTAGCGTCCCTCGTCATCGACGCTGCCTTGTATTTCGAGCGTGACGCGGCCGGCCACGCGGGCGGGCGTCAGCCATTCGACATCGGACAATTCGACGGGACGAAAGCGCTGGGTGCGTGCGCTGTAGTAGAGGATCGCTGCGCCCGGCACCCAGTGCTGCCCTTGAACGCAATGGTCGCGGACCCAGTCCGTGTCGGGGTCGATCGTCTCCTTGACGGTGTTCTCCAGAAGCGCGCGGATGGGGCCGGTGGCGCCCGGCGCGACGACGGACGGCGCCGCGCCGGCCGAATCGGGCACCCAGAAACGCTGGTTGCCCAGCGGGTAGCCGCTCAGCGCGATGCGCCGCCCGCTGCGGCGCCCGAAGAAGCCGCTCGGGTCGAGACCCGCCTGCCCGCTGCAGAAGCGCCCGCCGAGCGTGGTCAGCGCCGCGCCGTCGAGCGCCCGATCGAATCCGGCGTTCGTATCCTCCGCTGCGCAATGCGCGGAGTGAACGCCTTCCAGCGTTCCCTCGGCCAGCGCACCGCGCAGCAGCGCGATCGCCTGGACGGCGTCGCCGGCGACGATCGCGCACCGCTTGCGGAAGACCGCGCGCCCGACACCGAGCGTATAGGCGACATCGCTCAGCGCGGCGCCGCGCTCGAGGTCCGCGACGAGGCCCTCGACCTGTGCGCGCAATGCCGGGGTGGTGCGCGCCGAGACCAGCAGCAGATGGCCTTCGTCGACGAGATCGCCGGCGTGCGGCCGCGCGGCTTCCGGCGGCGCCTCCTCCAGCACGAAGTGCGCGTTGGTACCCGACATGCCGAAGCTGTTGACCGCGCCCATGCGGCGTCCGCTCGGCCCGACGGGCCACGCGCGACGCGTCGTCACCACCTCCAGCGGCACGCCGCCCAGCTCGATGTTCGGATTCATCGTGTCGAAATGCAGGCTGGGCGGGATCTCGCGATGCTGGAGCGCGAGCGTGACCTTGATGAGCCCGGCGATTCCCGACGCCAGCGTCGTGTGGCCGAGGTTCGACTTGATCGACCCGACGCCGCAGGGCGGCAGCGTCGCGCTGCGGCCTCGCATCAGCCCCGCGAGCGCCTTCAGTTCGATCGGGTCGCCCAGCTGCGTGCCGGCGCCGTGCGTCTCGATATAGGCGATATCGTCGGGCGACACGCCGGCCGCCGCGTGCACGCGACGTTGCAGCACGAGCTGCGCGTCGGCCGACGGCGCGGTGATGCCGTTCGTCTTGCCGTCGCCATTGATCCCGCTCGACCGGATCACCGCGTAGATGCGATCGCGATCGGCCAGCGCGGCCGACAGCCGCTTGACCACCACCAGCCCGGCGCCTTCGCCGAGCACGAATCCGTCCGCCGACGCGTCGAACGACGCGCACCGCCCGAGCTGCGAGAGCATGCCGGACTTGCTGTTCCAGATGTGCATCTGCGGGGTGACCATCAGCGCGATGCCGCCGGCCACCGCCATGTCGCAATCACCGCCGCGAATCGACTGGCACGCGAGATGGAGCGCGACGAGCGACGACGAGCAGGCCGTATCGACAGCGACCGTCGGCCCTTCCAGGTTCAGGAAGTAGGCAATCCGGCCGGCGAGAATCGACGCTGCATTGCCGAGGAACACCTGCCCCGAGTCGGTCGCACCCGCCGCTTGCAGCAACTGCATGTAATCGCCCGCGGCCGTGCCGACGAACACGCCGCAATTGACGCGTCGCTCGGGTCCCACCGCGTGACCCGCGTCCTCGAGCGCACGCCACGCCTGTTCGAGAAACACGCGCTGCTGCGGATCCATCAGTTCGGCTTCGCGCGGCGAAATGCCGAAGAACGTCGCGTCGAACCGGTCGATATCGGTGACGAGGCCGGCCACCTTGCTGCTCGTCTTGCCTGGCGTGGTCGGATCGGGATCGTAGAAGCGCGCGATGTCCCAGCGCTCGGGCGAGATTTCCTCGACGCTGAAGGTGCCGTCGAGGAGGTTGCGCCACAAGGCGTCGGCATTCGTCGCGCCCGGGTAGCGCGCGGACAGGCCGATGATCGCGATGGCGTCGTCCGCCGCGGTGGCCGGCGGGGCGCCGGTTTCGGCGGCATCAGGTTCGGCCTCGTCCGGCGTGGTGTCGGACTCGGTCGTCCCGGGTTCGCCCGCGCCGCGCGTGGCGTCCAGCGCCGGCTGGTCGGGCAGCGCCGCATCCGCGGTCGGCGCGAGCTTCAGGCGCAGCGGCGGCGCGGAAGACAGCGCGGGCGGCGCGATGTCCGCCGTCGGGCGCACCTCGACACTCGCGCGGCTCGCAGCGGCGACCACGCTGGCCAGCGACAGCGGCATGGCAACGGGCTCGCGCACCGGATCGAGCGCCTCGCGCGTGGCGGCTGCCGGCTGCGCCGGCGCATCGAGCGCGATGGCGATCAGGCCGTCGCTCGCTGCCTGCGCGGCAGCGACATGGTCGACCAACGCGTCGATGGTCGGATGATCGTAGACCAGCACCGAATCGAGATTCAGGCCAAACGCGTGGTTCAGGTCGCGCACGATTTCGACGGCACCGAGCGAATCGAGCCCCATCTCGGCAAAGGTCCGACGCGCGTCGAGTTCGTTCCGATGCACAAACAGATTCCGGCAGAGCGTCGTCTCGATCTCGTTCCGGACGCGCGGCTTCACTGCGTCGGCGGCCGGGTTCGCGCCGGCTTGCCTGGCCATGACGCGCGGCGCGGCCGGCGCCGCCTGCTCGGCGTGCGCGCGCCCCTCGGGCGGGGCGGCGTCGGGCTCGGCGTGTCCGGTTCGCGCGCGAATCCCGGACACGAGATCGGCATGCAGCACCGCGTCATGCATCGCGGCCTCGCGCGCGATCACCTTCGCGAGATCGGCGCCGGTCCGCTCGGCCAGTTCGCGCTTCAGCGCGTTGACGACGGGCGCGGACTGTTCGGCGATCGCATCGGCGATCCGCAACGCGCTCTGCAGCACCTGCGGCCCGTCGACGAATCGCAGGGCGACGCCCAAGGCCTCGAGGTCGCGCCCGGCATAGGCGGCGGCCGTCATGCACATTTCGGCGGCCAGCGCGGCGCCGAAGCGGCGTTCCAGCGCATAGGTCGCGCCGAGGCCCGGCGTGAAGCCGAATTTGACGAAATTGGCGCTGTAGGTGCCGTCGCGGTCGAGCACGACGTGATCGGCATGCAGCCCGAACGTCAGCCCGCCGCCGGCCGCGTGGCCGCGCAGCGCGGCGATCACGGGCACCCGGCAGCGCGCGAGTCCCTCGTAGAGGAACGGCACGTCCGTGAAGCTGCCCTCCTTGCGCGCGAGGCGTTCGAGCGCCGACGGCGTGCCGCCCATGCTGAACACCTTGTCGGTCCCCGTCAGCACCACCGCGCGCACGGCCGGGTCGGCCTCGATCGCGCCGAACGCCGCCGCCAGGCCGTCGAGCAGCGCCTGCGTGAACATGTTGTTATCCGCGACCGCCTGCATCCTGACGAGCGCCACGCCATTGGCGAGCACCTTCAGGGTGACCGGGTCGCTGCCTGCCACATCGATCATGTTGGAATGTCCTGTTGATTCGGAGTGTCGGGGGGCGGGCGACGTGACCCGCGCCGGCGCCTGGGCAGCCCCCTCGCGCTGCCAGCGGCCGATCCAGAAGCCGTGCGCGTGAAGCAGGCGGGGCACCGGGAGGGCCACGCGACGCACGCGCGCGCTGGCCCATGGCGCTGCGAGGTCGACGTCGTACCCGGCCACCCAGCGCTCGACCGGACTGGCATCCGCCGCGACGGGCGTGGCGGCCGCAGCTGCGTCGGCCGTCCCCGTCAGCACGCCCGCCACGACTTCGCCGCGCACGTAGGCCCGCAGCAGCGCGACCGCGTCGCCGAGGTCGGCCGCGCGGCAGGCGATCCGGTGGGTCAGATGGCTGCGATTCGCCTGCAGCGTGTAGGCGATATCGGCAAGGCGTAGCGGATGACGACCGCCCGCGCCGGCACCCGCGAGCGGCGCGTCGGGATCGACCTCGCGGCCGAGCCGCCGCACGAGCGCCTGGAGATCCGCGCCTTCGATGCCCAGGCTGCGCGGCGTCTCGTCCGGCCCGAGATCCGTGGCGGACACGCTGACGAGCTCGGCCGCGATCGCCAACGCGTCGGGCCCGGTGTGGCCTGGCGCCGCCTCGAGCGCCTGCGCCATCCGGCCCGCGTAGTCGCTCAGCCCCGCCGCGTCGCGGGCCGACAGGACGAGCCACTGCGCGCCCTCGCCGGCGGGCTCCGCGGCTGCCGGATGAACCGGGGGCTCGTCGATGATGAGGTGCGCATTGGCGCCGCCGGCGCCGAACGCGGATACGGCGGCCCGCCGCGGCGCGCCGGCGCTCGGCTGCCACGGGGCGAGCGCTTGCTGTACGTGCAGGCCGAACTGCGCCATCCTCGCCGCGCCGTTCAGCTCGCTCGAGTGGAGCGACGGCGCGAGTTGCCGCGCGCGCGCCATCAGCAGCACCTTGGTCACCGCCGCGATGCCCGCCGCGCTTTCGAGGTGCCCGACGTTCGACTTGACGGACCCGATCGGCAGCGTCGCGCCGCCTTCGCGACCCAGCACGCGGCCGACGCTCTCGATTTCGATCGGATCGCCCAGCGCGGTCCCGGTGCCGTGCGCCTCGACGTAGGACACGCTGGCACCGTCGATACCGGCATCGCGCAGCGCGCGCGACATGACCTCGGCCTGCCCGGCCGGGCTCGGCACGGTGAAGCCGCTGGTGCGGCCTGCGTGGTTGAGCGCATGCCCACGGATCACCCCCCACACGTGATCGCCGTCGCGCAGCGCGTCGCGCAGCGGGCGCAGCAGGACCGCGCCGACGCCCTCGCCCGGCACGTAGCCGCTGCCGCCCGCGCCGAAGCTGCGGCACCGCCCATCGTCGGACAGGAACTGGCCCTGCGCGAGCTGCAGGTATTTCTGCGGATGCACGGCGAGATTGACGCCCCCGGCGATCGCCATCGTGCAGGCGCCGCCCCGCAGCGCATCGATCGCGAGGCCGATCGCGGTCAAGGACGACGAGCACGCGGTGTCGACCGCCATGGACGGACCGCGCAGGTCCAGCGCATACGACACGCGGTTGGCCACCGACGCATGCATGGCGGCCGGCGCGACCTGATCCGGATCGCCGCATAGCTGGTAGTGATTCCACATCACGCCCGCGAACACGCCGACATTCCGGTCCGCCAGCGCGCCCGCCGGATGGCCGGCGGCCTCGAGCAGCGTCCAGCAGGTCTCCAGGAACAGGCGCTCCTGCGGATCGGCGCGTTCGGCTTCGCGCCGCGACATCTGGAACAGCGTCGCGTCGAAGCCTTCGATATCGCCGAGAAAGCCGCCCCACCGTCCGTATGTGCGACCTTCGACGCCGCGCTGCGGGTCGAACAGCGCGGCATGATCCCAGCGTTCGCGGGGCACTTCGGTGATCGCGTCGTGCCCGTCGCGCAGACGCATCCAGAATGCGTCGATATCGTCCGCGCCGGGATAGCGGCCGGCCAGGCCGACGATCGCGATCTCGTCCGCGCGCTCGGTCGGCGCCGTGCCGGTCTCGCGCGCCGACCCGGCCGCGAGCGGCACGGCATCGCCGTCGTCGTCGCCGCGTTCGCGCGACAGCCAGTCGCGGTAACGCGCCGCATCGCCGTGCAGCACCGCGAGCGTCGCGTCCTCCCGCCGCGGGCGCAGCGCGGCTTGCAGGCACGCGAACGCGTCGGCGCTCGGCAGCGGACGCAGGCCCGTGCGCGCCATCGCCTCGTCGAGATCCGCGCCGCTCAGGCGCATGCCGCCGTCCGCCCACAACGGCCATGCAAGGGCCACGGTGGTGCCGCTGCGCGTCGGATCGAGTCGCCGTCGCTCGGCAAGCGCCTCGAGCATCGCGTTGGCGAACGCATAGACGCCCTGCCCCGGGTTCGGGCGCCATGCGGCCAGCGACGAAAACGCGCAGAACAGCGTCAGCCGGTCCCGCGCCGTCGCTTCGTCGAGTATTTGGAAACCCGCCACTTTCGACCCGGTCACCGCGCGGCAAGCTTCCGGCGAGACCGTGAAATGCAGTGCGTCCGACTGCACTCCCGCCACATGGAACACCGCGTCGATCCCGCCGAAACGCTGCCTGATCCGGTCGAGCACCGCATCGAGCCGCGCCCGGTCGGTCACGTCGCAGCGTTCATGCTCGATGCTGGCCGGCGCAGGCGTCCGCGCCCATTCGGCCAGCAGCGCGGCATCGGGTTCCGAGCGGCCGACCACGATCACGCGGGCCCGCGCCTGCGTCGCCAGCCAGTGCGCGAGCTGCACGCCGATGCCTCCCGTCCCGCCCGCGATCACGCATACCGCTCCGTCGGGCAGCACCGGAGTGCGCGCGCCGGCGTCGCCGGTGGCAACGGTGCGCGGCACCAGCGCGCGTACGCGCGAGGACCCGTCCGGCAGCGCCGCGACAAGGCCCGCGGTCGCGGGAAATGCGTCGCCCGCCCGCGCGAGCTCGTCGAGGACTGCGTGCTGCCAGCCGTGCTCCGGAACGAGCAGCGCGCGCGCCGCGATGCGCGGGCTCTCGACGCGCACGCCACGCAGGAACGCGGCGAACCCGTGCAGCGTCACGGACGCGGTTTCGCCGCGCTCGACGACCAGCAGCTCGATCGGTCGCGCGCCGTGATGACAGGCCGTGGTCCAGCGCGCGAGCGCGGCCAGTTGCACGTCGGGCGTGCTGTCCTGATCGCCGAACCAGACGAGCGCATCGGGCGCACCGTCGCCGCGCGCGGCCAGGGACTCCGGATCGTCGAGCGCGATGACGTCCACACCGCGCCGTTCGCGCGCGGCGTCGCGCAGGCTGTCGAACGCGTGCGCGGGCAGCCCGTGGACGGCGATCCGCGCGGCGCCGGGCGAGGCCGGGCGGCGCGGATCGGGAATCCAGGCGGGCGCCGCGAATCCGGTTTGCGCCACGACGGGCGCGGCGGCGGGCGCAGGCTTCACGGGCTCGGCAGCCGTGTGGACGGTCAGCGGGCCGAAGCTGGCCAACAGATGCGCATCGAGGGCCGCGATATCGCGATGCTCGAACAGCAGCGTCGGATAGATTTCGTGACCGACGACCTGTTCGAGCCGCGTCGCCAGCGCGAGCAGGTCGCGCGAACCCAGCCCGAGCTCGTAGAAGCCGACGTGCGCGGCAACCGAGGCCGGTTCGATCGACAGAATCTCTGCGATCCAGATGCGCAGCAGCGCCGCATAGGAGCCGGCCCGGGCCAGATCGGCCGTGGGGGCCGGCGCGTCGGCCGAACGCGCGTCACCTGTCGCCCGCGCGCGCGGCAGCAGCAGCCGGGTAATCAGATCGGGCTGACGAATCCGCTTGCAGGCGAGCCGGCGAAAGCTCGCACAATGCCGTCCGTCGCGGTCGTACAGATCGTAGTCGTTACTGATTACGTCGCCCGTCGCGGCCAGGACTTCCGTGCCCGGCGCATGCAGGAAGAACTGCTCCGACAGCGGCGCGACGAGTCGCACGCGGTCGATCGAGACCGGAATGAATGGCGCGTCGAACGCGGCCTCGGTTTGCGCGTAGGCGGCGATCGTCGCGGCGTCGAGCGCGGCCGGATGCATATGGAAGCCCGGTTCCGGCGGCACTTCGAGCCGCAGCTCGCCCAGCAGCGCGCCGCCACCTTTCCACAGGCGGCCGGTGCAACGCATCGGCGCGCGATGATCGATCCGTTCGAGCCGGGCGCGACGGTACATTTCGCTCATGTCGAGCGCGTCCGTCATGCGTGCCTTCAGCACTGCGACATCGAGCGCGGGCATCGGCGGGTCGCGATCCACGACGAGCGCCGCGCGCATGTTCTCGGCGAATGCGCCGTCGTCGCCCCAGACCCGGCTGTCCACCAGCACCGAGCCTGCGTCGCCTTCCGGCAGCCAGATGCGCACGCGCAGTTCGCGATCGCCGTCTGCCGACGTGACGACGGGTTCGCTGAACAGCACCCGCTCCAGCGCGTAGCCCGTCCACGCATGTCCGCGGGCCTCGAGCACCCGCGCGGTCAGGTCGAGAAACACCACGCCGGGCATCACGGACACGTCGTGGACCCGGTGGTTCTGCATTACGAGATCGGTATGCGCGAGCCGCAGCGTACAAAGAATAGGTGGGTTGTTCACGATGTCGTCAATTCAGGGTAAGAGGCGGCGTCACCGAGCGCATCTCCGAAATGGAGGCTCAGCAACGACGAAGGAGCGGCCGCGCGCGCGGCTTCGGGGCGCGGCGACGGGTCGGGCGGCGGCGCGCTCGAGCGCTGTCCGTCGCGTTCGAGCCACAAGCGCCGGCGGCGCAGCACCGGCGGCGCGAGCGGCCTCCGCACGGCTGCGTGCGCGGGCGCCTCGCCGACGATCACGTGCGCATTGCTGCCGCCGAGACCGAACGCACTGACGCCGGCCACGCGTGGCCCCGGCAATGGCCACGCGGCACACTCGCGCGGAATGAAGAACGGCGAATGCGCCAGGTCGAAACGCGGGTTGGGCGCGTCGCAGAACAGCGTCGGCGGCACCCGCCCGTGCTCGACCGCCAGCACCGCCTTCGCGAGGCCGGCGGCGCCGGCCGCGCTCAACAGATGGCCGAGATTGCTTTTCACGCTCGCGACCGCGCAGTAGCCGCGCCGGGTCGTGTCGTGCCGGTAGGCGTCGTTCAGCGCCTTCAACTCGATCGGATCGCCGATCATCGTCGCCGTGCCGTGCGTCTCGACCATGCCGATCTCGTCCGGGCGCCGCGCGGCCCGGGCCAGCGCCGTGCGAATCACGTCCTTCTGGGCGTCGGGGTTGGGCGTGGTCAGGCCCATCGTCCGGCCGTCGTTATTGATCGCGCTCGCCTCGATGACCGCGCGGATCCGGTCGCCGTCGGCCAGCGCGTGCGAGAGCCTCTTGAGCAGGAACACGGCGCAGCCCTCGCCCGGCACGAAGCCATCGGCGCCGCGATCGAAGGTGCGGCAGCGTCCCGTCGGCGACAGCGCGCCGGCGCGCGTGAACTGTACGTAGACCTCCTCGTCGAGCAGGACGTCGACGCCGCCGGCAAAGGCCAGTTCCGCGTCGCCGGACAGGATGGCCTGGCAGGCCTGATGCAGCGCGCTCAACGATGACGAGCATGCCGAATCAATGACCATGTTGGCGCCGCGCAGGTCGAGGAAATGCGCCAGATGGGCCGCGATGAAGTTCTGATCGCCGCCGAGCCCGGCATCGAGCCCCGCGTGCTCGACGCGCCGCCCGTAGCGGCCCATTCGCGCGCCGACGAACACGCCCGTATTGCTGCGCCGCACGTCGGCCGGTTCCCGTCCCGAATCGGCGAGGCAGTTCAGCGCCGCTTCCATGAACAGGCGAATCGCCGGATCCATCGCCAGCGCTTCCTCCTCGCCGAGGCCGAAGCAGTCCGGGTCGAACATCTCGATATCGTCGACGAAACCGCCCCAGCGCGACACGCTGGAGCCGGCCGCGCCCGCCGGATCGAACAGCGCCGCGGTATCCCAGCGTCCCGCCGGCACCTCGGTGACAGCGCAACGGCCGTCGCTGAGCAAACGCCAGAACGCCTCGACATCGGGCGCGCCGGGCAGGCGCACGGCCATACCGACGATGGCCACCGCGTCCCGGTTCGGTGTGGCTGGCACCGTTTGCGCCAACGCAGACGCGGGTTGATCGGCGCGCGGGGCGACAGGCGCCGGCGCTGATTCGTCGCGCATGATTCGCGTCGCCCCGGCTGCCGCCGACGGCCCCGTCGCGGCGGGCGCCGTGTGAGCGGACGCAGACCGGTCGCCGGTGTGGCCGTTCGATTCATGCCGCGCGCCGATTCCCCTCGCGGAGAAATACGCACCCAGCGCATCGACTGTCGGATGTTCCAGCAGCAGGCCCGGCGCAAGCGGCTCACCGATGCATGCCTCGATATCCTCGACGAGCCGGCCCAGCATGATCGACTCGACGCCGAGTTCGGCAAGGCTCGCCGATGCCGGAATCCGCTCGATCGGCAAGCCGGTGCGTTTCGCGAGCACCTCCCGCAGCCAGTCCGGCGCAAGCGTGCCGGATGCATGCATCGGCGCTGCGGCGGCGGGCGGCACCGGTACGGATGTCTCCGCCGTGGCGGGCGCTTCCGCCACGGGACCGGACGCGAGCAGCGCGGCATCGACCGGGCAGTAACGGGCCGCTCCCGACAGCGCGATGGTCCGCCACAGAATGTCGAATGCCTCGGCATCCGACAGCAGCGGCAGCCCCTGACGCTGCATCGCCGCCATCACGGACGCATCGACCCGCGAATCACGCCAGGCCGGCCAGGCGATCGACTTCAATTGCGGAAATCCACGCCGCTGCCATTGCTCGGCCAGCCGGTCCATCGCGCGATTGGCGGCCGAGTAGTCGCCGACGCCCGCGCCGATCTCGTCGACCACGGCCGAAATCGACGAGAACAGCACGATGAAATCGGGCTGCGCCGTCGCAACGCCGCGCAGCAGCGCGGCCACGCCCCCGGCCTTCGGCGCCATCACCTCCGCAATCGCATCGGCGGGCCGGTCGACCAGCGCGGCATGGCCGCGCGCGCTTACGCCGGCGCAATGAAACACGCCGCCGAGCCGGCCCAGGTCGCGCTCGATCGCCGTCAGCCAGTGCCCGGTCGCCACCTCGTCGTCGACCGACGCGTAATGGACGACGACGCGCGCGCCTTGCCGTTCGAGCGCGCCGACGAGGGCGTCGGTCTCTGTCGTGCGGGTTCGGCCCAGCAGCGCGATGCGACGCGCGCCGCATCGCACCAGCTCGAGCGCGAGCCGCGCGCCGATGCCGCGCGTGCCGCCTGTCACCGCGTACGCGCGGTCGGCGCGCGGCCGCCACGACGCCGGCGCGCGTTCGACGGGCTGCCACGCCGGCACGAGCCTGCCGAGCGGCGAGAGACAGAGATCGCCCGCCGTGGGGCGCGCGACCTCGCCGGCCAGCATCGCCGCCAGCGCTTCGCAAGCGGCGCGGTCGCCGAGCACGACCGGTCCCACGTCGACGACCGAGCATATGGTCCCGCGGTGTTCCGCGGCGAGCGCATCGAGCAGGCCCGCCAGCGCCGCGCCGGAGCCGCTGCCCGGTTCGGCCGACGGACCATGCAGGCCGCTCACCACCTGCACGATCCGCAGCGGCGCGACGGCCGACCCGCGCGCGAGCGCCGCACAGACCTCGAACGCGGGCTGCCAGGCGCCGCCGCCGGCTTCGAGGTCGGTCAGGATCAACACGGTCGCGGGCCGCTCGCGCATGCCGGCATCGGCCGCGTCCCGAACCTGCACGCGGCGCGGCGCGAGCTGCGCCGCCAGTGCGTCCGCCAGCGCGCGCGTCGTCTGGCCGGCGATGCAGAGCACCGGGCCGTCGTCGTGCCCGCCGGCCGCTGCAGGCGGATCACCGGCGGGTCGCCACACGCGCTCCGCGAGCGCAACGGGGGGTGCCGGCGGCGCCACGCCATCGTCGAGCGCGTCGATCCAGCAACGCATCCGCGTAAACGGATAGCCGGGAAGCGCGGCCCACGCCGCAGCCCGCGGCCAGTCGACGTGCTGGCCGGATACCCATGCCCGCGCGAGCACATCGAGCGGCAGGGCGGCATCGCACGTCGCGGCCTGTGGCACGGCTTGGCCGCGCACGCCTACGGTCTCGCCGTCGGCGAACGCCCGCAGCAGCGCGATCGCCGCTTCGATGCTGTCGCACGGCGCGGCCCAGCGCTCACGCAAGGGCTCGCGGCCCGCTTGCAGCGTGGCGGCGACCTGCGCCAGCGACGGCGTTTCCCGGTCGCGGCGCGCGAGGAACGCCGCCAGGCGGCCCGCCGTCAACCGCAGCGCCTCGTCCGTCGCGGCCGACAGCACGAGCAGCCGGGGCCCCGTCGCGTCGGTGGCTGCCTGCGTCAGGTCCGGCGCGGCCTCCAGCACGACATGCGCATTGCTGCCGCCGGCACCGAATGCGCTGACGCCCGCACGCCACACCGCCCGACCGCCGTCGATGCGCGGCAGCCACGGCTGCGGTGCCAGCGGCACGACGAAGCGGCGCCAGTCGATGTCGGGATTCCCGGCCGCCGCATGCAGCGACGGCGCGAGCGTCTTGTGACGCATCTGCAGCAATACCTTGGTCAGCCCAGCGATCCCGGCGGCCGCCTCGAGATGCCCGAGGTTCGACTTGATGGAACCGATCGCGAGCGGCGCGGTTGCCTGCGCGAGCGAGAACGCCGCATCGAGCGCGCGTGTTTCGATCGGATCGCCGAGCGCCGTGCCGGTGCCATGGGCCTCGATATAAGACACGCTGTCGCCCGCGACGCCGGCGTCGTCGAGCGACGCGCGCACGAGCGCTGCCTGCGCCTGCGGATTCGGCACCGTGTAGCCGTTGACCTTGCCGCCGTGATTGACCGCGCACCCGAGCACCACGCCGTGGACGCGATCGCCCGCCCGCTGCGCGTCGTCGCGCAAGCGCAGGATCACGACGCCCGCCCCCTCGCCGGGGATAAAGCCGTCGCCGCCCAGCCCGAAGCTGCGGCAGCGCCGGTCGCTCGCGGTCATCCCCATGCGCGCCTGTTGCACGAACTTGTTCGGATGCAGCGCGAGACTCGCGCTCCCGACAATCGCGAGCCGGATACGGCCCGCGCGCAGCGCTTCGACCGCGAGCTGCATCGCCGTCAGCGACGACGAGCACATCGTGTCGACGGTCAGGCTCGGGCCGCGCAGGTCGAGATGGTAGGAAATGCGATTGGCCATGCCGGCCGGCGTGGCACCCGCGTCAACGGGGCGCGCGGGCGTGCCGGCCTCGATACCGAGCAGCGGATAGTCGTTGTGCATCGCGCCGATGAACACACCGACCTTGCCGTCGAATTCGGCGCGCAGCCGAGACGGCGGCAAACACGCGTCCTCCAACGCGTGCCAGACGGTCTCGAGCAGCACGCGCTCCTGCGGATCCATCCGGTGCGCGTCGCGGGGGGCGATGCCGAACACGAACGGATCGAAGCCGGCCACGTCGTCGAGGAACGCGCCCTGCATCAGCAGCGCATGATCGGGAATATCGCGGGCCCGTTGCGGCGGCAAGCCGCTGACCAGGTCCGCGCCGGCGACGAGCCGCTGCCACAACATGTCGACGTCGTCCGCGCCCGGGTAGCGGCCCGCGAGGCCGATCACCGCGACCGCGCGGTCCGCGTGGGCCGTGCCGGATTCCGCCGCGTGGGCGACGACGCGGGAAGCGTCGGCACCGCTGGCCGGCGCGTCGATTTCGGCGAGCCGCGCCGCGACCGCCGCCAGGTCGCGGCATTCATACAGCAAGGTGGCCGGCAACGGCCCAGCCGTCGCGTGCCGCGACAGTTCCGCGATCACGTCGGTCGCGATGCGCGAATTCAGACCGTAGCGTTCGAGTGCGACGTGGTCGTTCAAGGACGGTTCCGCGATCCCGCTCGCGCTGGCGAACGCGGCGCGCAGGCGCGCGCGCCAGTCCGGCCCCGGCGCGCCGGCTTCGTCAGACGCCGGCGCGAGCGCGGGTGCATCGAGCCAATACGCTTCGCGCGCAAACGGCGACGTCGGCAACGGCACCCGCGGCGGCACGGCGCTCCAGAACGCACGCCATTCGATCGTGTGGCCGGCGAGCCAGTCATGCAACGCGCCGCGCAACCCGGCGGCCTGCGTCGCGACGCCGTACTTGTCGGCTGCCGCGCGCCCGACATGGACGCGCGGATCGCCGCTGCTGCGCAGGTACGCGCGCAGCAGTTCGATGGCTTCGTCGCGATCGGCCGCTTCGATCGCCAGCCGATATTCGCCATGGGCGCGGGCGAGCTGCGACGTGCCGCACACGCCCTCCCACGCATCGAGGTCGCGGGCCGTTTCGAGCGCGGCCAGCCACGCATCGGCCAGCGCCTCGAGCCGTGCAACCGACGCCGCCGACAGCAGCACCACGCGCGGCCCCTGTGCCACGACGCGCGCGCGGGCCGGCGGCGCGGCCAGAATCACCTGCGCGCTGGCGCCGGTGCTCCCGATCGCGTTGATCAGCAGATGCGGGGCCCTTCGCCGCGCAGGCATCGCAGTGAGGCCGCGAACCATGCGCACCGGACCGGCGTCGATCTCGACGAGCGGCGAGCTCGACGGCGCGACGAGGGTTGGCGCGAGCATCCCGTATTCGAGCTGGAGCAGGACCTTCGACAACTGCGACAGGCCGGACGCCGCCTCGAGATGGCCGATGTTCGGCTTGACCGTCCCGGCCAGCACGCCATCGCCAAACACGTGCGAGAGTGCCTGCCACTCCGCGGCATCGGCTACCGGGCCGCCGGCGGTTGCGCATTCGACGTAATCGATCTCGCCGCTGTCGAGGTTCGCGCGACGCAGGACCGCGCGCAGTCCCGCCTCGATTGCCGATTCGCTGGGGCTGCCATAGGCGGCGCGCGCGCCGGATTGTTCGAGATGGGTGCCGAGGATCTGCGCGAGGACCCGGTCCGCGTGCGTATCGGCCGCGTCGGCGCGGCGCAGCAGCAGCGCGCCCGCCCCTTCGCCGATGACCCAGCCGGTGGTGTCGCCGTCGAACGCGCCGGCCGGCACGCGCGCCGCGACGAAGCCGAGCGCGCTCAGCGCGTCGATGTGCGACGGATGCGCGATCAGGTTCACCGCGCAGACAACGGCGCTGTCGCAGTCGCCGTTCGCCAGCGCGGTGCAAGCCAGATGCAGCGCGCTGAGGCCTGACGAGCACGCGGTGTCGATCGCGAGGCTGGGCCCGGTAAAGCCGAACACGGCCGAGATCCGGTGGGCGATTTCCGAACCGCTGGCCGTCATCGCGGCAACGCGGCCCGCGGCACCCACACCGTATTGCCGGTAGTCCTGCCACAAGTGGCCGACGAACACCCCGACCCGCTCGCCCGCCTGCTGCAGCGAACGCGCGTCGTGCCCGGCCCGCTCGAGACACTCGCGCACGACTTCCAGCAGCAGTCGCGTCTGCGGGTCGATCTGCGCGGCGTCGTTCGGCGCGATCGAGAACGCCAGCGCATCGAAGCCGTCGATCCGGTCGAAAAAGCCGCCGGCCAGCCGCTGGTGCGCGCCGATGCCGTGACGGCGCGGCGCCTCGCGCAGCGCGCGCTCGCCATTGCTGAGCAGCGCCCAGAACGCGTCGGGCGTCGCCGCGCCCGGATAGCGCAATGAGTGGCCGACGATCGACACCGGCGCACGTGGCCGGCCCACCGCATCGCCTGCAATCCGAAGCGGCGCCGGGACCCCCGGTGCCGGCACGTAGGCGACCGGCCCCAGCAGGAAGCTGTGCAGCACGGTCTGATCGGCGTGCAGTTGCAGGTTCGCTTGCACGTCCGCCGTATTGAAGCTGCCGATCGGACACAGTCCGAGGCCGCTTTCATGCTGACCCAGCATCAGCAACTGGCCGATGTATCCGGCTTCGAGCAGCAGAAAGCGCTCGGCATCCGGACCATAGAGCGGCGCGATCGCACGCGGCTCGCCGACCAGGAACAATGCCATCGCGGCCCGGTCGCGCAGCGGCCGGTTGTAGATGAACTGCGCTTCGCGCGCGAACGTCACGGCCCGGCCGACTCGCACGAGCGCCGCGGCCGCGGTGTCGAGCCAGTAGTAGCCGGCATCGAAGCCGTCCACCCGCCCGGCGTCGAGCCAGACATAGATCTGCACGCCGTAGGTGTCGCCCGCCGACGGATAGAGTCGCGCGTCGCGCGCGCCGGTGCGCCGGCTCGCCAGCAAGCCGAGCAGCCGGCCCAGTTGCGCTTTCGATACGACGCCGTCGGCCAGGTCGCGCTGCGCGCCGCGCCAGTCGAACCACGGCTGCGGCAGGTCGACCGGCGCCAACGATGCGCGCGCCTGTCCGTCGAGATCCGCGCGGCGATTGAGGCCGGCATCGAGGAAAGCCTGCTTCGCGACGGGATCGAGCGCGTCCACGCGCTCGTGGTCCGCCGGGCGGACTGGCTCCGGCTGCGGCGTCGCGACCGCCGGGCGGAGCGAGGCCTGCACCGACGGCACTGGCCTCGCGCCGGCCAGATGCGACTGGAGCATCCGCGCGATGCCGGCCACGCTCGGGTCGCGCGTCAGCCATTCGACCTGCAGACGCACGCCGTAGTCGGCGCGCAGCGCGCCGCTGACCTGGACCATCGTGAACGAGGTAGCGCCCTGTTCCCACAGTTCGCGCGCCGGGTCCGGCTCGCGTCCGAGAAAGCGCGCGAACAGCTGGCCCAGTCTGCCGGTCAGGGTGTCGAGGTCGGGCGCCGCGGTGGCCGCGGTGGCCTCGCTGGACGGCGCGCAGGCCGCAATGGCGGGCTTCGCGGCCACGCCGCCGACCGCGTGATCCATGCACTCCGTGTCTGCCGGCGGCGCGGCACCGGTTCCAGCATCGGGCGCGACGCACGCCGGCACCCCGCTCTCCGGCAACGGCCACGGCAGCGCCTGACGATCGAGCTTGCCGTTGCTGGTCGCAGGAAAGCCGCGCATCACATGGACGAAATTCGGCACCATGCTCGCCGGCAGCGCCGACTGGCTGAAGGTGCGCAACGCGCGCGGATCGAGTTCCGCTTCGCTGTCGACATAGGCGACGATCTTCGCGTCGCCGGACGGATCCTGCCGCACCATCACGACCGCCTCTCGCACGCGCGGATACTGGCGCAGCGCATGCTCGATCTCCTCGAGCTCGATGCGTACGCCGCGTACCTTGACCTGACGGTCCACGCGGCCGCAGAACGACATGCTGCCGTCCGGATAGAACGACGCGCGATCGCCGGTGCGATACATCCGCGCCGTCGGGTCGGCCACGAACGGATCGCGCACGAAGCGCTCGGCCGTCAGTTCCGGCCGGCGGTAATAGCCGAGACTCAAAACCGCGCCGCCGATAAAGAGTTCGCCCTCGACGCCGTGCCCGCACGGCTGTCCCGCCTCGTCGAGGATGTAGTAGCGCGCGTTGTCGATCGGTCGTCCGTACGGAATGCTGCGCCAGCCGGGATCGATCTCGCCGACCTCGTGGAAGTTGGACCAGACCGTCGCCTCGGTCGCGCCGCCGAGCGAAACGAGGCGCGCGCGCGGAAACGCGGCGACGAGCGTGGGCGGCAAGGACAGCGGCGTATAGTCGCCGCTCAGGAACACGAGACGCAGCGCGTCGCGCGCGGCGCCGGCCGGCAGGTCGTCGAAATGGCGGCTGACCTGATCGAGCGTGGTCGGCGCCGAATTCCAGAACGTCACCGGATAGTCGGTCAGGATCGCCGCCAGCAGCGCCGGGTCGCGCTGCTCGGCCTCGCTGGCAAGATACAGCGCTGCGCCGTAGCCGAGCAGGCCCAGTATGTCGAATACCGAAAGATCGAAGCCCAGCGAAGTCACGCAGACACCGAGGTCGTCGCTGCCGAAGCGATACCGGCGCTGGCACCAGTCGAGCAGGTTCAGCAGCGGCCGGTGGCTGACCGCCACCCCCTTGGGCTCGCCCGTGCTGCCCGACGTGAAGATCACATAGGCCAGCGAATCGACATCGTTGATCACGTCGGGATTGCGCTCGTCATCGGGGCCATGGGGCAACGCGTCGACAGCCACGCAGCGGACCTGGGTCGGCAGTGTCGCGTCGGCGGGGCGCGTGGACAGCACGAGCGCAAGCCGGCAGTCGGCCACCTCGATCATGCGTGCCGTGCGCGCGGCCGGTAGCGAAGGCTCGACCGGCACATAGGCGGCACCGGCCTTGAGCACGCCGAGCGTCGCGGCGATCAGCGCCGGCGTGCGCGGCATCGAGATGGCGACCGTCGTGCCGGGGCCGGCGCCCAGTTCGCGCAGACGGCGCGCGATCGCGTTGGCTCGCCGATTGAGCTGCCCGAACGTCCAGTGCTCGCCGTCGCGCCAGTACACGGCCGGTGCATCGGGCCGTGCAGCCGCGGCCCGTTCGAATGCGAGGTGGACAGGCCGCAACGGCGCGGCCGGCGGCGCGATCTCGCCACCAAGCGCCTGCGGCTCGGCCAGCACGTGCGCGAGCGCCGCGCGATAACGCTCGAACGCGCGCCGCGCGGTGTCGGGCGCGAAATCGCTTTCGCGGCAATCCCAGCCGATCAGCAGGCGATCGTTGACCGACAGCCCCACCGCATCGACCGAAATGCCGGGCGTCGCGGTACGCCAGCGCAGCGTGCTCGCCACGCGTTCGTCAACGCGGCCCCATTCGACGATGCCCGTATAGACGACCGGCAGCGCAAGCGGCTCGCCCACCTGCGCGTTGCGCACCGAGAGCGCGCCGAGACCTTCGATGCCGCCGTGGGCGAGATCGTCCGCGCGGCGCTGCCGGATCGCTCGCGCCAGTTCCGGCAGCGGCGCGCGCAAGTCGATCGCACCGGGCTGCGCACCATCCGAAAAGCTCAGCCACGCCATCTGCGACGCCTCGCCAGGGCGCACACCGTCGTCCTGCGGCCGGCAGCACACGACCGGCAGCGTAAACGGCCGCGACGACTCGGGCCGCCACGCCGCGGCCATTGCCGCCACGAGCACATCGTCCACATCGACGCCGGCCTGGCGGCACGCGGCGTGGAATGCGCCATAGCCGTCGAACGCGGCCTCGAGGCGTGTCCAGGGCGACCGCGCGGCGGCGCCCGCGAGCCGGTCCGGTCCCGCCGCGAGCGTAGCGATCCGCGCCGGCCAGTATCCGTCGCGCATCGTGACGTCCGGCCATGCCACCTCCGCGGCGGCGGCGCGCACCGGCACGCCAGCGCCGCCGGACAAACGCGCGGCAAGCGACGCCACCAGCCCGTGGATGCTGCTGGCATCGAGCATCAGCAGGTCGAAACAAACGTACAGCACGGCGCCGCCGGACGGCGTCGCCAACAGTTGGGCCTGCTGCAGCGGCCAGCGACCGGGCGGGAACGGAAGCGTCAGCAGGGTCCGCTCCAAGGCCTCGCCTTGCGCCGTCAGTGCGGCCTCGGCAACCTCGGTGACGCCGAGCCCCGCGACGACATCGCTGGCCGCATGGATTCGCACGCTCCCATCGGTGCCGACCTGGCTGCGCAGCGCGGGCGTCGCGGCGACGAGTTCACGCCAGGCCGCTTCCACGTGCGCGCGATCGAGCCCGCCCGCGTCGAACGAAAACACCGCACAGCACGGCTGCGCGTCGAGCGCAGCGCTGCGCTCGACGAAATACGCCTGCTGCAGCCGGTTCAGTGCGGCGCCGGCCGACGCGCTCGCGCCGATCGCGCTCAAGCGCGCGAGCAGCCGGTCGAGACACAGGCCGGCCGCCCCCGGCGGAAGCATCGCGTCGGCCACGTCCCAATGCAGTCGCAGCGCGCCGTGCGCTTCCCACATCTGATGCTCGAGCGCCACGCCCGAGGTCTGGCAGCTGGCGGCGCGCGTGCGCAGCGCGGCCTGCGCGTCCACCTCGATGCCGAGCAGGCTCGTGAATACCACCGGCACGCCGCGCGCGGGTGCCGATGCCGGGCTTTCGCGCAGCGCGACCACGGCCGGAACGGCGCCGTGCGCGAGATGGGCCCATACCTCGCGATGCAGCCGCACGGAAAACGCGTCGACGGATTCGTGCGCATCCCGCGCGACTGGAACGATCATGCTCGACGTAAACGGACCGATCACGTCCTGCGCCGCCAGCGGCAGGCGCGATCGCTCGCTCGTCGTCATCACGAACGAGGCGGACCCGGCGCGATCGATCTCCAGCACGACCTCGGCGAACGCGGCAAAGACCAGCGACGTCGGGGAAATCCCGAGCCGCTCGGCCTCGCGCTTCAGACGCTGCCAGATGGCCGGCGACAGCTCGGCCTCGATGCTTCGACGTGCGAACGGAATCTGGCTGCCGGATGCCGCGCGTCGTTCAACCAGCGCCGTCGTGACATGCGAGACGAACGGTGCGGGCGGCGCGTCGGCGAGCACCCCTCGCCAGTAGTCGAGCGAAGCTTGCGGCAATGGTCCGCTGAGCAGATTCGCGCACTCGGCGGCGGTGACGGCCGGGGCCTGCAGCACGCGCCCCGCTGCCAGACTCAGCCATTGCCGCAGCAACAGCTGCAAACCGAAGCCGTCGAGCACGATCGCGTCAAGACTCAACTGCAGCGAGACCCGTCCCGGCGAGCTGACGATCGCGACCGCCACCGGGCGCGCCGGCATCCGCTCGGCCCGCGCCCACCATGCGTCGCGACGCGCGGCGAGCGCGCCGTCATGCGCGTCGTCCGCAACACGGTCCAGCTCCGGCGACACGTCAGCGCCCGGCACCAGCGTGCCATCGTCCGCCAGCCGCACCGCCAGCATCGGCTGCAGCGCAACCAGCCGCGTCCAGCCGCTGGCCAGCGCATCGGCATCGATGCCGGTCACGTCGAACTCGCGATAGAGATGGCAACCGGCCGGATCCGCGCTGTAGTCCGGGTCGGCGGTAACGAGAAACGCCTGTTGCAGCGGCAGCAGCGGCATCCCGGCCCGGCCGCCCGGGGCGTCGGGCATTGCCGCGAGCGCGCGGGCGGTGTCGTCGCGCCGCGCGCTTGCGAGCGTATCGGCGAGTGCGGCCAGCGTCATCCCCGCGCCGAGCTCGTCGACCGACACCGGCACACCGAAACGCGCCTGCACCTCGAGTACGAAGCGTGTGGCAGCGAGCGAGCCGAGCCCTTGGGCAACGAGGCTCGCGTCGACGCTGAACTGCGTGCCGGGGCTGCACGATCGAAGGATGTCCTGCAGGGTATCCAGCATGTCGAGCGAATTGTTCATTCCTTGAACCTTGTGAAATCGTGCCGCCACGCGGCGGGCGTGCGCGGTGAACCGCGGGGCCGACCCGGCCGGTCAGCGGTAGACGGCCGCGTCGAGCCGTGCGCGCGCTGGCCTAGTGCGGGTCATGGCCACGTTGAAAGGACAGCACGCGGACCAGATCGGCCGGATCGCCGCGCATGCCGTCGAGATGAGCGGCGCCGGGTATCGCGACAAGTTCCGCGCCGAGCAGGCCGGCGAGCGTGCGCGACCCTTCCGGATGCGTCGTCGTGTCGTGCTCGCCATACCCGACGAGACAGGGCGCGGTGATTCGCGCCAGATACGGACGGCAGTCCGTCGACATGATCGGGTGGTTCATCCGGCAGTACCGTTCGAGCAGCACGTCGTTCGCGAACGGATACAGCACGAGCGGCGCGAGCTCCGGATCCGACTGGCGCGCCATGAAACCCACCAGCACGCCGCGCAACGCCTGCGCGGAGACCTGGTTCGACGTGACCATCTCCATCAGCGCCTGCAGGTTGCGCTGGTGCTCGGTCTTGGGCGCCGCGGCGCCGAGATCGAGATCGCCGAACCACAGCGTCAGCGTGCGTGCGCGCCGCGGATGGCGCGCGGCGAACGCGAGCGCGAGCATCGCGCCCCCGCAGATGCCGACGACGTGCGCGTCGTCCCATCCCGAGTCGTCGAGCACCGCCGCCGCGTCGCCGATCTGATCGTCGATCGCGAGCCCGTCGACGCGCCGCTCGAGCGAACCGAACAGGCCACGCGTCTCCCAACTGGCGACCGGCCGTGACGCGCCGAGGCCCTGCAGCCAGCCCGCGGTCAGCTCGGCCGGCATGCCCGGCGCGCCGATCAGCAGTACCGGATGCGCCAGGTTCGACCGCCCGGCATGGACGACCGGCAACGGCACGCCATCGGGCGCACTGACGATGTGGCGGCTCACCACGCCGTCGAGCCCGCGCGCACGCGCGGCCGCGAGCGCATCGGCGGGCGAGCGGCCCGCAGCGGGCAGCGGACCGGCTCCCGCGAGCATGCGCAGCGCGGCCTGCCCGAGAGCGTCCGGCGTCGCGTCGGGCGCGATGCGCCGCGGCGGGCGCATGCCGGCCGCGGCGAACAACGCATCGATCGCGTCGGGCGCGTCGGCGGGAATGCCGAGCGGAACGGGAAGCTGCCGTTCGAGCGGGACGAGTCGCAACACGGCGTCGGCCAGATTCATCGCGCGTCCGGGAACTTGAAGCCGCGCGTGGTCTCGGTGACGAGCCGGTTGTGTCCGTATGCGTCGCGGCCCGCGACTAGCGCCGCGCCGTAACGATCGAGCTTGATGCTGCCGCCGTACTCCTCGATCGCATCGGTATCGGGATAGATCCGCACGCAGGTCGGCACGTAGCGCGCCGCGAAGCCGAGCCGCATCTTCTTCGTGTTGCCGACGTGCGGATGCGAGGCATGCATCAGCGTCGACCAGAACATCACCGATTCGCCCGCCCGCAACTCGATCGACACGGCCTTCTCGACCTCCGGCTGCCAGTTCGGGTCGATCTGCAGCTCGCGGTAGTCGTAGCCGAAGAAGCCGCGCCGCACGCCGCCGTCCTTCTCCATCGCATTGATCTGGCCGGGGTTGTAGCGCATCTCCTTCGTCTCGTCGTAGTGCATCTGCGTATGCGTGCCCGGAATGAACTGCAGGCAGCCCATCTCGATGCTGGCCTCGGTGAACGCGGTCCACACCGTGATCGTGCCGCCGAACTCCCGGTTCTGCGGCCAGACGATCTGCGGCGTGCCGGACGCGTTCGCAAAGGTATCGGCCTGATGCCAGTCGGTCCCCTCGTCACCGGGATATTTCGGGAAGAACTCGCTGCGCCAGCACAGCACGTCCGGCCCGAGAATCGACGTGACGCGGCCGACGATTTCGGGAGCGAACACGTGTTCGGCGAGCATCTGCGAATCGAGATGCCGATCGTAATTCGCGATGTTCGTATTGCCGGACAGGCTGTCGAGATCGTAGACGGCGGCGGAGCGGTCCATGAGCCGCAGGCGCTCGGCCTTCCACAACGCGTCCATCTGTTCGGGTTCGTACACCTTGATCGGCGCGATGAAGCCGTTGGCCTTGAACGAGGCGACTTCCTCGTCCGTCAGTCGGGGGAGCGTCGAAACCGTCATTCAGATGTTCTCCAGTTGCTGGGGGTGGCGTTTCGATTCACGGTTGACGACGGCCGCGATGTTCGTGATCGAACAGTCGCCGTCAAACTCGACGCCGGTCAGCGGCAGTCCGAAACGTGCGTTCAGTTGAAGGATGATTCGGCTGATCGACAGCGACGTCGCGCCCTGTTCGAACAGATCCACGTCCCACGACAGCGCGGGTTCGTCGAGCGTCTCGCCGCAGATGCCGGCGACCACCTCGGCGATCGAGCCCGTGGGCCGGACTTGTCGCGCCGATTCGGCCTGACTGAGCGTTTCCAGTGTTTTCATGAGTGCTTGCCCGTTGCGTTTTCCGTTGGAAGTAAGAGGGATGGCAGGAACTTCGATCAGGCGCGCCGGCACCATCTGCGGCGGCAGCCGTCTTGCCGCCGCGGCCATCAGCGCGGCGGCGGAGTGAGGTCGCGAATCGGCCACGTAGAACGCGAGCAGACGCCGGTCGTCGTCGCCCAGGTCCTGGACGACGACGACGCAGGATTCGATGCCGTCGATCAGACCGAGCTGATACTCGACCTCGCGTAGCTCGATCCGGAAGCCGCGCAGCTTGACCTGGTCGTCGGCGCGCCCCACATAGCGGAGTTCGCCGTCGATGCGGCAGCCGAGGTCGCCGCTGCGGTAGGCGCGCACGAGCTCGCCGCGGGGGCCGAGCGGCAGCATGCCGAACCGTTCGGCGTCGAGTGCCGGGCGCCGCAGATAGCCGCGCGCGACACCGGCGCCCGTCACGACGATCTCGCCCGTCTCGCCCGGCGGCGTCGCCCGGCCCGCGGCGTCGAGCAGATGCACGTCGAGATCGTCGAGCGGCGCGCCGATCGGCGTCGCCTGTTCGTGGACCAGGTCGGCGCAGGACAGCGCCCGGTAGGTCACATGAACCGTCGTCTCGGTGATCCCGTACATGTTGACGAGCCGCGGCGCGTCGTCGCCGTAGTGTTCGAACCAGCGCCGGAGATGGCTCGCCTCGAGGCGCTCGCCGCCCATCACGATATGGCGCAGCGCGGGAAACCGGCGTCCCGCCGCGATCGCCGCCCGCGTGAAGTGACTGAATGCGGTCGGCGTGAGCGACAGCATCGTGACGCCGGCCGACTCGACCACCGCGGCGAAGCGTCCGGGCGCCTCGGCCACCGCCGACGGCACGATCACCAGCGTGCCGCCGTGCAGCAGCGCGCCCCAGATTTCCCAGACGGAAAAGTCGAAGCTGACCGAGTGAAACAGCGTCCAGACATCGTCGGCGCCAAAACGGAAGTGGCGCCCGCTCGCGCGAAACAGCCGCGTCACGTTGCCGTGCTCGACGACGACCCCCTTCGGCTGTCCGGTGGAGCCCGACGTGTAGATCACGTAGGCACTGTCGCCGGGGGTGACCGCCACGCCGGGCCGAGCCGGCCCCGACGATGCTGCGAGGTCGGCCACGACGCGCGGCGCGCCCCCCGGGACCGGCCGGGTGTCGCCCGCTTTCACGACGACGCCGGCCAGGCGCGCGTCGTCGACGAGGTAGCGCAGCCGTGCGTCGGGATACCGCGGGTCGAGCGGGACATAGGTGGCGCCCGCCTTGAGGATGCCGAGCATGCCGGCGATCAGTTCGCAGCTGCGCTCGACATACAGGCCGATCAGTGCGCCCGGCTCGCTGACGACGCCGGCCAGCCCGCGCGCGACCGCGCTCGCGCACGCATCGAGTTCGCGATAGGTCAGGCGCACGTCGCCGAATTCGAGCGCGATGCGTTCCGGCGTCGCGGCGGCCTGCCGCTCGAACAGCGTATGCAGGCCGGCGGCTTCGGAAAAAGACGATTTCAGGACGTCCATGCTTGTCTCGACAGTTGATGTTCGGCGCGCGCCATCAGCTCCTCCGCGAGCGCGTCCACGTGGCGGCTCGCGCGGCGCTCGAACGCACCGCCGCGCGCGAATGCGTTGAATGCGCCCATCGCCGGACCGCTGTGAATCTGGAAATTGGCGCGCTCCGCCTCGACGCCGTTGAGCGCCGATTCGATCGAGCGCGAGAAGTACCATTTGAAGACCCGTGCCATGCGCGCCTTCGCGTCCGTCTCGAGGCGGGCCAGCTCGGCCGGCCGGTGCCGCGCGAGGCGTTCGCGCGTGAGTTCCCAGATCGCGTCGAGCGACGTGCCCATGAAGCGCTCGAAGCCGTCCCGCGTGCGCGCCGGGAGCGCGGCGATGCTGTCGTGGGTCCGATAAGCGAGATACAGTTGGTTCGCACGTGCCGGAAAGAGCGTGCCGCGCCGGACAACCTGCACGCGCGCGCCGGTGACGAACATGTCGCCCGCCGGTGCGTAGGCGGTGTCATGCAGCGCGAGTTCAGCGAGCATGTCCTTCACCAGCTCCGAGGTGCCCGCTTCCGGCGAGCACTGATTCACGGACCCGACCAGCACGAATTCCGCACCCAGCACGAATGCCGCGGCAATCGATTCCGGCGTGCCGAGCCCGCCCGCGGCCCCGACCCCAGTCGCCGCGTCGAGCGGGGCCCGCGCCGTCATCGCATCGCGCAACCGCACGATCGCCGGCAGCAGCGCCAGCGCCACGCCGGCATCGGTATGACCGCCCGAGTCGGACTCGACGCACAGCTCCGTCGCAACGGGCAGACGCCGTGCCGCCTCGATCTCCGTCGCATCGAGCCGGCCCGCCTCATGCAGCCGCGTCAACAGCGCCTCGCTCGGCGCAGCGAGAAACGCGCTGGCGACCTCGGCGCGGGACACCTTGGCGAACACCTGGTTCGGTGCATGCGCGCGTCCGTTGCGGATCGATGCGCCACGGAAGCGAAATTCGACGATGGGCGCGCTGACCTGCATGAACGCCGATGCCTCGATATGGCGCACCCCATGCTTCAGATACAGATCGACCGTCTGTTGCTCGAGCCTCGGGCGCTCGGGTGCCGCCAGCAGGTTCATGCCGAACGGATGCGCGTCGCCCAGCGTGCCGCGCAGCGCGACGATCGCGCGCTCGACCTCGTCGAGCGGCAGGCCGCCCGCGCCGAAGAAGCCGAGCAGGCCCGCGCGCGCGGCGCGCGCGACCATCTCGACCGACGCGATGCCGCGATACATTGAACCGGTCACATAGGGGAGGCGCACCTGATGCCGCTCGCAAAATGCGCGGCCGAGCCGTGCACCGAGCCGCGACGGGGCCCCGGCCATGCGCCCGCCGTCCGCCGGCGTGCCCGTGAAGGCCGACGGCTCGACCACGACCTGCTGCGCCGCCTGCGCGTCGCGCGCGACAGTGGGAACCGATTCGAGTGCTTCGTTCCACAGCTTCGCCATGGCCTGGCCCGGGCCGATCTGCCGCGCGGTCGCGACGCCGCGCCGGCGCAGCATCGTCAGCCCATCCCACCACCGGACGCTGCTTGCCATCTGTCTCGCGAGCAGCGGCCGGATATCGCCCTGCGGATACAGCTCACCCGTCACGTTGGCCACGACAGGCGTATGCGGCGCGCGCATCGGCGTGTTCGTCAGGACCGCCGCGAAGCGGTCGGCGGCCTCGCGCATGTGGCGGGAATGGAACGCGGCGCTGACGGCGAGCGGGATCACGTTCGCCGTGCGCGTCTTGCGCAGATGCGCCGCCAGCGCCGCCACGCCGGCGGCGTCACCCGATACGACCAGCTGCGTCGGCGAATTGACATTGGCGATCTCGAGACTGTCCGTGCAGCCCGCGCGCGTTATCTCGGCCTGCAGCGCGTCGCGATCGAGCCCGAGCACGGCAGCCATCGCACCGCCCTCGACCTCGCCCATCAGACGGCCGCGCTCGGCCACGAGGCGAAGCCCCGTTTCGAAATCGAAGCAGCCCGCGGCATGCAGCGCGTTGAACTCGCCGAGACTGTGGCCGGCGTAGTAGTCCGGCGACGCACCGTTCTCGCGTTCGCGGTACGCGCTCAACGCATTGACCACGAACAGCGCCGGCTGCGTGAATGCGGTCCGCTTCAACTGCTGGCCGGGGTCTTCGAGACACAGCGCTTCGATCGAATAGCCAAGAATCGCATCGGCCTTCGCGACGTACTCGGGAAACGCTGCGAATAGCTCGCGTCCGCCCATGCCCTTGAACTGCGCGCCCTGACCGGGAAACAACCACGCAGTCGGCCCCTGCTTTTGCCTATCCATTCGACATCCTCATTGCATCGCCAATTGACCGGGATGACCAGGCAGCGCGCCCGCCGCTGGTTCGAAGCGCTCCCACAGCCCGTCGAGCACGCGGCCGGGTCCGATCTGGACGGCCTCGGTCACGCCCTGGTCGTGCAAGAACTGCATCGTGTCGACCCAGCGCACCGGTCGCACGATCTGCGTTTCGAGTACCTCGCGCACGGTGCCGGGCCGGTATGCGTGGCCGGTCGCGCTCGATACGGTCGGCCATTTCGGATCGGCCAGTTCGAAATCGCGCAGCATTTCCCTGAAGCGCCCGGCGGCCTCCTCCGCGTATCGCGAGTGGAACGCGCCGCCCACGTGCAGATGAACGGTGCGCGCCAGTTCACGCTCGACCAGCACCGAGTCGAGCGCGGCGATACTCGCGTCGGGGCCGGCGAGCACGGTCTGGGTCGGCAGGTTGTAGTTGGCGACGTCGAGCCCCGTCAGGCCGAGATCGTCGATCACGCCCAGCAGTTGCTCGAGATCGGGACCGATCACGGCGAGCATCGACCCATTGCCCGCCGGCGCCATGCAACGCGCGCGACACAGCACAATCCTCAGCCCGGTTTCGAAATCGAAGCAGCCCGCGGCAAACAGCGCGCTGAATTCACCTAGGCTGTGTCCGGCCAGGAAGGCCGGCCACGGCTCGCGACGGCGTCTTTCCAGGAACGTCAGCGCGTTCACGACAAACAGCGCCGGCTGGCAGTATTCGGTGGTCGAGAGCCGCTCGTCGGGATCCTCGACGCACAATTCGCGGATCGAATATCCGAGGATCCGGTCCGCCTTGGCGACCAGGCCGGGGAACAGATCGAACACCTGCGCGCCCATCCCGCGCCGTTGCGTGCCCTGCCCCGGAAACAGCCACGCGCTACTCATGTCCGCACCTCCGTCGCGCGCGCGCCGTCGTCGGCCAATCCGCGCGCCGTCGCAACCTCCCACGGATAGCGCCGGCTGCGCGCGAACTCGGTCAGGCGCTGCACGACGTCGGGCGACGCCAGGATCGTTTCCAGCTCGTCAAGCGCGCTGTCCAGCGTGACGTCGTCGATCGCGCCAAGGCGTCCCAGGTAGCGCTTCGCGCGGCCGATGCCTTCCGGCGCGACCATCCGCAGGCGCTGCAACAGCTTCGGCAGCGCGTCGTCGGCCAGCGTGTCGGCAAGCCCGCACGCGTGCGCGGCCTCGGCATCGATCGGCAGGGTCGTCAACGTCATCCGTCGACATGCCTGGAAACCGATTCTCCGGATCAGAAACGGAGCGATCAGGCACGGCACCAACCCCCACAGAATCTCGGGCAGGCTGAACACGCTGCGCTGCGTCGCGATGACATAGTCGCTGGCGGCCGCGAGACCGACACCGCCGCCGCTCGCCTTGCCGTCGACGATGCTGACGACCACGACATCCGCCTCGGTCATGTGCCGCAGCAGCTCGAGAAAGCGCTGACCACCCGAGCCCTTGACCGCATGGCCCGTCGCCGCCGCCTCGAGATCCATGCCGCTGCTGAAGTGGCCTCCCGAGCCTTCGATGATCAACGCATACGCGGCCGGATCCGCTTCGCACGCGCGCAGCGCGTCGTGCAACGCATCGACAATCCGCGGCGACAGCTTGTTCTGGCTGGCGGGGGCGTTGAGCACGACACGGTGCCAGCCAGGCCCGCGCTCGATCAGGACTTCGTGGTTTTGCATATTCAGGCCCACCGGTATTCGCGATGAAAATTGCGGATGCCCGCCAGCACGAGCAGGCCGCTTCCGTCGAAGTGCGACTTCATGATGTGCGCGTACGACGACAGGTCGGGCTGGAGGTCCTGCACGCCACACATCCTTTGCAGGCTGAGGTCGCTGATCCGTTCGTAGTCGTCCATCCCGAGCGCGAGCCGGCCCGCGATCGCGCGCGACAAGCCGCCCTCGCGGAAGCGCCGGATACCCTGAGGCCTGATCACGCCGCTGTAGAACTCGGAAGCGCATCCCGATCCGTACGAGAACAGGCCGATACGTCGCTCGACCGTCTCGTCGACGTGTTCGAGCAGCGAGCACAGCGCCAGATAGAGCGCCGCGGAATAGACATTGCCCACCATCTGGCAGACCCGGATCGACGGCTCGACGCGCAACCCGAAATCGGCATCGATGTCGGTCGCAGTCCGACCGCCGACGCGACTCAGCAGGCGGCGATGCGCGGACTTGACCATCCCGGCGAAAGGCGTATGCAGCACGAGATAGCGAAACGAACTGGCCAGATCGACGCCCTCCACCCGTTCGCAGTAGTGCCGGTAGCTGGCCTCGAGACAGGTCATGTAGGACAGGATCGACAGATCGCTGTCGCCGGCCTCGAGATCGGCGCGTGGACGCAAGGTGTCCATCACCTCGAAGCTGTGATAGCCATTCGCACCGAAATCGACGGCGAGCACTTCGGGCTGGTTGCTGACGAGCATCGCGACCGCTCCCGCGCCCTGAGACGGCTCCCAGTAGGTGTTGCGCGCCGCGATGCTCGACGCGTCCGCGGCGATCACGAGCGCTTTCACATCGGGACGCGGGCTCGCTTTCACAAACGACAGCGCCATCTGCAAGGCCGCCGTGCCGCCATAGCATGCATGCTTGACCTCGAACGAACGGCAGCGCCGCGAGAGCCCCAGATAGTGCGCGATGTACGTGCTGATCGGTTTGCCGAAATCGAGCCCGGACTCCGTACCGACGATCACGAGTTCGATCGCGTCGCGCTGCTCGGGCGACAATGCGTCGATCAGCGGCTTGGCCGCATTGACCCCGTTGGTCACCGGGTCCTCGATCGGCAGGTTCACCGACTTGCGCGTCATCAGCAGATTCGACATGCGCGCCGCATCGAGCCCGCGCGCCTCGAAAAGCTCCGCGACGCCGAGCGACATGCGTCCGACGTACGGGTGAATCGCCTCAATTCCTACATTCATACATGCTCCGCCGCGTTGTGGCCACCGCTCACGCTTGCCATTTAGTTATGCGAATTTTTAAAAAGACTGATATCTCGGTGCGTCGAAATTTTCCAGCTCACAACCTTTCCATCCGGGCAGGCACCGAGGCTGCGTCTCGGGAGATCGTCGCCGCTCGTCACGCCGGTTGCGGCGAACCCATCCATTCGGCGCCGCGATCCGGCATCTCCCGGCCCGCCTGCGTCATACGCGCATCGGGCCACTCGATGCGGGTCAACTTTATCTCCGCATCCCCGCCGATGCGCAGGGCCAGCGACTCGACGTGCCGGTCAGCGGTCACGTGCTGAGCCAGCCGCCACGGCCCGGCCGCCTCCGCTGGCGCGGCGAGCAGGCGCGGCGCCGCCTCGAGTTCGAACGCAAGCTCGCAAAACGGCAGGTGAAGCCCCATTCCGGCGCCTTTTGCGACGGCCTCCTTCAAGGTCCAGAGCCGGAGGAACTCGGCATCGCGACCGGGAGCATCGAACCGAGCGATGCGAGCCCGCTCCGACGGTGCAAGACACGCATCCATGACGGCGTGGCCCGGGCTGCGTCGAAGCGTCTCCACATCGACGCCACACGGAATCGTGCCGCTGACGACACAGGTCACACGCGTCTCGCAATGCGAGAGGTTGAAGTGCGGTCGGCGTCGAAACCGCTTATCCAGTTCGGGACGGCCGTACCGGCCCGTCGAGAAACGCCACTCGCGAGGACCGCAAGACGGCTCGGCGTGGCTCAGCGCCCGACGTAGCAAACCGTGCGCAGCCAGATAGGCGAGCCGATCCCGCTCGAACACGAAACGCCCGGCACGGGCCATCTCGTCGTCGTCGCATGACGCGGCCAGCGCCTCGAGTCCGCTCACCCCGAGCACATCGATCGACGCGCTCCACCAGGCGACCTCGTGCCGGTTCAACGTCAAGCGCGCCGCGTGTCGATAATCAGCGTGCTCTTCATCGGGTTCCCCGCGTCGGCCTCGATGCGCACGGCTGCATCAAGGCCTGCAAAGGCTCCGGCGCACGCACCGGCAACCACGCTCGCCTCGATCGTGGCGACGCCGTTCTCGAATACACCGTCGTGACGCAGGACCAGCTCGCCCTGCAAGCCGCCGCTGGCCACCGTGATCGCCTCGAATCCGCTGAACAGCGCTGTCGACGACGTCAGGTAGACGAGCGAATACGTGACGCTCGATTCCGCGTCGAATCCGCCTTCGTACTGGTAAGTGACGGCCGCACGGGTCATCTTGCGGCGTTCGTCGAATTCCGCCAGGGTTTGTTCCACCCAGTTCTGCATCGTCCGAACCACGACTAACTGTTCATTCATGTTGGCACCTATTAAACAACGCGCGGCGTTGCACGATCGATTTCAAAAAGAAGAAAACAACTTTTCTGCGAACGACACACAAATTTGGGCAATCGGTCGTTCCCGCGTCGAAACATGACAATTCTCCGACACACGGCACTCCACAGCCAAATAACTTTTTATTATCTTGATAAGTGTTTCAATCTCCAGATCGGAATGTTATCACCGGATACGTCGAGCGAAATTTTGATCGATATTTTTTATCATCCTCTCGCTTCATCGCAATTCATTGTGCTAGCATCCGACCTGTTTAGTCCCGCAGGGCTAACTTAAGTAGTACACGAACACTGATCGAAATTCCCCAACGAATAGGAAAGAAGCACGGTGAATCAATCTGTACCATAGCGCGCACGCGGGCGCGGCCTTGCTGATTTAAAACTCAAAGAGAGTCGAAATCCGTTTCAAAAAGACCGCACCCGCATTTCAAAAAGACCGATTTCTCAGTTTCAAAAAGACTGGCATTCCTGTTTCAAAAAGAATTCTTCTGTTTCAAAAAGACAGCTATCCCTGTTTCAAAAAGACTGCCGTTCATGGTTTCAAAACGACTGCCATGTCGGCTTCAAAAATACCCTGAATAGTCGATTAACTTTTTTCGGCTGCCTGCACACCGCCGCGATTAAGCCCGGTGGATCAGTCAGCTGGGCGGTCCAGTCATGGATGATCAACTGTGGGCAAGAATCGAAGCACTGTTACCTCCACCGAAGCCGCGCCGCTTCAAGTACCCGGGCCGCAAGCCCGTACCCGATCGCGAGGCTCTGACGGGAATCATTTTCGTTCTGAAGACAGGCATACGCTGGGGCGACCTGCCGGCGGACATGGGCTGTGGTTCGGGCGTCAGCTGCTGGCGCCGTCTCCGGGACTGGCAACAGAGCGGGATATGGGAAGAGATGCAGGCGGTCCTGATGAGCGAGATTGGTGCGGACGAGAAAATCGACTTCTCACGGGCGGCAAAATGTACCGGAACCGTCCGCAGTCCACGCGCGAAAGAGGGGCCGCCGCGGAGCCCGTCCGGCGGCGAATCGTCGGGCACTCGGATCACGCTGTAGCCGCGACAAGGTCCGTCAGGAAGATCGTAGGATTCCCGATCTTTATCATGGCAAGGATACCTGACGCATCGTGTCGCCGGCGGTATCGATCCGCGGCGTTCACGGCGCGGCCGGCGCGCTGCTTCATGCGTGCCGACGACGGTTGCGAGGATCATGCCGCCGCGGTCAGCTCGCGATTTCCACGGCGAAAGATCTTGATGGTCTTCGTCTATAGAATGGGATCTCCTTCCACTCGAACCCCTTATACCCATGCGTTACATCTGCCTGCTTAGAGGAATCAACGTCAGCGGCCATCGCAAGGTGACAATGAAAGAATTGCTGGAAATGTGCACAGATTTGAAATTCCGGAACGCCGTCAGCTATCTGCAGAGTGGCAATCTTGTGCTCGAATCGACGCTGAAAGCAGCCGAACTCGAATCGACGATCGAGCGCGAAATCGCCGACCGTTTCGGCTATGTCGATGTCTCCGTGATGGCGCTGACGAAGGCCGGCCTCTCGGCCGTGATCGACGGACTGCCGAAGCACTGGCGCGAGTACGACCCGTCCAAGCTGCACTTCTCGTTCCTGAAGACGGCCGGCGCCCAGGCCGCCAGCGCTGCGTCGAAAGACTATCTTCCCGACGAGTACGCGATCGGCGAGCGCGTGGTCTATGTACATTGCCCGAACGGATATGGACGCACCAAGCTGAACAACAGCTTCGTCGAACGGCTGACCGGCATGCAGGCCACGACCCGCAACTGGAACACCACGCACCACCTGCTTGAACTCGTCGCGGCCTGATCGGCGCGGCATCTGAACGACCCAGCGCCGACTCGCCCAGGGCCAGCGCACCAGCCGGATGAACCAAGGAAATGACAGACAACCGAACCAGTCGTGATACGCGCAGCCTCGTGTCGGCAGCCGCCGCCCAGTTGCCGAACGGTGCTGCGGCCATGCATTCGCTGAATGCCGGGATGGTGATCCATCGTGAGGCCCAGGTCCATTACGACTATCTGTCCGAGGCGCGCGCGTTCGCGATCCAGCTTCAGAACTACATGAACATGAAGCTGTCTCCCGACGCGGTCACGCTCGTCTACGAGGAAGTGTTCGGAAGTCACGGCAAGATGCATTGGCTCGTTCATATGAAGACCCCGTCCGACTACGGCCGCCTCCTCGACCTGGTCGACCACGACAAGGCGTTCCAGGATATCTATCAGGAAGACCGCCTGCCCGAACGAGGCGGTGGCAACTGGGAGCGGATCTTCGTCCAGGGCAGCTTCCGCGAGCACGTGATCGTGCCGCAGCACGGTTTCGCACGCGAAGCGATGGGCGAACTGGATCCGCGCAGCTTCCTTCCGCCCGCGCGTCATCAGATCGCGGAGGCGAACGCACCGTTCCTTCACTCGGGCAATTGCGGCGTGCTGGTGTTTCGCTCGCTGCAGGCCCGGTACGAATCGCGCGACCTCGCGCGCTTCTATCTGAGCGAATGGCAAACCGTCGTCAACGCTCGCCTGGGCGGGAGCGCCACCGTCGCGCAATTCGAGGAAATGTGGGGCACGCAGGACCGCCTGCATCTGCTGATTCATTTCCGCGATCTCGATGCCTGCCATGCGCTGCGGCAACTCGAGGCGACCGACGCGGCGCTGCGCGAGCTGATGGGCAAGCCGCGCGTCAACCTGCGCGGCGAGCGCGCGGCCTGGGGCGGCCTGTTCGAAACGGGCTCGATGCGCGACGTCGTGATGCTCGCCGTCGAGCCAAACCGGCCCTGAGCGCCACCGTCGGCATAGCGATACAGAGCCACATCTACCAACTTCAAGGAGCAAGAACCATGATGACCCGCAAGAGCGCTTTCAAGATCACGCGTTGGGAAGAACAGGAGAACGAGCACTGGGCAGGCGGCAAGCTCACACGCACCCTGGCGACCAAGGAGTTCACCGGCGAGCTCGAAGGCACGGCGGTGCTCGAGGCGATCATGCTGCGCCTGTCCGGCGATGACGGCGTGATGAGTTACGTCGGCGTCGAGCGGATCCAATGCACGATCGACGGCCGCGAGGGCACGTTCATTCTCACTCACCACGCCGAGGCGCGGCACGATGAACGCCAGGCGACCTGGAAGATCCTGCCCGGCTCCGGGACGGGCGGCCTGTCCGGCATCCACGGCAGCGGCAGCATCACGCCGGACCACGACTTCATCCTGACCTACGCGTTCGACGAACAGTGATGCGCCTCCTGGGTACCTTCAACGGCTGGCGTACGCGCACGCCAAAACGGACGCCGTCGCTGGACACCGGTGCCTTGACGGTACCCGACCTGCTCGATGCGCGCGCCGACGCAAGCGCCGATCACGCGCCGTTGCGCCTGCCCTCGGGCGCTCGGCTGACGTACGGCGCATGGCGCGCGCGCTCGGGCTCCGCCGCGCTCGGGCTGTATCAGAACGGACTGCGGGTCGGCGCGCGGGTCGCGCTGATCTTCGACGGGCTCGACTGGCTCGACTACGCGGTCGCCTACATGGCCGTCCTGCGTTGCGGCGCGACCGCCATCCACATGAACGGCCACATGCCCGACGCGGAAATCCAGCGTCGGCTCGCCGAATGCGACTGTTCGACCCTGATCCGCTCGCGCTTCGTCGCGCCGCCGCGCGGGTTTTCCGGCCAGCATTTCACGATCGACGAACTGCTGCGCCGCGACGAATCGCTGTCGGCAATCCCGATCGCGCCCGACAGCATCGCCGAGATTCGCTATACGTCGGGCACCACGGGCGCCGCAAAGGGCTACCTCGTCAGCCACGACAACCTGACCTTCGGCCGCACCCTCGACTCGATGCAAGCGCTGTCCGACGCATCGGGCATGTTGGTGCCGATGACGCTTGGCACCTCGACCAGCGCGACGCTGCTCGTGATCGCGCTGACTTCTCCCGCGCCGATGCTGCTGTGCTCGCCGCTCGATATCGAGTCGATGGGCGAGCTGATCGCGCGCGAGCGGATCACGGCCTTCATGATCACGCCGCGCGTCGCACAGGAAATCGTCGAGGCACGGCTCGGCGAGCGCCACGACCTCGGCTCGATCCGGCTCGTCGCATCGGCCTCGTCGCCGCTGAGCCCGTCCATGGCCGCGTCGATGCTCGCAATGATGCCGAATGCGACCTTGCAGATCGCCTGCGCGCAATCGGAGGCGAGCCCCGCGCTGCTGACCCATACCTATACCCAGGACCGACCGTTCTCGGTCGGCCGACCCTCGCCCGCCACGGAAATCCGCGTCGTCGGTCCGGATCTGAGCGATGCGGCAGACGGCGAGCTTGGCGAACTGTGGCTGCGCACGGCGGCACCCAAGCGCCTGTTTCTGGCGGCGCCCGAAGTCAATGCGTTGCTGCGCAAGGACGGCTGGTACCGCACCGGCGATCTGGTGCGCCGCGATCCGAGCGGCGAAATCGAATTCTTCGACCGCAAGGCCGACGCGCTCATGCGGGACGGCCAGCTGATTTCGTCGATTCACATGGAGGCGACACTGATGAACGACGCGAACGTGCGTGAAGCCGCCGTCGTGTCGGTCGAGCGCGGCGCCGAACCGGCGCAAATCGTCGCCTTCGTCGCGTTGCGCGATCCGAATGCGTTGCAGGCCGTCAAGGGCGCGTTGTCGAGCACGATCCCGCCCGCCCAGTTCCCGGACGCATTCGTCGTCGTGTCCGCGCTGCCGCGCACGCAGAACGGCAAGGTGCTCAAGCGCGAACTTCGATTGAACGTCGGCATCCGGTAACGGAGCCGCCCCTTGATGTCACCAGGAAGAAGCAAAGGATCCAGCCATGTATGACCTGATCGTAGTGGGCGCACGCGTTGCCGGCTCGCCCGCCGCCATGCTCGCGGCCCGCGCCGGCCTGCGCGTGCTGCTGCTCGACCGCACGGGCTTTCCGTCGGACACGCTGTCGACGAACTACATTCATCAGCCCGGCTGTGCCCGCCTTGCGCGCTGGGGCCTGCTTCAGAAGGTGATGGATTCCGGCTGCCCGGCAATCCCTCGCACGCGTTTCGAAACGCGCGGCATCGTGATCGAAGGCGGAATCAGCACCGATTATGTCCAGGACGCGGCCTACGCGCCGCGCCGCTACGTGCTCGACCCGCTGCTGCTGGAGGCCGCCCGCGAAGCGGGCGCCGAGTTCAGGGAGCATTGCACGGTCGTCCAGACGGTCGTCAACGACGGCCGCGTGGCCGGCGTGGTGCTGCGGGACCGATCGGGTGCGCTGCACGAAGAACGGGCGCGTCTCGTCGTCGGCGCGGATGGCATGCATTCGACGATTGCGCGCCTCGTTGGCGCAGAGGTAACGCACGAGGACCCGATCATGACCTGTGCCTATTATTCTTTTTGGCACGATCTTGATTCGCATTACGAACTTTATGAAGGCGATGACCTGTGGGTGGGCGCCGTACCGACCAACGACTCCATTCTCGTCGCCACGTATTTCCCGCAGCACGCGTTCGAGACGATCCGCTCCCGGTCGTTCGATGCACATCTCGATGCCGTCGCCACCTGTGCGCCCGCGCTGCGCGATCGGATGCGCCGCGCGACGCAGACCGGCAAGCTGTGGGGGACCGGCGTGCAGCGGAATTTCTTTCGGCGCGCCGCCGGCCCGGGATGGGCGCTCGTCGGCGACGCCGGTCATCACAAGGATTCGATCAGCGCCCGCGGCATCACCGATGCATTCGTCCAGAGTGAACTCCTGATCAAGCGGATCCAGCACGCGATTCATGACGACGCGCAACTCGACGCGGCGCTGGCCGAATTCGCCCGCGATCGCGACACGCTGATGATGCCCGGTTATCTCGCCACGCTCACCGTCGCGCAGATGGACAAGAAGGACAGCCGGCTGAGTCTGCTGCGGGGGGTAGCGGCGGACCCGCGGCTCACTGCCCTGTATTTCGACGTCGTGGCGGGAATCCGGCCCGGGACCGACCTGAAGCGCGCACTCGACGAACGCCTTGCCGCCGCGCAGCCCTGACGCGCCCGACTCGCGCATTGTTTCGCCGTTCCTTTCCACCCACTACACGCAGAGGAATCATGACCCAACATTCGAACCACCCGCTCGCGGACAACGACGTGCCGTGCGCGCGCCATCAGACCGCGCTTCCGTACGAGCAGATCCTGCATTCGGCCAACGCCGGTCTCGTCGTCCACCGCAAGGCGATCGCGAAGGCCGAGTTCCGCTCGGAGGCCCGCATGTTCGCGCGCGAGCTCGGCGAGTACATCACGAGCCGCCAGATCGGCGTGGCGTCGGTCTTCGTCTACGAAGAGACCTTCGGCACGAAGGACGTCGTGCACTGGCTCATGCACATCTCCAGTCTCGATGCTTATCAGACGATGGTCCGGATGGGCAACAGCGATCCCGGCTTTCGCGAGATCTTCTTCAAGGAGCGGATCGACGCGAAGAAAGGCGGCGGTACCTGGGACCGAATCTTCGTCGACGGCAGCGTGACCGAAACCGTGCTTCTGCCGCAGTTCTACGGGATGTACGGCACGGCCATCGAGGGCCGCCCGGCCGTCGTGACGAAGGAGACGAGTTCCGGCGGCCTGATCCTGCCGCCCGCGCAACATCAGACATCGGTACCGCCCGAGCAGTTGCTCAATTCCGCCAACGCCGGCATCGTCATCCATCGTACGGGCCAGCTGGCTTTTCGTTTTCGGTCGGAAGGGCGGCAGTTCGCGCGCGCGGTCGCCGAAACGATCAACACGCATCAACGCGGCGTCGCATCGGTGTTCCTCTATGAAGAAGCCTTCGGGCGTTCGGACCGCATTCACTGGCTGATTCACCTGAAGGACCTGTCGGCCTACTACTCGCTGATCGACATGCGCGCTGCCATGACGCCGGAAGTGGCGGCCGTCTACAGCAAGCAGTGGATTCCCGACGAAAAAGGCGGCGGCGACTGGAGCCGCATGTTCCTCGACGCGACGCTCGAGGATGTCGCGCTCACGCCGCAACACTGGAACATGTATGCGACCCAGGGCAGCGCGCAGGCGCCCGTGGAGGCATCCGCCGTGGCACTGGAGTAAAGCCACGGTGCCCGATGGCATGAATCCCGGCCCGCAACGCCATACCGCGCGGCCGAAGGGCCGGTTGATCGTGCCCGCCCACCGGCCCGCTCGGCGGGCACCGTACGGTGCCGCCTGAACCGGGCCGACACTGACAAGCAAGTGACTCGATGCTCTCCTTGACTCTTTCCGCCAGGGCGTGGGTGATCCCCGGTCTGTCGCTGCTGCTGGGCGCCTGCTCGGTCAGCCCACCCCCTCCGCCCGCGATGTCGGTCGCCCCCGACCGATGGAGCGATCGTGCCAGCGCCGACGCCGCCGTTGCGTCGGTACCCGCCACCAGCGCCGCCTGGTGGACGGGCCTCGGCGATCCCGCCATTGACGCACTGATCCAGGCCTCGCTGGCCGGCAACCCGACGCTCGAGCAGGCGGCGGCCCGCGTCGATCAGGCTCGGGCGGCGGCAGGCATCGCGGCCTCGCAGCGGTTGCCGACGCTGACCGCGAACGGCTCCGCGAGCCGCGCGCAAACCGCCTATGTCAACGGAGCCGGCAACAGCGTCGGCGTGGGGGGCAACGCCAACCAGATCGGCCAGAATCTCGATCTGCTATACAGCACCGCGCAGATCGGCCCGGCGCTGTCGTGGGAGCTTGATTTGTGGGGACGCGTCCGGCAGTCGCGGATCGCCGCGAACGAGCGGCTCGCGGCCCGCAACGCCGACGCCCGCAGCGCACGTCTCGCGATAGAGGCCGAAGTCGCGCGGAATGTGGCCGAATTGCGCGCGTGCCGCTACTCGCTCGAGATTCGCGATGGCGATATCGCATCGCGCGACCTCGAACTCGGCCTGATCCGGCAACGCCTGTCGGCGGGCAACGTGGCCCGCATCGACGAGGCCAGCGCGATCGGCAATCTCGCCGCTTCCCGCACCAACCGTCTGGCCCAGGCCGAGCGCTGCGACCAGTTCGACAACGCGCTGGTCGCGCTGTCGGGGCTCGACCTCGGCACGGTCAAGTCGCTGATGCGCCAGCCGCTCGCAAACCACGCCCGCATTCCGGAACCGCCACCGACGCGGCCGGCATTGCCGGCCACCGTTCTGGCGATGCATCCCGATATCGTCTCCGCCCGCAGGGAAGTCGATGCCGCGTGGGCAGACATCGGCGTCGCGCGCGCGGAACGCCTGCCCCGACTCGAGCTCGACGCGATGCTGGCAGGCCAGTGGCTGACCGCGCTTGGCAAAACCTTCAGCATTCTGGCGTGGTCCGTCGGCCCCACGCTGAGCGGAACGCTGTTCGACGGCGGTGCGGGCAGCAGCAAGGTCGCCGCCGCGCGCGGACGCTACCGCGAAGCTGTCGCGAATCTCGACGCACAACTGCGCGAAGCCGTACAGAACGTCGAAAACGCGCTCGCGCGCCAGGCGTCGGCCGATGCACGCCTCGCGTCGTCGCGCGAAGCGCGCCAGGCCGCCGACGACGCGCTGCGCGCCAACGAGGCCCGCTGGCGCGCCGGCGCGATCAATCGCTTCGAACTCGAAACCTCGCGCCGTCAGTTCGAAACGGCCGAGGAAAGCGTTATCGACGCGGCCCGGGACCGCTGCACGGCCTGGATCGCGCTGGTCAAGGCGACCGGTTACGGGCCGAGTCTCGCGACCGCCCTGCCGAGCTCTTCAGGCGAATCTTCCCCATCATGAAACCCGCAATGATCCGACTCGTGAAACTGTCCGCCGCCTGCGTGCTGGTGGGCATTGGCGCCGGCATTTACGCCTTCGCATCCGCCCCCGCCGGCGACAAGGCGCCGCGCCCTGGACGCGAACCCGCGCTCACCGTGACGGCCGCAGCCGCGCGCGAGGTCGACTGGCCCGTCACGGTCAGTGCGTCCGGTGCCATTGCAGCCTGGCAGGAATCCAGCGTCGGCGCCGAGGTTAGCGGCTATCGCCTGACCGAGGTCGATGTGAATGTTGGCGACATCGTCAAGCGCGGTCAGATTCTCGCGCGCATGGACGCGGAACGACTGCGCGCAGAAGAACGCCAGTCGGTCGCCACGCTCGCCCAGGCGGAGGCCACCGCCGTGCAGGCCGAACTCAACCGAGTTCGAATGGCCGGACTTCGCGACAGCGGCGGCATCAGCGAGCAGGAAGTCCTCCAGTACGTCACCCAGGCGCGTACCTCGAAGGCGCAAGTCGACTATGCGCGGGCTGTCCTGGAGCAACAACGCATCCAGTTGCGAAACACCGAGGTGCGCGCGCCGGACGACGGCGTCATCAGCGCGCGCGACGCGACCGCCGGCTCGGTCGTCACGGCGGGGCAGACGCTGTTTCGCCTCATCCGCCGCAACCGGCTCGAGTGGCGCGGCGAACTGACAGCCTCGCAGCTCGCCCAGATCGGCATCGGCGATACAGTCGTGCTGTCGTTGCCCGACGGAACGAGAGCTGATGCGCGGGTCCGAAGCCTCGCACCCTCGCTCGATCCGAAGACACGGCTCGCGCTCGTCTACGCAGACATCGCCCCCGGCAGCCACGCGCGTGCCGGGATGTACGCGAGCGGTCAGCTGTCGGTCGGACGGCGCAAGGCGCTCGTCGTGCCGTCCGAGAGCGTGGTGGTGCGTGACGGGATCAACTACGTGCTCGCGCTGCACGACGGCAGCGCGACGCCGAACGTCGATCGCCTGAACGTCACGGTGGGCCGCCGGATCGGCAATGAAGTCGAGATCCTGCGCGGGCTCGACAGTGGCCGTCGCGTGGTCGTACAAGGTGCAGGCTTCCTGAACGACGGTAACGTGGTGCGCGTGGCTAACGCCCAGGCCGGAGGCGCATCGTGAATCTCGCCAACTGGTCGATCCGCAATCCCGTCGCCGGCATCCTACTGTTCGTGCTGCTGTCGTTGGCCGGCATCACAGGCTTTATGCGGCTGCCGGTGCAGGCATGGCCCGACGTGCAGTTGCCGACCGTCGAAATCACGTTGACGGAACCCGGCGCGGCGCCTGCGCAGCTCGAGGCCGAGGTAGTGCGCAAGGTCGAGAATGCGCTCGCCGCGCTCGGGTCGGTCAAGCACATCCTGACGACCGTCACCGACGGCAAGGTCTTCATTTCGGTTCAGTTCGAACTGGGCAAGGATCTGTCGAGCGCGTTGATCGAGTGCAAGAACACGGTGGACAGCATACGTCCCCAGTTACCTGCGAGTCTCGAACAGCCCGTCGTCGCGCCGGTCAATGCGTCTGGCGATCCGGTACTCGTCTACGCGGTCTCGTCGTCGCGCATGAACGAGCGCGACCTGTCCTGGTTCGTCGACGACACCGTGTCTCGCGCGGTGCAGGCAATCCCTGGCGTCGGCGCGTTCCGGCGCGTCGGCGGCATGCAGCGGCAGGTGCGCGTCGAAGTCGATCCGACCCAGATGGCGGCGCTGGGCATCAGCGCGGCCGACGTATCGCAGGCGCTGCGCGACATGCAGCAACAGTCGTCGGGCGGGCGCACCGAACTGGGCGGGTCCGAGCAGTCGATCCGGGTCATCGCCACCGTCCATGAGGCCAGTGAGCTGGCCGCTCTTCCGCTCACGCTGCACGATGGCCGGACGGTCCGGCTCGACCAGTTCGCGACGGTCGCCGATACGCACGCCGAACGCACGCAGATGGCATTGCTGGATGGTAAGCGGGTCGTCGCCTTCAGTGTGTCGCGAGCGATGGGCCATGACGAGACTGCGATCGCCGCGCAGGTCAGCCACGTGCTGGCGCAGTTGGGTGCAAGCCACCCCGACGTCCGCTTTCTAGCCACGGATGGCTCGATCACGGCCACACGGGCCGTCTACTCCGGTTCGATGCACATGCTTTATGAGGGCGCGCTCCTCGCGGTGATCGTGGTCTGGTGGTTCCTGCGTGACTGGCGCGCCACGTTCGTCGCCGCATGTGCCCTACCGCTGTCGATCTTGCCCACGTTCGCGGCCATGTCGTGGCTTGGTTTCTCCCTCAACACGCTCACGCTGCTCGCGCTGGCCGTGGTGATCGGCATTCTGGTCGACGACGCGATCGTCGAAGTCGAAAACATCGAGGCACACCGACGCAACGGTAAATCGATCCGACGGTCGGTGGATGATGCAATCCATGAAATCGCACTGCCCGTCGTCGCCACGACGATGGCGCTCGTTGCCGTGTTCTTGCCGACCGCGACGATGGGCGGCATCACGGGCCGCTATTTCGTGCAGTTTGGCTGGACGTCCGTGATCGCGGTACTCGCGTCGCTGCTCGTCGCGCGCGTCCTGACGCCAATCCTGGCGATCGCGCTGCTCGGCAACCGGCCCGCGCATCGCGAGCGCCACGGCCGCCTGATGCAGCGCTACCTCGACGCCGTCCGTTGGTGCCTCACACATCCCAAGCTAACGCTGAGCGCGGCGGCGCTGTACTTCGTCGGCTCACTCGCGCTGGTTCCGTTCATACCCAGCGGCTTCGTGCCGGCGACGGACAATTCGAGCACCAGGGTCACGCTGAGCCTGCCCCCAGACAGTTCGCTGGCGTCCACGGTTGCAATGACGGAAACGGCACGCGCGGCGCTGGCGACCTTGAAGGGCGTAGACCATGTCTTCGCCAACGTCAACAAGGTCAGCGGTGAATTGACGCTGATTCTGGCACCGCGCGGCGCACGTCCGAATCAGACCGAGATCGAAGCGCAGGCCCGCCGCGCGCTGTCCGGCATCCCCGGCGCACGCTTCACGGTCGGCGGCAGCGGTGCGGGAGACCAGTTGCGCCTGATTCTCGCAAGCGACGACGACGGGGCGCTCAACAAGGCCGCCCGAGCACTCGAAAGCGAACTCCGCGGTGTCGGGTCGTTGACGAACGTCAATTCAACGGCCAATCTCGAACGGCCCGAACTCGTCGTCCGCCCGGATCTCGACCGCACGAGCAACGTTGGCGCCAGCACTGAGGCGATCGGCGACATCGTGCGCATCACGACCAGCGGTGATTTCGGCACGAACCTCGCCCGGCTGGATCTCGATAATCGCCAGGTCGACATCAATGTGAGCATGCCCGACGCATATCGGCGCGATCTATCGACGGTCTCCAATCTCCGTATCCCGACCGCAAGTGGCACCGTTCCCCTTGCGTCGATCGCCACCCTGACCGTCGGCAGCGGCCCGTCCAGGATCGACCGCCGCGACCGCCGCCGCTATATCGTCATCAGTGCGGATCTGGACGGGATGCATCTCGGCGATGCAATTTCGGCGGCCTACAAGCTACCCTCCGTGCTTGCGCTGCCGCCTGGGGTGGCTCTGATTCCCGACGGCGATGCCGAATTGCAGGGCGAACTTGCGGGCGGCTTCGTGACCGCCATCGCCGTCGGAATACTGTGCGTCTACTGCGTACTCGCGTTGCTATTTCGCGATCTGCTGCAGCCGGTGACAATCCTCTCCGCACTGCCGCTGTCGATCGGCGGCGCATTGCTGGCCTTGCTGGCCACGCGCAACGAGCTCAGCGTTCCGTCGATGCTCGGGCTGCTGATGCTGATGGGCGTGGTCAGCAAGAATTCGATCCTGCTCGTCGAGCACGCGATCCTGCATGTCCGGGGCAACCGCCTGACGCTCCATCAGGCCCTGCTCGACGCCTGTTACAAGCGTGCCCGGCCAATCGTGATGACGACGATGGCGATGGTAGCTGGGATGGCTCCCATCGCGCTGGGCTTCGGCGCCGATGCCAGCTTCCGCCGGCCGATGGCTGTCGCCGTAATTGGCGGCCTGATCACGTCAACGGCACTGAGCCTGCTCGTGGTGCCGGTCGTGTTCGTCTATATCGACAGGTTCCGGCAGTTCCTGATTCGCATGGCCGCCGGGCTGGCACGCACACGCAGGCAGGTGGCCCGCGGCGCGACGCTCTCCGCGACACAATCGAAAACGTCCCGCCCGCCAGCGAGCGCTGTCGGTATGCAAAATGAATAACCGCTGATACGACGGTCCGTCCCAGAGGATGGCGACCATCAACAATACCAAGGAGGTAAGATGCCGACATTGCATGCCATACTGGAGATGGCGCTCTATATTTCGCTGGTCCTGGTCACGCCCGGACCGACAAATACTCTATTGTTGTCCTCGGGTATCAAGGTAGGCTTCCAGCAATCGTGGCGCCTCTTGGTCGCAGAGGCAACAGGGTATGCCTTCGCAATCTCGCTGTGGGGCTTCTTCGTGGCGGCATTCGCGGCCACGCGTCCCTGGCTTTACGATGCGCTGAAGCTGGGAAGTTCGGCCTACATTTTTTATCTCGCCCTGCTCCTGTGGAAAAGCCCGCACTTCGATGAGATGCAGTTGAGCCCAATCGGTTTTCGCGACATGTTCGTTGCCACGACCCTGAACCCGAAGTCGCTCTTGTTCGCCACTGCGATCTTTCCCAAGCAAGCTTTCGCATCGGTTCCGTTCTATCTCTACGCTATCTCGGTCTTCACAGCGCTCGCCGTCACGATCGGTTCGATGTGGTTGACCATCGGCGGCCTCTTGAAGGCGCGCAGGTCGATGGTCGTATATACCGCAACGCTGCTTCGCGCCGCGTCGGTAGTACTGTTGATGTTCTCCGGCACACTGGTGTTTTCGGTGCTCAACCGCTAGTAGCATTCGCTCTGACCTGCTCTGGAACTTTCGGATCAGCTGAAACTTGGGAGAATGGTTTGTAAGCGCTCTTTGAATGACGCCATTGCACGGCGAGGCTGATTCACCGAGGCTACGTGTCCATGTTCAATGAGCGTGGACAGGTGTGCATGAACGAGCAACACGGAGGTTTGCAGAGCCGATTGGTGGTCGATCGCAAGCGAGACGGACGGCGCAAGTACGACGAGGATGCGAAGCGCGAATTGATACAGGCGTGTCTGAAGCCAGGGGTGTCGATCGCGCGGACGGCCATGGAGCACGACATCAATCCAAACCTCGTTCGGACGTGGATTTCCAAGTATCAGCGCGAACAAGCCGCGGGCGAGATAGTCAGCTCCGTGACGGAGCCGTCACGAGAGGCTCGCGTCGAGTTGCCCGATCAGATTGGTAGTTATCAGCATGACGCTAAATAGCGCCGTGAGATATATTATCGCGTATGGAAAATGCGGCTTTCGCTCAGTGATATTCTGTATTCGAACGTCGTTGGCGTTCACCGTCGCAAGTAACGCGACATCGTTTACAGAGAATTTTTCAATCCAGGCCGCCTCAAGCAGCTCCCCAACGGGAAGCTTTAGCGATACACCTGTGTGTCATTCACACGAACTCTTGCCACCGACAAGCGCTTCCCACCATCTTTTGGGAAGATCGCCTCTACTTGGCAGGTTGGAATACCGTTCACCATTGACATGACTGACCCCGTCCAAAATTCATCCGCGCAAACGACTATCGAACCACGAAAGCAGAACACTTCAACACCACGCCCGCCTTTTATTTGGGAAAATTTTTGTATGCCATTTTCAGTATGACGTTCCGATTTTCTGGATATTTTTCCAACAATTCCGACTGCATTAATATTCTGTAGTCAGCTTCGTCAAATCCCGGCACGACCGTACAACTAACCAAAGTATAATCACCCGAATCAACCGACGCGCCAAAAATCCAGCCGCCATGCATGACCACGGATAGCACTTCCCCACGATCCGGATTGGGGCCGATACGGACGGTGCGGTACTTCCCAGCTTCATCGATGACATGCATAGTCAACGCATCCCCAGCGTGGTAATACCATATTTCATCGGACTTCATCTGATGAAAGTGTGACGGACTATCATGCGTCACCATGAAATATATTCCGCTATAGTCTTTTCGTTCAGCTCCGCTCGCTGTTTTTCGGACCACATCTGAACCGAACTCGTATCTGAAGTACCCACCCTCTGGGTGCGGCGCCAGACCAAGCTTTTTAATCCAAAATTCCTTCGATTTTTCAATCTTGTGCGTGCTTTCTTCCGCCATAACGTCCCCAACATAGATCAGACTAAGTGCGATAAAAGTTGAAATGACAGCGGCTTGCACGATCGCCGCCATCGACCCTCTACGAAAAATTCTATTTTTTATTGTCACCATACGATGTGGTTGTTGCAATTTGCAATTCTTTACTGCTTCGTATCCGGAAGCTGCTTCAGCCATCACCGGCAAGCAAACCGTGAATTCGTAGCGACAGGCCAGCAGCATACATCTAGTTTCATTTGCATTGATTGCATTGACATCGATGATGAACGACCGCAGCAACGCTCCCCCTCCCGATAGGAATCGTGCTGACCTGGATCCGCGGATCCGAGCTCCACTGCAGCTGAAGCTCGCCTTTCTTGTAGAGACGCACTGAGATCCCCGGCGCTGCCGACCTCTGGTCACTCGCCGCGATCGCCAACGAGTCAGCAAGAAGAGGCCTGCCCCGGCACGTCCGCATGCTTTGCGCTCGGTGACAGCGCCTGCCATGCGGCGGGATACTCTGCTGAAACGGCGACGTCCATGGGAGGCAGTCGTGTGCTACTCCGCGAAGATTCAGGCCGACTACCGGGAGTACGTGCGCCTCTACGGCGCCGATATCGACATCGAGACGTTCCGCGAGCTGTACTTCGAGCGCGCAGCGGGCGGCACTGTCAAGATCCCGAAGGCTGTCGATGTGGCGCTCTTGGCCGCGCCGGCCAGCCGCGAAATCGTGTCGGCGATCCACGATTACGGGAATCGCCGCACCGGCGAGCTCGAGGCCGAACTCTTCTTGCTGCGCGTGCGGCTCGCAGCGGCCGAGCGCAAGCTGCCGCAAAAGGTCACCAAGACCGCCAGCGAAGACGCCCGAATCGCCAATCGAGTAGGGGACGGGGTTGCCCCCGTCGCCCTCTCGCACCACCGTACGTGCGGTTCCGCATACGGCGGTTCACTGAGCGCACTGGAAGGGCCGCTGGGTGTCCAGCAGCGAGACCAATCCTGATGCATCGAAGTAGCTCTTGGAGGGTCGGCCGGGATTCGTGTAGCACGGCGCGGCGTCGGTCGGCAGCCCGACAATGGCGTGCACGGCCCAGGTCCGGCCCCGGCGTTCGAACGGGATGCCGATCACCTCGACATCGCCCGAGCACATGGCGACCGAGAACACCACGGCGTCGACGTGGCGGGGAGCCGGCCGGGCCGGCGGTTTTTTGGCGGAGGTACGGGCCACGGATTCAACTCCTGTCAGGTAGCAGTACGTCGACGTAGGGCACCGGCGGCTCGCCCAGTACCAGGGCGAGAAAGTCGCCGGCGGCCGCCGGATGCTCGACGAAATGCTGGACGTATGGCGGCTGCGGATACGCGACATCGAGCAGCTCGCCGGCCGCCGTGCGGACCAGCGAGTGCGACACGAAGCGCTGTTGCGCATCGTTGCCCGCCATCAGAGAGCCAGCCGCGCACCGGCGTGTCGGCCGGATGCATTGCCAGCCAGCATTCGACCTGCTCGTGACAACGACCTGGTGCCGGCGCCCAGTCTGCCAGCACTCCGGTCCCTGCGTAGCCGTCGATCGGGGGCGCGTCCACATAATCGCGCGCGATCGCGTCGGCGAGCGTGGACGTCACGATGGACAGCGCGGCGGGACGGTCAAAGGTAGAAGACATGATGGCTGTACTCCCGTGTCAGGCCGCGGCAGGGATCGGCGAGCGGCCGCCGGACGCCATGACACGCTGCCCCTGTTCCCACGTAACGGTGCGCCGGCGCCGCAGCCAGCTGCGCGTCGTGCGTCACGACCAACTGCTTGAGCGCTTGCCGCTCATCATCGGCGAGGCACCAGGGTTCGCCCCGCTCCGCACGCCGGATGCAGTCGTCGAGCGCTACCTCCGCACGTCGGCAGCCGTCCAGCGCGGCGGGAGCGCTGTCTCGCAGGAAGAGCGCGAGGTACAGCACATTCAGCAGCGACCGCCAGGTCGTGGCCCGATGGAACAGGCCGACCAGCGCGGTAAGCGGCACGTCGGCATAAATCCGATCTCCGCAGCTGCGGCGCAACCCGAACGTCGCGGCGGTAAGCTCGCGATCGAGCGCGACCGGTCGGTCGACGATCGCGAACGGTGCAGCGTCGAGTGCGTCGCAGATCCGTTGTAGTGCCGGCGAATCGCGGTGGCGGTCCGCCAACGCACGTTCGTCCCGCATTGCTTCAGCTCGCGCGTTCGCCTCGCGGATCGTGGCGAGATTCCGCCGGACCCGCTTGGGCTCGGTTTTCGTCAGCAAGGCCACCGACGCCGCGGCGCGGTTCGCGTAGCGCATCATCGGCCCCGCTGGGCTTCCTGCAGGATCGCGATCACCGCGGGAGTGCGCAGCTCGGCGCCGAGCGCGGCGTAGTCCGGATGATCGCCTCGAGTCTCGGAAAACACGCACTCGCTGCCAAAACCCATCGCGAACGCCATCGCCTGCGCCGGCCTGCCCTGGTCGAGCACGGTGCTTGCGACGACATCGGCGATCACCGCTTGTTCGTGCGGCGCCGGCGCACGGCCGAGCATCGGCTTGATGGTCTCGCCCACGCCGGCGGCAACCAGGCTAACCAGATCGATGCGCGGCAGGTAGACGGCCAGCTGTTCGGCCATGCCTTCCTCGAGCGACAGCGTGAAACCCTCGCGGAAATACGGCGCGCGCTCGTAGGCCACGCGCAGGCAACGCATTTCGCGCGCCTCGACCACAATGTCGACCAGACGGAAATCGTGCCGGACGTCGTACGCCTCCAGGCGGCGAACTTCAATCGTGGATGAGTTCCTGTGGTGTAGGTATGGATCAGGCCGCCGCTGCCGGCACCAACACGGTCAGCCCTGGCAAATCCGCGAAATCCGCGGTGTTCAGCGTCATCAGCACGTAGCCGTGCTCGATCGCCTGCGCCGCGATCCACAGATCGTTATAGCGCGGACGCGGCGAGCGGCCGGCTTGCTTAACGGCCGCTGCCAGTATGCCGAACGCGGCCGCGGTGTGGCGCGTGACGTCGAGCACCGGCCGGCGCTCGAGCTGCCTCAGGTGTGCGGCCCGCCGCGCACGCTCAGCGGCGTCCGCGCATGCGTGCACGCCGAATGCCAGTTCGCCGAGCGAGACCGTTGAGATGAACACCGGCGCATCGCCAGCAGTGTCGATCACGGCGCGCGGCTCAACTGCACCACCTGCCAAGCCCACCCAAACGCAGCTGTCGATGATCACGCCCACGGGTCACGCACTCCATCTTCGAAGCCAGTGCGGCTATCGCGCAGCCAGCGGGCCGCGTCCTCGGCGCCTAGCGTTTGCGGCAAGCCCTCGAGCGCCTGCGCTGCGTTCATGACGGGTTCGGCCGGCACCAGGCGAGCGATTACGGTCTGATTACGTTCGACCACGACGGTTTCGCGACGCTGCGCGACCTGGTCGAGGATCTGGCGCGTGTTGCGTGCCAGATCGGTTGCAGTAATGGTTGGCATGGCGACCTCCGGGGACTGTTGAATGCGTATTATACGTAATTTACGCATTCTGCGCAGGGCAATGCAAAAACAGCCCGTCCTTTGCAGGACGGGCACAGACTGCTGACGAACCCCACGTTTTTCGAAGCGTGGGGTTTTGTCTTTCTGGAATCAGGGTTACAGACTCGCCGCGAACGAGCAGTCGAATCTGCTGGGCAAACGGCTCACCAGACGCAGCAGCATGCGTACGAATCGCCAATCGGGACCCGCTGGCCCCTTTTTCCCCTTCCGGGCCACCAGCATCGCGATCTTCTTGATGTTCTGCGCCGCCGCGGCCAGCAAGCATTGTTCAACGACCTTGCGTAGCCCGCGCATGCGGGCATAACGGTGCCCATGCAGTTGCTTGGCGTCGGCGAAGCTGCGCTCCACGGTCTCTTTGCGCCGCGCATAAATGCGCTGGCCCCATTCGGTCAGACGTCGCGCGTCCCCCCGTTCTTTGGCCCGCTCCCAGACGTGACGCGTCACCACCTTCACCGCGTTGGCACTGTTCGTACACTGTGCCCGCACCGGGCAGTGCCGACAGATTTGTGCATTGGATTTGTATTCGCGATAGCCGGCCCGATTGGTCGTACTGTAAAGCAGCGCCTGCCCCTGCGGGCACACGTATTCGTTGCGATATGCGTCGTACTGGAACTGCCGTTTGTAGAACATGCCCGGCTTGTGGTTCGGCGTGCGATAGTCCATCACCCCGGCAATCCCGCGTTCCTCCAACCCTTGGCATACCGCTGGCGTGAAGTAGCCCACATCCAGCCCGACCGCGTCCACCTTGAACTCGAAGTGCTTGCGCTGCCGTTCCAGTCGATCCAGATACGGCTGGCTGTCGTGTACCGCGGCCGGCGTTACGTGCATAGCCGCTCGAATCGAACTCCGCACGGAGGATCTCGACGTTCAGGAGGCCGAGCTGCCAAAGCCGTCGCATGGCCTCGCCGACGAAGATGTGCTCGACAATCCGCCCCCGCAGGACCGAGTATTCGGCATGCCTCGTCCTTGCTTCGACCATTGCACTTGATTCGGTCGCCACGCTCGCCCACGCTTTGCTTTTTTGACGGTGTTAGGTCGAACCTGTTGCTTGCTGCGCCGCGTGGCGCTCGACGAGCGTCTGGTGGTACCACTCACCAAACGCTACCAAGCGCGGGACAACATCCGGCTCCAGGGTGTACGCGTTCTCGCAGACCCGTTCGAGCATCCAGCGGGCCGCCTCTTCCAGATCGGCGATGATTTCGGGTTGCTCGTGGTCACCAAAGTGCTTGCGCGCGTTCCGCACGCGATTCGCTTCGACAATTGCTTCCTTGCGATCCACCGTATGCGATCCATCTAGGACGCCCTCGGAATCAAGGGGCATACGGCGCCGCCGCGTGCTAGGCTCTAAAATTCTCTCCTAGGTGCGCCCCAAGAGAGAAGTACTGACGAAAGACGTAGTACAGCGGATGCCATCGCTCGATATGAATTCGATCTTCGGGGGATAGCAGTTCGGTATGCACATGTATCCGTAGTGCTCTAAGTTCGGCGGCAATCATGGCGTCAGCCTCGTCACCTATCCGATGGATGCGGACCAGGCTCGCTTCAATTTGTATCGGACACTCAGCGACTCGCATTGGAGCGATGCATTCACTAGCTTTCGTGGTGAGCCCTGCACGCTTGAATTTATCGCGTTCGAATCGATACCCCATCTGCTTCTTTATCTCAGGCATGGCTTCAGACCCGGAAGTCGCGGCGATGGCCTCGACGTTTGCCCACAGCGGTGCGTCTGGCAAGTTGAGTACCAATTCCTCGCATCGTTGCAGATTACGACGGCATTGACCGATCTCGCTCAAGCCGATCACTAATGTATTGGAAAGCGCCCAGTAGGATGAGATCGGGCTAAGATTCGTTGTGCCGTCTGGATTCAGGCTGGAAACGAGGGCGACAGGTGTACCGAAATATAAAACTGGGAGGCTGATGCTGCGAGTTTCCATGATAGTCGAAGGAGTATTTCAACACCCCATTGGGACCTATCCGTGATTTCGTGGGCGAGGCATATCATGAGGTGTAAAAGTCATGGATATGCCAATGAAGAAGAAAAGGCAAACTGTAGCGCGTCAGGCAGCGGCCCGCGGGCCGCTGCCTGAGCTGCCCAAGGAACTGCTGGACCAGTTGGTCAAGGGGCCGATGTCGCCGGCCGAGGTGCAGGATCTGATGCTGGCGTTCAACAAAGCGGTTATCGAACGGGCGATGGGCGCCGAGATGAATCTGCATCTTGGCTACCCGCCTGGCCAGCCCAAGCCGCTCGGTCAGGCCAACGAGCGCAACGGCGCCAGCGGCAAGACGGTCATCACCGATCGTGGCCCGGTTCGGGTCGACGTGCCTCGTGACCGTGACGGCAGCTTCGAGCCGATCCTGATTCCCAAGCACGAGCGCCGCTTCACCGGCTTCGACGAACGCATCATCGCGATGTACGCCCGCGGCATGAGCGTGCGCGAGATTCAGGGATTTCTAGCCGAGCACTATGGCACCGAGGTGTCGCCCGACTTCATCAGCTCGGTCACCGACGAGGTGATGGCCGAGGCGCTGAGCTGGCAGAGCCGCCCGCTCGAAACGATGTATCCGGTGGTGTTCTTCGACGCACTGCGGGTCAAGATCCGTGACGATGGCGTGGTCAGCAACAAAGCTGTCTATCTGGCCCTGGGCATTCAGGCCGACGGCCAGCGCGACGTGCTGGGGCTCTGGATCGAGCAGACCGAGGGGGCCAAGTTCTGGCTCAAGGTGTTCAACGAACTGAAGACGCGCGGCTGCCAGGACATCCTGATCGCCGTGGTCGATGGTCTAAAAGGGTTGACCGAGGCCATCAGCGCAGCCTATCCGCGGACAACCGTTCAGACCTGCATCGTGCATCTGATCCGCAACAGTCTCGAATACGCCAGCTACAAGGACCGTAAGGCGCTCGCCGCAGCACTGCGCCCGATCTACGCGGCTGCCAGCGAAGAAGCGGCAAGGCAGGCGTTACAGGACTTCGCTGATGGCCCGTGGGGCGAGAAATATCCGACCATCGTGCAATCGTGGCAGCGGGCATGGGAGCACGTCGTACCGTTCTACGTGTTCCCGCCGGAAATTCGACGGGTTGTGTACACCACGAATGCCATTGAAAGTCTGAACATGCAACTGCGCAAGATCATCAAAACGCGCGGCCACTTCCCGAATGACGAGGCGGCGATCAAGCTGCTCTGGCTGGCGCTGCGCAATGTGCTGGCCAAGACTGTGCGGGCTGCTTTCGACTGGAAATCAGCGATGAACCAGTTTGCTATCCTGTTCGGCGAGCGATTTATGCAGGCGCGCGGATAACGCGCTGTTCAACCGCCTCGCCCACAAAAATGCGGACAGGTTCCCCCATTGTCGACTTGATCTAGACCACGTCGTTTCAGTGCTTCATGAAACGTCAATGCATATCGGCAAGCATTTTCCACGGTAGCAGCGCGTCGTAGTCGGCGACAGTCGTCGCCAGTGGGAGCCGCTGGAACAGCCAGGTGAGATAGCGATACGGGTCGATGCCATTCGCTTTCGCCGTCTCAACGAGCGTATAGAGATTGGCGCTCGCGTTCGCACCATCGACGGTATCGCTGAACAACCATCCGCGGCGTCCGACGCAGGACGGCCTGATCGCATTCTCACAGGGATTGTTGCTGATCGGCCAGTTGCCGTTCTCGACGTAGCGGATGAGCTTCAGCGTAAGCGGCTAGCGAACCCATCTTGAGTTTGACCGAGACGCTTGGGAGTATCGTGTCCACCTAACGAATAAGCGGA